>NZ_CP187419.1:4800000-5434979 GCF_049819085.1 Anatilimnocola aquadivae
CGCCGCTTCTCGGTCCGGTCGATCTGCACGACCACGCCATCTTGAATGATGATGTTCACAGTGCCATAGCGGAGGCCGCGGAGGGCCTCGCGAATGTGTTGCAGGTCCTGCTCGCGCTCATCGCGGGCGGAAGCTTCGCGGGGGTGAGCATCGTGCTGATTGACGATGCTCGCCTGCTGTTGGGTTTCACCGGTAGCCATGACGGAATTCTCCAGGCAGAACTAGATGACATACTCGGGAACGAACACGCGCACCTTCTTGGGCGAGACAAACACATGGTCGCCCGGGTGCAAATTCAATTCTGTAAAGCGCTCGAACGGCAGGTCGACCTGCAACTCACGGCCATCGCTGGCAGCGAGCACGACCTTGGCATACGAGCCGGCAGGGTTGATGCGCGCGACGGTCGCCGGCAAAGCGGGCGTGCCGTTGGCATGCAGTTCGATCTGTAGTTCGTGAGGACGAATGTAGACGTTGGCGTCGTGAGCCGCGCTCTTGGGCAAATGAGGCACGTTGACCGAGAAGTGCCCCAGTTCGGCAAAGCCGTTCTCGATCCGGCCGTGAAACACGTTTACGTTGCCGAGAAAGTCCATCACAAATTCGGAAGCCGGATTGTGGAAGACCTCGCTCGGCGTACCGACTTGCTCGATGCGGGCATTGTTCATGACCACGACACGATCGGCCACTTCCAGGGCTTCTTCCTGGTCGTGCGTGACGAGAATGCTGGTGACGTGCAGTTCGTCGTGTAAGCGGCGGAGCCAATTGCGCAGCCCTTGGCGAACCTTGGCATCGAGCGCGCCGAAAGGCTCGTCGAGTAGCAGCACGCGAGGCTCAATCGCCAGAGCGCGAGCGAGAGCCACGCGTTGACGCTGACCGCCGGATAGCTGCGCGGGGAAGCGTTTGCCGAGATTCTCGAGCTGAATGAGTTTGAGGAGGCGGTTTACCTTGTCGGCAATGACGTCGTTGCTCGGGCGCAAGTGACGCGGACGAACTCGCAGGCCGAAGGCGATGTTTTCGAACACGCTCATGTGCTTGAAGAGCGCGTAGTGTTGAAACACAAAGCCCACTTGCCGCTCGCCGACCTGGCGGCGAGCCACGTCTTCGCCGTGGAACAAGATCGAGCTGTCTGGATTGTCGTCGGGGATTTCCAGTCCGGCGATGATGCGCAGCAAGGTGGTTTTGCCGGATCCCGAGGGACCCAGCAGGGCGACAAGTTCGCCATCCTTGACGTGCAAGTTCACATCGCGGAGCGCGGTATAGCTGCCGAAGGTCTTGGTGACGTTGCGTACATCGATACTCATGGTTAGGCCTCTGCCGACGACGGCTCAAGGGATGATTGAAGATCCTGCTGCACCTTCCACTCGAGGTAGGTTTTGGCCGCGAGCGTGACCAGGCCAAGCAGGGCCAGCAGAGACGCCATCGCAAACGCGGCGACGACGTTGTATTCGTTGTAAAGAATCTCGACATGCAGCGGGATCGTGTTGGTCTTGCCCCGGATATGACCCGACACCACCGAGACCGCACCGAACTCGCCCATCGCGCGGGCATTGCACAAGATCACGCCGTATAGCAGACCCCACTTGATGTTCGGCAGTGTGACTCGCCAGAAGGTTTGCCAGCCACTCGCACCCAGCGAGATGGCGGCTTGCTCTTCGTCAGAACCTTGCTGCTGCATCAGCGGAATCAGTTCACGGGCAATGAATGGGAACGTCACGAAGATCGTCGCGAGGACGATTCCCGGTACAGCAAAAATGATGCGAATGTTGTGCTCGGCTAGCCAAGGACCGAGCCAACCTTGCAGACCGAAGAGGAGGACAAAGATCAAACCGGAGATCACCGGCGAGACCGCGAACGGTAGATCGATGAGCGTGATCAGCAGGCTCTTGCCTTTGAAATCGAACTTGGCAATGGCCCAGGCGGCGGCGAGGCCAAACACCAGATTCAGCGGAACGGCAATCGCCGAGGCGATCACGGTGAGCTTGATCGCTTCCCAAGCAGCGGAGTCGTTGAAGCTTTTCAGGTAAGCGCCGATGCCATCGCGAAACGCTTCGATGAAGACAATCGAGATGGGGAGCACCAGCATCACGCCGACAAAGCCGAGCGACAGACTGATAAGGAGAACTTGCAACCAGAGCGGATCGTTGGCCGCGCGGCGGCTTTTGCTGCCCGAGGTTGCCGCAGTTGAATGTGCCATGGCCTTAACCCTTATTTGTGATACCCGCGGCCAGCCCACCACTGCAGTACGTTGACTGCGAGTAGCAACAAAAACGACGCCAGGAGCATCACAACTGCCAGGGCGGTGGCCCCGGCGTAGTCGTACTGTTCGAGCTTGGTAATGATCAGCAGGGAAGTGATCTCGGTCTTCATGGGCTGATTGCCAGCGATGAAAACCACCGAGCCGTATTCACCCAAAGCGCGGGCGAATGCCATCGCAAAGCCCGTGAGGAGCGGCGGCAACAGCGAAGGGACGATCACGCGGCGGAAGGTCTGCCAGCGGCTGGCCCCAAGACTCGCGGCCGCTTCTTCGGTTTCGCCGTCGAGTTCTTCGATGGCAGGCTGCAAGGTGCGAACCACAAACGGCAAGCCGATGAACGTCAGCGCGATGGTAATGCCCAAGGGCGAGAACGCGGCCTTGATACCAATTGGATCGAGAAACTGACCGATCCAGCCCGTCTTGGCATAGATGGCGCAGAGGGCGATACCCGAGACGGCTGTGGGCAAGGCGAAGGGGAGATCGATCAAGGCATCAAGGATCTTTCGCCCCGGAAAGCGATAGCGAACGAGCGACCAAGCCACGATGAAGCCGAACACGGCGTTCACGAGTGCTGCGGCCAGCGACGCACCAAACGTGATCTTGTAGGAAGCGATGACGCGCGGCGAAGTAATAATTTCCCAGAACTTGGCTGGGGTGAGGCCGGCGGTTCGCAGGAACATCGCCGACAGCGGCAGCAGGACGATCAAACCGAGGTACAACAGCGTGAAGCCCATGGTCAGGCCAAAGCCCGGCAGCACACTGTGTTGCTTGAATCGGATTCGGTTGAACTTGAATCTAGTGAACCACGGGCCGCGAGATACGCTGGTGCGCTCTCCCGCGGGCAAACTAGGAGCCAGTGACATTTCAATTCCTCGCGCAGTCCGTGCGAATGGGCTCTGGTTTAGTTGCCCGGTTGATAGATCTTGTCGAACACGCCGTTGTCATCGAAATGCTGGGCTTGGGCTTTGTCCCATCCGCCAAACACATCATCGATTGTGAAGAGTTCCACTTGCACAAAGGGCTTTAGCAGTTCTGGTGCCACCGAATCGGGAATCGCCGGGCGATAGTAGTGTTTGGCAGCCAGTTCTTGACCGGCGGGCGTGTAGAGGTGCTCGAGATAGGCCTTGGCGATTTCGGCGGTACCGCGACGCTCGGTCACTTTCTTAACGACCGTGACTGGTGGTTCCGCGAGAATGCTGATGCTCGGCACCACGACTTCGTAGTCGTCGGGGCCTAGATCTTTTACGGCGAGGTAGGCTTCGTTTTCCCAAGCCAGCAGCACATCGCCCAAGCCACGCTGAGTGAAGGTGTTTGTCGAGCCACGAGCACCGGAGTCGAGCACCGTCACTCGCTTGAAGAGTTGTGTGACGAACTCCTGAGCCTTGCCTTCGGCAGCCTTTACTTCCGCAGCGGCAGCTGGGTCTTTCAACTTCTTGAGATCGCCCAGTTCTCGCTTGAGGACGTAACCCCAGGCGGCGAGATAGTTCCAGCGAGCACCGCCGCTGGTCTTGGGGTTGGGAGTGATGATTTCGATGCCGTCTTTGGTCAGGTCGCCCCAATCCTGGATTCCCTTGGGGTTTCCCTTGCGAACCAGGAACACGATGGTGGAGGTATAGGGCGAGCTGTTGTGCGGCAACTGCGATTGCCAGTCTTCGTCAATGAGCTTGGCCCCGCGGCCAATCGCGCTAACGTCGTAACCGAGGGCAAGCGTTACTACGTCGGCTTCCAGGCCGTCGATCACCGCCCGGGCCTGCTTGCCCGATCCGCCATGCGATTGGTCGATGGTGATGTCCTGCCCCTTTTCCTTCTTCCAGTGCTCCGTAAACGACTTGTTGAACTCGACGTAGAACTCTCGCGTCGGGTCGTAGGAGACGTTCAGAAGTTTCACGGGGCCAGTTCCGGCAGCACCGCCTGAGGTGGTACCCGAGGGAGTGCATCCGGCAAGCAGCCCAGCAAAAATCACGGCGACCGGCACAAGGATGGCAATAGTGCGAAGAGACTTGTTCATGGAAGGAAGCCTGCGGAGAGCAGAGTGCGATGAAGGGCAAGGGCTGGCGAGTGATACCGTTCACTCGATTTACCAACCTATCGCAAGGGTTGTGCCGCCGAGAACAAGCGGGCGACGCGGGCGGTAAACTCAGCTTGCGCGCTCCATTTCCTGAAAATCCAATGATGGTCCGTGATATATGATGGAACTGATCCAGCAAATATCGCGGATAGCAATGACCTGTGCTGGGATAGAATCGAGAAGTAACGATGGAACGCTATGGACAACTGCTGCTGGATATCTGGCGGGAAGCCTGCCGGCATATCGAAATCAACGAATCGGCCACCACCATTGCCAAGATGCTAGCGGAGCACTTGCCGCTATCTGCGCTGATCGTTCGCCGCTTCGACCTACAGCATTCCAGTGTCGACACGGTCGCCGAAGGCCAGCCTGTCGAGCAATACTTGCACGCCACGCTGAAAACGCCCTGCACACCGGCAAAGTTCAATCGGGTTCTCGCCTGGGCCAAGAGCGGCGAGGTATTGCACGGCCAACGACTCAAGCGCGCGGGTGACCTTGCCGCGGTAGTTCCCGAGGAGATCGAGGGTGAGGTGCTCGTCGGGCCACTCATCAATCCAGAAGGTCCCGCCGGCGTCTTATTGTTGGTGGCGAACCACCAACGGGTGTTTCAGGAGAATCACCTGCTGCTTGTGAGGCAACTCCTCGAACCTTTTTCGGCAGCACTCGAAAATGATCGCCGGTTGCATGAGCTCAACGCGCATCGCGAAGCAGCGGAGGCTGACCGTCGTTCGCTTCTTTCGCGACTCGGTCGCAACGAAATGAGTGAGACGATCGTGGGTGCCGACGCTGGCCTTCGTCCCATCATGGAACGGGTGCAACTGGTTTCGCAGTCCGACGTGCCGGTCCTGATTCTGGGCGAAACGGGTACGGGCAAAGAAGTGGTTTCGCGAGCAATTCACACGCGTTCGCCGCGTTCTCAAGGGCCGTTCATTCGCGTGAACTGTGGGGCGATTCCTTCGGAGCTGATTGACTCGCAGTTGTTCGGTCACGAAAAGGGAAGCTTCACTGGAGCAGCCGACTCGCGCAAGGGCTGGTTCGAACGTGCGGACGGCGGAACGCTATTTCTCGACGAAATGGGGGAGCTTCCACTCCCCGCACAGGTTCGCTTGCTGCGAGTTTTGCAGGACGGTTTTATCGAGCGCGTGGGTGGGCAACAGCCCTTGCGGGTCGATGTGCGGTTGGTGACTGCCACGCATCGCGATCTGGCCTCGATGGTGAAAGCGGGGACTTTTCGCGAAGACTTATGGTACCGCATCAATGTGTTTCCGATCGTGCTACCTCGACTCAATCAGCGGAAAGAAGACATTCCGGCTCTGGCCAGGCACTTTGCCGTCCGGGCAGCAACTCGCTTTGGTCTGACGCCGGTCGAGCCCTCCGAGGCGGATTTGCAGACACTGTGCAACTATGCCTGGCCGGGAAATATCCGAGAATTGGGAGCTGTGATTGATCGGGCCGCCATTTTGGGCGATGGTCGTTCGCTGGAAGTGGCAAAGGCGTTGGGTTTCCTCGATCCCATCATTACTCCACCAACCACGCAGGAGTATGTTCCGCCAACGCTGTACGAAGTGACCACCGACGATCTACGCCCCTCTTCAAAGCCTGCTATCTCGTCGTTGGACGATGCCATGAAGCAACACATCGAGCGGGCGTTGCAGGCTACAGGGGGGCGAATTGAGGGCAAGCGGGGGACGGCGGCGTTGCTGGGTATTAATCCGCATACCCTGCGAGCACGGATGAGGAAACTGAAAATCGATTGGTCGAAGTATCGCCCCAATGACGAACCCGTGTGGTAAGCCAAGCGGCCGTTGCAGTCATTTGGCGGGGTGCCGAAGCAGCATAATCGGTACCAAAGGAACTTTTCTTTGTCGGCAGGCGTCAACTTCGTGCGGAGGTGCGGACTCTCCGCACCCCTAGGGACGGAAATTGCCAGATAGCCGCTAAAGTTTGAGCGGAACAGTGGCAACGCCCCAAAGTGGCAATTAGACTGGCCTGCTACCGCGGAATTCGCTGGACTTTTCGAAATTCGGCATTTCGGCCAACCCATTTTCGGCATCTACCGACCTCACCCCAAGGGTCACTGTCGTGAGCTTCTCGGCGCAACGTCAAAAATCTATGCGTGCAAACCTGCCACGTGCCGCTGCCTCGGTCGTTCGTAAAGAACGCTCTCGCAAGCACTTTCGTCGGTCGTTTCTTGAGCAACTTGAGCCTCGGGAACTGATGACCGTTGCCCCCACGACACCCATTTTCGATGATAAGAATCCGGGCGGTGACATTCCCGGAAAGGTCAGTGAATTTGACCCCCGAGTGCAAGCTTGGTCGACTGCCGAATTCAAGTCTGATAGTCTCATCGTGCGCTTTGCGCCGACGGTCAGCCGCCAGGAAGCCGAAGCGACCATCGCCATCGAAGCTCCCGGGACTACGATCACAGACTGGGACGATGAATTGCAGATGGCGTTTCTCGAGCTACCAGCCGAGAGCGATGAGATTGACTTGGGCCATCGCTTTTTGCGCCTCAGCAACACTTTGTACGCTGAACCGAACTTTGTGATGCATACTCGAGCGATTCCCAACGACCCGGGATTTCCCGAGCAATGGGCGCTTAACAATACAGGACAGTTCCACTTCGGCATCGGCTTTCCCACACCACCCACACCGCCCGCGACCGATCCCTTTGGCCTGGATGATGCTGATATCGATGCGCCAGAAGCCTGGGATCTGACCACCGGCAGTCCAGATGTCGTGGTTGCGATTCTCGACACCGGTGTACACATTCTTAATGACGACTTAAACGTCAACTTCTGGCAGAACCCTCGCGAAATTCCGGATCTAATCGACAACGACGGCAACGGCTACGTTGACGATATCTTTGGCGCTGACCCCGCTGACGGTGACGGCGATCCGGCAGAAGGTGACCCGAACGGCCACGGCACGCAAATGGCGAGCATTATCGCCGCCGGTGGTAACAACAATGACGGCACGACGGGCGTAGCTTGGAACTCCAAGGTGATGCCGGTCAAGATCTCGAATGACGGTGGTACGACTATCACCGTCACTGGCGCGATTGGTGGCTACAAGTACGTCCACCGCATGAAGTCGGTTTATGGTGTCAATATCGTGGCGGCCAATGCCAGCTACGGATCTTCGTCATACAGTTTCGCAGAGTTCGATGCTATTCAGAAAATGACGAATGCCGGCGTGCTGCTCGTCACTTCAGTGGACAACGCCGGTGTCAATCACGACGTCGTCCGCGACTATCCTAGCGGCTACAGCATCGATGGAATCCTCTCCGTCTCCGCTTCGGACGACTACGATTTCCCAATCCTTACTGGTGGAACCCTGGCTTCTGGCTTTGGTCGAGCAACTGTCGACCTGCACGCCCCTGGCTATGAGATCTTTACGCAAACAGATCCGTACACCGTCACGATTAACAGCGTTACGATCACTTTGAATGTGGACGTGTTTTCCGGCACATCCTACGCAGCCGCACACGTCTCGGGCGTTGCTGCGCTCGTCAATTCACTTGCGCCTGGCTTAACGCCCGTCGAAGTGAAGCAGTACATCATGGCCGGTGTCGACAAGCGTAGTTCTTTCCGGTTCCTCTCGGTCACCGAAGGCCGCTTGAACGCTCGCGGCGCCCTCGATGCAATTCCCAAGAACACGCTGACTGGCAACGTCTTCCAGGATGCTAACAACAACAAGGTCTACGACTTTATTGGCGAAACGGGCCTCGCTGGCTGGACCGTTTATCTGGATGTCGACAACGATGGAGTGCTCGATCCCAACGAACCTTCCACGGTAAGTAGCGCGACGGGAACGTACTCGCTGGATACCTATGTCACTCCCGGCACTTATCGGCTGCGGCAGGTTTTGCAGCCAGGCTTCAATCAAACCACGCCGACCACCAACGGCGGCGCAATCGTCCTGAATCTTTCCACTCGTGCGATTGACTTTGACAACTTGAACTTTGGCAATCGTCAACAGCCGGGAAGCATCGTCGGTCACAAGTTCAACGATCTGAATGGCGATGGCGATCAAGATACCAACGAGCCAGGGTTGGCCGGGATCCTAGTCTACGTTGACCTGAACAACGATGGCTTCATCAGCGTGGGTGAGCCAAGCACACGCTCGGGAGTAGATGGCAACTTTACCATCCCAAACATTCAGCCTGGTGATTACTTTGTCCGCGAGTTAGTCACTCCTGGCTATATTCCAACACTCCCCGCCACGCTGGGTGCCAATCTCCTGCCAGATCCAGTTCTGTCAGTGACGGTTGTTAGCAATACATCCAACGATCCACCGTTGCTGTTCGGCAACCGAGTCGCTTTCGACTATGGCGACTTGCCAGAAGGTGGAGCCCTCGGCGTTCCCACCTACAACACCCTTAAGGCCAATAACGGTCCCTCTCACGGCATTCTCCCTGGCTTCATGCTGGGAACGAAGCAAGACTTCGAAGTAGACGGCATTCCTACTGTTGGTGCAGTAGGTGACGATCTGACGCCCGATCAGGCAACCGGAGACGACGAAGACGGCGTACAGTTTGTGAAGGTTGTTCCCGGCCAAGACGGCATCGTGAACATCCGTGTTACCAACAGCGGCTACTCGAGTGGCTTGCTGCAAGGTTGGATCGACTTCAACCTCGACGGCGATTTCACCGACGCTGGTGAGCAGATCTTCAAAAACTTTGTCCCCGCCGATGGTCTCAATAGCAATCTGACCTTTACCATTCCCGCCGGCGCTTTGGCCGCCAACACGTATGCTCGTTTCCGTTACGGTTACGAACGCGATCTCGGCCCGAATGGCCCGGCGCGTGCCGGTGAAGTCGAAGATTATCTGGTGAGCATCCTCACGGCCGCTCCGGTGGCCTTCGACGACGAATTCCCGGATCAGTTGTTCCCACCGCCAGTGAGCTACTTCGATGATCTAATCAAGCAAGAAAGCACGAACAATGTCTTGGACGTGCTGCGAAACGACCCGATCCCGTTCGAAGGCACCTTGACGATCATTCCCGGCAGCTTTCCTAGCACCACTGCCAACGGCAGCTCGATCACGCTGGACACGCTGACACAAACGCTGATCTACACACCTCGCGGTGGCGCGAATCCGTTCACGGGCGTCGAGTCGTTCACGTATCAGGTGACGAATGGAGTCAACGACCCCACGACGAACCTGCCCTATGTATCGGCACCAGCTACGGTCCGCGTGCTGGTAACGGCCAAGGATCCGATTGCCGTCGATGACACCCGTACCACGTTTGTGGATACGGCCATCTCAATTCCCGTGCTGGCCAACGACGTGAATGCTCCCAGCGCTCCGATCACCTTGTCGGTGTTCACGCAACCCGCTAGCGGTACGGTAACGCCAGATGTTGCCAATCCGGGGCAACTGCTGTACACGCCGGCTGCCGGCTTTGTGGGTACTGTTCAGTTCCAATACACGGTCACCGATACCGATGTGAGCACGGTCGATTCGACGGCCACGGTAACGGTCCAAGTGGCCAACAATCCTGTGTTGCCGCCTGCAACATCCTACAAAGCCAAGATTTCGCTCCGTGTGTTCGATTCGCTCGGCCGCGAAGTAGGCGTAAATCCGACTGCCCGGATTGATGAAGGTGATCGATTCTATGTCGAAGCCTACAGCGAAGATCTCCGTCCAGGTGGCAGTAATCTTGATCGTGGTGTGGAAGCTGCGTTTCTCGACTTGCTATACAACAGCAACTTTGCCGCCGTGGGTGTGATACCAGGTACGAGCGATCTCGATATCACCTTCAACCCGCTCTACAACTTCGACAAGAATGCGATCGTCAATTCTCCGGAAGGGATCGTCAACGAACTTGGAGCAGCGCACAATGCGTTTGATGCTCCCTTGCCCAACGGTCAACCACTTGGCAAGGGTGAAGTTCTGATTGTGAGAGTCGGCTTTGATGCGATTGCTCCCACCACGAATTTGGTCTTCCGCCCTGATCCGGCCGAAGATGTCGATGGTCGCTCTGACGTCCTGCTTGCCCCTGCCATTGGCGCGCCTGAACCAATCTTGGCATTGGATACCGAGGTCTTCCTCGTCGAATCGGTGCCAGTCACCATCAAGGCCCCGGGCGCTCCGGAGTTTATCAACACACGGTCGACGCTCGACGTGAATAACGACACGAAGATCACTGCCTTTGATGCTTTAACGGTCATCAACGAGTTGAACAACAGCGGTGCTCGTGGCCTCAGCAACTACCATCTCTCTTCGGGCGGCGAGTTGCCGCCTAGCGCTTACGTCGATACCAACGGCGACGGCAGCTTGTCGGCCTTCGATGCCCTCGTGGTCATCAACTGGTTGAACCTGCATCCGCTGTCTTCCGGCGGCAGTGGTGGCGAAGCTGTGAGCGGCGGTGAAGCCGTCAGCGAACCGTCTTATTTCGCCTTCTCGGCTGGCGAAGCCGTGGATGCGGATTCCGACACTACGAGCAGCAGCTCAACACTCCCCACGGTGGTGCCCAGCCTGACTAGCAGCAGCCCGTCCTCGAATAGCACCGACGAATCGCCGATCGGTGGCATCGTGGGTACTGCCGACGATAGCCAGCTGTTGTATCTCTCGGCCCTCGATCAACTGATGGCACTCACCGGTGACGACAGTGAGGAATCGGACTCTTCGGATGACACCGAAGCAGTCGATTGGCTGAGTGTGGAACAACTGCGATTGGTTCTCCGGCCGTAACACGAAACGGAGCCGCAAACAAACGTAACACCACTGCTGATCGTTCAGCAGTGGTGTTTTTGTTGGTAACGAACGGTGTTATTCGCGAATCGCTTTGCTCAGCACCTTTCCATCGGCAGGAAAGTTCTGGATGCCAAGTAGCTGAGCGATTGTCGGAGCCAGATCAATATTCTCGACATCCGGCAGCTTGATACCTGGTTGAATGCTGTTGCCACTAAGGACGCAGATCGCGTTCATTTTCGGCATTGTCGAGATGAAGCCATGTGACCCGAGCGATGTCTTGGCTTCGATATTTGTGGTGACGAAAGTCTCCCCTTCTGCAGAGCCAGAAACCGCGTAGCCATCTTTGGCCACCAAGACCGCATCGGGAGCCTGATTGTATTCTCGTGGATGTGGCAGGCCGTACTCGGCAAATCTTTCCGGGAAAAGAATTTCGGCGACACCTTCTTGGCCACTCAGTAGTTCTTTCACCTTTTCCCGGTCAGCAGGAGCTTGCGCGGGATCGGTGCAATAAATGAGGCCGATGCCTCCTTCAGGAAAGACGTGCGCGCGAGCATCGCTGATCTTGCCGGCCGTTGTGCTGAGCAGGCCTTGCTGCCGCAAAATGACATTGGGCCGGATTGCTTTGGGCGTGGTGGTGAAGCCATGATCGGCAACCAAAATGAAAGTCGTCTTCTCAAAAATGCCGGATTCTTTCGTAGCTGCCACGATTTTGGCGAGACAAGCATCGGCATAGGCATTGGCGGTATAGCCGGCGGGCGTTTGCGCCCCCAGTGCATGATGGGTCGCGTCGCAATTGAGCAGATGCACAAACAGCAGATTCGGTTTTCGTGTACGGATCACGTGGCAAGTCGCATCGGTCCAAACCAAATCCCGCCCGACGACACTATTGGCGGCAAACGAAGCCTGGGTTTCGTCAATCAAGATTCCCTTTTCGACGAGTTCCGTCCGCAGGCGCGGCGTCATATGCACCACTTGTTCGGGAACATCCGAAAAACTGTCGCC
This sequence comes from Anatilimnocola aquadivae, assembly GCF_049819085.1. GTDB lineage: Bacteria > Planctomycetota > Planctomycetia > Pirellulales > Pirellulaceae > Anatilimnocola. The sequence goes on from NZ_CP187419.1 coordinate 4,812,024, forward strand.
CAGAGTTTTCGAACCGCGAGTACAGGGCCAATTGATCTCGCCCGTCGTCAGCCCGGCGGCATGTGCCGCATCAAAGATGGTGGCGGCACGAACCAAATCCTTCTGATCGCGCTTCGGGTCCACGGTTGTTGGCAAACCCACAGCACCGCGAACAAGCACGCCATTGGCCAGCACTCCATGCTTTTCGGGACGTACGCCGGTAACAATCGAGGTGTGATTGGGCCAGGTGACGGAAGGATTCGAAACCTTCATTCCGTTCTCTGCGATGGTTCCATTCCGCGCTAGCAATCGAGCTGTGGGAATCGGAGCTTTGGGGTCGTCGAGCAAGAATGCAGCCAAACCATCGATGCACACGACGATGACGTGGCGGTCGCGATTCGCTGCGTGGCCAGCTTGTTGAGTACTCAAACAACCAAAGACCAGCGATGTCAAAAACAGCAGCTTCAAGAAACGACGCATCGGCCGACCTTCCGTAATCAACAAGTGGATAAAGCCACAACGAGTGAGAGTAATGCAGTCTACGCCTTGCCAGGTGCAGCGACGGTGAAGGCAAACTTGTTCTGCGCCGATTCATTTCGCTCGTTGCGCGTGGGCGAATAGTCCACGACCTTTACTTGGCGACCATCAGCGCTGAACTCCATTAACCGCAACCAGCCATCGCCACCCTTGGGTTTCATCTGAAAGTTGACGAGCATTTGCGGTATCGCCCGCCCAGCGGGTGTCTTGGTGGTAATCTGACCGAGACCATCATTAAGTACGTGGCCATTGAGCGTGCAGATGAAATTCTCGTGTTTGCTGACAAGGTTTTGCCACAGCTCTTCGCCATCGCTTACGTCATCACTGGTAGCTTTCGCCACTGCGTAGTTGTGCGGATTCCAAGTTTGCTTGGTGCCGTACTTTTTCCAGTCGTAGCGGGTTTCGTCGTAGTACATGTATGCGTGGGTGATCAGAATCGCCGCGCGGTTCTTGTGCTTCGCCGCCACTTCGTTGGCCCAGCGCACTACATCTTTGCGAGGACCAAACTCAAGCCCAATGACGACGAAGTCCATGCCGGCCGCGGAGAACAGGTGCGCACTGTTTTCGACGCGATCGGGTTCTTTGTCATAAACGCAGTCAAGCGATTTCTGCGATTTGAGCTTGGCGATGGGAAAGTACTCGTTCAGTAGCGTGCTACGATCTTTGCAACCACCACCAGCGCTGTAGTCGTGATTGCCTGGGACCATCGCGTAGGGAACCTGGTCGTTCAGTACGTCCATCGCTTTGACGGCGTTCTCCCACTCAGCGGCAGAGTTGTGATTGGTGATGTCCCCGAGATGTAGCACTGCCGCGATGTTACGGTCGCGGCGATTCTCGACGATCCAATTCGTCTGCGCTAGATAATTCTCTGGGTACTTTTCGCTGTAGTGCTGCGTGTCGGGTAGCACTGCAATCGTGAATGCGCCCTTGGCGGTTTTCTCTGGCTCGCCCTTCACAAAGACGGCATCGACATAGGGATCGGCCTTCGGAGCTTTGGGCTTTGCTTCCGGAGTCTTCGTGGCGGGTGCCTGCCCCCAGGCGATCATCGCTGGGGAAATTGCCCAGGCAGCGCTGGCGGCCAACATGCTACGGCGAGAGAGGCGAGCCATGACGAAACTCCTTGGTATCAAGGCAAAGAGGATTCAAGACAAAGAAGGTGATGGACTTCACCGCCCAGTCAGACTCGCACATCTTATCCGGCGCGTGCGCGCCAGCCTACCAGTCGCGAAGAAACTGAACCCAATCTTCATCGAGCGATTGAAGTTTCGCTTAGGCTCTCTTATTGATCGCCGGCGATATGGTCAAGCAAGTGGTGGCCAAGATGAGAAGGCCCGTCGCAACGAAGGCGGGATGAACATCCCAGGATGGGCCGGTTGCCCGAGCCTTGAGTACAGTGCGATTGGCCGGCAACATGCGCGAGCCAAGATTCCAACTCGACATTCGCTCCCAGCCGTCCTTGGTGCGACGCCAACCGTCGTCGTCTGCCTCATTGGCTTGGATTGCGCAACCAACCGCCCAGATCACAATTGCGAACGAGGCAACTCGCATCAGCGGAAGAAAGTTGCGGCTGGTAGCGATCATGCCGATTCTCGTGGTGCGTGGCGAAGAAAGGTCTCCGGCCAGCCAAGACCAGCGATGATCCGGCAGAATCACCCTTGGTCTGGCTGGCAGGAGCCTGACCCACTCATTGCAGCCACTGTGCCCAGTTCCGCGTGCTTGCTGAGCGCTGTTCGTAAGCGTCGAACGGTGCGCGGCTTACGCCTTGTGTCGGCAAAATCGGAACTGCTCGCTTGTTGCGGAAGAACAACAACGTCGTTGGCATCGTTGCCTCGTGTTGCAGACTCGCCACACCGCGAAAACGGGATTACCCGCTTCGGGGAGGACTAACTTAGTCAGATCAGGCGAATACCCGACTCGATTCGCTTCTTTCCCATTTGACCGGAGCCGGAGTCGACCTAAGTTTGAGCGAGCGTTGACGTATCCGGCCGCGAGTTGCGAGTCGGGTGATTGCGCCGCACACCTCACTTTATCAATGCTGGCCCCGCAGCGAAAAGCGAACCCTCATGTCGAACCAAACACCCAGTTTGAAGGAACTCCTTGGTAGCGCCCAATTGCCGGCACTGCCACAGAGTGCGATCCGTCTACTTGAGCTTTCACAGAACCTGGATAACGGCCCTGCAGAGTTCGCAGTGCCCATCGAAGCTGACCCAGGTCTCACCGGCCAGGTTCTGAAATTCGTAAACTCGTCGTACTTCGGTTTTTCACGCGAGATTTCGAGCATCAAACTCGCGATTACGCTCGTGGGCATTCGCACCATCAAGAACTTCGCCCTGTGGAGTGCGGTATTCAGCTTGATGCCAAATCCGAAATGCGGTCCTTTCGATCTGAAGAGCCTGTGGCAAGACTCGCTCCGTCGTGGTCTCTTCGCCCGAGCCTTTGGGAAACTGAAGGGATGGAAGGAAGCCGAAGATCTGTTCGCAGCGGCCCTGTTGCAAGATATGGCCGTCCCTTTGCTCGCCAAGGAACTACCTTCGCAGTATCTCACCCTGCTCGAAGGCCGTAACAATGGCTGCACTCGTTTGAGCGATTTGGAGCAAGCCAAATATGGCTGGACGCACGCCAACGCAGCCGCGGTGATGGCTCGCAGTTGGAGCTTGCCGGAAGACTTTGCCCGCCTGATTGAAAGCCACACGCAATTGAATCAGTTGCTGGCCGCCGACAGCAAAGACATCGGTGCCTTGGCGGTTGCTTTGTCTTCGTCATTGCCCGCCGCCAGCGATAAAGTTTGGACCGAGCGAGAAGCCTTCGTCAGCGCCTTTACCAAGATTGCCGGTCCTGGTAGCGATCCCGCTCAAACCCTCGGACTCGTTGACAAAGAGTTCACGGAGTTTGCGCCGGTGTTGAAGCTCACCGCACCGGCAAAATCGCTGGTGCAATATTTCGAAGAACAACCGCTGGCTGTTTAACCGATTCAAACGAAAAAAGGGCACCGTCCGGCCGATATCGTCGAAACGACATCTGCACCGGACGGGTGCCCCGCCAGATTCGAGTTGCGCTGATCTAATGAAGGCGATCAGCTTTTGTCACCATTGCATCTCCTCATTAAGCAATCGGTGTACCAGCGAGTGAAAAATGTCTTGCAGCTGAATTCATCGCGATTTTGCAACACTTCTTTCTCGTTGCACCTCTCACCGACCTGCGGCGAGTCGACTTTGTAGACACGAACGACGCAAGATACGACACGAGGCCATCACGCCACGTGCTCCCAGGTAGTTCGAAGCAAGTGCCTGCGTTATGCTGTCAGCCAACAGCGATAACTTTTCACAATCACGGAGGGATGGCATCATGTCGCGTCGTTGGCTTCTCATTGCGCTGCCACTGTTCTTGGCTGCACTCGGTTCAGAAATGACAACCACGCAAACTGCTTTGGCCCAAGGGGTCGCCGACGTTCCGCTCATTCCGCGAGCGAAGTTCTTCGGCAATCCCGAGAAGGCCAGAGCTCGCCTGAGCCATGACGGCAAGCGACTCGCTTTTGTCGCCCCGGTTGAAGGCGTGCTGAATGTCTGGGCCAGCCCCGACGATAAACCCGCCAATGCCAAGCCGATTACCTTCGACAAGCATCGCGGCGTCGTCAACTACATGTGGGCCTACACCAACAAGCACATTCTCTACACGCAAGACAAAAATGGTGATGAGGACAATCACGTCTACGCCATCGACGTCTCGACCGGCAAAATCACCGATCTAACGCCGATCGAAAAGATCGCCGGCCAGATTGAAGGCTTCAGCGAGAACTTTCCCGAAGAAATCCTGGTGGGAATCAACGACCGGGGCGAGCGGCACTATCACGACATCTATCGCATCAATATCACCACCGCCGAGAAGAAGCTGGTCAAGCAGAACCCCGGTTTCGCAGGCTTCTTGATCGACGACAACTACGACGTGCGACTGGCGATGAATTTTTCGCCGACTGGCGGCCAGGTCTACCTGCAACCTGATGGCAAAGATGGCTGGAAGCCGTTCATGGAAATTGGCGTCACCGATGCGATGACGACCTCGCCCGTAGGCTTCAATAAAGAGGCCGACAAGCTCTACATGCTCGATAGTCGTGGCCGCAATACAGCCGCGCTCAAGCTTATGACGATCAAATCGGGCGAATCGGAACTGCTGGCCGAAAATGCCCGCGCCGATATTTCCGGCGCCCTGGCCCATCCGACCAAAAAGAACGTGCAAGCGGTTAATTACACCTTCACGCGCACTGAATGGAAGATTCTCGACCCAACCATTCAGCCCGACTTCGACTATCTCAAGACGATCGCCGACGGTGAGCTGCAAATCACCGGCCGCACGCTCGACGACACTCGCTGGACCGTGGCCTACCTCATGGATAACGGCCCGGTCAAATTTTACATCTACGACCGTGCTCCCGAGCGGAAGGTCACCTATCTATTCACCAGCAATCCAGCACTCGAAAAGTTGCCGCTGGTGAAGATGCACCCACAGGTCATTCGGAGCCGCGATGGTCTCGACCTTGTCGCCTATTTGTCGCTGCCCAAGTGGAGCGATCCTGATGGCGATGGCCGCCCGAATCAACCATTGCCAATGGTGCTAAACGTCCACGGCGGACCTTGGGCACGCGACGATTGGGGCTACGATCCGGAGCATCAACTGCTGGCCAACCGCGGTTACGCGGTGCTGTCGGTGAACTATCGCGGTTCAACCGGCTTTGGCAAAGAGTTCATCAATGCTGCCGATAAAGAATGGGCAGGCAAGATGCATCTCGATTTGATTGATGCGGTGAACTGGGCCGTGGAACAAAAGATCGCGATCAAGGACAAGGTGGCCATTTCCGGCGGCAGCTACGGAGGCTACGCGACGCTCGTCGGCTTAACCTTTACTCCCGATGTCTTTGCCTGCGGTGTTGACGTGGTTGGACCGTCCAGCCTCATCACCCTGCTTAGCAATCCACCTCCGTACTGGATGCCGTTCATGCCTGTGATGAAGGTCCGCGTGGGCGATCACCAATCCGAAGAAGGCAAGAAGTTTCTCGAGTCGCGCTCGCCTCTCTTCTTTGTTGACAATATCAAGAAGCCGCTGCTGATTGGTCAAGGTGCCAACGATCCGCGCGTGAAGCAGCCCGAGGCCGATCAGATTGTGAAGGCAATGAACGAGAAGAAAATTCCCGTGACCTATGTCCTCTTTCATGATGAAGGACACGGTTTCTCACGTCCCGAAAATCGCTATGCCTTTTATGCCGTCGAAGAAGCCTTTCTCGCAGAGAATCTGGGCGGGCGCTTCGAGCCAATCGGCGAAGCCTTTAAAGGAGCGGACTTTAGCGTGCCCAGTGGCGACAAAGATGTGCCCGGCCTAACGGACAAGTTGAAGGAAGTGAAGCCTAGCGCCAGCAAGTAGTAGGCAGTAGGCCGGCAACAAGCGGTACTCCGCGATGTTCCGGCGGCCTTTCGCGGCAAAATCACCACGCGCGCAGTTCCTGGCGGATCTGCGCGTTGCTTGTTTGTGGACTACAGTATTTTACGCTACACAAATTGATAGCCGTTCCAACCGAATGTTTTCTTAGTCCGAGCATCGGGGTTGCGAATCGTGACTTCGCATTTTCCTAGTTCCGCTGGGGATTCCGTCAGCATTTCGACAATTAGCGTTTGGCCATCGAGGTCGCTTGTGGAGTGCCCCATTAGCCGAATGCGATCAGGCCAAAAAATGATGCCCCAATAGCCAAGCAGTTTACCGTCGGCACCAAAAATTTTGAGCCGATAGCCGAATTCGCCGCCGTCACTTTCAAAGTGAGTATTGTCAAACATCAATCCGCCCGCGCTTAGCTCTGTTAATCGGGCGATGATCCAGGAGACATGATTCTTGCTGCTCAGGCCGCGCGGAAAGCCATCCGCAGCCTGCAACTGTTCGACGAAAGTCGGTTTCAAGAGCTCCGTGCTGCCTGCAACAGGGTACGCGGCCGAAAGTTCGCAGCGATACTCTCGAAAGAATATGTTGTGGCTCATCATCGTTGGCTCGCGCAATGCTAGACGCTGCTGGTTATCGGGCTAGAGCAAGTTCATGCTAGGCCTGGCGCTATTTGGGCGGGTGGGGTAGGTTGGGGCCAACTTAAAGGAGTTGGCTCGATGTCTGCATACCCGACGGAATTTCGCGCTGTGGTGTTGGCGGCCTGCGATGCCGAGGCTGACACGAAGGAAGGTACGAAGGCGATTGGTTTGCGGTTCAAAGTTTCTGAATCGTGGATTCGCTCGATCAAGCAGCAGCGTCGCGAGACGGGGAAGATCGCGCCGCAGATCGCAGCTCCGCGTGTTCCCAAGTGGCATGCCTGGAGCGAGTGGTTGCTCGCGAAGATCACCGACCGGCCGGACATTTATCTGCGTGAACTGCAAGCCGAACTGAAGACCGAACTCAACGAAGAAGCTTGTCTGTCGACCTTGTGCAATGCTTGCAATGAACTCGAGCAATCGCGAAAAAAAAGACGCTGATTGCCAGCGAACAAGATCGCCCCGACGTCGCCTTGAAGCGTGTTCAATGGCGGGCCTCACAAGGTGAGATCGATCCAGCCAAAGTCGTGTTTATCGATGAAACTTGTGCCAAAACGAACATGACGCGGACCTATGGTCGTTCGCTACTCGGCACCCGACTGAAGGAAAAAACGCCCTGCAGTCGCTGGGAAACCACGACGTTTCTCGGCGCGTTGCGAGCCGAGGGATTCATCGCTCCGCTCACCATTGAAGGCCCGATCAACGGCCCATTGTTTCGCGCGTGGGTCGAGCAGGAACTGGCCCCACTCTTGCAACCTGGCGACATCGTCGTGATGGACAATCTATCCAGCCACAAGGTCACCGGAGTCCGCGAAGCCATCGCCGCAGTCGGAGCCGAACTCCGCTACTTGCCGCCGTACTCGCCCGACCTCAATCCCATCGAGCTGGCGTTCTCCAAGCTCAAAAAGCTACTCCGCGATGGTGCCGCCCGCACCGTCGACAAGCTCGGGGAACTCTGCGGTCAGGTGCTCGAACTCTTCACCGAACCCGAGTGCCGAAACTACTTCCACCACTGTGGCTACCGCCAGACCTAAAATGCAACCGCTCTAGACCAAGCGCAGAACCGCGCGGGCGGCCAGCCAGAGTTGCGTTGAGCGAGTGAGTTTCACTCGCTTGCGCAAACTGGCCGTTGGATCGGCTTCGATTCTTAGCAGCAATTTCTCATATGTTTGATGCATCAGCCAATAGAGCCGCTTGGCCGGCTCAGGAACAAACTGCTGGCCAGTTTTCGCCGAAGCATAAAGCTGCTTGGCACGCTCCACTTGGAATCGAATCAACTCACCACTCCCGGGCACCTCTTTGCCTGCCAACAGTTCGGCGTCTGTGATGCCGAAACGTGCGAGTTCGTCTTGCGGCAGATAAATGCGACCGAGTTCCGCGTCGCTGCGGATATCTCGCAAGATATTCGTCAGCTGAAGGGCAAGCCCGCAGTCGATCGCCGGCTGCAGAGCCCGCTCGTCCTGGCAGCCCCAGATGCGCAAGCAGGCCAGTCCCACGCTCGATGCCACCCGCAGGCAATACTGCCGCAATTCTTCCCAATTTGCGTAGCGCCGAGGCGCAAGATCCATCGCACAGCCATCGAGCAGGTCAAAGCAATGCTGCGGCGGAATCTGATACCGCTCGATCGTGTCGATCAAGGCGGGAAAGAGCATTCCTGGCGGTGTGCCTGCCAGTGCTGCCTCAAAATTGTGGCGAAACTCGGCCAGCGCGGCGCGGCGGTCTGTCTCACAGGCGTTGCTATCGACTAGATCATCGGCCTGGCGAGCAAAAGCATAGAGCGCGTCCATGCCTTGACGCTGAGCGGGCTTCAGCAGCCAGAAAGCGCGGCCGAGGTTCGAGCGCGCTGCCAGTACTACTTGCCGGCAGTGGCGATAGCTCTGGTCCAACAAATGTTCAGCTCGGTTTGCACCCGGCATCATCCTTGACTTTCAAAGCACTGCGGGACAGCAGCCGAGAGGTTATTCCAGTGGTAGGCTGCGAGCGTACGACCCCAGCACATTCAGCTTGTCGGTCTTGCGCCCGAGTGCCACGAGGGCACTCTTCAGTTTGGAATCGCCTTGATGCCCTTCGAGTTCCACAAAGAACAAATACTCGTTCTTGGTGTTCGGCATGGGGAACGATTCAATCCAGGTCATATTCAGTCGGCCGCGCTTGAAGACAGCCATCGCGTCGGCCAAGGCACCGGGCTTATGAGGAATTGCAAACATGAGAGCTGTCTTGTCGTGCCCCGTTCGCTTAAGGGCTTCGCCGCCGATGACCGCGAAGCGAGTGACATTAAACTTGTTGTCTTCAATGTTCGCGTCGATCACATTCAGGCCATAATTCAGTCCTGCTTCATAACTGGCCACCGCGGCAGCACCCGGCTTGTCAGCGGCGATCTGTGCAGCGAGTGCGGTGCTGGTCATTTCGACCGTGCGTACATTCGGCAAGTTCTTGGCGAGCCATTCGCGACACTGCGAAAGTGCCTGCGGCTTGCTGTAGACCTCGGTGATCTGCGCTCGTGTGCACTTACCCAATAGCTGATGATGAATCTTCAGTTGCACTTCGCCGGTGATTTGCAGCGGCACCCGCGCAAACATATCGAGCGTATCGACCACTCGACCGTCGGTCGAGTTTTCGATCGGCACGATGCCGTAGTTGGCTTCCCCGACATTCACTGCTTCAAAGACCGCTTTGATCGTGGCCATCGGCAACAGGTCGAGCGAATCACCAAAGCGCTCGATTCCGGCGAGATGGCTGTAGCTGTACTTGGGACCCAAATAGGCAATCCGCAGCGGCTGAATCATGCTGCGCGCTTGCCCCTGAATCTCGCGCCAGATACTGCGCAGCCCCGCTTCGTTGAGTGGACCTTTATTGGCTTCGAGCAGCTTGGCGAACGCCGACTGATCATCCGCCATGTCGTGTAGCAGGCCACCTTCCTGCTGACGAGCCTTGGCCAGCTTTTGACAGGTGCGCGCACGCTCGTTGATAATCTTTAGCAGCTCCCGATCGAGCCGTTCTAGTTCCTTGCGGGCAGCGGTCGCGGAGGGACCTGCAGCGGACTGTTTCTTGCTCATAGTGGGTAATTCAAAGAGAGGATGGAAGGTCCGCTACCGTTCGCCCGGCGAAGCTGCGAAAGCATTCCCGCGAACCAACTTGTAATGAGCTAGCTGGTGAGTGTCAACCAACGGAACCGCGATCAAGCAGAATCGTACGACCGCCAAATCAAACTGCCACAATGACAATTGTAGTTTGCTCCAACCGATGGTGAGGAAGGGCTTGTGTCAATTTGGCAGGAACACGTGCAGGGGGAGCGCGCCGGCCGAAAGGCAGAGCCAAAAGTAAAGCCACAACTAATTGAAGCTGAACGAGTTATGAACAGTCGCTGAGTGATCGCTTGACTTCGGCATGCACTTTGCCATTAGACCGCTATCGCTTTCCTGGGCATTTATTTGTCCCGGGCGAGTTTCCTTACCAAAATCCTGGCCGTCAGCTCGAAGCCGGCGACCAACGACTGAAATTCCTCAAAACAGTTCCTGCACATCTTTTCTGAAGAGGCACACAACTATGGCAGCTGGCGAAAAAATCATTGGCATCGATTTGGGAACCACGAACTCGGTAGTGGCAATCATGGAGGGTAGCGAACCCAAGGTGATTGCGAATGCGGAAGGTAATCGCCTGACGCCGAGCGTCGTTGGTTTTACGGATAAGGGCGAAACCGTAGTTGGCGAACCCGCCAAGCGGCAAGCGGTGACGAATCCCACCAAGACCGTTTACTCGGTCAAGCGGTTCATGGGTCGGCGTCACTCGGAAGTCGAAACCGAAGAGAAGATGGTCCCTTACAAGGTGACCGGCGGCTCGCAAGAGTACGTCAAAATCAAGATCGGCGACAAAGAGTACACCCCCCAAGAAATCTCGGCGCTCGTCCTGCGCAAGTTGAAGGAAGCAGCAGAAGCGTATCTCGGCCACAAAGTGAACAAGGCTGTGATCACGGTTCCCGCGTACTTCAACGATGCACAGCGACAAGCCACCAAGGACGCTGGCCAAATCGCGGGTCTGGAAGTCGCTCGTATCATTAACGAGCCGACGGCAGCGGCACTCGCGTATGGTCTCGACAAGAAGAAGAACGAGAAGATCGTCGTCTTCGACCTCGGTGGTGGCACGTTCGACGTTTCCGTATTGGAAGTCGTTGGTACCGACGACGAAGGTGGCGGCAAGCAATTGTTCCAGGTCATCAGCACCCACGGTGATACTCACCTCGGTGGTGACGACTTCGACGAAGCCTTGATCCACTACGTCGCTGGTGAGTTCCAAAAAGAACAAGGCGTCGACCTGCGTAAGGACCCCATGGCTCTTCAGCGGCTGCAAGAAGCCTGCGAAAAAGCCAAGAAGGAACTGAGCACGCTGCAATCGACCGACATCAACCTGCCGTTCATCACCATGGCCAACGGGGTGCCGAAACACTTGCAGATGTCCATCAGCCGCTCGAAGTTCGAAGAGCTGATCGACTCGCTGGTGGAGCGGTGCCGCAAGCCGGTGCTGCAGGCGATGAAGGACGCCAACCTGAAGCCAGGCGAAATCGACGAGGTTGTACTCGTTGGCGGTAGCACCCGCGTTCCGAAGGTGCAAAAGCTGGTGAAGGACCTCTTCGGCAAGGATCCGCACAAGGGTGTGAATCCGGACGAAGTGGTCGCCGTCGGTGCTGCGATTCAAGCGTCGGTGCTCGCCGGTGAGCGGAAAGACGTGTTGCTGCTCGACGTTACCCCGTTGACTCTCGGCATCGAAACCGAAGGTGGCGTGATGACGGCGATTGTCGAGAAGAACACGACCATCCCATTCAAGGCCCAGAAGGAATTCAGCACGGCCGCCGATAACCAACCCGGTGTGCAGGTGAAGGTGTTCCAGGGCGAACGCAAGATGGCCAACGACAACCGGTTGCTGGGCGACTTCAGTTTGGACGGCATTCCGCCGGCTCCTCGTGGTATGCCACGCATTCAGGTGACGTTCGATATCGACGCGAACGGCATTCTGGATGTTTCGGCTCGCGAAATGGGAACCGGCAAACAGGCCAACGTGCGGATCGAGCAATCTTCGGGCTTGTCGAAAGACGAGATCGAAAAGATGCGTCGCGACGCCGAGGCTCATGCCGATGACGACAAGAACAAGCTCGAACTGGCGACCTTGCGCAACCAGGCCGACAACATGTGCTACTCGCTCGAAAAGACGATGAAGGAGAACGCTGACAAACTGCAAGACTCCGACAAAGAGCCGCTGCAGAAGGCGATCGACAGCACGCGAGAAAAAGCTAAGGGTACCGACACTGCAGCCATCAAGTCTGCGATCGAGCAACTCGAAGCCGCTTCACACGCCTTCACCAAAATGCTTTACGAAAAGAGTGGTGCTGCTGGTGGCGACGCCGGTGCCGAAGGTGGTCCTTCGCCAGAAGCCCCGAAGAAGGGCGACGACGATGTGATCGAAGGCGAGTTCGAAGTGAAGAAGTAAGCTATAGACAGGAGCCAGCGGTATTCCGCGACGTTCCGGCAAAGATCAAAGCCTCGTAGCCGTGGGCGCAAGCCTGCGGTTGCGAGCAACGGATTGAGTCCAAAGCCCCGTGAGGTTCGACACTCTTCAGCTTAGAGTGTCCTCCCTCATGGGGCTTTGCTGCTTCTTGATTGTCGATAGGCTGAAGCTCAGCCCTATCGGGCATTCGTCCGCTTGGCTAGTTGATCGCGAATTTCCGCAGCCAACTCGTACTTCTCGGAAGCGACGGCTTCTTCCAGCCGTTCCTGCAGCGTTTGGCCGACGCCAAAGTGTTGCCGCAGCGACTCGCGCAGTTCTACTAGTCGCGTGACGAGTTCGTCTTCGTCGTACTCTTCTTCGGCTTCGTAGTCGGCAAAGACCTTCTTGATCTGATCGAGTCCCTGGTTCAAGGCTTCGACTGCAACCTCCGCGCCACCTTCGCCCAAGGCTGCCAGTGCGGCTGCTTGCGTGCGATGGAACAAGACGAACGGCCGATACTGCTCGTGCGACAGGGTCCACTGATCGTCGGGAGAAAACTCGCGACAGAAGTCCATCAGCCCGAGCGTATGGTCGGCATCGGCGACGGCATTTTCGAATTCGCGCAGGGCGAGCCAGCAGACGCGGCGATGATAATACTGCACAAACTCTCGATCAGCTTCTTCGCACTCTTCTTCCGACATTTGAAAAGTTTCGCCTTCGGCATCGGCCTTCTTTTTCAAATGTTCGTAGAACGTGTCTTGCCCTTCGGGCTTCGTCCCGTCGGGTCGACCTTGCACCTCGAGTTGCAGCAAGCCGAGATCGAGACGCATTTGCAGCACTTCGCGCCCATCGTCTCCCTTCTTCTTGCGGACGCTGATCCCTTGTGGATCATACGGCCAATCTCGTAGGAGCCGATCAATGTTCTCTTTACGTGCCATAGCTCGACCGATTCTTCTGACGGAGGCCGCGACGGTCATGTTCCGCCACTCCCAGTCCCCGACACCAGCAAAATTATACCAACGAGCCCACTCCAAGGGCAGGCTCGTTAGGGCGGGTAGTCCGACTTTGCGGCTGTGGCGGACGCTCGCCCGAACGATTACGCAAGGCGTAGGGGCAAATCTCACAACAAGTCCTGTTGCCAGCGGCAGATAGACAGTTTGCGATCGTGCCCCAAACAGCAATCTGCCGTGGCAATGGTCGACAAAATCGCAGGGCCCTAGGTTGCCTGGGCGCGTCAACTTCCAGCTTGCTCCGCGCCAGCTCGGCTTCGATAATGAAACGGCAAGGGGCAGCGGGAAGAAAGCATGAGCGGAGTTGCCAACACCATCGAAGACGAACCGGCAGGAGTCACCTGGCTCGACCGCTGGGCTTCCGTCGCCGGACTGATGCCGCTTTTGATCTCCCTGTGCTTCCATCTTGCCACGCTGCTGTTGATGGTCGTTTGGCTGGCCCCTGGGCGGCAACTGGCGATTGTCGCCGAACCCGAGCGCCATACCGATATCGTCATCTACAAAACGGGCGACCAGAAGGTCGAGTATCTCAGCGACACTCCCGAAAAGGACAACTCGTCAGCCAGCGCTGCGTCAGCAGCAGCCAGCGGAGTACTATCCGCCACTGAGGCGCTGCCAGCAGAATCGGCAGGCAAGTTGCCCACTACCGTTCAGTTGCCGTCGACCAATGGAATCGGCTTGCCTGCGACAGGCTTTCTGCCGGGCGTCGATGGTGTCGCGAGTGCCAATCGGAATCTTCCCTCGGGCGTGAACGAAGCAGCGATCCTGGCGGAGGATGCTCGCGGCCGCGGCCCCGGCGAAGACAAATCGGGCACTCCCGGCGGACTCACGCTCTTTGGTGCTCCCGCCCGGGGACGAACATTCGCCATGCTCATCGATCGATCGGCTAGCATGGGCGATCAAGGACTCGGTGCCATTCGTTCCGCCGCCAGCGAGTTTGCCACGCAACTGAAATCGCTTAACGAGCAACAACGGGTGCAGCTGATTACGTACCACGCGGTTCCTGCGCAGCTCAGTGCACACTGGCTTCCCGCCACCGACCAAAACAAGCAGAAGCTCGTTGATCACTTGCTCGCCCTGCCGGCCTTCGGCAGCACCAATCACACGGCGGCCCTTGTTGCCGCGCTCAAGTTGCGCCCTGAAGTCATTTTTCTCCTCACCGACGGCGACGATCCCGGCATGGACAACAGCCAACTGAGAATCGTGCGCGAACAGGCCCGCGGTCGCACCACCATTCACACCGTCCACTTCGGTCGCGGCAGCCAAGGCATCGGCTACAGCGATCACTTCATGCGCCGCCTGGCCAGCGACAATAACGGCACTTACGTTTACGTCGATGTCGACAAACTGCCCTGACCGCTACTTCGCCTTTCTTTCCGGCATCGGTTCTTCGCTGTCGTAGTGTGCGGAAAACCGCTCATCTGCTGAATCGTCTTCTTTAGCTGCAATGTCCGATGTGTCCAAACCGCACGCTTTCGGTGATCGCGCGGGCGGCTTCGCACATTAGGTGATGCGCAAGTCCCGCACGAGCATGCACATCGCTAATGTTTCGCAAGGCAAAAAGGGCTTGATTGCAAACCTTGATTGCTTTGGCTCGGGAAGTGCATTTGCGGGACAGCCATCAACTCAGGATGAAGTAGAGCGATCATTCAACGGGCGATTTGCAGCGGCCTCAGTAAACAATTTCTCGAATCGAGCGAGTGAACGTCGATGTCATCGGTTAGTGATAAGGTCGCCTTGTGCGTTGGCATGGCATTCATGTGCATCGCGGGCTGCGGTGCGCCAGTCGAACTGAAGTTCACGTCGCGCGATGATCTGCAGCAATTGCCAAAGAAGCACCAAGAACAGATTCGTTCCAGCTTGGAGGAGTACTTTGGCACGGCTCGCTTTCCGAGGTTTCTCGCCGTCGCGCCTGCTGAGGAGCAGCCGGCAGATGCAGCGTCGCCGAAGCTCGTTGAGCGCGAAGATCGGGGACACCTGCAACACGGTCAGGCCGTTTATCTCAACCAGTGTGCCGGCTGTCACGGTGTGACTGGCGACGGCCAAGGGCCCGCAGCAAAGTACTTGGATCCACCTCCCCGAGACTATCGCTTGGGAAAGTTCAAGTTCACCAGCACTCCCCGTGGTGTAAAGCCTCGGCGAACTGATCTGCAGCGTATCCTTCGTCGCGGGGCGAAAGGAACAAGCATGCCTTCATTTCCTTGGATGGCTGACGATGATCTTGAAGCCGTGATTGACTACGTCATGCTGCTGAGTTCTCGCGGCGAGTTGGAGTATCGCTTGGGGCAAGTCGCGCAGGGAGAACTGGCAGAAGAGGACGACATTGTGCCCGTGCTTGTCGCCGAGCAGGCTCAAGGCATCGCTGCTTCGTGGGATGAGGCCGAGCAACAAATTGTGCGGCCGCTAACACGGGAAATCTCTCCCAGTCCAGAGACGGTTGCTGCGGGAGCGAAGGCCTTTGTGCAACTCAATTGTTATAAGTGCCACGGACGCGATGGACGCGGCATCAAGACAGGAAACATTGGCAAAGATGACTGGGGCCGAGTGGCCCGTGCAGCGGACCTTACCACAGGCACGCTCCATGGCGGCGGTCGTCCGATCGATATCTATCGCCGCATCTATTCCGGCATCAATGGCACTCCGATGCCCGCCTTCGCTCAGCCCGATGCAAACAAAGGCGAAACCGAGACCCAACGCAGCGATACCATCTGGCACCTTTCGCACTTCGTGAACAGCGTGGCAAGTGGCCAGCCCTTGCCCCTGGATGTGATCGACACCGAGATTCGCGAGCAGTTGAAGGCTCAACCCATCGAGCCAACAGCGGCCCCCAGCGAGTAGCAGTTTCGTCCTGTCACGCAGCAATCCAGATCCATTCTCTCCGCAGCAGCGACTTGCCATGACCGAACAGAATCTCAATGCGATCTTGCAGGAGCTAACCGAGTTACGCAGCCGCGTTGCTCAGCTAGAAGCTGAAGCTGTTGAAAGCGAAGCACCGGCATCGCGTGAGTGGTCCCGCGGCTTCTACTTGACCTACTATGCAACTGCTGGCTTCTTTCTGGGTATGATCGCGGCGCTCGTGAGCCTGGCCTTCAACGTGGTTGGTTCGGTTCTGTTCGGCGCGCCGGATCAGCATCCGCTGCAACTCATCAAGGTCTATCTCACATTTGGGCTCGGCGAACGAGCACTCGAGCCGCTGCCTGATGGATTGATCCTGATCATCGGTTGCTGTCTGTATATCGCCACGGGCATGTTTCTCGGCATCCCGTTTCAAATCATCCTCACCCGCTTTGCCAATGGGGGTGGGTTGGCCAAGCGTCTAGCAATTGCCACGGTTGTGGCGCTGGCGATTTGGCTCATCAACTTCTATCTGATTCTCTCTTGGTTGCAGCCTTCCCTGTTCGGCGGCAATTGGATCGTGAACCCGGAACATCTGCCGATTTCGGTCGCCGTGCTCACCCATCTAGTCTTTGGTTGGACGATGGCACTGGTGTATCCGCTCGGCAAATTCGAACCATATCAAGCTCGGACGAAGTGAACATGACTGCACTGGCTGCACCCACTCAATCAGCGCCCCGGCACGAAGAACTTGTCGATGACAGGCTGATCATGTGGTACTACTACATGGCGCTGTCATTCCTGACGATCTCGATGCTCGCCGGCATCCTGATGGCTTTCCAGTTGATCAAGGCGAATCCGCTCAGCGGCATCGAGCTCTTCTCGCCTGGTCGCTGGCGCATGCTGCACACAAACGCCATCGCCTATGGCTTTCTGGCCAACGCCTTCCTGGGCACAATTCACTGGGCCATTCCGCGCCTCACGTTCCATGCGGTCGCCAGCCGCAAGCTGTCGTACTTCATCTTCTTTGCCTGGCAGTTCGTCGTCTTGAGCACGGCCGCGGGCATCATCTTGGGACCAACATTCCAAGACCAACCTTGGGTCATGAACTTGGCCAAGACGTACCACCTGCCGATGGGTCTTGGTGCGCAAGGCTTGGAATGGGGCGAAACTCCGTTCTGGATCGATCCTCTTTCCCTCGTCGGTCTGCTGCTTGTTGCTTACAACTTCATGATGCCAATTGCCCGCACCAAGGGGCCCATGTATGTCAGCTTGTGGTACTTCATGGCGATGTTTGTCTGGACACCACTCACCGTGGCGATGGGCAATCTGCTGCCCGAGTACACCGTCGCAGGGACAAGCGCCGGGGCGATTGGCGGGCTCTTCATTCACGACCTCGTCGGGCTGTTCGTAACGCCGCTGGGCTGGGGCCTGATGTACTACTTCGTTCCGATCATGCTCAAGAAGCCAATCTGGAGCCACGGTCTGTCGCTCGTAGGCTTCTGGGGCCTCGCCTTCTTCTATCCTTTGCAAGGCATTCACCACTTCCTCTACACACCAATTCCGATGTTCCTGCAATACGGCGCGGTGATCTCGACAATTGCGGTCGAACTGGTCGTGGCGACAGTCGTGATCAACTTCTTCGGCACGTTGTGGGGCCGAGGTCGTGCCGTCATCGACAACCTGCCAATTCGCTACTTCTACACCGGCATGGTGTTCTACTTCATCACGTGCTTTCAGTGCGCGTTGCAGGTCACGCTGACCTTTCAAAAGCTGATTCACTTTACTGACTGGGTTGTGGGGCATGCTCACCTCGTGATGTTCGGCGTGTTCACGCTCTGGCTCTTCGGCATCATGACTTACCTAATTCCGCTGCTGCTCAAGCGCGAGTGGTACAGCCGCGCTTTGATCGAATGGCACTATTGGCTCTCGGCCGTGGGGCTCTTCGTCATGTTTTTGGACCTTACGTTGGCTGGCGTGTTTCAAGGTTACTACTGGGCCTCCATGCAACCTTGGGAAGTGTCGACTAACGGCTCGCAGCCCTTCTGGATCGTGCGTGCCTTTGCAGGCTTCATGATGTTCGGCGGGCTGCTCTGTTTTCTCTACAACCTGACCATGACCGTTCGGGGCAAAGTCACACAACCGACCAGCAACGACAGCACTTCCGTCGTCGTGCTCGGTAGCTAACTTCCCGAATCAATCCAGTTCCCGAATCAATGCACTCCTTGGGTGGACTCTAGTCGATGTTCGAAAGCAAAACAGGCATTCTGTTCATTGCGGGAATTGGCTTCTTTGTCTTCGCGTTCGTCAGCAACGGTGCGTTGCCGATGATGATGTACAAAGACCTGCCCGAGAAGACTGCCGAGCAAGTGGTCAACCCGCGGCTCGTTCGTCAATTCCGCAACCTGCAGGATCGCTATCCGGAAGCGTTCCTTAAGGCCTTCGGCGAGTTGCCGGAAGCCAAGGAGATCCCCGCCGATGCGACCGCTGAAGTGCGCGCGGCTCTGCTTGCCGACAATGCCAAGCTCGAAGAGCAAGTGGTGCTCACTTCCGCCGAGGCGCTCCGTTTGGGTCGCCAGGTTTATGTTGGTGAAGGTTGTTGGCATTGCCATAGTCAGTTTGTGCGTCCTGTGTCGAACGAGTCGCTTCGCTTCGGACCCGTTGCCAAAACCGAAGAGTATCAAAACGAATTGCAGCGGCCCGTGATGTTTGGCACACGCCGTGTCGGCCCCGACCTGAGCCGCGAAGGCGGTCGGCGCAGTAACGACTGGCATGCAGTCCACTTTTTCAAGCCCTCCTTAGTCTCGACCGATTCGCCGATGCCGGAATATCCGTGGCTGTTCGACGGCGCGCCAGATCAGCCGAATCGGCGCGGCCTGGCCCTCATCGCCTATGTGCAATGGCTTGGCTCTTGGCTCGATAGCTATCCCTACTACGAAGAAATCGATCACTTGCGGAGCTCCGAATGAACGCGAAAACCACCCCACAACCAGAGGCCAGCGAGTGGCAGTTTCGCGTAACGATTCTGCTCGCGGTCCTCATTCTCATTCCGAGCGGCTACGGCTTCATCGGCAAGTTCATCGAACTGATCAACGTCGCCCGCGGTGAAGCTGGCGGCGCGTTCGCTGTAGCTCCCATCATGAACTATTTGCTCGCCAGCCTCGGCTTTTTTTGCCTGCTGCTGTGGGCAGCCGGTCGCGGCATGTTCCGCGATATCGAAAAACCCAAGCAACAAATGCTCGATCGCGAAGCCTTGCTCGACCAACAAAAGTAACTCCTCGAACCAAGTGAACCATGACGCAGCCTGACCCCACAACTCCCGAGAGCGATCAGAGATTTCACGACTACGTGGGAAACGCCATTCCCTGGTACGTGCGCGTGATCTGGATCGGCTTTTGGATCTTCGCGATCGTCTACACCATCCGGTACGTGTTCCCTTCTTTGCGAGTGGAACTGTTCCAAAGGTTTTGAGCGCTTCATGGCATCTATCACGGGCCAAGTTGCCGATGATCGCGCATCGTGCGACTTCTGCGAACTCCCCATCACGCATGGCGCGGCCGCCGATGAGACAGGTCATCAATACTGCTGTTACGGCTGCCGGTTTGCCGCTTCGATTGCCGCCAGCAGCGGTGACGAAGCCCAATCCCGTTGGACGATGACCAAGCTGGGGTTGTCCGTCTTCTTCTCGATGAACGTGATGGTTTGCACGCTGCTGTTGTGGTCGGAGACATCGGCCACGAACGAGCTCGCCTCGGCCTGGTATGGCTTGTTTCGCTCGGCCTCGCTGCTGTTCTCGCTCCCCGTGCTGTTGCTGCTCGGTCCACCGATTGTCGAAGATGCGCGGCGGGAACTTCTGGCGGGGCGAAGTTCGATGAGTGTGCTGCTGATCGTGGGAGTAGCAGCCGCGATGGGTTACTCTGTTTACTCGGTGATGTTCGGCGGGCATATCTACTGCGAAGTCGCTTGCGCGATTCTGCTCGGCGTCACACTCGGCAAATGGCTCGAAGCCAACGGCAAGTTGCAAACGACGGCGGCCCTGCGGGCAATGTCGCAGCTGTTGCCCGATACGGTGCGCAAGTGGCAGAACAACGTCGAAAGCATTGTGCCGGCCAGCGATCTGCAGCCCGGCGAATGGTTTCGTGTCTTGCCCGGCGAGCGAATCATCGCCGATGGAATCGTTCAGCAAGGGGAAGCACTGGTCGACGAACAGGCAGTCACTGGCGAGAGCGCTGCCGCGCACAAGTTCGGCGAAGCACTCGTCTACAGCGGCACGCTGGTGCTGGATGGTCCGCTGGTAATCGCGGCCACGTCCGCTGCGGGCGAAGGAACGATTGCCAAGATGATCGCCGCCGTCAAGCAAGGGACGGCATCCCGCTCGCACTACGAGCGCTTGGCCGAACGCATCAGTCGCTGGTTTCTTCCGGTCGTGCTGCTGTTGGCCCTCGGTACGTTGGCGATTCATGTCAGCCGCGGCCAGTTCGAACAAGGTCTGCTCGCCGCTGTGGCTGTGCTGGTCATTGCCTGCCCCTGCAGCTTGGGACTCGCTACCCCCATGGCGTTGTGGGCTGCGATTGCTCGCGCCGCTCAGGCAGGGATTCTGATCCGTAGCGGCGATGCACTCACCCAGTTTGCGGCCGTGAAGACAATCTGCTTCGACAAGACCGGCACGCTTACTACGGGCCAGCCTGAACTCACTGCTTGCAACCTCGCTCCTGGCGTCTCGCTTGCACAGGTCTCCGCTCATGTGAACGATCTGGTCGTCGACTCGACTCATCCTCTGGCGCAATCTCTGGCTGGCTGGTGCCGGGAGGAACGATCCAAACCAGCGAGCTTTAGCGGTGTCACCAACTCCCGCCACTTGCCAGGACGAGGCGTTGTTGGCTACTCGGCCGATTTGGGTACCGATGTCTTTCTCGGCAATCGCCGGTGGCTTGAAGCGTGCCACCAAGATTGCCGCGAGCTGAGTTTGCCCACCGACGACGCAGCCGCGGAAACACTCGTGGCCTGGGGCGGTCGAGTGCGAGCACAGTTCTTGTTCTCCGAGCAGTTGCGCTCCGGCGTCAAGAACACGCTGCAGCAACTGGCGGCCGAACCATTGAGCTTGCTGATCCTCACTGGCGATCGTGACTCGCGTGCCAAGCATCTGGCGACCAGCCTGGGCCTGAACTACCGCGCGGAACTGCTGCCGGAAGAAAAGCTGCTGGCGATCCAAACGCTCTCTCTCAGCAACGGCCCTGTGGCAATGGTCGGCGACGGCATTAACGATGCACCGGCCCTGGCGACTGCCGATGTCGGCATATCGCTGGCGGGCGGAACCGATATCGCCCGCCACTCCGCTCCGATTTGTCTGTTGCGTAACGATTTGACTTCCCTCCTCTTTCTGCGTCGTTTGGCTATTGCTACGCGCCACGCACTCCGTTGGAATCTCGTCTGGGCACTAGGCTACAACGTCATCGGCCTCGGTCTCGCTGCAGCCGGTTGGCTCCATCCGGTCATCGCCGCGATTGCCATGGGCCTGAGCGGTCTGTTTGTGGTCACCAACTCATTGGCACTCGCGCGGTTCGAGACCGCGCGACCGGTCGAGGGCGAAGACCATCCCCCGCTCTCGCTCGCCACGGAGGCTTCGCCGTGATCGAACTGCCGCTGGTTTTCGTGGCCGGGGTACTCGGAACCGCTCATTGTCTGGGAATGTGCGGTCCCCTGGCGATCGGTATTAGCACCGGCGCGAAGAGCTGGTCCGTGGCCTTCATCCGACAGTTGCTCTACTCCGCCGGACGGCTGCTGAGTTACTCCTTCCTCGGACTGATGGCCGGTTTTAGTGGCGAATGGATCGCACGTCACACCTCTTCGCTGATCAACGTCCCGGCCGTGTTCGCGATCATCGCGGGCGTCGTCTTTATCGTCAAAGGTTTGCAAGAGACAGGCCTCGCAACGAAGCTTCAACAACTGCTTCAGCGCCTGTTCGGCATGAAACAATCGACCGCATCGAATTTCCATCACAGCGGCAGTTGCGGTTTGCTCTTCGCGCCGTTCTTTCGCGGGCAAGGTCATACCGGTGCCTTGATCGCGGGTGTCTGCACCGGCTTCCTTCCCTGTGGCTTGCTCTACGGCATGCTTACCTTGGCGGCCAGCACGCACCAGGTACTGCTGGGGGGCGCGACCATGCTCGTGTTTGGTCTTGGCACCATGCCGCTGCTGGTGTTGGCGGGAACCACCGGCCAGTTGCTGAGTCTGGGTTCGCGTCGTTGGTTGTTCGGCTTTGCCGCTTGGTGCCTCGTCCTCACGGGCGTAGTCTCGCTGGCTCGTGGTCTCTCGTATGTTTCGTGGGGTGCTCGTCCGGCGGCCGGTTGCCCGCTCTGCACCGCCGAATCGAACTCTACGAAATAGCTTTGTCGTCAGCCTGTGATCACCATGCACTTGTCGCGCTCCCAAATCAACTTCCTGCTCGATGCACTGCTGCTCGTCGTCTTCACCCTGTTGATGGCGACCGCCGTCATCGTCCGCTTTGTCTTTCCGCCAGGCCCCGATGCCGCAGGCTGGCACCTGTGGGGCTACAACTACCAGCAGTGGTGTACGTTTCAGTTCGGCGTCATTGCCGCCCTGGCGCTCGGCATCCTCGTACACCTGATGCTCCACTGGAGCTGGGTCTGCGGCATCCTGGTCACCCAATTCACACGCAACAAGCGCGCGAAGATGGATGAAGGGACGCAAACCATCGTCGGCGTCGGTCTGCTGATCGTCCTGTTGAATCTCGTCGGTGGGGCCATCGCCATCGCTGCTCTTACCATTCAAGCAGCCAAGTGACTCCACTTTCTTACTACTAACCCGATGTGTCTGGCCACGCCTGCGACGGCATTCTCGCCATCGCCCCTAGACATTCTCGCTCCTCGCCTTGATAACCATTTTTGATAACCTTTTCGGCACTTTTGTCGTGATAACCGATTTCCACAACAGCCCATCAGCAATCGACTTACGCGACCGATCTCGAAGAATCGGCCAAAACGGTGATAACCATTTAGGAGCACCTGTTCAGTACCTCTTTCGCGATAACCATTCTCCCAATCAGCCAGCCAGCACTCACGGGCCGAGACACCCAAGCAACCTGCTGACGAAGCGGCGCTGATAACCATTTTTGATAACCTTTTCGGCAATTCTTTCGTGATAACTGTTTGTTCGAAACACCACTGAGCACTCGACTTACGAGAAGCAAAGCGAATATTTTGACGAAATGCTGATAACCATTTTGAGCAGCCTGCTTCCCTCTCACCCGACCTCGCTGTCGCCAGCTCATCGAAACTCAAATTGCTGTCAGGGGTTGAACACTCAAGCCAGCGCATGCGCGTCCGTTGCCCGCGCGAAGCCGCCGTGCCGATGTTCACCTCTCTCCACACTCCGCATTAGTGCGATGCAGTGAGTCATTGTCAAGTATTTACTTATCACCTAATTTAAACTACATTATTACCGTCGCCACATTGACCGGCTCACACCCTGCGAGCGTGGCGAAACGAACAGTACAATTCCTATCGCGGATCGGCTAATTACTCGGTCCCAAGGCACGCACAAGCGACCTCTTTACCTCTCCCATCAGGAACTACCTCATGAACACCCAAGCCATCGCGATTGTCGCAGCGGCTGTGCTGGCATTCGCCGCGTCACCATCGCTGGCCCAGGAAGCCGGCGCCTCGTTCGCCGCTCCGCCGGAGCAGTTTGACGTTCGACGCGAGGGAATCGAGCGAGGAAAACTGACCACGATCGAATACGAGTCGACGACAGTAGGCGAGAAACGCAAAGCACGGGTATACACCCCGCCGGGATACACCACCGATCAGAAGTATCCAGTGTTGTACCTGCTGCACGGGATTGGCGGTGACGAAAACGAGTGGACCCGCAGCGGTGCGCCGGACGTCATTTTGGACAATTTGTTCGCCGACAAAAAAGCGGTACCGATGATCGTCGTGCTGCCCAACGGCCGCGCTGCCAAAGACGTCTCGGCCCGAGATCCCATTCCGAAGCAATCGCCCGCGTTCGCTGCGTTCGAGAAGGACCTGCTGGTCGATTTGATCCCCTTCATCGAAAAAAGCTACTCAGTGAAATCCACTCGCGACTCGCGCGCTCTGGCAGGGCTTTCGATGGGGGGCGGACAATCGCTGAACATCGGCTTAGGGAACCTCGATACCTTCGCCTGGGTCGGCGGGTTTTCGTCCGCCCCGAACACGAAGCCGGCCAACTCTCTGATCAAGGACCCCGCTGAAGCGACTAAGCAACTACGACTGCTGTACGTCTCGTGTGGCGATAAGGACGGCCTGCTCCGAATCACTGAGGGCGTCCACAACATGCTCGTGGAGAAGAAGGTGCCCCATCAATACAACCTCGTTGCTGGCGGCCGCCACGACTTCAATATGTGGAAGAGCGACCTCTATCACTTCGCGCAACGGGTATTTCAGGAGTAGCGCCTGCTGGTGACAACGAATCGCACGCAGCGTTACTTGCTCGCAGCGAGTTCTCGAATCGCTTGACCGTCGCTGACGATCGGAATGGGGCGGCCGGCGAAATTAGGGATGAAAATCCTCTCGTAGTCGATTCCGCAGTGACGATAAAGCGTCGCCAGAAAATCGCCTGGCCCCACGCGCCGATCAATCGGATCTTCACCCTTGCGGTCGGTCGCACCAATCACTTGCCCTGTCTGAATGCCGCCGCCGGCAAAGAGCATGGAGTTCGCCCGTGGCCAGTGGTCTCTGCCCGGTTGCACGGTCCCGGCTTCGCCGCTCGCCACGCCGCCGCCGCTCGAGGCAACGTAGGAAATTCGTGGCGTGCGGCCGAACTCACCAGCCACTACCACCAGTACTCGCTTATCGAGCCCTCGTTGATACACGTCTTCAATGAGGGCCGAAATTGCCTGGTCGAAAAACGGCGCTCGATACTTGAGGGCGTCGAACACATGGTGATTGACGGCGTGGTCGTCCCAATTGGCCACGCGCCCGCACAGCGGACCATCGAATTCGGTAGCCACCACGTCGACGCCCGCTTCGACCAGTCGTCGCGCCATGAGGCACTGCTGTCCCCATTGGTGACGGCCGTAGCGATCGCGCACTTCGCTGGATTCCTTCGATAAGTCGAAGGCCGCTTGTGCAGCGGGGCTCGTCAACAGATTGATCGCTTGCGATTCAAATTGATCGACGGCCGCCATTTTGCCCGATGAATCGAGGTCGTGCTGCAGACGATCGAGCGACTTTCGCAGGCCTAAACGTCGATTAAGCACCTCGTGTTGATCGGCGTGCAAGCCGATATTCGGAACCGCGAAACTGGGCTGGTTGGGATCACCAACAACTTTGAAGGCTTCATAAGTGGGCCCGAGATACGTTGGTCCGGCAATTCCAAAACCGTCGTAGTGATCGACGGGATTAACAGCCACGTAGTTCGGCACCGAGCGAGTCTTATCGCGGCGGAGGTAATTGACCACGCTCATCCAGTCGGGAAAGACCGCTTTGTCCTTGTCTTGGGCATCGGGGTCGCCTCCCAGCACTTGCAGCGAACCCGCCGGATGTCCGCCACCCGTGTGAGCCACCGACCGCAGCAACGCATACTTATCAGCAATCTTCGCCAATTGCGGCAACAGTTCGCCAATTCGAATCCCAGGAACGTTGGTTTGGCAGGACGCAAAGGGCCCGCGATAATCGCTGGGCGCATCCGGTTTAGGATCGAAGGTTTCCAGATGGCTGGCTCCGCCTCGCAGCCAAACCAAGATGATGGCTGTGGAGGATCGGCTCTTCTCGGGCGCAGCCAAGGCTCGCAGCTTGAGCAAGTCCGGTAGCGCTAACCCCGTAAAGCCCACCAGGCCAGCTCTTAGGATTTCGCGACGATTGGATTGCCGAATAGGACGCTGGCGATCGAGCACGAGAAAAGCTCTTTGGAAGGAAGTGAAGGCAGTGTGGTGGAGGGACCGTCATCGTAGTCGCTTTTCGGTACCAATGACAACCTAACCTTCCGCCGCCCCCCGCGCAAATCTCCTGTTGCCTGTTCGCCACCGTTACGAGACCTTCCGCTCCACGCGGGCCACGCACTTCAGCAAGAAGGCGTGGTCCTTCGCGTCCCACGGTTCGCGCAGGTCCGCTGCCTGTTCGTACAGGTCGAGGGCCTCTTCCCAGTTGCCACACTGTTCGTGAGCGGCGGCCAACTGTCGCAAGTCCTGCGTACGGGCACGGTTGATTTCCGCGAGCATGAATCGCAGCTGCGTTTCAACTTTTGCTTTGTCCAACGCCTGGTTCTGCGTCAGGTATTCACCGGCGGTGACAATCGCCGCCTCAATCTCGTCCTTCGTTGGCTCTTCATCAGCCGGCAAGCTGGCGTGATAGATCTCCAGCGCTCGCACGTACTTGGGATCGCTTAGCAGCCGCTGCGTTTTGACGCTATCGACCGGAAAGAAATAAATCCCCGCGGAGATAGCCGCGATAATCAGGAGCGTGATTACCAGGCCGGCGGGAATGCGATAGGCAGTCGGCACCGGCAACGAGGCAAAGCGGTCTTTCCCCAGCAGCGCTGTCAGCTGCTGTTCGGTCGGCTCGAAGAGATTTCCGCCGAAGTACAGGACGTAACGCCCCTTCCAATGCCAGAACGAAAAGCCCGGCGAAAACACATAGGCCCGGCGATAGGCAAAGCCGAGCGACAAGTCGAAGCCGGTCTCCATCTTCAGCATCGCGCGCTGGTCAGGATCGAGTTCGGCGATGGGGACGATGGTCTCTTCCCAGCCAAACGAGGGCCCTTCCTGCTGAGGCTGGGCTGTTGCATGACCGGCGAAGATCAAGCAGCCGATGATCGCAGCCAGCCAGCAAGCCAAACGTATCATCGTTAGGGCCCTTAGGAATAGCCTGCCTAATTAACCGCCGGTTGCCGACACCACAAACGGAGTCAGTTTCGAGCGAAACCAGTCCGGGATCGCCACGGATTCTGGCGGTTTTCCAGGAATGATCCGGCAACAGACGCTGGTGATCTCGCCCACGGCTAACTCGCGTCCCGCGAGCACAAAGCGAAACTGGTAACTGGCACTCTTCTCGCCTAGCCTGCTAATGCTGACTTCGATTTCGATCACGTCTTCGTAGTGGGCCGGTGAGCGAAAATCGCAATGGGCATGCACGCGCGGCCAACTCAGCTTGCCGCCCCCGGCTTTCGTCACCTCGTCTTGCATCACCACGCTCAAGCCTTGCGAGCGCAGCAGATCGTGCTCGGCCTGTTCCATGAAGCGGAAGAACGCCGAAAAGTGCATGATGCCGGCCGCATCGGTATCGCTGAATTCCACTCGCCGCGTCGTCTGAAAAGGTGCAGTCATGCCCCGATTGTGAACTGCACTCGGTGCTTTCGCCACCCCTGGCCGCGGGTCTACGGCTGATCGACCGGCACTTCGTGATACTCCAGGCTCCACTCCTGCATATACCTTACCTGGGTCGGACGGATGCAGTAGACGATCAACTGCGGATTGTCGATCGAGCCGAGATACTGCCGCATGAGCGGATTGGCGGCCCAGATGGCTTCTAGCAATGGGCGGTCGGTGACGACTTCGGCAACTCCGGTAATTCGCACCTGGTTGTGACCGTCATCCATGTAGCACAGCTCGACGCGCGGGTTCGCGGCAAGCTCTTGCGTCTTGTGATAGACCCGCAAATTGGCCACGTAGATCGTGAAGCCATCGGTCTTCACGGGCGACACTGGCCGTAAGCGAGGCTGATCGCCGTCGATGGTGGCCAGCATGGGAAAGCGATCGGCGGCAACGACGCCGCGAGCGAGTTCTGGCACTTTATCGGGATCGAGAGGCAGTGGCTGCGGTTTGGTCATAGCGGGCTGTGCTTGAGGAGAAAAGCATCAAGCGATGATGTCGTGAATCACATTGCCGAAGTCGAGATCGAGCCGTTTTCGTCCGGGGATCTCCATCAGTCGGTGATCGAGCCCCAGTTGATGCAAAACCGTGGCATGCAGGTCGGTTACATAGTGGCGATGTTCGACCGCATGAAAACCCAACTCGTCGGTGCTTCCGTGGGCAATGCCGCCGCGCAAACCACCGCCGGCCAGTGCCACCGAGAAGCCATACGGATGATGATCGCGGCCGTTGCTCCGCTCCGCGCCGGGAGTGCGACCGAACTCGGTGCCGATCACGACGATCGTTTCGTCCAGCAGTCCTCGCTGTTTCAAATCCTTGATGAGGGCCGCGATGGGTTGATCGACTTCGCCGCACAACTTGCTATGGCTCGCTTGCAGGTTGCTGTGCGCGTCCCAGGCTCCCGCGCCACCGGTGCTGCCATGAAAGAGTTGCACGAAGCGAACCCCACGCTCGACCAATCGCCGCGCGAGCAGGCATTGCCGTCCGAAAGTCTGCGTCGGACCTTTTTCGACGCCATAGGCCTGCTTGGTTGACGCGGTCTCGGTGGCCAGATCAACCGCTTCGGGAACTGCCTGCTGCATATGGAAGGCCAACTCGTACGACTTGATCCGCGCGGCCAGTGCCGGATCATCCGGATACTCAACAGCAGTCAGCCGATTCAGTTTGTTGAGCAGGGCAAACTCACGCTGCTGCTCTTCGCGATAGACGCCCTTGGCGGGAATGGCAAAAGGCAAAGGAGCAGCCGGATCGGTGGAAAGTTGCACACCCGCGTGCGCTGGACCGAGGTAGTTCGCGCCGTGACCTTGTTGCCCACCGCAACAATCGGCCAGCGGAGTACCGAGCACACAGTACGACGGCAGATTGTCGTTCAGCGAGCCCATCCCCCAGTCGACCCAAGAACCGATCGTCGGAAAGGGACCTTCGATCGCATGCCGGCCGGTATGAAATTGCAGTTGTGCACCGTGATCGTTGTCGGTCGTCCACATGCTGCGGACAATCGCCAGATCATCGGCACAGGTGCCGAGGTGCGGAAACCAATCGCTCATCTGCAGACCACTTTGGCCGCGCGGGCCGTACCCAACTTGCAACGGATAGATCGTGGGCTGGACCTTGTGATTTCCTTCGATGAACTCGCGCAAGTTCCGCTTGAGGTAAGGGGAATCGAGAACCGCTTTGTGCGGACTCTCGGCAATCGTTTTGCCGGCAAATTTCGTCAGTTCGGGTTTGGGATCAAAGCTCTCCATGTGGCTCATGCCGCCGACGAGAAAAATCCAGATCACGTTCTTGGCTCGCGGCGGCCGTACCAGCCGGCGATGCTCGGGCTCTCCTGCTCGCACCACGCCATCTTTGGCGAGCATGGCACCGAGCGCGACGCCCGCGAAGCCCATTCCTACGTCGGCCAAGAACTGTCGGCGATGTTGCATGGGTAAGCTTTTAGCGAATGGTGACGAAGTCGTTGTGATTGAGCAGGACATGAACCAGATTCTCGCGGGCACGTTCGCGCGGATCGGTCGCGGGATCAATCCCGATGACAGCCCCGGCACCGAAAGACGTCAACGACTTGGTGTCGGTCAGTTGCGCCGCTTGTTCGGCGAGAAACTGCTCGCAGGTTTGCAGTTCGTCGTTCGTCGGTTGGCGACAAAGAACGCACTCGAACGCGGCGCGAATGAAAGGAGTCTGCTGATTGACATCTTGTGTCGGGAACTGGCCGCTCAGTTTCTTCGTCAGCAGGCGAGCTTGCGCAAGCGACAGCGGGCTGTTGCTCATCGCCAGCGCCTGCTGCGGAGCGATGCTTTCGCTGCGGCGATAACACTCGACGACGTTCGGGCTATCGAAGACCGCCAGGAACGTCATCTTCTTCTCTTTTGAATTGCGAAAGTACAAGCTGCGGCGGGGAAGCACAAATCCTTGCGCTGGGTCGAGATCGGGCCCGCCATGCTTCAGGTCCAGCGTGCCACCAAGCGACAGCGTGGAATCGCGGACGACTTCCGCTTCCATCCGCCGGGGATTGGCTCGCCAGTAATACAGATTATCGGGATCGATCGCTTGGTTGGCCGCGGCGACTTCACCGCCGGCCGAGTGCAGCCGATAGGTGCGGCTCGTGACAATCAGCTTGTGCAAGTGCTTCATTTTCCAGCCCGAGTCCATCAGTTCCACGGCCAGCCAATCGAGCACGGGCTGATTTGTCGGTGGTTTCCCATTCATGCCAAAGTCGAACACGCTGGGCACCAGAGGCGTGCCGAAATGCCGCAACCAGATGTGATTCACGGCCACGCGCGCGGTCAGCGGATTGTTCTTAGCCGCGATCCACTTCGCCAAGGCGAGTCGCCGGCCGGTGCTGGTGGCCGGATACTGCGCGGTGAGACGCGTGTAGCTTTCGTGTGGCTGAAGGGCTGCAGTTTTGGCAGTTTCGAGCGTCTTGAGCGCTGCGGTGAAGGCCGTTTCGGCCGCAGTCTGCAGTTTGGCCGCTTCCGCGTCCTTCTTGCCCGACTGACGACGCTGGACCAGCGTCAGCTCTTGTTGAGCCAGGTTCTTCGCCGCTGCAGCGACTGCGGAGGCACGTTCTGCCGCACCTGCTACCAGTGAGAGTTCCTTGGCATTAGCCGCCGGCGGATTGGCAAAATTTGCGTCGTCCGCTGTCACACGGGCACGAATGAATTGCAGATTTGCTTCGGCGGCTAAAAGCGATTTTTCAGCGAGCTCCCGCTTTAAGTCGGCATCAGTGAGTGCGACGGGGACTTTTGGCGGCGAGGGTTCGGCCAGCACGACCGCATCGACAAACTGCGTGCTGAGTTCCATTAGCCCGTTGAACTCTTGCGTTGCCTTTTCCAGCTCCGCTCGTGCCTTCGTGACTTCCGACTCGGCCGCTGACGAGGCTTCTTCGCGGATGAACCTTTGCATTCCGGGATAGCTGACTTCACCCGGCAACGAGACTTGCTGCAGTGCCAAGGCAACGTCACGAAACACGCGTGGCGTTTGGGCGGCCAGCGGCTTGTCTTTCACCGGGTCTTTTTCGTTCCCTCGCATGAAAAGGAACGTCGGCGTTTCAGCTTTGGCATCGTACACCCGCACGACGCCGTCGAGATTCACGTCGGTCTGACCGGGCACGCGATCGGTGCGAATCTCGAGCGGTTCGAAGAAGGCTCGCAGCTGATAGTACTCTTGCTGCGAGAGTGGGTCGTACATGTGGTCGTGGCAGCGGGCACAATTGAACGTCACGCCGAGAAAGGCCTTGCCCGTGTGTTCGATTGTGTTGTCGAGCCAGGTATTGCGATTGAACTTGTACCAATTGCGGACGAGAAAGCCCGTCGCGCGCACGCGCTGCGGATCATTGGGCGCCAGTTCATCGGCAGCCAGCATCTCCACAATCATCTGGTCGTAAGGCACATCTGCATTGAGCGACTCGACGATCCAATCTCGCCAGCGCCAGATGTGAGGCTTGCTCTCGCGCACCTCGTTACCGTAGCCATCCCAGTCGCTGTACCGCCACACATCCATCCAATGGCGACCCCACCGCTGACCGTATTGGGACGAAGCCAGCAACTCGTCGACGACTTTTTCGTAAGCTTGCGGCGAATCGTCGGCAAGGAAGGCGCGTAGTTGTGCGGGAGTTGGGGGGAGGCCGATGAGGTCGAGATAGAGCCGGCGGAGGAGAAGATTTTTGGGAGCGTCTGCGGTTGGGGAGAGACCAAGCTCATGGTGTTTGAGGGAGATGAGTTGGTCGATGGGATGGTGAGACCACAGGGGCGCGGAGTTCGCAGAGGAAGAGAGAAAGAGCGAGGAGGGGCGTTGGGGCGGGGTGAACGACCAGTGGTCGATTTTGGCCTCTTGTTCGGGGGTGGGAAGTTTCGCGCCGGCGTCGATCCAGGTGCGGAGCGTGGCGATTTGCTCGGGTGTGAGCGGATCGCCTTCGGGAGGCATTTGGAGATCGCTGGTACGCAAGACGGCCAACAGCAGGCGACTCTCGGCGCTTTTGCCTGGGACGACGATGGTGCCTTCGTCGCCTCCTTTGAGGATCGCGGCAGCGGAATCGAGCCGCAGGTTACCTTCCTGCGCGAGCGAACTGTGGCAGCGGTAACAGCGGGCGACCAGGATGGGCTTGATGTCGCGCGTGAAGGTCACTTCGGCAGCAACACAGGCGGGAAAGACAAGCAGCGGGATCATCGCCAGCCAATTGCAGCGAGGCGAGCTTGTCATGGGCTGATCCTGATTTGCGATGTCTGGCCGGTGAATCGGTGGCAACGAACGGTGGGTGGTTCAATCGTAAGTGGTCGGTGATTGGGCCTCAAGCGGAAAAAACAGTATCTGCTGATGGGTTTTCTGAGTGCGGTATTCAATGCCCCCACGAGCGGGAGATGGCGACCGCAATTTGTAAGGGAAGCACAACGCTCGTGATAAACCCCAGGGCTGAGAAGAGCCAGAAGACGGTGATCGAATACTCGGAGATTTCGGCGACACCGTCGTCGATGGCTTCGCGCATGCGGCGGATGAACCCATAGAACGTAAAGAGGGGAGTAAAGGCAATCAGCCCAACACCGAACAAAAAAGTTCCCACGACTGCAAACGGAAACAGGATCAAACCCAGAAAGCCAGCGATCAGGGCGCCGATGATCCAACTGCCAAGAAAGAAGCCAGCGAACTTCGGCAGCCAACGACGCGCCAGGAGCCACACTCCCACCAGCATCATTTGCCAACCTACGCTGCAATAGACGGCCAGCGCTTCTTCGCGAAACAGGCCACGCACGGGTAGAACCTTGGTGCCGATGACCGAGTCGAGCGAAGCCCGCTGATCGCGAAACAGCACGGGATCGCACACCAGGGCAACCACGGGCATAAGCAGCAACCAGACGAGATCAAACATCAGCATTTGCCGGGCGGTCTGGCCTGGGTACCAGCGAGGATAGATCACGTTTGTCCACAAGACGCAGCCGATGAACGTGACGCCCCCTCCCCAGAGCCCAAACGCGCGAACCAGCGCGAGGGGAATCGCCAGCAGAGTTGTGACTAGCATCAGCTCCCACAGCGAGAAACGCGGAGGTGCTTCAGCGGGCAAATTGGCCTCTTTGCCAAGCCGGAGCACTTCGGCGATGGCCCGGCGCTCGCGCAGTTCCTGCTCAGCCGCCGATTCGGCAGGCAGGTTAGATTCGCGCGGTGACGAAGCTGGATCGGTCATATGTTTTTTCGGCGTTAGCGGGCTCGTCTGATCCTATACGTTGGCGGGCCGGAAGTGTATTCTGAGCGAGTGCTGGATGTCTGATCCGGCGTGGCCAACAAACCAATTCTTCTCCCAATTCACACCAGCCTGCGGGCTGGGACGATTCAGCGCCAGAAAGTTCCTGTCATGCGATGCCGAGGGGTGCGTGGGGCTACGACGGTCGAAGCAAACACGCGCGACGAAGTCCTCACGAACACACGCCAACTGCTGGCGCTGATGATTCGGGCCAACAAGATCGAGCCCGAAGACGTGGCCAGTGCCATGTTCAGCGTCACATCGGACCTGAATGCCGAATTCCCCGCGCTAGCTGCCCGCCAACTGGGCTGGCTCGATGTCCCCCTGCTCTGCACCTACGAAGTGGACGTGCCCGGCAGCCTGCGCCGCTGTATTCGCATCATGATTCACTGGAATACCGAGACGCCCCAGCACGAGATTCACCACGTCTACGTCAAAGAGGCGACCCGGCTGCGCCCCGATCTTTCGAAGCTCCCCGCCGTCGATTTCGACGAGCTCGAACGCTGGATCGCCGAGCAGATGCAGGCCTTCCAAAAGTAGCGGCGTTTTGTCGCACTTGGCCAATGCTTGTCAGCTAGCAGGCTGTTCCCGGCAAGATCGCCCTAGGTGGCCAAGCAGATTCTGCTACGATCAATTCTTCGTTTCTCGCTTGAAGTGTTTCTCGGGGCGAGAGAGGCACCCGATTCGCATGTGACAGCGGCCGCTCTTTCGTCGTTGCACTGGAGGCTAAGGTTACGGATGGCTCGCAAAAAATCGTCGTGGAAGGCCCGAGTGTTTCGCGCTGCGGCCTGGCCATTGTCGGTTGCCTTTCGAACCTGGTATAGCACGCTACGCGTCCATCACGACGTAGCCGACCCTGCCCACGATCCACGCGTGACCAAAGCTGGGGCCCTTTACGCCACCTGGCACGAAGACCTGTTCGTCAACGGCAATGGCTTCAACGATTGCAACATCCACGTGATGATCAGCAGTTCATCCGATGGCGATTTCGGCACCAACATCGTGAAGCACCTGGGCTATGGCGCGATTCGAGGTTCGTCGGGCCGCAACGGCGTGCGAGCCTTGAGGGAAATGATTCGCAATGTCGAAGGGACAAATGTCGGCATCACGCCCGATGGCCCCAAGGGGCCGCGACGCGTGGTGAAGGAAGGGGCGACTTACATCGCCTCTCGCACGGGCATGCCCGTGGTGGCGATGGGCACTGCCTATAGCTGTGCAACTCGCTTTAGCAGTTGGGATCGCATGGCACTCGCCTGGCCCGGCACTCGAGCCGTGGTTTGCTTGTGGCCGGCGCTGGTGGTTCCCGCCGAAGCCGATGCCGAACAACTGAAAGCCGCGACGCAACAGCTGCAGAACAACATGTTCCTGGCCAACGAACGGGCTCAAAAACTGCTGACCGAGTGGGTCAACACGGGCCAACGCCCTGCTGCTCAAGCGGCCGAAAAAACGCTGGACACTCCGCAGTCGGAAGACGTAACTCGCGCAGCGTGATCTCAGAAAAAGAGCCTATTCGTTGAAGAATGGCCGGGTTTATCAACAGCACCTATGCATATTCTTCGAGCGCCACGAGCGCAGGTGTTGATAAACTCCACCCATTTATCAACACCCTCGCTTCCGACCACTGCGCGACTTACGTCGATTGGATGGCGGGCTGCCAGAACTTCCCCTGCCAGGTATCGCGCGATTGGAATTCTTGGTCCAGGGCGTTAAGCAGGCCCGGCTTGTCGAGGCACCAATTGGGCCCGATGAGATAATCGGGCGGGGCATCGCCGCTGACACGTTCGACGATCATCGTCGGCGGCAGCAGTTCGAGAAAATCGACGAGCGTGCGCACGTACTCGGGCCGTTCCATTAGTTGTACTTCGCCGCGGGCGACCTGGTCGGCGAGTTCGGTTTTCTTCACGGCATACAGGTTGTGAATCTTGATCGAGTCGGGCCGCTCGTGAGCCATGGCGTGGGCCGTCGCGAGCATGTCGTCGTGCGTCTCGCCAGGCAGACCGAGCATGATGTGGGCGCAGATCTCAAAGCCGCGTCCCCTACTGCGGCGCATGGCATCGGGAAAGCAAGCGTAGCCATGTCCGCGATTCATCCACTCTAGCGAGCGATCGTGAATCGTCTGCACGCCGTACTCCACGGCGAGGTAGGTCTTGCCGGCGACTTCTTCCAGCAGGTCGAGCACCTCGTCGGGCACACAGTCGGGCCGCGTGCCGATGGCCATACCCACGACCTGCGGATGTTCGAGAGCGCGGTGATAGACTTCTCGAAGTCGCTCGAGCTTGCCGTAGGTGTTGGTCGCGGGCTGAAAGTAGGCGATGAAGGTATCGCAGTCGTAGCGGATCTGGAGTCGGCGGATGCCGTCGTTCACCTGGTCGAGAATGTCCAGCCGCTTGATTCGCCGGCTAGGGCTAAAGCTGCGGTTGTCGCAAAACGTGCAGCCGCCGGTGGTGATGCTGCCATCGACGTTGGGACAGGTGAAACCCGCGTCGAGGCTGACCTTTTGGACACGGCGACCAAATTTGTGCCTAAGGAAGCGGTTGTAGCTGAAGTATCGCAGGCCGGCGGCTCGCCAATCGAAGGTAGGCGGGCTGGCGCAATCGATTCCGGGGGTGCTCGTCGAGGCATCCGCCCGGTTGTTGATTGACGACATATCAGACCTACATTAGATTGGGTTGAGGCGGTGACCCGCATGTCTGAGGGGGTTCTTGTCATTACTCCCAACTAACGGTACAGGCAGGCAGTGCACTACTCAAGGGACCAGAGAAATGTACGGCGAACTCGTTCCAATCGGCGGCGGTGACCCGATTCCTCTCCTCAAGCCGAACCTGACGATTGGTCGGCGTGAGAACAACGACATCGTGCTGCGCTTCGGCAACGTCAGCGGCACGCATTGCGAACTCAAGCTGGAAAGCGGCTATTGGTACGTTAATGACCTGAACAGCGCGAACGGCGTGAAGGTCAACGGCACCAAGGTGATGCGCAAGCGCGTCGATCCTAACGACGAACTGACAGTCGCCAAGCACAAGTACAAGATCGCCTACACCCCGAGCGATTTGGGGGCGACAGGCGCTCCGCCGAGCGACGAACAAGACTACATGCAAATCATGAGTCGCCCACTGCTGGAAGCTGCTGGTCTCGCCAAAAGACAGTTGCCGCCCAGCAAGCGATACGATGTCAACGATCAAGCTGCAGGGCAGTTGAAGCAGAAAAAAGGGCTGGAGTAAGCACTCGCCCGGATTTCAAAACGTGCCGCCAACGAAGGGCCGGTTCTGCTATGCTGGTCCGCTTGTCTGTTTCTGCGCCGGCGTCGCGCTAAGAACAGAGCGGTCTGTCCGGCCTGCCCATTGAGGATTTGAGGAACTGTCATGCTCGCGCACATGGTTTATTTCAATTTGAAAGATCGGTCCGAAGCGTCCGTCGAAGGGATGCTCGCCGCTTGCAACAAATACTTGAACGGACATCCTGGCACCGTGTTCTTTGCCGTTGGCAAGGTCGTTCCAGACCTGACTCGCCCGGTGAACGTGACCGACTTCGATATTGCCTTGCACGTGGTTTTCGACGGTCGCCCGGCCCACGATGCCTACCAGACGCACCCCCGGCATATTCAGTTTATTGAAGAGAATAAGGCCAATTGGGATAAAGTGCGGGTCTTCGACTCCTACGTCAGCCAATAGTCGGCGGGTGGCCAGCGACGGTTCCCTTGCGTTTCCTTCGGGTTTCGCTGGGTTCCCTTGTCCGGAATGCCCTTTTCTCTGCCTCGCAGAGAGGTATACTTCAACAGAGGCAATGACGGCAGCCAGTTTTGCCGATAATACGATTGCCGCAACTACGAATAGTGACTGCCAGTTTTCTGGTTTATGGTTGGAGCAGATAAATGAGCATTACGTTGACCGAGCGGGCCGCCAAGGAAGTTCAAAACTACAAGAACTCGGTGCAGGCCCCAGTTGAAGATTTCCTCCGCGTTCGCCTGATGGCTGGTGGCTGCAGCGGCCACTCGCCCAAGCTCGATCTCGACAGCAAGTTCGACGAGAAGGCCGACAGCCGTTACACCTTCCACGGTGTGGATCTGGTTGTCGACAAGAAGAGCGAACTCTACCTGGAAGACGCCACCATCGACTTTGTCGAAGGCTTCGACCAGAGCGGTTTCAAGGTCGACATTCCGATGGCCAAGAAGAGCTGCGGCTGCGGTAGCTCGTACCAGTTCTAAACCGCTGGCTTAGACCGATCATCGTTGAAGACATTCAAGCTCGCCTCCCTTTGTGGGAGGCGAGCTTTTTTCGTGACCATCTCAATCGCGTCGAGGCGAGGTCGGTCGATTGAGCGAGGCTGCGCCAGGGAGTAGACTTC
Source organism: Anatilimnocola aquadivae (assembly GCF_049819085.1). GTDB lineage: Bacteria > Planctomycetota > Planctomycetia > Pirellulales > Pirellulaceae > Anatilimnocola. The sequence continues at coordinate 4,849,362 of NZ_CP187419.1, forward strand.
TCGCCTGCTGAGTCTTACACGCCGTTCCTTTCCGATTGAGGACCTTCCATGTTCGCTGGTTTGAAACTTCGTCTGGCCTGTTTCGCGGTAGGAGCTTGTCTGGTGGCTGCATTGAATCCGTTGCAGGCCGCTGATGACGCCGAGAAGGTGCAACTGAAGGGTGGCGACCGAATCGTGTTCCTTGGCGATTCGATCACCCAAGGTGGTGTTGGTCCCAACGGCTACGTAACTCTGATCAAGCAGGAACTGGCCCAGCAAAAACTCGATCCGGCCGTGGAAGTGATTGGCGCGGGGATCAGTGGCAACAAGGTGCCGGATCTGCAGAAGCGGCTCGATCGCGACGTAATCAGCAAAAAGCCGACCATCGTGTTCATCTATATCGGCATCAACGACGTCTGGCACTCCGAGAGCGGCCGTGGGACGTCGAAGGAAGACTTCGCCTCCGGGCTGAAAGACATTATTCAGCGAATTCGCGATGCCGGTGCCAAGGTGGTGCTGTGCACGGCGTCGGTGATTGGCGAGAAGCACGACGGCAGCAACAAGCTCGATACGATGCTCGACGAGTACTGCGATATCAGCCGCGGCGTGGCGAAGGAAACCAAGGTGCAGTTGCTCGACCTGCGCAAGGCATTTCTGGAACACAGCAAAGCGAAGAATACCGACAACAAAGAGGCTGGGATCTTGACCAGCGATCGTGTGCATCTGAATGCGGCGGGGAATCAATTCGTAGCGACGCAAATGCTGGGAGCTTTAGGTGTGGAAAGCAAGAAGTCGGGTTTGCTGCGGCACGTTGTCTTGTTCAAGTTCAAGCCCGAAGTGACCAAGGAGCAGGTTCAAGAAGTGGTTGATGCCTTCGCGGCATTGGCCAAGAAGATTGCCGAGATCAAGGACTATGAAGCCGGGACCGACGTAAGCGTCGAAGGGAAGTCAGAAGGCTTCACGCACGGTTTTGTCGTGACTTTTGCCGATGAAAAAGGTCGGGCGACCTACTTGCCACATCCGGCCCATGACGAGTTTGTGAAGCTCGTCGGCCCCCGTATCGACAAGGTGCTGGTGTTCGATTATTGGACGAAGTAAGCGGCAATCGACCAGCTTCTTGAGTCATCCTGCTCCGCAAGGTGATGCTTTGCCGCATCGCAGTGCATTCATCTCGACGGAGCGAGATGACTAGCACGCTGTCCCAGTTGAAAGGTTTCCTGGTGGGGAACATCGACATTTCTGATGTTCGTCGTCGCTATGAAGACATGACTGATTTGTGGCCGAGGCATGCCATTTTGCATCTGGATTCCAAGTGTGAGGGGACAGCAAGTCAGTGGGTGGTTGAATGTCTTCTGGCGGCAATGAGATCAAGTCGCTGCCCCGAGAGTGAGATCACGAGACTCTTGAAATTCATGAGCAGTGCTGATCGCGACGCGATTATGAAACTTGCCGCTGACTACGAAACCCATCAAGCCAACAAACTGATGGTGGCAGTTGCTTGTATGTTGGTGAGCCGTGTAGCAGTTATCGACGGCAGCTTGCCGCGTGGGAGATCTTATTTGCTTGCTGCGATGTCTCACCTTAGGGACTATTGCTTGGCCAATGAGATATCGCCCGACTTTATATTCTCGCTTCTAACCGCCGCAGATTTGGCGAACGAGTAGCAATCAACTCGCATCTTGGAGTAGTCGACCTTTTGGCACCGGGCGATGTCATCTCTTCGTAGTCATCTCGCTCCGCCGAGATGAGTTTTGCAACATCGCAAAAGCAGCGTGTGCGACCGTGGCCATTTTCCAGCGTACGACACGAGGCTGACACTCGTTGCCGATCGCCGACGTCTCAAGCTAGATTGATCGGCCTTGGATATACGGCGTCGCCTACACGCAACAGTCGAATCACAACATGTCAGACACTGCGCTCCTGGATTCCCGTTCCGATGACTTCGCAACAGATGCCGACTCCTGGCGAGTGTTCCAGATTTGCTACGTGGGGAGCTTTACGCGCTCGTTCGGCATAATGGCGAGTGCCGGCGTCGCTTCCTATGCCTCACAGAGCTTGGGAATCTCCCCTTTGACTCTGGGGTACTTTCTGGCGGGCGTCGTTTTCACCTACGCGATCGCCGCCATCTTGACAATATTTGCTGTCAAGCAGTTTGGTTTCCAACGGACCATGTTGCTGGCCGCAGCGTTACAAGCAGCCTCGGCAGTGGTGGTCTTAGCATCGCCGGCGCTCTTTAGTGTTGCCGGGAGCACCCCGGCACTCGGTTGCCTGATCGTGGGAGCCTACCTGCTGGCGGTGGGTGGCGGGTTAAATGAGGCGACAACCGTTCCCCTGGTGGCTGCACATTTTCCGGATAACCGTCTGCTCGGTTTGCATCAACTTTACACCGCTCCCCCTGCCGCCTTTCTGTTCAGCACCGTCGTCCATCAGCTGGCTTCGCAATCCTTGCTGCTCCAACTGACCATCTATCTCCTTTTGGTGGCTGGGTACGGGGCCACACTCCTGTGGCTTCCATTAACGAGGCCCAGTAGTGCGCAAGAGGAAGCAGGGCAGACACAGCCAATCACTGCCTTGCTCACACCACTGCTGGCCATGTTGCTGCTGATGCTGTCGCTGGCTCTCTTTTGCGAAAGCCGAATGGGGGGAATGGCCCCACACATGATCGGCGAGATCGAAGGCTTTCACACACTTGTCACTTACTTGTTCGTGGCGGCTACCACCCGCCTGCTCGTGCATTGGTGCCTCGGCTATTTACGTCCGATTGTTACGCATCTGGAACTGCTGCTGATCGGTTCGATCTTCTTGCTGCTTGGATTCATCACGTTCGCGAACGCGGATTCCGGGCCCATGCTCTACAAAGCAGTTCTGCTGTGCGCAGTAGGGACTGCGATGTTAGAGCCCACGCTGCTGGCACTCGTTGCCGATCGGTATGGGCAGGCTGGGATCGCCTCACTGGGCGTGCTGATCGGCGGTAGCGCGCTTGTCGTCGCGCTGTTGGCAACTTGCATTCCGTCTGCCTCAGTCAACGCCACCTTGGAAATCTACAGGCAGTGGTGGCGATATCTGGCTATTGCTCCAGCGCTGATGATCGCCTGTTACGGTTCGCTGATCGCCTACTATGGCGAAGGCCAGGGCTATTCGCTGCTGTCGCGCATGCGTTGGCCAGCCGATAGCACGCTGTCGACGGTACTCGTGTGGGGCGCCTTTGGCTGCGTCTCCGCCGTGATTACGCCCGCAGCGGCAACCGATCTGCAAGCCGCCATCGGCAAAATAATCCTGACCTACGCGTACGGATATGCATTTGGCCCGTTCTGGTCGATCTTCTGGTGGATCTCGATTCCCACGATGGTTCTGTTCGGCTACGTCGCGACCGTGATCCTCTTCCGACTGAGCGACCACACGGAACTGGCTAGAACCGCATTCAGCGTAATCTTTGCTTTCGCCCTCTTCACCATTTGGGTCGAGTCTTGGATGACCGTCACTGGCCTGATAGTGAACTTTGTTGCCAGCTACTTCAAAGTTTCAATCTTCCTGTTTATCGACATCGCAGCCACCGTTGGCTGGTATCTGGCGTTGCGAAAGGTGCATCGCGCGCTAGATCAGATTTGATCCCCGCGCCCCGTAGTCATCTCGCTCCGCCGAGATGATTTTTGCTGCATCGCGAAAGTAGCGTGTGCGACCGTGACTTTTTTTGTGTTCGCCAACGTAATTCCCAGGCGTTTTCAAGCAGCTTTCATCTCATCGTAGTCATCTCGCTCCGCCGAGATGATTTTTGCTGCATCGCGAAAGTAGCGTGTGCGACCGTGACTTTTTTTGTGTTCGCCAACTTAATTGCTGGGGGTGTTCAAGCAACTTTCATCTCGGCGGAGCGAGATGACTACGGTGGAGGCAGCAAGATGAGTACATCTGAGCCCACAGTCAATAAAACTCACTCCACTAAGTACACATCTTCGGCCGCGGGCAGAAAGCTGGTGGGGCGGATGTCGAGATCGAGCAAGGCGACGATGCGCATGGTGCCGGTGACAAACCGCAGATCGAGATCACCCTTGCCGACCAGAATGGTGTGTCCCCATTTCGAATAGACGGTGCCTTGAATGGCGCCAGCGCCCAGGATGTTTTCTTGCACGATGGCGATGGGCCGACGATCGTGACGCCGCTGAAAAATGAGCATGCCGTAATAAGGACTGCTGGGATCGTTCAACCCTTTAAACGTGCTCCCCAGCAGACCGACATTGATGACGGCCACGGGAACCAGCGTGCCAACCAGACCCGAAGTAGGTGCCGCGGTTTCGCCATCGGTGTTATCCGGCGCACCGCTGGCTGGCGTGTAGTTCGGGCTGTCGGTGATGTAGAACAGCACGCCATCGGCAACCACCTCGCCGGCCAGCACCTTGAGCGCCATCTGGGTCACGGGATTCGTGCGGCGCAGGATGTAGACGCCCGGCTGAAAGACGACTTTGCCGGAGATGACTTCGATGTAGTCGTACACGCCGGGTTGCAGCGTGATGGTGGGGCCGATGAGCGGGATACCAATGATCGTGCGGCCGCCGTGCATGGTGGCCTTCACATTGGTGGGATCGCTGGCGAGTGTCGGGACGGGCAACGTGCGGAAGGGATCGGGCACGGGGAGTCGCCCAGCCTGCAGTACCGGCGGATCGCTGCCAAGCAACTTACCGTAGTTGTTCAAGCGATCGACACCTCCCACGACGCGCAGTTCGCGCGCCTTCAATTTCGAGAGCGAAACCAACGGAGTTGCCGCCACGGCATGCGACAAGCCGAGCAAGCCCGCCGGCTCTCCGATCACTGCGTTGTTCTCGTCCACGCCGCCCCATTCCGTATTCACATGCACCGCGCCGTTCACTTCCACTTTGCCGACACCGAGCACTTCCATGCCGCCGAGGATCGCTGGCAGCGGGGGCAACAACGGCGGTAACGCCGAAACTTGAAACGCCGGCGGACCGGGATCGAGCACCACGATGGCGGCGGGAATCTCGCTCGCTTCGCAGGTGGCAACCGCGCGGGCCGAGATGGTTTCCGCCGACCGGCCATTCAGAATGCGCATGAAGAATGTCGTCTGCTGGCGCGTGAGGATGATCTCGATATGATCGGCGGAGCCCGCGTTGGGCCCGCTCGTGGGCGGCGAATGAAGCTCGACACTGACGGTGGACATGCCGTGGTGGGTGTGAACGAACTGTTCTGCGACGGCTAGAGCTTGTGCGTTTGTTTTGCCCCACCGCTTCTCCGTGGCAGCAGCGGTCGCGGCCGAGTCGGCTGCATGCTGCAGTTCTCTCGATCCGCAGATCAATAATCCGCCGTCGATCACCAGACCGATCATGCCGCACAGCGCGGGCAGGGTGATGACGAGCAGCAACAATACTTTGCCACGGCGGGAAGCCTGTAAACGTGCTGAGTATTTGCGTTTCATGATTTTATCTCTCAATGAGCAATCTGCATGGTCGAACTGCCCCGCAGCACGAGTCCCGTGTTCCAACCCCAGGCCGGCACGATGGGTTGATGCGTGTGCTGCACAATCACCTGCACGCGATCGCCGGCCTGGTTGTCGTTGTCCAACCAGCGGACCTGAAGTTGCACTTGCGCCGGATTAAGCGTGAAGAGCATTTCGCGGAGCGTTTCTGCAGCGGGATGGTCTGAATTGCCAGCGATCGTGATTTCGCCCGGCCCCCACTCGACCGCCGTGTTGCACCGGTCGCCACGCACAATGGCAGTGCGCGCGACACGTCGGGCCCCTTCCGCCATCGCCGTGTGATTGAGGAGCAGGATCGATAGCTCCAGCATGCCAATCAGCAATAGCGACAACGCGGAGAGGATGATCGCGCCTTCCACGGCTGCGACGCCACGCCGCTGACAGCGGCAGTTTCGCTTGTTCCACATACAATGTTCCCTAGCGATAGCGACGGACGACCGACTTGTTTTCCAAGATCAACGGCCGCGGAATCATGGGCCAGGTGATGATCGTGTTCCATGGATACTGTGACGTGACCTCGATCCGCGAGAGCGTGTAACTGTCGGCGAATAGGTCGACGTCGGTAGTGAGCATCGCAGGTTGGATATCAGCCTCGGCCGTGAACTCCGCGCGGATGGCATCGTCGAGGCGTGCGCGCCACAAGGCATCAGTCGCCACGTCGTAGCGATGGGTCGCGCCCCACTCGGCACCAACGCGGGTCGCATTCCCCAGCGCGATGCTGACAAATGCATAGCGGCCCAAATCGACGGCGACCAGGCACAACACAATCAGCAGCGGCAACAGAATGGCCAGTTCGGTGGCCGCCGCGCCGCGGCGAAATCGCTTCTGTGAGTGAAAACGCATGCTTAGTGCTCCTTGCGTGTGACAGGCGACGCTGGATGTGCCGTATGCGTCAGGCTCTCACGAATCTGGATTGCCGCCGGACCGGCCAGCACGACGAAAACGGTTGGAAAGATAAACAGCAGCGTGGGAAACAGAATCTTCACTGCTGCTTGCTGGGCCATTTCTTCTGCTCGATGCTCGCGCTGCGAACGCAGCACGATGGCCAGCTGCGCGACGGCATCAGCCATGGTCGTACCGAACTTGGTGGCTTGCGCTACGAATGTGCAGAGCGTACGAAGCTCGTCGAGTGCTGTGCGTTCGGCCAGGTGATTCAGTGCTTGCTCGAGTGTACGGCCCAATTCCATCTCGCGGCTGACCAGCAGCAGTTCACCCGCGAGCACCGGATGCGCGGTACGAAGTTCGTCGGAAACTTGCCGCAGGGCCGCCTGCATACTGAGGCCACCTTCAAGACAAGCCATGATCAGATCGAGAAAATCGGGCAGCGATTTGCGCAAGATGGCATGTCGCCGCTGCTGACGCCGCGCGAGCCACAGGCCCGGCGCAATGATGCCGCACAGACCGAGACAACCGCCGATCAAGAGCGCTGACCACAACGGGATGATCGATAATCCACCCAGAACCACCGCCACCAGCAGGGGCCCCGCCATCAAAATCAGCTTGATGGTGAAGTAGGTCGAGAGCGCTGTATTCGAATAAATGCCCGCGCGACTGAGTTTCGCTTGCAGCCGCGTGCGCGTCTGCTCATCGTTGGGCAACAACACTTCAGTAACGTGGGGCAGCATCGGCACGAGCAGTTTTAGCATGCCGCGAGACTTGCTGAGTTGGTCGGCCCGTTCGCGCTCCTGGTCTCGCAATTCTCCCAGGCGGTTGCGCACGCGGCCATCGTGATCGGCCAGAAAATAGACGCCCGCGAGCATCGCACCAGTGACGACAACGTAGACGAAGCATTGAATCAGCAGGGGATCGAATGATTCAAACATGACCATACTCCGAGAAATGTTAGTAGTCGATTTGCATCAAGCGATGAATGCAAACTCCGCCGATACCTTGGGACCCAAGGCAGCCCGCCAGTAGCCAGGGACGATCGAGCAGCACTTGGGCGTACTCGCGGTTGAGGATGTATAGCGCCGCGAACACCACCATCGGTAAGGCCGTGAGCACGACCGCTTGCAGCCGTCCTTCGCCAGTAAGTGCACGCACACGACCGAGGATGTACGCCCGTTTGCGCAGGATGGCCGAGAGCTTGGTCAGCAACTCGGACAAGTTGCCGCCGACGCGAAGATGGACGACCATTGCCACGACAAAGATTTGCAACTCCATCACGCCCGACCGCCGGGCCAGATCGCGGAGCGCTACTTCCGGCGCAATGCCCAAGTGCTGTTGCTCGTAGCAGAAGGCAAACTCATCTTTGATGGGCGACGGAAAGTCGCTGACAATCACCTGAAACGCGCCGGTGACGGATTGACCCGCGCGTAGTGCGCGGCTCATCACATCGAAGGCATCAGGCAACTGTGCGCACAGTTTCGCGCGGCGTTGTTCGCGCCGTCGCCACACTACCAACAGCGGTACAGGAAGTGTGCACGCAGCGGCGATTCCTGCCAGCAAAGGACTGCGCGTGATTGCGATGGTAATCATCGCCGTCACGCAGCCGGCTACGGCTGTTGCAGCGAGCAACATCGGGCTGGTCCATTGCAACCCAGCTTGATCGATGAAGGTTTGCAGCCGCAGCATGAACGTGGCGACATTCAACTGCTCGTCGGGCTCGGTCATTTGCAAGTCTTTGAACAGGGGCGAGTTCTTGGCTCGCTCTTGCATTTCATCGCCGAACGCTTCTTGCATGCGAGCGCGAATGCGACTGTGATCGCGCAGGAACACATCGACGATCAACATTCCCACGCCGACGATGCACAGCGAAACACTGACGAATATCAGGCAGGTAACATAGAGCGAGCTCATGTGCAAACCTCCGCCGGCCGACGAGGCGCGGCCGGCATAGCAGGCTGGGGACTTCCAAAAAACGAAGGTGGCAGGTTCAGGCCGTGCGCTTTCAACTTTTCCAAGCAGCGCGGAACGGTGCCGGTCGCGCGAAACACACCCTGCGCTTCCCCCGCTTCGTTCAAGCCGGTTTGATCGAAGCGAAACAAGTCGGTCGACTGCAGCGAGTCCCCCTGCAGTTCCTGCACCTCGGAAATCTGCACGATCTTACGCACGCCGCCGGCCAATCGCGCGACGTGGACGACCAACTGAATTCCGGACGCAATCTGCCGATCGATGTACCACATGGGGACATCACTGCCCGACAAGCCGACCAGCAACTGCAGGCGACTGAGCGCGTCGCCGGAACTGTTGGCGTGAATCGTCGTCAAGCTGCCATCGTGGCCCGTGTTCATGGCTTGCAACATGTCGAGCGTTTCGCCACCGCGACATTCGCCCACGATGATACGATCGGGACGCATCCGCAGCGCATTTCGCAACAAGTCGCGAGTATTCACCGCGCCATGCCCTTCCAGATTCGCGGGCCTCGTTTCCAGCCGGGCGACGTGGGGCTGCTGCAACTGCAGTTCGGCGGCGTCCTCGATGGTGACAATCCGCTGATTGGGCGGAATGAAGCGTGAGAGGATATTCAGCAAGGTAGTTTTTCCGCTGCCGGTACCGCCCGAAATCAAGACGTTCAAACGAGCTTGAATGCATGCCGCAAGAAACCCGAGCATTTCAGCTGAGAGACTTCCCTTTGCGACCAAATCGGAATGCTGCAATGGTTGCTCACCAAAGCGACGAATCGAGACGAGCGCGCCGTCGAGCGCCAGCGGGCGAATGATCGCGTTCACGCGGCTGCCGTCTGGCAAGCGGGCGTCGACCATCGGACTCGATTCATCGATCCGTCGGCCTACGCGACTCACAATCTTTTGCACCACTTGCAGCAGATGCTCGTCGCTATAGAACATCACTCCGGCGGGTTGCAGCTTGCCATTTCGTTCGATGAAGACATGACGCGGACCGTTGATCAGAATGTCAGAGATGGTGGGATCGCGCAGCAGCGGCTCGAGTGGTCCGAGTCCCAGGGTTTCATCGATGAGTTCTTCAATGATGCGCCGCCGTTCGGCGAGGCCGAGCAAGTCGGGCCGTTGCCGGCAGAGCTCTTCGGCACCTTTGCGAAATTCGTGGCGCAGTTGCTGTTCGTCCATCGTGCGCAGTGCCGTCAGGTCGATGCTTTGCACCAGCCGTTGGTGCAACTCTTGTTTGAGTTGCCGCAGGCGCTGGTCGACGTCGCCGCGACCTAAATCGCCGCGAACGTCCGTTTTCGGCGAGTGCTCGCTACGCGACTCGGCGGGTAATGTTGAATTCGGAGCCATGTGATGTTCTTCCCTTACGCAGCAAGCATTTCGGCCAGTTTGCGGTACGCCTTCGAGATCTTCGCGGTTGGCACTTCCAGCACCGCGGGATTGCCGACGTTAACCGAGGTCAACATCACGCTGTCGTCGTCCGGCAACGAGTGAAAAATCGGCATGCCGAGCGCTTCGACGGCCTGCTTTTGAGAAAGGGACTTGGGATTTCCCAGGCGATTGACGATTAGGCGGATCTTGTTCGCTTCGACGCCATCGTCGCGCAACTCGTCGACGATGCGCCGAGCTCGCAAGAGGCAGGGGAAATCCAACCGCAGCAAAATCAGTAGCTGATCGCAGCTGCGAATGGCGTGCGCTTGTTCGGGATGCGAAGTGTCTTCCAAGTCGACCAGCAAGTGCCGAAAGCTCGTGCGGGCAAGCCGCAGCACATGGGCGACGGCATCGAGATCGATCCCGCTGAAGCGAGTCAACAGCGGCGGTGCGGCAAGCAGTTTGAGCGTGGGCGAGTGATGCACCAGGGCTTGCTGAAACATCGCTTCGTCCAAGCGTTGCCCCTGGCAACACAGATCCACCAGCGTGTGCCGCGGCCGGGAGTTTAAAAGTGTGGCCAGGTCGCCGCCACGAAAGTTCAAGTCCACTAGGCAGGCCGGTGCTTCTAGCGTGCCGAGCGAGGCGGCGAGATTTACTGCCAACGTGCTCGCCCCACAGCCGCCGCTGCTCGACAGCACGCAAGTCAAGCGTCCTTCGCTGCCCGTGTGTTCGGTTCGCAAGCGGCGGACGATGGTCGTGAGATCGGCGGCCACGTTGCCTTGCAGATCGAGATAGTCGCTCGCGCCGCTCCGAATCAAACCGAGGATTTCATTGACTTGCGACGTAGAACCAGCCACGAGGAGCGGCGTGCGCGTGACTTGGCGAAACAGCGCGACCTGGCGAATCGCTTCGCTGTAGTTTTCTGGGCACACGAGCAGGACAAGCTCAAAGGTTTTTCCTGCTCGCAAAGCGGCGATCGCTTCCGCCACTCTTAGAATACTCGACCGTGGGCAATCAACGCCCAGTTCGGTCAAGCTCACTTGCAGCGGGAGTGCGCGGGCTTCGACATCGGAAACTATCAACGCCTGCATGCGATTGTCGCGTAGCCTCGGGGCTCGCGTCCTCTCCCATTCGAGTCAGCAACTCGGTGCAACCTGTTGGTCGATGGCCGTCAAGTTCGGCCTTCCGCGAGGTCAGGCAAAGCTAGTTGCGCGAGAGTCGATGTCAAACATCGCGGCCGCGCGGGGAGGAGACGGAGTAGTCAGGTACCGGGAATCTGCGTAGCGCGCCAGAAAGTGAATGGACCATGTCCATCTTCCACGCAGGTGCTTGGCGCAGCGAACTGAGGAATCGCCCCATTCCTAGGTAGCAGATCCTCCAACGGAAATATCAACGCTTTATTCTTGCACCCTGCCCCACCGCAAACTTGGTGATTTGAACGATTTGCGGAGTTCATGTTCGCTGCGCCTCAATTCGCTTGGGCTGCGCACCTTCATCGTTAACAACTCGACGCAGCGGCGACAAACATCGCGAGACACCAAGAGGGGAAGATTGGTTGAATGCTGATTTGCCGAAACGGCCAGCGTATTCGTGGAAGCTTGCGAGGTGTGTCACTCAGGTGCGGAAACGCACACCAAGTTCTGGATTGGCACATCTTCCCGTTTGCCGCCCGACTCAGGGCATTGCCACTTCCACGAGATTCTCGACATCTCGTACACCGTCGAGGTGCCGCACGACTTCTTGCAATCGTTGCTTGAGATAAAACGACGGCAAATGACCGCTTAGCACCAGCCTGTCACCTTCGACTTCGATTTGAATCGCGCACAACGTCAAGCGACTGCGGAATATCGGGTCTGCCGCCAATGCTTGAACTGCAATCGATTGAATATCGAGCGGGACAGAACTGGCAGTGGGAATATCGCCGTCTGGAGCAGAACGGTTGAGAATTGTCGTCACGATCACAGCGGGACTCATGTGGGCACCACGGGAGAGCATGGAAAGATGTTCTGCATTACGACATAGGCAAACCGAATGCCAACTAACCCTCGGGCAGCTAGTTCTTTGTCGTGGCTCGTGTTCAGATACTCGTGTTTAGAATACAGAGCAGGGCTCATCACCTGCCCCATCGTTTGCTGATCATCCCGATCCGTCATTGCCAGTGAAACAAAACCCCCGGCCTCTATTTTGCAATCCCGATGCGTTTGGGGGCATTGCAATGTGTGGCACTGGCCCCAGGCTGTTGATGTGGAGCATGTGTAGTGAAAATCTTGACCGTCGATGTCGGTGGAACGAACGTCAAGATCCTGTTGCAAGGAGAAGCCGAACAACGACGATTTCGCTCGGGCAATACGTTAACCCCCGAGCGGATGGTCCAAGGTGTGAAAGAAATTGCCAAGGGCTGGCAATACGATGTGATCTCCATCGGCTATCCGGGCATCGTTCGTCGTGGTCAGATTGCCTCCGAGCCGCACAATCTTGCCTCAGGATGGATCGGGTTTGATTTTCTGTCTGCCTTCGGTTGCCCTGTCAAACTGCTCAATGATGCGGCGATGCAGGCCCTCGGCAGTTACCAGGGTGGGCTGATGCTCTTCTTAGGGCTGGGTACGGGACTTGGATCCGCTTTGATCGCCGACGGGGTAGTCGTACCGATGGAACTCGGGCATCTATCGTATCGCGACGGAGAGATTGAAGATTATGTGGGAGCCCAAGGGTTCGCTCGCCTGGGTCAGCAAGAGTGGCAGCGACATATCGAGTTCATCGTCCAGCGTCTAATCGACGCGATACATCCCGATGACGTGGTGCTAGGAGGAGGCAACGCGAAGAAGCTTTCGGAGCTGCCTCCTCATTGCCGCCAGGGAAACAACGCTCATGCATTCCTGGGGGGATTTCGTCTGTGGGAAGAAACTAGAGCGCGCTGATCGTACGCGCGTTCAGGAGCGCCCCTCGTTTCCGAGCGCGAGCAGTGAAAGCCAATGGCTACAACATGAGACTTCGCCAACTGCTGCCGATCCTCGATTGGCTGCCAAGCTATGAGCGATCGTGGCTGCGCCCGGACCTCGTGGCGGGCATCACGCTGGCTGCCTACGCAGTCCCAGTGTCGCTGGCGTACGCATCATTAGCCGGGTTGCCCCCGCAAATGGGTTTGTACTGCTACCTGCTTGGCGGCCTGGGCTATGTGCTCTTCGGTTCCTCAAGACACCTGGCGATCGGCCCCACTTCGGCAATTTCGCTGTTGCTAGGTGTCTCGCTCATGGAACTGGTGGCGGGCGATCAGCAGCGGCTCGCTGCGTTGGCTTCGCAAACGGCGCTCTTGATGGCTGCGGTGTTCGCGCTGGCCTGGCTGTTCCGTTTGAGCGTCCTGGTGAATTTCATTTCCGAGAGCATTCTCACAGGATTCAAAGCAGGCGCCGCGCTCGTGATCGCTACCACGCAGTTGCCCAAGCTGTTGGGGGTACGCGGTGGGGGCGATGACTTCTTCGAGCGCATTGGGCTGCTGATTCAACAAGTCGATTCGACCCACGTGCTCACTCTCACGGTGGGCGCGATCGCCATTGGGCTGTTGCTGGCCGGCGCAAAACTTTACCCCGGACGCCCGGTCCCCTTGTTCATCGTCGCCCTATCATTGCTGGCGGTCTGGCTGTTCAGTCTCGATCGGTTGGGCGTGAAGATTGTCGGTGAGATTCCGGCAGGACTGCCGGGGCTGCAGTGGAAGGTCTTTCAAACTGCCGACCTTTCGCTCTCGGCAGGAAGGCAACTGGTTCGCCTGGCCTGTGCCTGCTTCTTGTTGTCCTACATCGAGAGTGTTTCAGCCGCTCGGACCTTGAGATATAACCGAAAGTCGTGGACGTTGAGTGATTGAAAGAGGCGGTGTGCTTGGCGAGAAAGTGTTTTGCAAAAGAACCTTTTTCACCAAGGAGCACACCACCATGCAGGAAGTTAACGGATCGACGATTGCGTTGCCAGGGTCTCGGGAATCGCTGCACGAGATTCTTCGGCAAGGAGCACAGCAGATGCTCGCGCAGGCCATTGAAGCCGAGGTTGCGGAATGGATCGACCAGCACGCACACGTGACTGATGAGCGGGGCCGTCGTCAGGTCGTTCGGAATGGGCACTTGCCGGAGCGGAAGATCGTCACGGGGGTGGGCGAAGTGGCCATCGAGCAGCCACGCGTGCATGATCGGCGCGAGGCTGGCGACGGCGAACGATTTCACTCGAAGCTGCTGCCGCCGTATCTGCGGAAGACCAAGAGCATTGAGGAGTTGATTCCGTATCTGTACCTCAAGGGGATCAGCACGGGCGACTTCCACGACGCGCTCGCGGCGATCGTCGGGCCGGAGTGTCCGGGGCTCTCGGCAACGACCGTCACGCGGCTGAAGAGCGTTTGGGAACAGGAGTATCGCGAGTGGTCCGCGCGTTCCCTCACGGGGAAGGAATACGTCTACGTCTGGGCCGATGGCATTCACACGAACATTCGTCTGGAAGAGGATCGGCAGTGCATTCTGGTGCTGATGGGAGCCACCAAAGACGGCAAAAAAGAGCTGATCGCCATGACGGACGGCCATCGCGAGAGCGCTCAATCGTGGCGAGAACTGCTGCTCGATGTGCAGCGCCGCGGCCTGGCCGTGGCGCCCAAGTTAGCGATTGGCGATGGTGCCCTCGGCTTCTGGAAAGCGCTCGCCGAGATCTTTCCCGCCACGAAAGTGCAACGCTGCTGGGTACACAAGACTGCCAATGTTCTCGATAAGCTACCGAAGAACAAGCAACCGAAAGCGAAAGACATGCTGCATCAAATCTGGATGGCCGACACGCGCGAAGCGGCCGGCAAAGCGTTCGACGCCTTCGTGGCCGACTATCAAGCCAAATATCCACAGGCCACGGAATGCCTGGCCAAGGACCGCGACGTGCTGCTCACGTTCTACGACTTTCCTGCGGAGCATTGGCGGCACCTGCGAACTACGAACCCAATCGAGTCGACGTTCGCCACCATTCGCCTGCGGCATCGTCGCACCAAAGGCAACGGCAGTCGCATCGCCTCGCTGACCATGATGTTCAAGCTCGCTGAAAGCGCCGCGCGCGGCTGGCGACTACTCAACGGCGCTCAACTCCTCCCCGATGTCATCCGCGGAGTCGTCTTCCAAGACGGCCTACCCCTCGACCAAGCCGCCGCCTAATTCAATTCCACCATCCACAACTATTGACAATATCTCTCGGACCTTTGCGATTCAGCACAAGTATGACGTTGATTCTCGCCAGGAGTTGCTTGGTCTGGGCGCCGCGAGTTTGTTCGCCGGGTTGTTTCAGGGCTATCCGCTCGCCGGCGGACTGTCGCAGACAGCCGTCAATGAGCGCGCCGGCGCTCGCACCCAACTGTCGCTTGTCTTTGCGTCGGCGGCGATTTGTTGTGTTCTGCTGTTCCTCACCGGCCTCTTTCGGACGTTGCCCGATACCATTCTGGCGGCAGTTGTACTGGTAGCGGTCAAGGGCTTGATCGACCTCAAAGAACTGCATCACCTGTGGCGAGCGAGTCGCTTGGACTTTGCCGCTGCCGCAGTAGCATTTGCGGGTGTGTTGCTGATGGGCGTACTCGATGGCGTGTTAATCGCCGTGTTGGCTTCGGTGTTGATGCTTTTAGCCCGCACTTCGCGCCCACATGTGGCGTTTCTGGGTCGCATCCCCGGGACCAACCGCTTTTCGGACATCGCCCGCCATGCGAGCAATGAGCCTCTGATCGGAGTGATTGCGTTCCGGGTGCAATCTTCACTCCTCTATTTCAACGTCGATCATGTGCTGGACGCTGTTCGCTTACGAGCCAAGTCTCAAACCGGTGTGTGGCGCGTGATTGGCGACCTATCGAACGTGCCTTACGTGGATGTGGCCGGCGCTCGCATGCTGCGGCGAATGCACGAGGAGTTCGCTGCTTGCGGTATCGACTTTAAAATCGTCGAGGCTCACGGACCCGTGCGCGATGTGCTGCGGGCCGAGGGTCTCGAGGAACTCGTCGGTCCTCTCACTCGGTTCGCTTCGCTGGCCGAGCTATTGGCCAGCGACGAGCCTGCCCGTACATCATGAGTGCCGCGACTTGACTGCCAAGAGCTCGCAGCAGGCCAGCAATGCATAAAAAAAGCGACCCTTTACGGGTCGCTTTTTGGGTCGGGCTGAATCAGCACCTTACAGGGCTGATTCAACTTTATGCACTCTCGCCGCAGTAACTGCGGCAAAGAGTGCAATGGGCGGCACTGGACTCGAACCAGCGACCCCCACGGTGTGAGCATGGTGCTCTAACCAACTGAGCTAGCCGCCCGTTGAGGTCCAGTTAAGTGTACAACATTTTTGCTGATTGGCAATTCGGGGTCAGCGGTTGAAACCGGTGATGGTGGCGCGGGGCTGCGAGGGCTCGCGAATGACCTGATTCGCGACCGGGGCTGGCGGCGGTTCGCTGTAGTAAGTCGCTGGGCGGGCCGTGTATTGAACGGTCGGCTGAAACTGACGCTGACCAAAATCCGGGGGAGGTTGGGGCGGCGAAATTGGCTCGCTGGGCCGCACGCTGTTGGGAACCACCGGCCGCAGAGGAATCGAGCGATTCTCGACCGGGCGCGCGGCGGTCGTGCCGGCTGGCAACTGTTGCATTACACGCTGCAGTTCCGCCATTTGTTGCTGCAGGCGGCGCTCGGCGGCTTGAATCTGACGCAGCTTGTCTTCGAGTGGGTCGACATAGGCGGCTCCATTCGCATCGCATTGCGGAGCCTGATATTGCGGCGCATCGCACTGAGGGGCGCGATACGGACTCGCTGGGGGTGGCGAATTCTGCGGCGGAGTATAGGGAGGTGCCTGCGGAGGCTGCTGGATTGCCTGCTGCGGAACAATCGGCACGAGCATCATCTGCTGCGGGGCCATCATCGGCGCTTGAGCCGGCATGGCCTGCATTTGCATCATCTGCGGGGCCGCCATGGGCTGCATCGCCATCTGAGGAGCAGCCATCATGGGAGCTGCAGCCGGGGCAGCCATCATTGGGGCAGCCATCATCGGGGCTGCGGCTGGGGCCGATTCAACGAATGGCGCTACATTTGGGGCCAGTTCCATCTGTGCATTCGAGCGATACTTGGCGACGCCCGGAAAGCGGATCGACGGCATCCGCAGGCTCAGCTGAGGGAACGTAATTTCCGCCCCTTCGATGCCCGCTTGATTCACGGGTCCGCGTATCGGACCGGCTCCTTGCGGCTGAACGAACATGCCCATGGGCTGCGGCATTGCATACACCGGCGGCGCCGCTGGCGGCTTGCACGGTTTCTCGGGAGGTGCCTCGCAACTGGGTGGAGCACAGTTAAGAGGCTGTGCTGCACAATTCGGTTGGATCGCCTCGCAAGAAGTGGCGGTGCTCTTCGGAGTGGCTGCGCGCGAGGCGTTGATCTGTCCGGAGACGGCCAATGCCAGGAATGCCAAGATCGAAAGCCTGTGAAGTCGCATCGCAGTTTTCCGAGATAGGAGGGAGGCAGGACCGTCATCGGACGGTGAGCGGGCTCTCTCCCCTTCCATCGGCGGAAGGAATATCGGGCCTCTAACATTTGCAACGCCTATCCGGCGGCCCAGGACCCGTTACAGGAATTGCTTGCGCAATGACTGCGACAATCGTTAGACTTTAGCAATTGGGTGACACGGCCTGTCACACGAGTCTTGAACCAGGTTTTGTGGGAACCAATCATGGTCGCGTCCTTCGCTGCTGCCCTCCTGTGCACCACGCTCGTCGTCTCGACAGACTTGGGAATTAGTACCGATTTTCCCGGTGGTTCCGCCGCCGTCGAATCGATCGATCAAACATCGCGGCACATCATGATCCGTCCCTCTCCTTACAAGGATGCCGGCTGGGAGTGCTGGTGGAGTTTTCGCCTGAGCGGCATCAAGCCCGGCGAAACCATTCAATTGATTGTGAAAGGAATGGACTTCGCTCGCCCTTATCGTGCTAGCTACAGCCTGGACGGCAAAACTTGGCAGCAAACCGAGATGGGCAAGATTCAGTCGGACCGCGTGGTCTATCCATTGAAGTTTGACCAAGAAGAAGTCTGGCTGGCGTGGGGGCCACCTTTTCAATTGAGTGACGCAAAGGATCTCGTTTCAAGAACGATCAAGCAGGATGTTGGTGCCAAGGAATTCGTCTTAGCAACGACCAAGGGTGGTAAAGAGATTCCCGCGTTACGTTGGGAACCGGCAGCAAAGGAAAATGAGAAGCGTCGCGGTATTTGGTTGCAGGCTGGACAACACGCTTGGGAATCTGGTGCTCGCTGGGTTGGTGCGGGCTTTGTCGATTGGCTCAGTTCGGACGATGCTGCGGCGAAATCATTGCGCGAGAACACGCGCATCGTGTATGTGCCGATCATGGATGTCGACAACGTCGAACTCGGCGCCGGTGGCAAAGACCAAAAGCCCCACGACCACAATCGCGATTGGAGCAGCGAGCCCGTGTTCGCGGCAGTCCGCGCGGCGCAGTTGGGCATTCACGAACTGGATGAAGCGGGTGAATTCGACCTGTTTATTGATCTGCACAACCCCGCGCCCAATGACCTGAAGCCGTTCTTCTTTATCAGCCCGCCGTCGCTGCTTTCCAAAGAGCGAGCCGCGCTACAAGAGGCTTGGATTGAATCCGCGCGGATGTTCCTCGGCAAAGAGAAGTTGGGCCTGTCCGACAAGACTAAAGAAAGCGGCCCGGGCTATCATCCACTATGGCGCGAAATCAGCAAGAACTGGGTGACGCTCAACACCAAGCAGCCGGCGGTCGCGGTCACACTCGAAACGAGCTACAACACGCCGCAAAGTACCCAGGAAGGCTATCAGGCCTATGGCCGCGCATTAGGCAAGTCGATTCACGCCTTTCTCGAACAAACTAAGGTGAAAAATTAGACAGTGCCCGGCGGCGAGCTGTGCCGCTGGTAACAATTGTGCCGCCAGTGACCAGTTGATTGCGAGAGATGGGAAAGCCGGACTAAGATAAATGTGCGGCAGGCGGAGTCACCTAGTGACGAACCCGCAGCCACACGCCCACCTGCTTGTAACCCGCCTCTCTGATTTGGTTCTTGCCTGGAAGTTTGTAATCCTCCATGGAATCGTCCCCGCCACCCGCGCGAAGAATGGAAGCCGCCGCCTTGGTGCTCGGCACAGGTGCGCCGACGCGCGAGGACGAGAACGCGGCAGCCAACAACGCGCAGGCCAACAATGCCGCCACCGCGGAGCCTCATCATGGGTTGGTGCTGGCCGCCCAGCGGGGCGATCAAAACGCATTCACGTCGCTGGTTGAGTTTTATCAGCACACGGTTTACGGCTACCTACGCGCTCGATTGTTCGATTCGACCGATGCCGAAGATCTTTGCCAAGAGACCTTCCTGCGTTGTTATCAGGGGCGAGAAAAACTCTCGCGAGCGGTCCAAGTTGGTCCGTGGCTGATCGGCATTGCCCGCAACCTGCTGCGCGAACATGTGAAGCGAATCTCGCGGCGCCGCGAAGTTGCCTGGACCGAGTTGTGCTTGGAACTCGATCAAATGGTTAACGACCGCACGGAAAAGCACAGTGACGTATTGCAGGGCCTGCCCGCGTGTCTCGAATCGCTGGGGCCGAGCGCTCAGCAAGCAATCGACCTGCGCTATCGTGCACAATTGAAGATGGCTGAGATTGCGAGCACTTTGCGCCGTAGTGAAGGCGCGGTGCGACTGCTCGTGCATCGCGCCCGGCTGGCGCTCAAGCAGTGCCTCGATAGTCGACTAAAGGGTAGCGAATGACCGATCAAGAACTGTTACAGCTACTCGACGACAAAATGCCGGAAGAGTTAACACTGGAGGAAATTGAACTTCTGCAGCGTCGTCTCGCAGAATCTCCCGCCCTGCGCGAAGCGCTCGCCGGCCAGATTCATTTCGAAAGCTATCTGCAAACCGCGATGGCCCGCCTCAAGCTCTCGCCCGCTGCAATTGCCGCGCGAGCCCGCGCGCAACAACCTCAGCGGTCTTACGTCGGATTGCTAGTGCTCCTCCTGCTGATTGCAGTTCCTGCCATCGGCCTCGTCGGCTTTGCCGTGCGCTCGATGTGGAAGCCAGCCGAACTTGCCGAAAATCCTCAGTTGAAGGACGAGATTTCGGCTGAGAAGAGTGGCGAGGCTGGTCCGTCTGACAAACCAGCCGGCGATGCCGCGCCGAGCAAACTTGAGAAAAACGATCCTCGCGGCATTAAACCAGCTGAGTTGACTAACAAAGCACCGGAGAACCAAGCCGCAAAAACAAATTCGAAATCCGCAGTGCCCCCACCGTTGCCTTGGCAAGCGATGGTCGAATCGCAAGCGGTCCCGCCGAAGTTCGAGCAGGTTGCGTTCGAGCGTTTCGATTTGACGAAGGAGATTGTTCGCCGCGAGCAGTTGCAGCCTTGGTTTGAGTCGGCCCCCGATGGCAGTTATCGCTTGCATGAAGTCGATACGCAGTTCGGTAAGTGTGCGGCCATCGAAGGACGCGCGCGGCTCAAGTCGCCGTGGCTTGCCGATTCGTTCCTGCGAATGTCTCTCGAGAACTATCACAAACTGCAGATTCATCTGTATCACGGCAACCAGGGTGTTACGCTCGTTTACTATCAAGATCAGAGTTCGCGTTGGGTGGCCTATACCACGACTCGCAAGCCCAAAACCGCCAAGCCCGATACGCTGTCGCTTACCTCGAGCGACGACTTTCGCTGTCATCGCACCGAGATGCGATTCGGCGGTCCGCTCGATCTGCGCTATCACAATGGCCAAGTAATTCTCAGCCGCGGCGACATCGTGCTCGTCAGCGCTCCGCTCGCGGGACCGCCCGATGATGTTTACTTTGAAGGTCGCGCTACGTTCTATGCGTTGCAACTACTCCGCAGCACCGATGCCCCGCTGCTCGATCCGCCGCAAAAAATTGCGTTTGAAACCGACCGTCCTGGCGATCTGAAATGGACATCGTCACAGCCTGAAGTGTTGCAGCCAAAGGCGAACGACGATGGCTCACTGACATTTGTAGCCAATAACTCCGAAAAGCATCTCTGGTGCTGGACCCCACTCCCGCAACCGGGCTTGCAGCAAGTTGTGGTCAAGCTGAAGGACGTCACTCCGGGCTGCGCTGTTTATCTCGGCCGCAAGGGACATCCCAACGAGTGCATTCGGCTGATGCGCAACACAACCACCAATCGCCCGGTGGTGAAGTCGCGCTGGGTCGACAACGACGCGGAACTTTCCTCGCCCCCGTTCTCGGAGCAGACCGAGCCATGCGCCAATCCAGAGACGTTCTGGCTCAAGATCGGTTATGGCTGTGGCACGTTGCGCTGGTGGATCTCTTCCGATGGCAAGAACTGGGGGCAGCCTGATTTTGTCCGAGAGTCCGTTGCCGGTGGCATCGATTCTCTAGGACTGTCACTCGTCGGCAAACGCAAGGATGTGAAAGGAACGATTGAGCGCATTGAGTTGCGCGAGTTAGCAGCCATCAGCAACTTGGTCAATGAGCAACTCCAAGCCCAAGCGGTTGCCGCACCGACGGCAACGAATCTGGACAAATGGAAGGAAGATATCTTCGGCAAAAAGCCTGTAGAGGTGAGTGACGAAGACTGGCGCATCGCCTGCGCGGTAAGCACGCTCGGCAGCAGCACTACGCGCGAGCTTGGTTATCCGCTCTTAGAAATGCTGCTCGATGAACCCGCGTTGGGCAAGCTTCCGGTCGCTGATCAATTGGCCATCCATGCCGATGCCATGCAACTGGTCGGCACGCTCAAGGACGGTGATCTGACTCGCGTCAACATGCTGCAACGCATTGCCAATGTAGGGGCGAAGGCGTTTCTCGAGCACCAATTGCCGCCGTGGTCGACGGTGCGTCGCACTTACATGAATGCGCCCATTCACACACCCCATCGCAGCTACGGCGCATCGCTGACTCCGCTTGAACCTCTGGTTCGCACCGAGATTTTGCAGGGGGCCTATTCAGCAGAGCCGACGAAGTTGCTCGATCTGTGCGAACAGTTGCGATTCTTTCACGTCGACGAAACCGTACCGATGATCTCGTGGGCCGAAGCCTTCGCTCGACGCGAAAGTTCCAGCCGAGCAGTAGCCTCCACCAACGCGACCATCATGCGCGATGGCTGGCGTCCGTTGCTCGTCGAGGAATTGAGCAAAGAGACTTACAACCTCACCAGCGAACTGCAGGCCGTTCTAGAGAGTGAAGCCTGGGACGATGCTGCTCGAATCATTACCTCGGTCGATCACGAAGCGGCTCCCGGCGTGGCTCCCTATGTGAAAGATCGTCAACTCCTCACTTCGTTGCCCGTCGCGGTGCAACTGCTACTCAACGACTATCCGCAGTTGCGAACTGCCCTGGGTGAGCGCTATGGGCCGCTCGCCAAGTTGCGAATTGGTCAGGCGATCGCCGCCGCCGATGCCACGGCGGTGGAACTTGCTACGGTGCAGTTTGGTGCGACCTCCGAATCGGCCGAAGCGCTCCGCTGGCTGGGTGATCGAGCTTTGTCGAATGGCTGGTTCGAAGAAGCTATCGTGCATTATCAAACCGCGATCACGCGTCATCCCGCGATGGCTGGCGAACTTGCGCCGCGAATTCGACTCGCTGGGGCGATGCTTGGTCGCGATCTCGGTACGCCGGCGACCAACGTGGTCCAGTTCAACGAATTGAAGCTCGACGCAGCCGCCTTTGAGTCGCTGGTCGCTGAGATGCGCGCTCGGGGCACGAGTGCGCCCGTTGGCACAGCAAAGCATGTGATTCCCGGCACTTCGCTGCCGGTACCACCGCCGACGCAGTATGCAGCGCACCAACGCAGTCGGCTCGACGGCCCGACCGGTGAACGTCCGCAGGAGGAAGTGGGCCGCAAGACGAATCAATACTCGGTCCCTTGGGTAGACAAGCAACTCTCCGCCACAGTCGAAGGAGAAAGGCTCTACGTCACGAATCGCTTTCAGGTCGCTGCTTACGACTTGAACAATGGTCAGCGAAAGTGGCAGAGTGAAACACCCAAGGGAAGCATGCAGAAATCTCAAGACTTCGCGCTGATTGCCATGCGTCCGCTCGTGTTACGCGACCAAATTCTTGCCCGCCAGCTTTACAACCGCAGTCAGCAAATCGTGAGCTTCAACAAGGCCGACGGCAAAATCCAATGGTCGACCGAGCGCGGCGATCGCGAGTTTTTTTGTTCTGATCCGGTCTATCTGCATGGGCAGATCATCGCCTTGAGCCTGGTTACCCAGGAACAGCAGGAAGCGCTGTTGCGCTGGAACGTAATCGATCCCGCGACGGGCGAATTGCAGCAGCAGCGTGATCTTATTCGCCTGCGCAACACCTGGGGTGCACGGGCCTGCTGCGAGATCTTGCCGCTCGATCATCAATTGATTGTCACGCTCGGCGGCGTGACGCTGGCCCTTGATGGTCGCGGACAAGTGGGGTGGGTGCGGAAACAAGTGACGATTCCCAGCGAAGAAGATCCGCGGTGGGTGCTGCAAGATTTCCAACGTCCACTGCTGGTTAATGGCAAAGTGATCATTGCTCAACCTGGCACGCGAACGACTCTGTGCCTCGACCCTGCCACCGGGGTTGAGCACTGGGAAACCTTGCTGCCGGATATTGTGGGTTGCTGGGGGGCATCGCGCGGCAACATCATCGCGCGCACTGAGGCCGGGGTGATTGCCTTGGATGCTCAGACTGGCAAACAGCAATGGTTTCAGGCGATAACCGATTTGCAGCCTTATGCCTTGGTCGATGATTCGGCGATCTTGGTGGCCCAGCGTGTTGCGCAAAAAGACAAGCCAGCTTTGCAACTGGTCTGGCTCGATCCTGAGGATGGTAGCCAGAAAGAAACCTCGGTCCTGGGTTCCCTCAGCGACACGCTGCCACGCCTCGGACCGCTGGTGCCTCACAAAGACCGGCTCTTCACCTTTTTTGGCCGCGGCCAGCACGACCCGAACCGTGATGTGGTCGAACTAGTGCCCACGCCGAAATGACCCGAGTTTCCCGCGGCTGTCGCTTTTTTGGGCAGGCGTGTAACGAAATCCGCCTCTCAGCCATAGCAAAGTAACCATTGGCTGATGACAATGGTTTTTCCCACCTTTTCGTACCTCTACTCCCTCCCACGAGAGGCAACACGCATGTTGCGCCGCATATTGGCCTTGGGCCTCCTCTCGTTAGCGCTGGTTTTGGCTCCGGTTACTCACGCCTGGGGGCAAGTTGCCACCGCAAGCGGTGAAGACGAAATCACGCCACTCAGCGAAGCTGCCCTTGATCGCGGCCTGGAATGGCTGGCCCGCAACCAAGGCCCGGAAGGGAATTGGAAGTCAAACGACCTGGGCCTTGTCAGCATGGGCGCGTTGGCGTTTCTGGCTGCTGGACATGCCCCTGGCCGCGGTAAATATGGCCGCGAAGTCGACAAAGCTCTGGATTACGTTGTGAGTCATGCCAAGCCCTCGGGCTTGCTCAATGTCTCCGATGCCCAGCGCGACATGTACAACCACGGTCTGGCCACCTTCGTGCTCGGTCAGGCTCATGGAATGACTGCTAGCCGCGATCGCCGCCTAAACCGTGTTCTCGATGGCGCTCTCAAGCTGATCACCAACGTGCAATGTGACGACGGTGGCTGGGACTACAAAGCCCACCGCCAGAAGAACGGCCACGACCTCAGCCTGGTGGTCATGCAAGCCAAAGCGCTCCGTTCAGCTGTTGATAGCGGGTTAGAAGTACCGCCGGAAGTCATCGATCAGGCGATCAAGAGCGTCCGAGATCATTACGCAGCCAAGGGAGATCGTCGAGCTTCTGAAGCCGAGCAAATGAAGATGCCCGGGCAATTCACTTACAGCCGTGGAGGTGGCGGTGGCACGATTGCCATGGCCGCAGCGGGCGTGGTCTGCATGCAAGAGTTTGGCCAATACGACGACTGGCGAATCGGCAAGAACATGGATGTCATTTCGGCCGCAGTGAAAGAAATTCCCAAGGCCCGTGACCGCAATGGCAGCATGCCTTTCGATGCGTACACGCTCTATTACGTTGGTCAGGCCCTCTATCAGGTGAATGGCGATCCATGGAAAGAATGCTATCCGCTGCTGCGAGAGTACTTGGTGACTTCACAGGAACTGGACGAGAAAAACGCCGCCCATCATGGTTCGTGGCGCGACAACGGTGCCAAGACGAATGGGCATGTCGGCGGTCCCGAGGGGCAGTTATACGCGACAAGCGTAGGCTGCTTCATCCTTGCGATTCCCAATCGTTACTTGCCGATTCTGCAAGAAGGCAAGATCGAGAGCTTCCGCCAGAAGGCAAAGGCGGGCAAGTAGCATGTCGTTTTTGTCTCTCACCGCTTGGCAGTTCGCGGCCGCTGGAGCAATTTTTGCCACGGCCCCGGTGATCATTCACCTGCTCAACCGCCGGCGCTATCGCACGGTGCAATGGGCGGCGATGGACTTCCTCAAGGAGGCCATGCAGCGGAATCGGCGGATGCTGCAACTGCGCGACATCATTCTGCTGGTGATGCGCACGATTGCCGTCTTCCTGTTTGGCCTGGTACTCGCCCGTCCTTTCTTTGCTCGCGGTGGCAATAGTGGCGTCGATGAACGTCAGCCCTTGCACGCGATTCTGGTGATCGATAACAGCCTGAGCATGGGCTACGAAGGGCTCGATGGCACACTGCTTGATAAAGCCAAGGACCGCGCACGCCATCTGATCGATCAATTGCCTTCCGGCAGCAAGATCTCGATCCTGCCTGCCTGTGGTTCACGCGAAGGGTACAGCCCCGATCCTTACGACACCAAAGATGCCGCTCTTGAAGCGATCGGCAAACTCGAGCTTGTGGATCGCAGTGCGAGTATGCTGCGCGCAGTCAACGACGTGCAACGTGCCAGCGAATCTTCCCCAGAGTTAGCCAAACGAGTCGTCGTCTTCAGCGATCAGCAAGCGACCAACTGGCGCGATGTCCGCTCGGCCGAGGCGCTGAAAAAGCTGCAGGATTGGCAACTCGTCGCCGTTGCTCCGGCCAGCTCTGCAGCCGATTGGGAGAACACCTGGATCTCCGACTTGCAGGTGCAGGATGGCCTCGCCGATATCGAAACTCCCACAACGATCAAGGTCGTGCTGCAACATCAGGGTGGCTCTGCCCGCCAAGATGTTCAAGTGAAACTCTCGTACGGCGAAACCGTCATTGGCGAACGCACGGTCGCTATCGAGCCTGGTGCCGGCAGCAAAGAAATTGAGTTCGAGTACGTCTTCAACACGCTCACCGAAGTTCCCGAACCCGATAAACCGATCTTTGTGCCACTCAAGGCCGAGATTCAAGCGAACGATGCCCTCGCGGCTGACAATGAACGATTCTTGGCTTTGCCGATCGTCGCCGGACTGCCTGTCGTGTTTGTCGATCAATTTGGCACGGCCGAAGATCCCATTCGGAATCAACTGGGCGAAACTCGTCACCTGCGGAAGCTGCTCGCGCCGAAGACATCGCGTACCGATGCTCCGCGGCAATTGGTCAAGATTCGTCACCTCACACAAAACGAACTCGACCAGGAAGTCCTAAAAGATGCCCGGTTGGTGGTGCTCGCGGGGTTGAAAGAGCCGCAGTCCGAAGAAATCGTCTCGTTGCTGCGTGACTACGTGCGCCAAGGTGGCCGGCTAGTGATTGCCGCTGGTGCCGATTTCGATCCGCTCCGTTGGCAAGAGTTGGCCTGGCGCGCTGGCGACGGCATTTTGCCGCTGCCACTCACGGAACTGGTTGGTGAAGTTCCCGAGGTTGCCGGCCCTAACACCAAGCCGTTCTTCATCTCTTTTGAGAGCCTGCTCGGCGATGAACTGTTTCAACTTTCTTCGATTGGTGAGACTGAACTGCGTGACCTTTATTCCGAGCCTTTCTTTTTCAAAGCCGTGGGAAGCGATAGCTCCGCTGAAGCAACAACCCAGGCCACTACCGCTGCTCGTAAGCGACTCGACGAAGAACTGACTTTCCTGCAAGCGGCCAACGCCCGTCGCGAGGCCTTCACGACCAAGCAGGCGGCTGGTGAGATCAACTCCACCGATCAAGAACAGCAACAACAGGACGAAGCCAAGCTGGCCGAACTTCAGCCGAAGTGGCTCACGTGGGCGGCAACCGGCGCGCAACTAGCCGCTGATGATTCTGCGGCCACAATTCCCACCGATCCCGATTTGCGAGCGCAACTCCTCGAGAAACTCTTGCAGCAACAGGCACCGCGAATTCTTGCCCGCTTCGATAACTCCGCACAAACGCCGTTTCTCGTTGTCAGCAAGCGAGGTCAGGGCGAGGTCCTTTTCGTCGGCACAGGGCTTCTTTCCTCTTGGAACACATTGCCGAAAACGAACGCGATCTTGATGTTCGATCGGTTGCTCCGCAACATGACGCGCTCGACGTTGGCCAAACGCAACTATCAGCCGCTCGAACAACTCACGTTGCCGGTCCCTTCCAACGAGCACGATCTGGCAGTAACCCTCACGCGGCCGCGACAACTCGATCCAGAATCGCTCGATATTGGCTTCATTAGCGGTGACCTGCGAGGCATCACGTTGTACGGTCTGTATCAGCGGGGCGTGTATCGTGTTGCCGGTTATCGCCGCGATCCCAATGTAGAAGGCGCGCAACCAACAGAAGAAAAGCCCGCGTGGGAGTTGCCCATCGTCGTGAATGGCGAAGCTGACGAATCGGAACTGCTGCCGCTCTCGCGCGAGAAGTTCGAAGAGCTAACGGCCGGCAGTTCTTTACGCTGGGTTGAGCCGGGCGAAGACATCAGCCTGGCGGGTGCGGCCATTCGTGGTCAGACCAGTTGGTGGTACTTGGCACTCGCGGTACTGCTGTTGCTACTCGCCGAGATGGTCGTTCTGGCTTGGCCGGCGTTTCGACCGCAAGCTGCTGTTTAACAAATCAATTTGCTGCTGAAGCAGAGGAAACTGGAACTCGATGAATCGCTGGTGGGGCTGGTTTTTGGGATTGGATGGAGTGACGTCGATCGAAGAGGTCGATGTGGCTCTCGCTGCGCCTTGGGCGCAGGATGCCCCGTTTTGGGTCTTTCTCGCCGCCACCGGCCTGATAGTTCTCTCGATCATCTTTTACCTGCGATGGCAAAATGGCCCGAAAGCTCCGACGCGCTGGGTGCTCGCTGTATGCCGCGGTCTGCTCCTGGCGATTTTGCTCCTCACGCTGGCCGATCCCGTGCTGCAGATGCACGTCACGCGGAAGCATCAGCCTCAGGTGTATGTCGTGTTCGATGGTACCGACAGCATGGCCATCAGCGACCAATTGCCCGAGGCTCAGCGCAAGGCGCTCGCCGCTTCCACAGGTCTGAAGGAAATCCCATCGGCGCCAGCGGGTGAAACTCCCGTCGCAACGGGCGGAACAACGGCCCCCACGCGGATGCAATACATACAGTCGTGGCTGAGTAAAGCTGACAACAACACGCTCGCGCAGTTGCAAGAGAAACACAAGATTCAACTCGAAGCGTTTGTCTTCGACGGCAACACCACCAGTCAACTGCGCAAACTGAGCGAAGCCGGCAATCAATCCGAAAAGCCGCTCTCGGGCAGTTGGCTTGCCGAGCAACTCACGACCAAGGGCCAAGTGACGGCTCTCGGTGCCGTGCTGCAAGAGACGAGTCAGCAGTTCGGTTCAGGACGTCTCGCCGGCGTAGTGCTCGTCAGCGATTTTGCCCACAACGCAGGAACTGCCCCGGTCGGCATCGGTGACAACACGCCGCTGGCGAAGCTAGGTGTGCCTATTTATGCGGTGGGCGTAGGCGCGACCGAGGCCGTCGATCTGGCCGTTGATTTGCAGACCGATCCTAAAATGAAAAAGGCCGAGCGCAGCAGTGTGCTCGTCAAGCTGCGGCAAAGTGGACTGCAGGGGCAGAGCGTGACGGTGCGCGTCAGTGGACGCAAGGTTGGCGGCGACTCCGCGGCGCTATTGCCCGAGTTTCAAGTTGGCCAGCGGACGGTTACGTTGCAAAGCGGCGTCGAGACCCTCGAAATTCCATTCACGCCGGAAGAGTCCGGCCGGTTCGAATTCACCGCCACCGTCGATCCCGTCGAAGGTGAAATCGTCGATCAAAACAATCATGCCCTGCGGCAAGTCAACATCATCGACGACTACCTGCGGCTGATGTACGTTGCCCACGAGCCCACTTGGGAATGGCGGTTTATCAAGGAAGTCTTTCATCGCGACAAGCTCGTCGGCATGGATGGCTTTCGCACGTTTCTCGCCTCCAGCGACCCGCGCGTGCGTGAAGCGAATGTTCTCTTCCTGCCGACCCTCACGCCCAAGCGAAGCGAGTTCTTTGCTAACGACGTGCTCTTTCTGGACGACATGCCCCGCGCAGCGCTCAACGATCGCTTTTGCGAAATGGTGAAGGAGTTCGTCGGCAATCTCGGTGGTGGTTTGGTCGTGATCACGGGCCCTCGCTTCGGCCCCAAAGAAATCGAGCAAACGCCTCTCGCCGATCTGCTGCCCGTCATCGTTGACCCGCAAGCGGACCGCCGCGACGCTCCAGAGTTTCCCGAGTTTCGCGCCCGTCTCACGCCGCATGCTGCCCGCTATCCATTCATGCAACTCGGTGCGACGGAAATTGAGAACACCAAAGCCTGGGATAATCTCGGCAAGTTGCCCTGGTATCAACCTGTCGCCGCCTTACACGAGCAGGCCTTCGCGCTGGCCGAACATCCCACCGATAAATGCCGCGACGGCAAGACTCCGCAACCTTTGATTTCGGTTCGGCAGTATGGCAAGGGAGAGGTTGTCTTCCTCAGCTTTAATGAGACCTGGCGTTTGCGGCGCAAGTATGGCGAAAAGTACTATCGCCAATTCTGGTCACAGCTGATTTATCGCCTCGGCATGAGCCACGCCCTCGGCAGCGATAAGCGGTTCGTCGCTCGCCTGGATCAACCGCAATACCGAGCTGAAGACAAAGTGACGCTCACCGTCGAAGCCTACGATGTCAACTTTGAGCCGCTCGACGAAGCCAATGTGACCGACCGCA
Source organism: Anatilimnocola aquadivae (assembly GCF_049819085.1). Classification (GTDB taxonomy): domain Bacteria; phylum Planctomycetota; class Planctomycetia; order Pirellulales; family Pirellulaceae; genus Anatilimnocola. The sequence continues at coordinate 4,879,036 of NZ_CP187419.1, forward strand.
CGCTCGAAGCAGAGCTCATTATTCCTGGCCCCGGCGGTGGTGAGGTTCGTCCCATCCGGGTTCCGATGCTGCGCAAGGGTGTCTTCGAGGCTCGCATTCCCGTCCTTGCCGTGGGCGAATACAGCCTGCGCGTGAAGGACCCCGTGACTGGCAAGTTCGACGAGCAACGCTTTGAAGTAACGCCCCTCTCGGCCGAGCGTCGCCGGGCCGTGCGTGACGAAAAACTGCAAAACGAGATTGCTACACAATCGGGCGGTAAGGCTTACGACCTGACCACCGTGCACAACCTGGTCAACGATCTGCACGCTGAACCAACAATCGAAAAAATGACCCGCAACCAGCCTCTGTGGTCAACGCCCCTGTGGTTCACTCTGGTCGTCGGTCTGATGCTGGGTGAATGGCTGTTCCGCAAACTCCTGAAACTTTCATGACGCGACTGTCGACATTACGAACGCAACTTGCCTCGCTTCGCCGTTCCCGTGCCCTCGTGCGCGTAGTCACCGCCGCCGCGGCACTGGTGATTGCCGCGCTCTGGGCACTTGCCGTCGTGCTGGTGCTTGATCTGCTATTCGAACTGCCTCCGCCGCAGCGCGTCGTGCTGCTGGTCATTGCGATTGGCTGCGTTGCCTGGGCCGCCTACAAGTTCACCTGGCCCATGCTCCAGCAGAATGAGACGATCGAAGACATGGCCCTGCTGGTCGAACGGCAGCAAAAAATCGACAGCGACTTGATCGCCGCCTTGCAGTTTGAATCGCAACGTCCGGGCGAGAGCGGCTCCAAGCAGCTTGAAGGAGCTGTGGTCGATTATGTGGCCCACGTGGGCAATCAGTTGAATGTGTTTGAAGGTTTCTCGCGCACGCAGATGATGCGGCGGGCGACCATTCTCGGTGTGACCGCGCTGATTCTGTTGGTTGCGGCGATCTTGTTTCCCAGTTATGCCGGCGCGTTTTTCAATCGCTTGCTACTGGGCGGACGACACTACCCAACGACCACCACCATCGAGCGCATCGTCGTCAATCACAAGAAGGTGCTGGAAGAGAACATCGACGGGTGTGCTCCCCACAGCATGAAGGCTGCCCAAGGTCGACCACTGGAGTTTGCGGTCTACACACGGGGCAAACAGCCTGACGAAGCCTCGCTCACACTCACGGCGACCGGCGTCACGCGCACCCGCACGCAACTCGACTTGAAACCAGCCACGCGTGAGGAAAGGCTCAATCGCCTTCGTCGCGCTGCCGAAATGCTCGAGACAGCTGCCAAGAGCGATGAGATCGATGTTTCCCTTCCCTGGCAAGAGCAGGTGGCTCTGCTGTTAGCCTTCGATGCTGACAAGCTCTCTCAGGAAGTGGTGAAGACCGACGATCGCGCTAAGCTCGCGACGCTAGCCGCGCAAATTGCCACGCAACTGAAAAGTGATACTGCCCTGCAGGATCACAAGTCGCTCTATCTTGTTCAGCAACCTCGTCTGCTGGAAAGCGTGCGCTACTCGCTGGTAATGGGTGACGCCTGGACCGATCCAGCCGTCATCACCATGATTCCGCTCCCGGCGGTCGAGCCTTCGCTGAAGATCGTCCCGCCAGCTTATGCACAGCAGGAAGCCGCGCCCGATGCTGGTCAGCGGCAAGTGGCAGTGCTGGCCGGTTCATCGCTGGAGATTGCGTTGAACTGCACGAATGGCAAGCCGCTCCAAGCAGCGTGGATCAACATCCGCCAGCGTGACAAAACCGAACGTCTCGATCTAGCCAAGACGGACAAGCAGGGAACGCAGTGGTCGCTGGTCGATCTGCAGGGACACACGCCGCTGAAGAACATTCGCGAAGAATTCCGCTACGAGTTGCAAGTCGTCGACGAAGATGGCCTCAGCCTGGAAACGCCGATTCGCGGCGCGGTGCGCATCAAGCCCGATCGTCCGCCGACCGCCGCGGCCGATGTCGTGCACAAAGTGGTGCTCCCTACCGCCGAGCCCGTCGTGCATTACCGCGCGGCCGACGATTACGGAATCTCATCGCTCAAGCTGCTGGCCGAAGTTGAACGGCACACCGATGACGACGTCGCTGCTGCCGCGCCCGAAGAGAGTGCTCAGTCGAGCGGCACGGCGCAAGCCACTACGGCGGTCGAAAAGAAGGAATTTGCTCTCCTCACAAGTAACCAACCGCTGCGTGGTGGCCAATTGCCGGTAGATGCCAGATTCTCGCTGCCGCTCTCGTCGCTGCAGCTGAATAAAGGGGATCGCCTGAAAATCACGCTGGAAGTGGTCGATTACCGCGGCGACAATGAAGCCGGCCAGCCCACGGGCGAGCGGTATCAATCCGATCCGCTGGTGCTGGAAATCTCGGATGAAAGTGGTGTGCTCGCGGCCATTTCAGAGGCCGACGAGCGCTCGGAACAACGTCTTACGGACATCATCAAACGTCAACTCGGAATTGGGGAAACTCCATGACAAGTTTCGCTGCAGAGAAAGTCGCTCGTGGTTCGCGCAGCTGGCTGCCCCCTCGCGTGCTTGTCGCGATCCTCATCGGAGCCACCTCATGGGCGGCCTTGCCGCTGGCAGTTGGCGCCGATGGCGACTCCTTCCGCAACAAGCAGCAGGCTCAAGAGAAAGCTCGGGCCCTTGCCGGTGAACTTGTCTCGGGCGTGCTCGATATTCAGCTTCGCCAGCTGGAAGAGAATGGCCTGAAGTCGCTGCCGATCTACAAAGACATCGCAGCGATGAAAGGGAACATTCACGAGCTGATGAAGGCCGACATGGAGGAGATTGTGCAACTCCTCGTACAAGCTCAGGAAGGAACTCAGGCCCAGCGACTCGAGAATTTCAACAAAGCCCGCGCTCGCATTCGCGAAGTCGTCGTGCAACTGATGGCTGAACGCCAGAAGCTGTTCCGCCGCATGCAAATCGCCAAGCTCTCGGCTCAGGTTCGCGAGCTGATCAACATGCAGGTCAAGACGCAGAACCTTACCGTCAGCTTGCCTTCGCTCACGCCTCAGCAGCGAGACCAATTCGCCCTCTCGGCCATCGAAGATCAGGCCGACGTCCAACGCCTCTACTATCAACTGGTCGCGGCCCTCGACGATGTCAGCACTTGGGGCGGCCAGGCTGGCGCCGGTGCCGGCGCGGGTTTGCGTATCCTGCGCGCTGCTCAGGTCGATCAAGAACTGAAGTCCGCCGGCTCGCAACTCGCCAAGGCTGAATTTCCTGGTGCAGGCAAAGCGCAACAGTCCGTGGTTCGTGGCCTGCAAGCGTTGCTCGATAAGCTGGAAGAAACGCAAGGCCTCATCGATAGCGACCGCGAGGCGGCCCTGAAAATGGTTCGCGAGATGCTGAAGAAGCAAGAGCAGCTGCGTGAAGAGACCAAGAAGTCGCCGCTCGATCCGCAAGCCGCTGATAAGTTGGCCGCCAAGCAACTCGAAGTGCAAAAGGAACTCGGCAAACTGGCGCAAGCGCTTCAAAGTGCTTTTCCCAACACGCAGCCTTTGCTCGAAGACGCGAAGGCGGCCGCTCAAGAAGCTCGCCGCGATCTGTTCGAAACCAACAAGCCCGAAGCACTCGAAGAGCAGAACAAAGTGATCGGCGATCTGGCCCAGGTTGAAAAGCAAATCGAACAAGGGCTCGATTTGGAAAAGGCCGACAAGAGCGCCGATCAGCTGGCGGAAGAAGTCAAGCAACTGCAAGAGCTCGACAAAGAACTCGCCAAGGCCGCTGCCGAACAAAAGGAATCGACCAAGCAGGCCGAAAAGGCTCCCGCCGAAGCAATGAAGCAAGAAGCGAAGGTTGCCGAAACGCTCAAGAAGGCTGATGAGAAAGCGGAGCTCAACGCCGCGATCGAAAACAAACTGAAGAACGCCGAAGAGGCTGTGGCCGAAGCCATCGAAGCCACCAAGAAGCCCGATCCTGCCGCCGCTGAAGAGCGGAAAGAGGCCGCCGAAAAAGCCCAGGACGCCATTGCTCAGGCCCGAGCCGAGGTTCAGCAACAGCTGGCCGATACCATGCGGCGTGAGCTGGCCGTCGAGATCGGCGAAAAGGCCCGCGCGGCCGAAGCTCTCGAACGTGCCGCTGCCGCCGAGAAAGAAATCGCCAAGGAAGCCGCCGCCGCAGCCAAAGAGGAAGGCCTGACCGCCGAGCAGGCTGACGCTCTCGCTGCCAAGCAGGCAGATGTGAAAGAGGTAACCGATAAGGTGGCCGAAGGTGTGAAAAACACCGCCCCCGAAGCAGCCAAGAAGGTTGCCGAAGCCAAAGCTCCCGCCGCCGAAACTGCAAAGAAGCTCGCCGAAGCCAAACCCATGCCCGGCGAGAAGGCGAAGCCTGCCGCCAAGCAAGCAGCGATGGAAGCTGCCCAAGCTGCTGAGAAGACAGCCGAGAAACTGACGCAAGCCGCTGCCGAACTCCGCAAGGACGCTGGCAAAACGGCCGAAGAACTCGCCAAGGTTGCCGGCGAACAACTCGCCAAGGCCGAAGCCGTTTTGGAAGCCGTCGAGAAGGCTGCGGAGAAGCCCATGGCTTCGAACGCCGAGGCCATCGCCAGCTTGCAACAGGCCGAAGAGAAGGTCCGCGAAGCTCAAACCGAGCAGGCCAAGGCCGAAGGCAAAGCCGCTGCGGCCGAAGCCAAGTCGCAAGCTGAAAAAGTAGCCGAAGTAAAGAAGGAACAAAACCAGGCCGACAAGGCCGCGAAGGATCTGGCCTCCGGCAAAGCGAACACGCCGCTCGAAGCCGCTGGCGAGCAACAAGAGGCCGCCGAGAAAGCCGCCGCAGCCGCCAAAGAAACCAAAGGTCCGGTTGCCGAAGCTTTGAAGGAAGCCGCCGCCGCCGCTGCGGAAGCTGCCAAGGAAACCCTCGGTGGCGACCCGGCCAAGGCCGAAGCTGCCCGTAACGAAGCGCGGGAAGCCATCGGCAAGGCCGCAGAATCCGCCGAAGCACAAGCGGCCGAAGCCGCCCAAAAACCAGCCGGCAAGCCCGACGCCATGGCGCAAAAAGCCGCTGGCGAAAAGGCTGGCGAAGCGGAAGCCCTCGCCGAGAAAGCCGCCGCACAGGCGAGCGACATGCCCGGCGACATGGCGAAGAAGGCTGCCGAAGAAGCAGGCAAAGCCGCCGCTGATGCCTCTGCCCAAGCCGCTGCCGCCAAGGAACAACTCGAGAAAGGCCAGCCTGCGGGTGCTGCCGAAGCTCAAAAGAAAGCCGGCGAAGCTCTGGCCAAAGCTGGCGAGAAGATTCAAGAAGCTCTAAACGAACTCGGTAAGCAAGAAGCCGCCGGTCTGGCCGAAGAAGGCAAAGCTGCTGGCGAACTGGCTGAAAAAGCTGGCGAAGTCGATGCCGGTGCGCAGGCCGCTCTGCAACAAGCGGCCAAGGCCGCTGCCGAAGGTGCCAAGCCAGAAGCAATGCCCGCTGAAGGCAAACCCGGAGAAGCCAAGCCGGGCGAAGCAACTCCCGGCAAGCCCGAAGCTGGCAAGCCAGCCAGTGATCCAGCCAAAGCTGCCGAAGCTCGCGAAGAGGTCGCGCAACGTCTCGATCGAGCCGCCGCGAATCTAGCCGCTCGCGAACAGCAACTCCGCCGCGATCGAGATCTGGCCGAAGCCATCGCGGAACTCGCCAAAGATCAACAAGCAGCCCGCGATGCCATCGGTCAAGCAGCGGAACAACTCGCCCAAGGCGAAGCCGCAATGGGCGAAGCTGGCAAACCAATGCCCGGCGATGCTCCCATGGGCGAAGCAGGAAAACCGATGCCCGGTGAAGCAGGTAAGCCCATGGCAGCCGGCAAACAACCAGCCGCCAAAGCTCCCACGGCAAAACAACTAGCTGCCGCTGAAGCACTGCAACGTGCCACGCAGTCGTTCGCCGAAGCTCAAAAGGCGACCGGTGTCGGCGCCGCCGAAATCTCCGGCCAGCAAGAAGTCGCCAAGGCCGAAATTCGCGAAGCCCTCGAAGCAGCTTCGCGTCTCGCCGAACCCATGGCCGCTGGCGAAGCTCCCACAGGTGAAGCTGGCAAGCCCATCGGCGAAGCTGCCGCTGGCGAAGCTCCGATGGGCCAGGCACAAGCTGCCGCTGCCCAAACTCCCGCTGGCCAACCGGCAACGGGTAAACCAATGGGACAATCCGCCGCAGGCAAACCCATGGGTCAGGCGCAACCAGCTGGTCAAGCCAAACCAATGGGTCAGGCTCAAGCCGCGGCCGGTATGACTCCCGCCATGCCGACGGATCTGGGTACGGGTCTCGTACCCAGCACTCCCGAAGCCACCGCCAATCAAATCGCCGGTGCCGAAGCCCTGGCTCAAGCCGAATCGACTTTGCAGGCCGCCGCCGAAGCCGCCCTGCAAGGTCAACTTGCCCAAGGTGAACCAGGTCAGGGTCAACCGATGCCTGGCCAACCTGGACAAGGTCAGCCCATGCCAGGACAACCGGGCCAAGGGCAGCCGATGCCCGGTCAACCTGGTCAGGGACAACCCATGCCCGGCCAAGGCCAGCCAATGCCGGGACAGGGCCAACCCATGCCTGGTCAAACGAGTCAGGCCAGCAAGGGTGGCTCGCCGATGGGCGGCGAAACGGGCGAAAACCCAGATCAAGCCCCTGGCGAACTGCAGAACGAAGCCACGCAGCAAGGTGACAGCCGCGGCGACAAGAACGCCCAAGATGCCGAAGCCAAAGCTCAAAAGTTTGCCAAGGAACCATGGTTCGCCAAGTTGCCCCCCGCTCTGCAAAGTGCGATTCAAGCCAAGGCCCGCGGCAAAGCCCCGCGCGGTTACGAAGAACGCTTGCGTCGGTATTTCGAGAGCATCGACTAGTTTCCGTTTGAGACAGACCTTTCCCGTTAATCGCCCGCCTAAGAGCCGAGTCCGCCGTATGAGCATTGATCAAAAAGAACAGAACGATGTCGCCGCCGTACAAAAGTGCGAGAAGGCCTACAACCGCTTGCGGGACGAACTCTCGAAGGTGATCGTCGGCCAGAGCGACGTCATCGAGCAAGTGCTCATCGCCATGTTCGCCAAGGGGCACGCGCTGCTCGAAGGCGTGCCCGGCCTCGCCAAGACCTTGCTCATCAGCTCGCTGGCCAAGGCACTGCACCTGTCGTTCAAGCGGATTCAGTTCACCCCCGACTTGATGCCTAGCGACGTCACCGGCACCGAAGTCATTCAGGAAGATCCCGAAACTCACAACCGGGCCTACAAGTTCCTCCCCGGTCCAATCTTCGCGAACATGCTCCTCGCGGACGAAATCAACCGTACGCCCCCCAAGACGCAAGCAGCCATGCTCGAGGCCATGCAAGAACGCCAGGTCTCGGCCGGCGGCAAGATTCACGGCCTCCCCGCTCCGTTCTTTGTGCTCGCCACGCAGAACCCGCTCGAACAAGAAGGCACTTACCCGCTGCCCGAAGCTCAGCTCGATCGCTTCCTCCTCTATGTAAAGGTCGACTACCCGAGCCCGGCTGAAGAATGGGAAGTTGCCCGCCGCGTCACCTCCGGCCAACTCGGCGATATTCAACCGGTTCTCACCGGCGAAGAAATCGTCGAGTTCCAAAAGCTCGTCACGCGTGTTCCGGTTAGCGATCAGGTACTCGGCTATTGCTGGGCACTCGTTCGCGCGACTCGCCCCAATAGCAAAGAAGCCCCGGAGTTCGTCAACAAGTGGGTCAACTGGGGCGCTGGTCCGCGCGGTGTCCTCACCCTGGTCACGGCCGCCAAAGCACGAGCCATCTTGTACGGTCGCTATCATGCCACCGTGCAAGACGTGCAAGCCATCGTCAAACCAGCATTGCGTCACCGTATGGCTGGCAACTACGCCGCTCAAGCGAACGGCCTGAACAGCGAAAAGCTGATCGACATGCTGCTGCAAGCCATCCCCGCCGATCGCAAGTACGAAAAGCCCGCTGCTTAATTCGCTGTATTTCATGAAGCCCGACGCGTCAGCGAGGGTGATTCGAAGATCGATACAGATTGACAGTTCCCCCTCGCTCACGCGTCGGGCTTCCAAAAGCAACATTAACCAACTCGCATGTCCAACTCCGTCCTCAATCGCTATCTCGACCCCGAAGTGCTCAGCCACGTCGCCGACCGGCATTTCGAGCCGCGCGGTCTCGTGATTGGCAACCTCGCTGGTGCCCACAAGTCGCCTCTGGCCGGGTTTGCGGTCGAGTTCGCCGGGCATCGCGAGTACGTGCCGGGCGACGATCCGAAGCACGTCGATTGGCGCATCTACTTCACGCGCGAAAAGTACTTCGTCAAACAGTACGAGCTCGAAACGAACTTCGTCTGTCACCTGGTGCTCGATGTCAGCGCCTCGATGCGTTACGGCGATGGTGGCGAACAAAAACTGCTCTATGCTTCGCAAATGGCCGCGATGCTGGGCTATTCGATCGTCCGGCAAAGCGACAAGGTTTCGCTCACGACGTTCGATTGCCAGATTCGGGGCGTGGTGCCGCCGAGCAATTCGATGAGCCAGGTGTTTCGCATGACGCAACACCTGGACAAGATCGACCCGGTCGAAAAGACCTCTCTGGCCGACTGCTTGAACGAAGTGGCCAGCCGCATGGGCCGCCGCGAAATCGTGATGGTCTTCAGCGACTTCTTTGGCGACCTGCAATCGCTCGAACCCATCCTGCAACGCCTCCGCTACAACAAGCACGAAGTGGTCTTGTTCCAAGTGCTGCATCACGACGAAGCGGCTTTCGAATTCGATGGCATGGTCAAGTTCGTCGGCCTGGAAGTGCCCGACGAATTGCTGGCCCAGACCGAAGATCTCCGCCGCGGCTACCTGGCGGCACTCAAAAAATTCAACGACGAATTTCAAGACCTCGCCCAGCGCAATGGCTGCGAACGCATCTTTGTCGATACGCGTCGTTCGATGGCCGAACTCTTCATCGACTATCTGAATCAGCGAAGCATGCTCAATCGCGGCCGCTAGCATCGGAGTGTCCTGGGGGGTGAGTTCTTCGCCTGCGAGGTAACTAATGGTTGCTTGTCGCGCCTAAGGCGTTAGAATCGACGTCTGCCAAACGGGGCGCAATCTGCCCTCGTAAGCGTTTAGGGGCTACGAAGGCTTCCCCAACGACCGTCAACGAGCACTCCCTGCTCGGCGGTTTGCGGCGAAAAGCCAGCCACAAAATGCAGGCATACAACGGCCACAAAAGGTAACGGCGATGCGATATTCTTTTCGATTGGCAGAGGTGGTGGGCCACGTTCCGGATCCACGGCGACGCCCGGGCACCATCAAGGCGATTTGCGACTACACGGGGCTCGATCGTCACCAGGTCGCTGCCTTGCTGAAGAACGAAGTCAAATACATCCCGCTCGACGCACTCTCCAAGCTGTGCGACTACCTCATCGAAAAGGGCTTCGCCACGGCAGAAGAGTTGCCCGGCCGGCTGTTCGCCGTCGAACCCGAACACTTCTGGGAACTGCTGGCACGTCGTCGCCGGCTGGAACTTTGCCTGGGCGTACGGCGGGGCGAACCGGGCGACTCGCTCGACGATGCCTGGGTGGTCGCTTCCGACTCGGTCTTGCTCGGCGAGTTGCTCAACGGCGTCACCTCGCTCGGCGGCACCGCGCGGCACAAGCGCGAGAAGGACAAAGAAGCCGGTCTGCCGGTAGAGCCCTCGTTCGATCCACATCCCGAGCAACTTCATCAGTCGCTCGTCTTCAGCCCGGGGCAATCGTCGTTTGCCGATTACGTCGACATGGCCAAGCTGGTCTACAACGGCTTCTGCTCGGCCGCCGGCGACAAGGCACTCATCTGCCTCGGCAGCAACAAGAGCAACCCCGTCGTCGAAATCCTGCTGGCCGAAGCCTTCGGCGCGGTCCCGTTCGAATCGCAAGACTCGGTTACATCCGCAAACAAGCGGCACTGCCCGATCTTCTTTCGCTATCGCGGTCACGATCCCCAAACCCCGTCGTGTTGCGGCGGCGTACAAGTCTCGACCAGTGAGAAATCGGACGCACCTGGTATCTACTACGAAAAGTCGGACGGCACGTGGGACGCATGCACCTGGGATGCGACCAAGCAAGATGCCGCCGTGGTCTTCTACATTCATCGCGAGTCGCAAGGTCGGTTGGAGATGATGCTCGGCGGTTACTCGGGCCGCGCGACGCGTCTGCTGGCCCGCATGCTCGCTCGTCGTGGCGAAGAGTTCTGGCCCCCGGTCTACTCGGGCCATGGCATTCAGATCGGCGCTTTCGTGGTGAAGTTCAAACTTCAATCGCAGGCCGAAAGTGACCCCCGCGCACTCCTCACCGATCTGGCTGCCGACAGCGAAATCATCCGCCTCGATGCCGACGTCATCGAACGCCGCATGCAAATCGCCGGCGAAGACGAAGTCTAAATCGCTACTTCTCTTCCTCGCTTCATTCCGCCCCCGCCCATTCTCCCTTCCGCCCCCGCCATTTTCGCTTTCCGGCCCCGGGCCCTTCCCTCCGCCCCCGCCCCTGCGGCGGGGGTTTCTTGGCTTTTGCACTATCGCGTGTCGGAGGTCGGGAATCGGAGGTCGGAGGTCGGAGGTCAGCGCGGGGCCTTTCCTACTTCCCGCCCCCGGCCGCTTTCTTTCTTCCCGCCCCCGGGCCTGCCCCGGGGGTTTATTGGCTTTTGCACTACCGCGTGCCAACATCGCCCAACCCGCTCGCGAACTCTCCCTGCCTTCCACTCCGCAATCCGCACTCCCCACTCCGAACTTCCTCAAAAGCTCTCCTCCACCGTTTGCACCGGAAATTTACTCGGCGGCGGCTCGATCCAGTTCGTCGGCACCAGCCGGCGAAAGCCTTCTGCTTCCTGCACTAGCCTGCCGCGTGCATCCACGCTGAACGCCGAGCCCGGCTTCGGAGTGTAGTTCTCCGGCGCCGATGGATGCCGCTCCGTCGTAAACGCCGGCGCCGTCGACCGCAGGAACTCAATCGTAGGGCAGGAAGAGTGGGAGTGTGGAAGAGCGGGAGAGGGGGAGATTTTGGAGTCCAGTTGAGGCTGCTCTCGACCTTCTTCCTTCTGCCCCCGCGTTTCTTCCTTCCGCCCCCGGGCCTGCCCCGGGGGGTCATTGGCTTTTGCACTACCGCCTGGAAACATCGCGTTGCCAACTCGCTCGATCTTTGCCTCCGTTTTGATAACTTTTTCGTCGATAATTTCAGCGATAACACCGTCGTCACTATCCTCTACTCCCTCAACGACTTCGCACGATTCCACCACCGTTATTTCCGGCACTTTTCCGCCTTCGGTGATAACCGTTTGATAACCATTTTCGCAGGCACTGAATTCTTCCCTTCGCCCCTCCTGTTCCATCCGCCCCCACGCCTGCCCCGGGGGTTCAACGGCTTCTGCACTACCGCCCGGCAACATCTCGTTGCCCACTCGCCAACGCTCCTCTGAACCCAGCCCACTTTCCCAGCGCTCGCCCCTCACCCCAGCCCTCTCCCCTGAGTACAGAGGAGAGGGAGCCAATGCGGCAGCGGCAACTTCTCGTAGCTTCCCTTCATTCTGCATTCTGCGTTCTTCCTTCTGCCTTTCCTTCTCCCTTTCCTTCGCCTCCCACTTCTCCACCTCGGGCAGCGCCGCGTCGATCCACTTCCGCTGCTCCGCCATCCGCTCGTCGTAGGTCATCTCGGGTTCTTCCGGCAGCCGATTCTTCGTCTCGAAGTCGACCGTACCATCGAGCTTGATCCCCTCAAACTTCAGCATCTTCTCGCTCATGCGAATTGCATCGTTGAGAAATCGCGGGTTGCCGTCGCGAGTCTTCGACGACGTTTCTACCATCAATTCACCCTTGAACTTGCGTTTTTTCGCATTGAATTGCGGCTCTTGCGACGCCCGCCACTTCTCGCACATTTGCGAGTAACCCATGTCGAGCCGCCGCTTGTGCTGACGCGTCAGCATGTGCAAACGCTGAATCCGCCCTTGCTCGCTCTTGTGTTCCGTCTCGCGATTGGTCGTCAGTTCCGGCTCACCTTCCCAGCGCTGCAGCTTGTGAAAAATCTTGCTCACCGCAGGCTGCGAGATGCCAAACTCCGCCGCCACCATCCGCTGCGAGACCCCATGCGTCGAGCATCGCTCGTAGATCTCCAGATCCCTCGGCTTCGGCGCGCGAAAGATGCTGTTTGTTTTCTTTTTCTTGCTCATGTTTCGAACTCCGGGTGCGGGAAAGAGGGGGAGAGTGGGAGTGAGGGAAAGTGCGAGACAAATGCCTGCGCGCGCATTCGCTATCCTTGGTTAACCGAGCCGCTTGCGGCCGCTCCCCCCATCCCCACTCCCTCTCCTCGGTACTCCGGGGAGAGGGTCGGGGTGAGGGGCTGATCTTTGAAACAACTCTGCCCGCAACTAGCCACCCAACAGCCGCCAGCGGCTCGGTTAACCAAGAAAACCTACCTTCTCACCCTCTCACTACAACTCAAGTACTAACTAAATGCGCACGACATATGGCTCACATACGAACCAATATCTCGCGCCCGTGATTCATTCGCAAGTACTTTTTAAAAAATCGTCCGGTTCTGGAAGCTGCAGGGGCGTAGAGAGTGCCTGGCTGGAAGGTGCAGCGCGTGGTACCGCTTCAGCCGCAGAAGTTGGCACTCATGCCATCGGCGATGATGACAAGCCGACTCAGGTGATTCGTACCGTCTCAGTGGCGCGTGTCACTTCGCGCCTTGCAACATGGCGGCCATCGCACGGCCTAGTGCTTCGCCCGTTTCGTAATAGGTCTCGGCATTGTGGTTGTAGTGGTAGCCTTGATTGACGGGGGAGACATCCGCTTCGCGCCACAGGTCGCGGGTATCGACGGCTTTCACATTTCCTTTGAACTCGGGGTACTTCGCCTTGTCGCCATCGACGGCCAGTTGCGCTTCGGCAATCTGCAAGCCAAAGCCTTCGCGTCCGGGGTTACCACAGCCTGTGGCCAGCACGAACTTTGCCTTCGGCGCGTCGAAATCCTTGCGTAGCGTCTGAATGAGTCGGACCAGGTTCTGCTCGTAACGACCGGCGAGCGCGGCGTTCTGGTCTTTGTGTCCCTGCCACCACACAAAGCCCGCGACTTCGTACCCTTGCCCCTGATAACCGGGATAGTACTTTTCCAGGTTCTTCAGCACGGCTTTGGCATGGGCCGTATCGGCGTCGTACTGACGACCGGCGTACCAGGGAACGGGCTTCGGTTCGGTGTCTTTGGCCCAGAAGTTAGCCACGTCTTTGTAGCCCGCGTAGATCTTGCCCTCGTGCTCAAATCGCTCGCTGCCGGGCGGCAGCAGGTCCCAGCCGAGACTACGATTCCCGATACATGCCTTCAACAGCAGCACCGGTTCTTCGTGAAAGTTCCCCATGACGTGCCCGAAGCCCAGTTCAGGACCGAACGATTTATTGGGTGTCAGCCATTCGTTGCGAACGTCGCCAAACTTTTCCATGTCTTTGTAGTCGACGCCGCGCTGATCCATCACATGGACGTACCGCACATCCGACCGCGTCTTCCAGTTGCCGGCGTCATCCGCCAGATGCGGATACTTGCCTTTTTCTTTAACCAAGTACTCCAGCGAGCCCTTGGTTTCCTTAGGGCCGACTCTGCCAAAGCCCAGCATGTTGGACTGGCCCAGCATGATGTAAACCTTGATCGGCTTCTTGAGATCGGCAGGCTTGCTTTCAGTCTGCGGCGATTGTGGTTGTTTGGGAGCCTGATCGAGCTTTTCTGCCCCTGTGGGCTCGGTAGCGCACAGCCAGAGTTTGCTCAGGAGCGCAAACATCTGCGGATCGTGCTTGGCAAGTTGCTCGCGGCTGAAGGGAAAGAAGTCGTTGGTCGAAAAGAACGCTTCGCTGCATTCGGCAAAATACTCCATCGGACTCGTCAGCGCATAAGCGCGGACGTTGGCCGAGCGACCATCTCCAAAACGCTGTTCGACGCGATCGTAAAGGCCCTTCGCTTTGGCCTGCTCAAAAACCGCTTTGATCTCTTCGTTCCCAAAGCCTTTGGCCAGGACGCGGTCGTGATAGGCGTGGGCCAGTTCGTGCAGTGTAAAATTGGGCATCCGCTTCGTTTCACGGGCAAAGATGCGGATGTTCGTGAACTCGACTGCCTTCGCCATTGCCGGATCGCGATGGTTGTCGCGCAGCCAGCCCGCACCGGGGTGATACTCGGCGCGGGGTGGAACCTGGGAATATTCCGAGGAGAACCAGAGCGGCACCTTTCGTAGTTCCGCGACAGCGGCTGCCGGCACTACGCGTGTGATCTCTTGCAGCTGGGCCGTTAGCAGTTCCAGCGCCTGTTCGGTTCCCGCTTTGTCTTGCTCCATCAACGCGTCGCTGATGAGTAATGTCCAGCCTTCAATAGACTTGGTCTGATGCTTGGGAACCTGGGTTGGTTCCGCAGCATGAACCAGATTCGCAATCGACAAAACGACGAGGCAGGCGAAGGAGAGGCAGGGCTTCATGTGGTTTCATTCCTCTGCTAGTGTCATCAGGTGGGAGCCCTTAATCTTAGTCTGACCGCCCACCATTCTCTTGGCTCAGAATCGCACCGAAACGTGAATCCGCGCACAAAGCAGCCCGCTGTCGACCTGCCCCTGCGCGTTTCGCAGGTGGAGCTTGGATTGTTAGAGCGGCTGTTCGACCGTTCGCCGGACGTGGCCTTTTTTGTGAAGGATGCGGCCGGGCGATACGTCGCCGTGAACGAGTCGTTGGTTGCCAGGCATGGATTGAAGCACCGGTCGCAAGTCATCGGCAAATGCCCGCGCGACATCTGCTCTGGCGACTTGGGCCGCATTCCCACCGAACAGGACGAGCATGTGCTGCGCACGGGACGTCCGCTGGTGGATCACCTCGAAATGCAACTGCATCGACCCAACGACCCGGTCTGGTGCTTGACGACCAAGCTGCCGATTGTTGATGCGGGTGGCAAAGTCATCGGCTTGATCGGATTTTCGCGCGACATTCGCGCGGCGGTGCAGCCTCACGAGATTCCGCAGGACTTTGCCCGCGCGCTCGAAGAGTTCGAGCAAAGCTTGTCGTCGGATGTCACACCCGCTTGGCTGGCGCAGCGTTCCCAGCTTTCCTCTCAACGACTCGCGCGCCTGACCAAGCGGCTCTTCGGTCTGACTCCGAACCAGTTCATTACCAAGTCGAGAATCGCGGCCGCGTCGCGCCTGCTGCGTGATTCCCATTCAACCGTGGCCGAGATTGCCCACGCCTGCGGCTTCAGCGACCACAGCGCCTTCACGCGGGCCTTTCGCTCGGCGACCGGCATGACGCCTTCCGAGTTTCGCTCCCGGCCTTAGGTCGCCCGCGCTAGATTAGGCCAGCGGTAGCTTAGGCCAGCAGTTCGCGAACGACCTGGCCGCCGAATTGACTCAGTTGCTTGAACCGGCCAGCGTGATAGTAGGTCAGGCGGTTGTCGTCGAGGCCGAGCAGGTGCAGCAGCGTGACGTGGAAGTCTCGGACGTGGTGGACGTGTTCGACGGCGGTTAAGCCAAGTTCGTCGGTCGCGCCGATGGTGTGACCGGCCCGGCAACCTCCGCCGGCCAGCCAGACGGTCATCGCATTGGGATTGTGATCGCGGCCGTATGCTGTGCCGCCGCGCACACCGTTATCGGGCGTGCGGCCGAATTCGCCACACCAGACGACGAGGGTGCTCTCCAGCAAACCGCGCTGCTTGAGGTCGGCGATGAGGGCCGCAATAGGCTGGTCGACGTTGCGAACCAGATTGCCATGTGCCCGTTCGATGTAATCGTGGCTGTCCCAGGTACCGTGATAGAGTTGTACGAAGCGCACTCCTTGCTCGACGAGCTTGCGCGCGAGGAGGCACTTTTTGGCGAACGAATCGGTTTCTTTCTGGCCGATGCCATACAGGGTTTGAGTTGCTGCCGATTCGCGTGACAGATCGAGCGCTGCCGGCACCTGTTGCTGCATGCGGAAGGCCAATTCGTAACTTGCGGTGCGGGCAGCAAGTTCAGCATGCTCGGGATGTTGCTTTTCATGAGCCTGATTCAGCTTGGCAACAAGATCGAGATTCTTCCGCTGCCGTTCGGCAGTGACCCCCAAGGGTGGTTGCAAATCGAGAATGGGCGAACCCTGCGCACGCAGTGGAGTTCCCTGATAGTGCGGGGGCAGGTAGCCATTGCTCCAGTTGGCGGCACCACCCTGCGGATAGCTCACTTCTGGCAACACCATGAAGCCGGGCAAATCCCGATTCTCGGAGCCGAGGCCATACGTGACCCAAGAACCCAGACCGGGATCGCCGCCAAAGCGATTGCCACAATTCATCTGATACATGGCCGTCGGATGATTCACGCTGTCGACCTGGCAGCCGCGAAAGAAGCAGAGGTCGTCGGCGACCTTCGCCAGGTGGGACCAATTGTCTGCCATATCGGCGCCGCTCTCGCCGCACCTGCGAAAGCGAAAGGGGCTTTGCACATAGTATCGCCGGCCACTCTCCATCGCCGACTTTTGCTTCCCCTCGCGGACAAAGTCTTGCAGGTGCATCTCAGCCAGCTTGGGCTTGGGATCGAACGTGTCGATGTGCGAGGGGCCACCTTCCATCATCAAGAAGATGCAGTTCTTGGCCTTCGCGGGATGATGAGCGCGAGGCGGGGCCAGCGACTGGGGGCTTTGCGGCGCGTCGTCGGCTAGCAGCGCGGTGAGCGCCACGCTGCCGAGGCCAAGTCCCGTACCGAGGATAAATTCTCGTCGCTGTTCAATAGACATAGACGAACTCGTTGGAATTGAAGAGAGCCAGGCAAATGTCGGCGAGTGCGCGGGTGCGACGCGAGACATCGGCCGGTTGCAGGTCGGGCACAAACTCCGCATTCGCGTGCAGTTTTTCCCGGAACGTGAACCGCTCGCCGGTGTTTTCTTCTACGGCATCGCGGACAACCTCGAGTGGTTGCCTGTTCGCGGTAGCATGTGCAACTTCGGGTAACAGGGCCTCGATCTCGCGCCAGTGGTTCAGGCAGTGTCGCAATTCGTCCGGCGTGGGCTGGCGCGCATAGATGATCGAAAAGCAGTGCTTGAGGGCTTCGTCGTCCGCGGTGGTTTGATTCACCGCGCGATGGGCAAGCGCTAAAGCCCGCGCGTGACTTGCCTGGCCGTTGAACAGAGTGAAGACTTGCGGAGTGATCAGCGAAGCCTGGCGCCATTCGCAAGAGAAGTCGGGACCCGGAGCATTGAACACATCGAGGTGCGGGTCGATCAGCCCGCGTAGCTTTAGCGCATACAACGAGCGGCGATGCCGTTGCTCAGGGAGAGGATTGGGAATCCAAGCTGCGGCAAAGGTCCCCATCACTTGTCTGGGTTGCAGTGCCACTTCGAGGTTGATCTCGGGGCGGTTCGGAATGCCGCCGAGCGTGCGATTGAGTTCGCCGGTGATGGCCAGTTGCGAGTCTCGCAGCTCTTCGGCACTCAAGCGTCGAGGCTGAAAGACCGCGTAGCTGGTACCTAGCGGATCGAGCCTTTTCACGGATGCAAGATCCCCATGCTGGGTGCTGCGACGATAGGCCGCCGATGACAGAATTTCTCGATGCACCGCCTTGAGGGACCAGTTGCTTTCCATCAGCTTGTTGGCGAGCCAATCGAGCAACTCGGGGTGCGTCGGTCGCTTTCCAGTGGAGCCGAAGTTATTGGGATTCCCTGCGAGCGGCTGGCCGAAATGCCAAAGCCAGAGGCGATTCGCCATCACTCGCGCGGTAAGTGGGTTCTGCTTGCTGGCGATCCAATTCGCGAGTGAAATTCGCCGGCCGTCGATTCCCGGGTCGTTTGCTGCGGCCATTTCACCATTGGCAATCACACTCAAAACGCCGGATCGAACTTTGTCGCCCGGTGAAAACGGATCGCCGCCGGTCAGAATGCAGGTCACTTCGAGTTCACCCGTCGTCTCACGATCGGCTGGAATGCGCAGCGGACTGTTGACCGAGCGCAGTTGCGGCGTACGGCCGTTGTACACGGCGAGTGCATAGGGTTCGTATCGTTCGAGTTCCCACTTGAGGCGTTCGAGTCCTTTGCGGGCCACTCGTTCCAGGCCGTAATCCTGCGGCGTAAAGCCGACCAGCTTTGGCGGAAAGTCCTCTTCGGACAGCTTCTGTTGCAGCAGCAGATTTCGCGCGCCATTAAAGATGCCGCCGCCGTCTCTTTCGCCGCGGCGACCGCTAACTTGCTGAACTGCTTTGTTCCATTCCGCCGGATCTCGTTTTTGTTCCACAAACCAGCGGGCCGCATTAGCCAACAGCTTTTCGTCGAGTTGTTTCAAAACCTCGAGATATTCCGTACGCCGCTGTTCGAGATACTTCCGCTCGTCAAAGCCGCTCACATTCTCTTGTGGCACAAAGGGAGCTTCGCGCTCGGCCAGTTGTGTTGTCGCAAAGACAGCTTGAATGGAGTAGTAATCGCGCGTGGGAATGGGATCAAACTTATGATCGTGACAGCGGGCACATTGCAGCGAGTGTGCCAGAAAGGTTTCGCCGACGCTGTTGGTGACATCGTCGAGAAATCGCTGCCGCGCGACCTTGGCGACTTCCATGCCCGTGAGTTCCCAGGGCCCCATGCGTAGAAAGCCGGTGGCTACCAGACACTCGGAGTTGTCTGAGTCAATTTCGTCCCCCGCGATCTGCTCGCGCACGAACTGGTCGTAAGGCTTATCATCGTTGAACGACCGCACAACATAGTCTCGATATCGCCAGGCGTTGCCTCGTTCGTAGTCGTTGGCAAAGCCAGACGAGTCGGCATAGCGAACCACATCGAGCCAATGCTGAGCCATTCGTTCGCCGTAGTGGGGCGAAGCCAGCAACCGCTCGACGAGCGCTGAAAAAGCAACTTGCAACGGCCGCTCATCACTTGCAAACGCGGCCACCTCAGCGGGCGTTGGTGGCAATCCGGTGAGGTCGTACGTCGCGCGGCGAATGAGCGTCACACGATCGGCGGCTGGCGCGACCGTCAACCCAACGGGCAGCTTGGCCTCAATGAGTTGATCGATGGGATGCTTGCCCTTCGCCGTCAGTGAGGGCTTCTGAATGGGTTGATAGGCCCACAATGACTCGGGCTTGTACTTTCGCTCGGTCCAGGCGGCAGAAAGCCCGCCCGAAGTCTTCACGCTGATGCCATCCTCGGCCGACCACTGGGCAGAGTTTGCCCGTTCGATCTCTCGCGACCGCGCCGCGTCGGGCCAAGGTGCCCCCGCTGCAATCCAGGTCTTGATCCAGCCAACTTCATTAGCCGTTAACTTCTCGGACTCCTTGGGCGGCATGGCCGACCAGTCTGCTGAGGCGCGAGTGACGGCCAAATACAACGGACTTTGTTCGGGCTTTCCCGCCACCACTGCGGGTCCGCTATCGCCGCCACGCAGCGTGCTCTTAGGACTGCGCAGGTCGAGATTGCCCTGGCGCTCTTTCCCCTCATAGCCGTGACAAGCCAGGCACTTCGACTGCAAAAGCGGAGCAATGCGGCGAACAAACAGTTGCTCGGCGGCCATTCGCTCGGCGGCCATTCGCTCGGCGGCACGTTGCTCGACGACTTGATCTTCTGCCGCCAAGCCACCGGCAGAGAAGAGAAGCAGCAGCACCACTGCCGAGATTCGAGTTGGCATCTGATTGTCCTTGTGGCGATTCTCGTTCACAGAAAACTCCACCGACGTTCAACTTCCTTTTTTGTTGGCGCCTTTTCTTTTGGTTCCCTGCATCGGCCGACCGTCGCTGTCGAAGAGTGCGGGCAGGGGCAGATAGTCGAAGTCGAGAATCATTTTTTCAGCGAGGGCCTCGCGCAGTTCGCGTTCGACGGCAGCCACTTCGGGCTTGCCGCTCAGGTTGTTGAGTTCGGAGGGATCGCTTTGCAGGTCATACAATTCATAGACCGGTCGTGGCGAAGTGAAGTAGGCTGCCTTCAAGCCGGCTGAGAGCTTTCCCTCGGCATTCGCAGCCTGCATCTCCTTCCAGCCTGCCCCGCCTGCAGAATCGACCGGCGAATAGGGAATCCAGGGCGTGCAGTTGTAGATGAACTTATAGCGATCGCTGCGTACCGCTCGGCCCAGGTCATAACCCGAATTGCTCATGTTCACCGTGACTGGCGCCGAGCCGTGGGGCCCGCGTTCGACAAACACATGCTTGCGAGGCTGATAGGTTTCGCCTTTCAGCAGCGGCAGAAAACTCTGGCCACTCATTTTGGCAGGCGCTTCGACACCGGCGGCGGCCAGCAACGTAGGGGCGAGGTCCTCGCCACTAAGCAAAACGCGCGATTCGCCCTGGGGCTTCACCACACCCGGCCAGCGGACAAAAAAGGGCACGTTCGAACCGGGGTCGTAGAGCGAACCCTTGCCATGAGGAAGCGCTGCGCCGTTGTCGCCGCAAAACACAATGATGGTGCTCGACATCAAGTCGCGATCTTTGAGCGCTTTCAGGACTCCGGCAATCGTACGATCCAGCCGATTGATCTCGGCAAAGTAATCGGCCAGTTGTTCGCGCAAGCCCGGCAAATCGGGCCAGTGGGCAGGAAGGACCAGTGAAGCAGGATCCGGCCGAAACGCTGCGGGTGCATTCCAGACATGATGCGGATCGCTGAAATTGGCCCACAAGAAAAAGGGCTTGTCTTTGGGCTTCTGGTCGAGAAACTCCGAGACCTTGCCAGCGACTTCTGCATCGCTGCACGTATTGAGAAAATCAACGCGATCCTTGAAGGTCTTCAGATTGTTGTCTTCGAACACCTTGGCCACCGAGGCACCCGCGCGAGCAGCACCATCCAGGTGAAAGCTGCGCCCACACACGCCCGTGTAATAGCCGGCCTTGTCTCGCAACAGTTCCGGCAGGGTCACTTCGTCGCGCGGCAACGGCGACGAGAAACGCGTCATGCGGGCAGCGACTGGCGACCGGCCGGTCATGAGCGTGGCTCGCGAGGGAACGCATTGCGGCGCACCGGTGAAGAAGCGATGAAACTTCATCCCTTCCGCGGCCAGTTCGTCGAGCACCGGCGTTTTGACATTCGGGCTGCCATAGGTGCTGAGGTACGGATAGCTATGGTCGTCGCTAAGGAGAAACAAGATGTTGGGGCGTTTCGCATCGGCAGCGAGCATTTGCTGCCAGCTGCAGAGCGAAAGGAAGATTGCCAAGAGGATTCGAAATCGATTGTTCACGGTTTGCCTTCCTGCGGAGAGCGTGATCCAAATGCCCTGTTCCTTAGCGACTGTTTTACCCCGCGGCGCGGACTGTTGCACGAAACGATTGGCTCACTTTTGCCCAGCCGCCAACACTGAAGAGAGGTACTTCCCCTCAGGAGTAACTGTTCACCCCTCCATTCGGCGCATTGCTTCAGTTTCGCGATTGGGCTACAGTCGAAGGTGTTATCTCATGCAGACCCGCCTCTCTCCCACCTGGTGTCTGTTCCCATCAAAGCCCCGCGCGGATTTGCGATGCGATTAACCCTTCCTTTGCTATTGGGTGGAGTGCTGTTTCTCCACGCTGCCGCGACCTCGCTGCGGGCAGAAGAGAAACTCACCTTCGAGCAGCACATACGCCCCATCTTGCGAGTCTATTGCCTCGATTGTCACGGCGCCGAAGACAAGCTGGAAGGAAACCTGGATCTCCGGTTGGTTCGCTTTGCCGCCAAAGGTGGCGATAGTGGCCCGGCCATCACTGCTGGCATGGCCGCCAAGAGCACGCTCCTCGAACGCATGAAAAGCGGCGAAATGCCTCCCGCAGGTAAGAAGGTGCCGGCCGACCAAATTGCCCTGATCGAACGCTGGATCAATGAAGGTGCCATCGCAGGCCGCGTTGAGCCCGAAAATCTACCACCTGGAATCGATATCACTCCCGAGGAACGAGCCTTCTGGTCGTTCCAGCCCATTCAACGACCGGCACCGCCACAACTCGATTCAAGCGTGGGTCCGATTCTGACTCCGCTCGACAACTTCATTTTGGCCAAGCTGAAGGAAAAGGGGCTGACGTATTCGCCCGCAGCCGACAAGCTCACTCTCATTCGACGCGTAGCGCTCGATTTGACGGGCTTGCCGCCGAGCGAAGCTGAAATTGCCGAGTTCGCGGCCGATAGTTCGGACCTGGCCTACGAACGAATGGTCGACCGCTATCTCGCTTCGCCCCATTATGGCGAACGCTGGGCTCGGCATTGGTTGGATGTGGCAGGTTACGCCGACAGCGAAGGAAACGGCAGTGACGATACGCAGCGGCCTCATGCCTGGCGCTATCGCGACTACGTGATTCGCGCACTCAATCGCGATAAGCCGCTCAACGAATTCATCATCGAGCAGTTGGCTGGCGATGAACTTGTTCCTCAGCCTTGGAACAACCTCACCCCCGAACAAATCGACACGCTCGCGGCGACGGGATTCTTGCGCACGGCAGCAGACCCGGTAGCAACCGGCGGTGATGTTCCGCTCGGTGCCAACCAGGTGGTTGCCGATACGCTCAAGATTGTCAGCTCATCGCTATTGGGTCTGACGGTCGGTTGTGCTCAATGCCACGACCACAAATACGATCCGATTCCACAGGCCGATTATTTTCGCCTGCGCGCTGTCTTTGAGCCGGCGCTCAATCCGGCTCAATGGCGTAGGCCCGCACAGCGCCTCGTCTCGCTCTACAAAGATGCCGATCGCACTCTGGCAGCAGCCGTCGATGCTGAAGTGCAAAAGATGCAAACGGAATACAACGAGAAGCAAGCCCGGTTCGTGACGGCGACCTTCGAGAAGGAACTGCTGAAGTTTCCTGAAGATCAACGGCCGAAGCTCAAAGAGGCGTACACCACACCGGGTGACAAGCGAACCGAAGAACAAAAGCAACTGCTGGCCGCCAATCCAAAACTCAACGTCAATCCGGGTGTTCTCTACCAGTACGACGAGGCCGCTGCCAACGAACTCAAGGCTGACAAGGCCAAGATGGATGCCAAGCGCAAGGAGAAGCCCGTCGAAGAGTTTGTGAGCGTGCTGAACGAAGTGCCCGGACAATTGCCAGAAACCAAGCTCTTTCATCGCGGCGACTATCGTGATCCGCGTGCCGCCGTGAAGGCGGGCGATCTCACGATTCTGGCTGCCGATGGAAAGCGTCTGGAAATTGCCGACAAAGACCCTGCAGTTCCCACGAGCGGCAGGCGGTTGGCATTTGCGAAGCACATCACCAGTGGCGAGCATCCACTTTTTGGTCGCGTGCTGGCGAATCGCATTTGGTTGCATCATTTCGGCCGCGGTCTAGTAGATTCGCCCGGCGACTTCGGCATTCTGGGCTTGCGACCCACGCATCCGGAACTGCTCGATTACCTAGCGAGCGAACTGCCCCGCAATGGCTGGAGCTTGAAGCGAATGCACAAGCTGATTCTGCTCTCGGGCGTCTATCGGCAAGCTTCGCCACGCAACGTGAACGCGCAGGGTGATACCGAAAACAGTCTCTATAGCCGCTTTCCGATTCGCCGCCTGGATGCGGAAGTGCTGCGCGACAAGATTCTCGTCGCCAGCGGACAACTCAATCGCACTTTGTTTGGCCCTTCGGTCGCCGTCGAAGAAGATTTTGTGGGTCAGGTGATCGTCAAGGACGAGCAACCTCGCCGCAGCGTTTATTTGCAGTCGTTGCGGACCAAGGCCGTCTCGTTTCTGACGACGTTCGATGCACCGGTAATGACCGTCAATTGCGAACGTCGCAGTTCCAGCACGGGTGCTCAGCAATCGCTGATGCTGATGAATAGCGACTTCATCCTGAAGCAAGCGTCACTGTTCGCGCAGCGTATTCGCAAAGAAACGCCGACCGACTTTGCCGGGGACCTTGTTAAGGCACTGAAGACCCAGCATATGAATCAGGCAGATGCCTGGCAGTTTGGTTATGGTTCGTTCGATGAGGCAACCAAGCAGGTGGCTTCGTACACGCCCTTGCCGCATTTCACGGGTAGCAGTTGGCAAGGTGGCGCAGCGCTCCCCGATGCCACGGTCGGTTGGTCCCTACTGACTGCTGCTGGCGGTCATCCGGGCAACGATGCCGCGCACGCGGTGATTCGTCGCTGGAGCCCGCCGCACGCCGGCTTGCTCTCGGTCACCGGCAAGCTGAAGCATCCGTCGCCCAACGGCGATGGTGTACGCGGGCGGATCGTCTCGAGCCGGCTTGGCCTGCTGGGCGAATGGTCAGCCAAGACCAGCGAAAGTGCAAGTGAAATCGCCAGCATCGAAATCCAACCTGGCGACATCATCGACTTGGTGGTCGATTGTCGCGGCGACGTGAATTCGGACTCGTTCGAATGGCCCGTCGAACTCAAGCTGTCTCCAGCGGTTGCTGAGTCGGACAAGCAGCCTCTCACTTGGAACAGTGCCACCGACTTTCACGGTCCCCAAAGCACTTCGTTGCCCCAGCAATTGGCCTATGCGTGGCAGGTTGCCTATCAACGACCGGCGACGACGGAAGAGCTTGAAATGGGCCTGCGGTTTGTGAACGCCCAACGGGCTCAGCTCCGCCAGCAAGGCGAAAAGGGCGATCTGGATCTGATCGCCTTCACGAACCTCTGCCAACAACTTCTTAGCAGCAATGAGTTTTTATATGCCGACTAATCAGCCCCAAAATCGCCGCGAGTTTCTGGCCACGAATGCCTTCGGCATCGGCGCGTTTGCGCTCGCTCATTTGCTCAAAGGGGACAAGCTGCGGGCCGAAACACCTAGCAAGCCCGGCGAGAACTTGCCACTCTCGCTGCGGGCCCGTGCGCCTCACTTGGCTCCCCGCGCCAATGCGATGATCTCGCTGTTCATGCATGGCGGCCCCAGCCATGTCGACTTGCTCGATCCGAAGCCGGAACTGACCGCGAAGAGCGGCACCGAGTACGGCGGCGATGTGCACTTCAGCTTTGTGAATCGTGCGAACAAGAAGCTGTTTGGCACTCCGTGGAAATTCAGCAAGCACGGGCAATGCGGCACCGATGTTTCCGAATTGCTGCCGCACACGGCGGGCATTGTCGACGATCTGTGTGTCGTCCGCTCGATGCACACCGGCCACAACGGGCACGAGGTGTCGATTCGCTATTTCCATGGCGGTATTGCCGGCATCACCGGCCGGCCAACGATGGGCAGCTGGATCGTCTATGGTCTTGGCAGTGAGTCGCAGAGCCTGCCGGCCTACATGGTCCTTTCCGATCCCGGTGGTCATCCCGTCGATGGCACGCACAATTGGTCGAGCGGCTTCATGCCTCCTCTGTATCAAGGAACCGTGCTGCGTGCGAAGGAGCCACGGATTCTGAATCTCGATGCGCCGCCGCAAATCCGCGGCAAGCTGCAGGAGCAAAATCTGTCCTTTCTGAACGACCTCAACAAGCGACATGCCAATCAGCATCCGGGCGAAGCCGAACTCGAATCACGCATCGCCAGTTATGAACTGGCCGCTCGCATGCAAGTCGAAGCCAAGGACGCGCTCGATGTTTCACAAGAGCCCGCTTACATCCACAAGTTGTATGGCCTCGATCAAGATGCGACTCGCGAGTACGGCACGCGTTGCCTCATCGCTCGCCGGCTCGTGGAACGGGGCGTGCGATTTGTGCAACTGTTTCTCGGTGGCCAACCGTGGGATACGCACAACACCATCAAGAAGGGTTTGCCAGATATCTGCAAGCGAACCGATCAGCCTGCAGCGGCGCTCGTGACCGACCTGAAGCAGCGCGGCCTACTCGATACGACCATTGTGCATTGGGGCGGCGAAATCGGCCGTCTGCCTGTTTGCGAAGGCGAGCTGAACGATAACGTCGGCCGCGACCACAATGGCCAGGGCTTTTCGATCTGGATGGCTGGCGGCGGCTTTAAGGGTGGCATGACCTACGGCGAAACGGACGAAGTTGGCCATCGCGCGGCGGTGAACGTCGTCACGCCGAACGACTATCAGGCCACGATTTTCCACCTGCTCGGCCTCGACCCTGCCAAACTCACCTATCACAGTAGCGGCCTGGCGCAAAAGCTGATCGATAATCGCCCGGCGCGTATCGTCACCGATATTCTGGCCTGATTCAGCTGCCGCGGTAGGTCGAATATCCAAACGGACTGAGCAGCAACGGCACGTGATAGTGCTGCGATACATCGGTCACGATGAACTCGATAACGACTTGGGGATAGAACGTGACCGTGCCCAGTTGCTGATAGTACTCGCCAGTGGCAAACGTCAATCGATAGCTGCCGCTCGTGAATGCCGAAGGCAACAACAGGTCGACAACGCGGCCGTCGCTGTTGGTCTGACTCGCCCCACAAGGTTGCCATTCACCGTCGACGAGCTTTTCTAGCTGGACATGCACACCCGCTGCTGGGCAGCCGCGAGAAGCATCCAGGATGTGTGTCGTGATGGGGCTGTTGTCGGGCATCGAATCTGATTTCCAAATTTAGGTTGCCGCAGCCGCCATTTTTTGCAGACGCAGCAGGGTAATCTTCAATTGTTCAGCGGCTGCGATCGAAATCTCATAATCCGGTTCGTTGGGAAGGCGCGATTTCAGCAGCGCCAACATTTCGTCCGCGCTCTTGCCGGTGGCACACACAATGAAGATGTAGCCGAACCGCAGTTCGTACTCGCGATTGTAGTCCGCCAGTTCCTGCAGTGTTTGCTGAGTCGCCTGCGATACGATTGCTTGTTCGCCCGCAGCCAAGTTCGCGGTGCTGCAATACTTTTTCTGCAAACTGTCGATATCGCCGATCTTGGGATGAGCGGCAAACGCGGCCTGCCATTGCTCGCGCGGCAACTGCCACCAGATTGTTGCGGCCATCGCAAACAACTCTGCGTCATTGGCAAACGGTCGCTGAGCGACCATCTGCGTTACCCAACCTGGCGCGGCGCAGCAGTTTTCCAGGACCTGTCGAGCAGCTTGCTCAGGCAGCGAATTGATCGTTGTTGCTGCAGACATCAGCGAACCTTCCCCTGCTTGCGATCAATCAGCTCGCCGACCGGATGTTCCAGATGAACGCCATCGGCAAATACCAGGTTGCCGCGCACATACGTTCGCGCGACCTTCCCCCGCACCGTGCAGCCATCGTAGGGAGTCAACTTGTGGCGGTGGAACAATTGCCGGCCATCAACGGTCCAAGTCGCATCCGGATCCCACACCACGAGGTCGGCATCGAACCCCGCTGCAATGCGTCCCTTGTGATCGGCAAGGCCCACGAGCCGTGCTGGTGCAGCAGACAGCCATTGCGACAATTGTGAAAGATCGCTGTTACCTTGCCGTTGAAGATACGACCAGACGGTGGAGAGCGTTAACTGCAGCGAAGCAATTCCGCCCCAGGAGTTCGAAAAGTCGCCCACATCGGCTCGCTTCATCTCCGGCGGGCAAGGCGAATGATCCGAGCCAATGGTGTCGATCGTACCGTCCAACAACCCTTGGTACAGCGCAGCCGCTTCACCTTCGCGAATCGGCGGCGCGCACTTAAAGCGAGTGTCGCCATCGGCGATGGGCTGCTTGTCGAAGAACAGATAATGCGGACAAGTTTCGACGGTCAGCGGCAATCCTTCGCGCTTCGCTGCAACCAGCATGGGCAAGGCCTGGCTGGTTGCCAGATGAACGATGTGCACCTGGCAGCGAAATTCGCGGCAGAGCCGAATCATCAGCTCAATCGCATCTAGTTCCCATTGCACGGGGCGCGAGGAAACGAACTGTGCGAAGGATCGAACGTCGGTTACCTTCGAAGCAGGTGCCGTTAGCAGTTCCGCATGTACCAATAGTGGCAGTCCCAGCTTCGCCAGCTGGGGCATCGCAGCGCGCAGATCCTCTTCGGTGGCGTTCGGAAATTCGTCGAGGCCGGAATGACACAGGAAGGCCTTCACTCCCAGCACTCCACCCTCTGCCAGCGATTGCATTTCGCCTGAGTTGCCCGGGACAAGTCCGCCGTAGAAACCAACGTCGACCCAGCACTTGCCCGCAGCCGCGGACCGTTTCTCTGCAAGAGCAGCGAGCGTTGTCGCTACGGGCAAGCTATTGAGCGGCATATCGACAATCGTTGTCACCCCACCGGCCGCCGCGGCGCGAGTTGCCGTTTCAAACCCTTCCCAGTCGGTGTGCCCCGGTTCATTGACATGCACGTGGGCATCGACAAGGCCGGGCGAGACAACGAGATCGCCCAAGTCACTGAGCGGAATGCCCGCGACCGAATCACTAACAGCTTGCACGCGTGATATTTTTCCGGACTCGACAATCACCACAGCCTCGCGCACACCCTGCGGTGTCACGACTCGAGTACTGCGCAGCGCGAAGATGGTTGGCATAAGGCTCACGGCGATCCGCCTTTTTCACCACGTCTAACCACGGCACTGATCAATCCATGGGGTTCATCTGTGGGAATGAACGTCTCGTTTGCGTTCTTCAACCCGAGGGGAGCCAGATTGGCAGGCAGATGATGTTGATTCGGCATCGTGATTGAAATCTCAACAATTTCGGCGGTGCGAGCGAAAACAGCTTCTGCCATTTGAAACAGAGTCGCTTGCACCGAAGGGCTGAACTCGCGGGCGAACACTCGCAGCATCTCTTCACGAATCGCTTGGCGAATTGCAAACCAATCGGCTTGCAAATGAGTGCAGGGCCAGCTGGCTTCGATGGTCGTGGCAAAAATCCGATCGTTGGTCTCCGGCAACGTCGTGTATTGATCGCGCAGAAAGTCAGCGAATCCCGAAGCGGTTGTCTTTAGCACCCGCAGGCCGTTCAAGCCGGATCGCATGCTCGTACAACCGCGAGTTGCGGTGATCTCGCAGCAATACTCTTCACCGCCAGAGGCCACAAAGCTGTGCGCGTGCTCTTCGCCATCGAGGGTGATTCGCGTCCACGGACGTTCGACGAGCTTAATACTGGCTTGGCTAACGTGCGCGTAGGTATCGAGAAAGTGACTTGCCAGCCTCTGACCAAAGGCCTCAATGCTGGGCACGCCGTGCTCGTTCGCGAGCGCATACACGGTGTTCTTCATCGTGTCGGTAGCGATGATCGCGCGGTTTTCGGCGGCGGTGAAGGCGGCGTCGAAATCCCCCTGCAGCGAGATCGCCACGGTTAACTCGATGAATTCATGCCGCGGGCCAGTGCGCGTGATTCGCGAGAGGCGGACGCGCGACTTGCCGTAACTTTGACTGTACAGGTGGGCGGTCATCGTAGGTTCAATCTTGAGACAACTGTGCAA
Source organism: Anatilimnocola aquadivae (assembly GCF_049819085.1). Lineage (GTDB taxonomy): Bacteria > Planctomycetota > Planctomycetia > Pirellulales > Pirellulaceae > Anatilimnocola. The sequence goes on from NZ_CP187419.1 coordinate 4,908,051, forward strand.
GGGTGCGGGCGAGGACTTCGACACCATCCCGAATGGCAGCAGGAGACGCGTACTCGTCGGGGCGATGACTAACGCCGCCGCGACAAGGGATGAAGATCATCGACGTTGGAGCAATCAGGGCCATGAACAATGAATCGTGATAAGCCCGGCTGATCATTTTCAATGCGGGAAGTTGAGCATCGGCGGCGGCCGCTTCAATGGCAGCAATCACCGAGGCATCGCAACGGGCGGGAGGGTCGGCATTGATGCGAGTGACCGTGGTGGCAATATTCCGCTGCTGGCCGGACGTTTCGGCCTGCTGCTCAATGGCGAACAGCACATGGTCTCGCCGGGCCAGATCGATATCCCGAACGTCAACCGTCATTTCACAGCGGCTCGGTACGCTGTTGATAGCTCCCGGGTGAACCTCCAAAATCCCTACCGTCGCCACCGTATCTGCCCCGCCGAGATCGCGCGCCGCGCGATCGACAGCCAGGGCAAGCTCTGCCGCCGGCAACAGGGCATCCTTGCGCTGAGGCATTAATACCGCGCCGGCATGGCCACCTTCGCCGACATACGTCACGCGCAGCGCTGCGGGGGCCGCGATGGCGGTGACAGTCCCAATGGGAAGATTCTGCGCTTCGAGCAGCGGACCTTGTTCGATATGCAGTTCGACAAATGCGCGATAACAACCGACCGGCAAGCGAACTGCGTCCAGCGAGCCAGTGCAACCGGCAGCGGTCCGAGTCGTTTCAAAGGATTCGCCGTGTTCGTCGCGCAAATCGGCCGCTGCCTGCGGCGATAGTCGTCCGCTCATCAAGCGGCTACCAAGACAGCCGATCCCATAACGCGTCGGTTCTTCGGCATTGAACATGATCACTTCGAGAGCACGGCGCGGCTGGAATCCGCTGCTACGTAGTGCGTTAATCGCTTCAATGGCCCCCAGCACACCGACGGTTCCGTCATAACGGCCGGAATGCGGAATAGCATCGCAGTGGGAACCTGTGGCCACCGGTGGCAGTTCAGGATCGCTTCCCGCCCAACGGCCAAAAATATTGCCAGCCGGATCGATGCGAACTTTCAGGCCGGCCTCTTCCATCAGGTCGCGAACGAGTTGCCGACCGCGCATGTCGGTGGGAGTGAACAGAACCCGCGTGACCGCGGGAAACGGCGAGTCAGAAAACTCGGCCAGTCGATCGAGATTGCGACCGAGTTGTTCGCCGTTGATCGACAACCGAAGCGTCGTCATCCCTTCTCCTCAAGACCGTCGCGGTGAATGTCTTTGTAGTAAATGTAACGTGCAGGTTGCTTGCCCATCGCCACAAACCACTGCGGGCAGTGCGAGGCCATCCAGATGATGTCTCCGGCAGCCACGGGATAGTAGTCTTCGCCCAGTCGATAGACGCCCGCACCGGCAAGCATCTGCAGGCCATGTTCCATCACGTGAATCTCGACGCACGGCAATGTCGCGCCGGGCTGATACGTGAAGATGTTCACGGCCAAGTCGAAGGCGGGTTCGATTGGCAGCAGCGTTTTGAGCCGAGCACCGTCATCGCCGAGAAACGCCTTCGCTTCCACATCGGCTTCGTTGCCCATGATCACGCGCGGCGCGGCGCTGTCTTTCAGCGGTCGATAGACCTTCTCAAACACAATCAATCTGCTGGCAGCCGTAGCTGTAAGCAGATGCTTTGTCCCCGCTGGGAAAAAGGCATATCCGCCAGTCGTCAGAGAAGTCCCTTTGCCCTCGCTAGGACAATCGACGGAAACGCCTCCTTCCAACACATAGATCAGCCGCTCGACCGACTCATGCGGCTGACCACTCTTCGAGCCGGCCGCAAGTACTGCCGTGTACTGCGTGAATCGTGCGCCCATTTCGGGAGTGATGTGAAAGTAGGCGGTCGCATTCTCCCAGCCGAGTAGCGGTGAATGGACGTAGGTGTCCGGCGTGATTAAGGCATAGTTCGACCTGACGCGCGAGCGCGTGGCACCGAAAACATCCATCTAGGTTTCCTTGTTGTTTCGCATGGTTGCCAATGGCTGCAGTGCCAGATGTTGCGTGAAGGACCACAGTACCGTTAGCGCGGCGGTAATGTCTTCGACCGTCACCGATTCGTCTGGATGATGGCTGATGCCGTCTCGGCAGCGTACGAATAGCATTCCGGTTGAAAAGCGACGAGCCATCACCGCCGCATCGTGCCCCGCGCCACTCACCAGCCGCCGTGGTGCGATTCCCACTTCCGACAGGCTCTGCTCCAGGGCGGCAACAATGGGTGCACTCATCGCTGCCGCATCGTGCTGGTGGACAATCGATAGTTGAAAGCCAACACCACGACGAATCGCAATTGCGTTGCCAGCATCGACTATTGCTGCCACTGCAGCGCCGCGAATCACATCGTCCGCGTGGCGAACATCAAGTTTGGCTCGTGCTTCGCCCGGAATGACGTTACCCGCCCCGGGAAGGACCTCGATGAATCCCACCGTTGCTACCAGACCCGGCGTGCGCCGCGCAAGATCCTCGACCGCTAATATCCATTCGGCCGCCGCGGTGAGCGCATCGCGCCGCAGGTTCATCGGCACCGTTCCCGCGTGGCCAGCTTCGCCGCGAAAGTGAGCGACCGCGCGTGTTTGCCCGGCAATCGCCGTGACGATTCCCAGGGGCAAGCCTTCGCTTTGCAAAACGGGGCCTTGTTCGATATGCGGTTCGATAAATGCGAGCACATGGGCCGGCGAGATTGCCGCCGATTGGATCGCGGTCGGAACACAGCCAAACAACTGTAATGCAGAGCCAACGGAAATAGCCTGGCGATCCGTTCGTGATAGCAGTTCGTCGTCACACTCACCAATCACCGCTAGCGACCCGATGAACGGCACACTGAAGCGAACGCCTTCTTCTTCGCTGAACCCCACGATTTCTAACGAGAAAGGGAGCATTGTGCCGCTACGAACAGATGCTTCCGCTAGCGCGAGGCCCAGCATCACGCCGAGCAAGCCGTCGTAGCGACCGCCATTGGGAACCGTATCGAGATGCGAGCCAACGATGAGAGAGGGAGCGTCGGTGGCGAATGAATGAAGTTTGCCCCATAGATTTCCCGCAGCATCGACGCGGCAAGTGATTCCGAGAGCTTCCATCCACTCCACGAATTGCCGATGAAGCTGAGCAATCGCCGTGGAACAGAAGGTGCGCGTGATCTGGCCGGGCGATTCCGTCAGAGCCACGGCAAGTTCGCAGCGAGCGAATACCTGGCGGGACAATTCGGCCAGCAATAAGTGGTCGCATCCGTGAGGAAAGCGTTCCATGGGCAAATCAACACGCCTCGCTGCAAGTCAAGCATGCGCGGAAAACCTGTCACCTTGCCGCCGTAGGTGATTATGCACGGCTGGAGTATAGTGAAGGGACTATTGAATGTCCATGAAACCATTCGGTTGCTCTGTGACGGCGGGCCACCGTGAGGCACGCCATGCGTCAGCACCTGGTGCTCTATGTCAACGGCCGCCGACTTGAAGTCGCGGGAGCCGACGCGTTTTCTACGCTGGCCGACTATGTTCGCACCAGTCTCCGTTTGACGGGAACCAAAGTAGTTTGCGCCGAAGGGGACTGCGGCTCGTGCAGCGTGCTGGTTGGTCGAATGGAGAACGGCAAGTTGGTCTATCGCGCCGTCGATTCGTGTATCCAACTTTTGTTTCAATTGGACGGCACGCACGTCATCAGCGTCGAAGGGCTGAGTCGTGAGGGTAAGCTCTCACCCGTGCAGCAAGCGATGGTGACGCGTCACGGCTCGCAGTGCGGCTATTGCACACCAGGCTTCGTCGTGGCCATGACGGGCCTATTGGAAAGTCAGCCTGAACTCGACTCAGAAGGGTGGCGATGTGGATTGGCTGGCAACTTGTGCCGCTGCACTGGATATGCCTCGATTCTTGAAGCCGGCCAGCAAGCGGTCGTGCAGGCACATCAGCCATTGGCCGAGCAGTATCCTCACGACAACATTGCCGCTGAATTCCATCAGTTGCAACTGGAAGCATTTGAAATTCAGGCCGCCGCTCGCCGAGTATTCAGCCCAGTCACCACGCAGGAGGCCGTCGAGTTTCTCACCGCGAACCCCTCTGCCAAGATTGTTGCTGGCGCGACCGATGTCGGCGTGCAGATGAATAAGCGCGTCATTTCACCAACCATTTTTCTCGACTTGAACCGCATCGATACTCTCCGAGAAGTAAGGTTTGAAGGTCCAGATACGGATGGTTCGACAAACAAAGTGCTCTGCTGCGGTGCTGGGGCCCGCTGGGTCGATTTGGAACCGATTTGTCGTGAGCACTCTCCCGAGTTTGCGGAAATTGTCTCCGTTTTCGGTTCACCTCAAATTCGCCATGTGGGAACCATTGGCGGAAACATCGTCAACGCCTCTCCCATCGCCGACTCGTTGCCGTTTCTGTTTGTGACCGAAGCTCAGTTAGAGATCACGGGGCCGCAGCAGACCCGAACCGTCAATATCAACGAGTTCTATCACGGCTATCGCCAGACCGATCTGAAACCGGGCGAGTTGCTGACGGGAGTGCGAATTCCGCTGCCAGGGCCGAATCAATCGCTATCGCTGTACAAGGTTTCGCGCCGTCGCGATCTCGATATCGCTTCATTCACCGCGGCCATCTTGCTGGAAGTGGTGAATGGAGAAATTGCCGACGCGCGGATTGCTCTCGGCGCCGTGGGCCCCACGGTGATTCGAGCACGGAAGACGGAAGCCTATTTGCGCGGCAAACCTTTCAGCGAAGCGGTGATGCAGGGAGCAGGGGAATTGGCAGTGAACGAGATTTCGCCCATCAGCGATGTGCGCGGCACTGCCGACTTTCGCTGGCAACTCACGCGCAATGTCTTTTTGAAGTACTACCTCGAACGAATGCGCTCGGCGCAGAAGTCAGCATGAAGAACGTCGGCCAATCGATCGAGCACGAATCAGCCCGGGGGCATGTGACGGGCAGCGCTCCGTTTCTCGAAGACCTACCCCTGCCGAGCGACGCGCTAACCCTGGGCGTCGTGTTTAGTCCCGTCGCTTGCGGCATCATCACGCACCTCGACGTTTCCGCTGCCAGGCAAGTTCCCGGCGTGGTCGCCGTATATACCGCCGCGGATATTCCTGGGCAGAACTACTTTGGCCCGCATTTTCGCGATGAACCGGTGCTGGCCGACAAGCAGGTGCTGTACGTTGGCCAGCCTGTGGCGGTGATCGCTGCGGAAACGCAGCAGGCGATTTCAGTAGCCCGGCAGAAGATCCTTCTGAAGATCGAGCGGAAAGAGCCAATCCTGAGTATCGAGCGGTCAATCGAAGCAGGTCGGTTCATCGGCCCTGGACGAAAGATCACTCGCGGCGAAGCGGCGGCAGCCATTGCCAAGTCACCGCGCAAGTTAGCAGGCACGTTTCACTGCGGCGGCCAAGAGCAGTTCTATCTCGAGTCGCAAGCGTGCATCGCGTATCCCGGCGAACAAGGGCAAGTCGTCGTTCATTCGTCAACTCAGAATCCGACCGAGATCCAGCATGTCGTCGCCGACGCTTTGGGCCTGACGCAGCACCAGGTGGTCTGCGTATGCAAGCGAATGGGTGGCGGCTTTGGCGGCAAAGAAACGCAAGCGGTAATTCCTGCGGTTCTCGCGGCGCTGGTGACGCAGAAGACCGGACGAACCGCACGAATCGTCTACACCAAAGACGAAGACATGTGCTCCACCGGCAAGCGGCACGAATACCGAGTCGACTGGGAAGTTGGCTTTGACCTGCAAGGTGTCATCGCGGGCGTGCGGGCTAACTTTTATTCCAACGGGGGCGCTTCGGCAGATCTTTCGCTGGCCGTGCTCGAACGGTCATTGCTCCACTTTGACAACTCGTACTATCTGCCAAATGTGGAGATGGCCGGAAAGGTCTGCTTCACGAATCTCCCTTCGAATACCGCCTTTCGCGGCTTCGGTGGCCCTCAAGGGATGATCGCCATCGAAAACATCATGCACGAGATCGCCGGAGAGCTTGGCTTAGACCCGTATCAAGTTCAGATGAAGAACTTGTATGGCATCGATGAACGAAATGTCACTCCCTACGGTCAGTTGGTGCGGAAGAATCATTTGCCGGAGCTCATGCAGCAACTGGCAACGACCTCGCAGTATCACGAGCGTCGTCAGGCGATTGCGGCCGCAAACACGCACGATCGACTGTTGCTGCGCGGCATTGCCATGATGCCGATGAAGTTTGGAATTTCGTTCACCACCAAATTTCTCAACCAGGGAAACGCCCTGGTGAACATCTACACCGATGGCACCATTCAAGTTTCCACCGGCGCCACCGAAATGGGACAAGGGGTAAATACGAAGATTCGCCAGCTTGTCGCCGACGAGTTTGCGATTGGCTATGACCGCGTCTTGCTGATGCCAACTTCGACGGAGAAGAATCCCAATACTTCGCCGACGGCAGCGTCGGCCTCCACCGACTTGAACGGCACGGCAGCGGTGCGGGCATGTCAGATTCTGCGAGAACGCCTTGCGATCCTCGCCGCGAAGAAACTGGCCTCGGTGGAGGTGGGGCTTGTCGAAGCACCGGAGTGCATCGTTTTCGACGATGGTTTTGTATTCGATCGACGCAATCCCGCAACCAAGATTCCCTTTGGGCAACTCTGCCTCCAAGCCAGGCTCGAACGTGTCGATTTAGGAGCTCGAGGCTTTTATGCAACTCCTGGGGTCGACTACAACCGGGAAACAGGGCGCGGCAATCCGTTTCTGTACTACACCCAAGGAGCAGCCGTTGCTGAGGTTGAAATCGATCGCTTCACCGGCAACGTACGTGTGCCCCGCGTCGATTTGCTGATGGATATTGGCGAGTCCATTAACCCAGCCGTCGATCGCGGACAAATCATCGGCGGCTTCATTCAAGGCCTGGGCTGGGCCACGGCAGAGTGCCTGGTCTACAACGAGCGTGGCGAACTTCTCTCGCATTCACCAACGACCTACAAAATTCCAGCGATCACCGATTTGCCGCCGGTGTTCAACTGTGATTTGTTCGAGAATCACGACAACGAAGAGAACGTCGCGCGCAGCAAGGCTGTCGGCGAGCCGCCACTGATGCTCGCCATTTCGGTTTGGACGGCTGTGAAGCAGGCGATCTCGCAAGCCGTTCCCCAGGAAGATTTGCGGCTACCGGCTACGGGAGAGGAAATCTTGCGACAGCTGTATCGACCTGCCGGGTCCTCGCAAATGCTCTCTACAACCCAGGCGGATGCGCCGACAACTTCGCTCATTCCCGCCAGCATGCTTAGCTCGCACGACGGCAATGAGTAAGTCAGTCGACCGTCGAACCAGGGTTGTAGACCAAGTGCCCCGCAGCGACGTACGCTCGCAACACCTCACAAGCCGCTTCGCGATGAATGTCGTGAACCACTTGGATGGGCACATCTTTTCGTTCAGCTAGCAACTTTGGCCAGCTTTCCGGCAACGGGCCTTCGCGAAAGCCAGTGATTCGCTCCACATCTTCGCCGCGCGCCGCACAGACGAGCTTGGTGATGCCACTCCACCACAAAATGCCGAAGCACATGATGCAAGGTTGACCTGTCGCATACAGCGTGTAACGACACGTGGGATCACCGGCCAGGTCGAAACTTCCAGCGCGATGTTGGGCCAACATGATAGCGACGGCTTCCGCGTGGGCAATCGACAGTCCCGACGATACAACCAGGTTCACCCCGGCTGCTACGCACTTCCCTGTTGACTCATTCACCACGATCGCCGCAAAGGGTCCGCCGGTCCCTTCGCTCACGTTTCTCTGAGCCAGTTCAATGGCCCACTGCATTCGCCCCTCATCGGTTCTTCCAGGCAGGTCGATGGGGCCCGAGGTGATTGTTGCTAACCACGCGGGAAGTTCGATGCTGGCGCGAATGGGAGCCATAATCATTGACTGTTGGCGATGAGAACGGTGCAGCGAAGAAAACGTGCGGGGGTTTGGCAGGGAGAGCTACGACTCCTATTATTACCTTCACTTCGCACGATAACCAACGCCAATCGCGACCGCTCCACCCGCGTCGCGGTCCTATTATGACCAATCACTCCTTTCGCCTCGTCGCCAATGTCGTGGATGTAGTTCAGCGGCAGGTTTCACCTGCGGAAGTAACGGTGGAGAACGGACGCATCACCGCGATTCGGCCGACCAGCGAAACACCGACGACCTATTTGACTCCAGGCTTTGTCGATGCCCATGTCCATGTCGAGAGTTCGCTGCTGGTTCCTGCCGAGTTTGCAAGAGCTGCTGTCGTCCACGGCACCGTGGCGACCGTTTCCGATCCGCACGAGATTGCCAACGTCCTCGGCATTGATGGTATTCGTTACATGCTGGCCAGCGCTGCCCAAACGCCGCTCAAAATCCATTTTGGAGCTTCGTCATGCGTACCCGCGACCCCCTTTGAGACAGCTGGAGCGAAGTTGGGCCCCGCTGAAGTTGCCGCGCTGCTAGCCGAGGAGCAAATCGGCTACTTGGCTGAAATGATGAACTACCCCGGCGTGATTCGTGGCGATGCCGAGGTGCTCAGCAAGATTGCGACTGCGATCAAAGTCGGCAAACCGGTGGACGGCCACGCGCCGCAGGTTCGCGGTGCCGATGCCCAGGCCTATTTCGCCGCAGGTATCTCGACCGATCATGAGTGCGTGACGCTGGACGAAGCGCGCGAGAAGCTTTCACTGGGCGTGAAGATTCTCATTCGCGAAGGCTCGGCCGCACGCAATTTCGATGCGTTGTGCGATCTGCTGCGGGAGCATAGTGACCGCTGCATGTTTTGCTCGGATGACTTGCACCCCGATTCGCTCGTCGCTGGGCATATCGACCGCCTGCTGCGCCGCGCGGTCAGTGCCGGCATAGATCCGCTCAATGCCTTGCGCTGCGCCTCTTTGAATCCCATCGAGCACTATCAGTTGCCCGTGGGACTGTTACGCGTCGGTGACACCGCGGACTTCGTCGAGATCGATAATCTCGTGAACTTCCGCGTGCTGCGAACATTTATCGATGGTCAGTTGGTGGCCGAATCTGGGAGGCCACATCTGCCCAGCTTGCCTTGCACCGTGGTGAATCGGTTTGCGAAAACCATTCGGCAGGCGAATGCCTATCGTGTGCCGGCAACGTCGAAGCGGATGCGTGTGATTGAAGCGTTCGATGGCGAGCTCATCACGCACAGTTTGATCGAACCGCCGCTGATCGAGAAAGGTTGTGCGATTCCTGATCGAACCCGTGACCTGTTAAAACTGGTCGTCGTCAACCGCTACCAAGCTGCACCACCGGCAATTGCCTTTATCCGCGGCTTTGGTTTGCAGCGCGGCGCAATTGCCTCCTCGGTCGCCCACGATTCGCACAATATCGTCGCCGTGGGCGTGGATGACGAATCGCTGGCCGCCGCAATCAACTCCATCATGGAGGCGGGTGGCGGACTCGCCGTGATCGATGGCAGCGATCACGACCTGCTTCCTCTGCCCGTTGGCGGCCTGATGTCGAACAAACCATACGAAATGGTTGCCGACGACTATTCGCGTCTGGATCGCAAAGCCAAGCAACTTGGTTCGCTGCTACGAGCGCCGTTCATGACGCTCTCGTTTATGGCACTGCTGGTCATTCCCCAGTTGAAATTGAGCGACCTGGGTCTATTCGATTGCCAGCGAGGAGAGCTTACGCCGCTCTTTCTTTGAATCAATGCATTTCGTTGCGTTGGAGTGAGTGCAACTACTAAGTGACGCGCGACCGCTGATGTCAATCAAATGGTGCGGTCGCCAGGGAAAATTGCGGTCGCCCTAGCAGACATTGCTTGACCGGCTGGCTACAATCGCAATCACAGCGGCCAGCTAAAGGATTGTTTGTTGATGTCGCCTTCTACGCTAGCGGTTCCGATGGCTCGGGACTGCGAAACCCAAACGCATATCTCATTGCCGAGGCAGGATGCCAGCGGACTTCGTTCCTGCGCGCACCACGAGGCTGCTAGTGTCTCTTTTGCTCGGCCCTCGAGCGTGCTCGCCGAACTTTTGAGCCGGTTACCCGAACATGATCGCGAGGTACTTGTCCTCCGAAATATTCAGGGGCACACCTTCGAACAAATAGCTGCACAGCTGAGTCGTTCCCCCAGCGCCACACGCTTGCTGTGGCTCGGGGCTATCGATCGACTACGTGCGATTCAGCGGAAAGAGGAGCAAGATGGTTCCTAAAGTCATCACGACGCAAAGCATGGCCAACGGCCCCGAATCTGATCGTGAGCGGGATCGCCTCGCACAGATTCTTGATGAATATCTCTCAGGTCTGGAGCGGGGCGAGGCAATCAAACCCGAGGATCTGCTGGCGCGGCATTCCGATGTGGCCGAACGATTGCGAGGATACCTGAGCGGATTGGCGCTGTTTCATAAGGCAGTGGCAATTCCACCTATGCCCGGCGAGACAACGGTGAGCGCACAAGACTCTGGCACGGTGCTGGGCGACTTTCGTCTTGTCCGCGAAGTTGGCCGCGGCGGCATGGGAGTGGTCTACGAGGCGGTGCAGCTGTCGCTGGAGCGGCGCGTTGCAGTCAAGCTGCTCCCGTTCACCGGCCCCATCAATGAGAAGCAAATCGCTCGCTTCAAGCACGAAGCTCAGGCAGCTGCCCAGATTGATCATCCGAACATCGTCCCGGTGTTTGCCATCGGGCAAGAGCGTGGCATTCACTATTTCGCCATGCAACTGATTGGTGGCCAATCGCTGGCCGACTTGATTGCTGAGATGCGCGGTGAGATCTCGGCAGGGGCTTCGCTGAAGACGAAAGGCCCGACCGTGGAAGCTTCGCAAACTCGCGATCATGTGCTGGCGGTCGCGCGACTGGGGGTGCAGGCTGCCGAAGCGCTTGATGCCGCGCACGAGATTGGGGTCGTCCATCGCGATGTGAAACCTTCAAACCTGCTGCTCGATGAAAAAGGGAAGGTTTGGATTACCGACTTTGGCGTCGCGCGTTGCAAGGCAGACAGTTGCTTAACGGAAACGGGCTACGTAGTGGGCAGTTTGCCCTACATGAGTCCCGAGCAAGCGCTGGGACAGCCAGCACTGGTCGATCATCGTACTGATGTGTACTCGCTAGGGATCACACTCTACGAATTGGCCACGCTGCGTCATCCCTGCGAAGGATCCGCGCATGCCGAGACTGCCATCGAACACAACCGATCGCAATGGCAACGGCCCCGCTGTTGGAATGGCTCGATTCCTGTCGATTTCGAAAACATCGTCCTTAAATCTATCGCGGAGGATCGTGACGATCGCTACGCGACTGCTGGAGATTTGGCTGCTGATCTGCAGCGATTTCTGGAGGGCAAGCCCATTCATGCGAGGCAACCATCGCTTGGTTCGCGGCTGGAGAAGTGGGCTCGCCGTCACCAGCGAACGGTCTGCGCTAGCGCCGCGGCGCTGGCACTCGGCATGATTGGAGTCGTTGTCAGCTTGGTGATGATCGCGACCGAACGTGCCGAAAAGGATGTCGCGTTCAAGGTGGCCAGTGAGAACAGAATCCGCGCGGAACAGAACTACCAACGTGCGGAAACGCAATTTCGTCGGGCTCGTAAAGTGCTCGATCAATTCGGCTCGCAAGTAGATCAAATGCTGGCCAACGATCTGCCGGGGTCCGAAAGTATTCGGCGAAACTTGCTCGCTCAAATGTTGCCCTATTATCGCGAATTCGCTCTGGAAGCAGCGAAGGATCCTACGCTTCAATCCGACCTCGCGCTGACGTATAGCAAGATCGGCTTCCTGTGCGAGCAGACGGGCTCCCAGCAAGAAGCCGAGCAGGCCTATCTGGCTGCGAAGCAAATTCTTGAGCAACTTGCATTGTCGCATCCCGACGTGGACGATCACCGTCGTAGCTTGGCATTGTGCGGCAACAACCTCGGGCAGGTGCTGCAAAAACGCGGTGCGATGAAGGCCGCCCAGAATGAACTTGAACAAGCGCGGGCCATTCAGCAACAGTTGGTGGCGAGTCTTAATGTGACCTCTCAAGTACGAGCCGAGTTGGCGACCACTACGAGCAATCTCGGTTTGCTATGCAGTCAGCAGGGGAACAAACAAGAGGCGGCGAAGCATTTTCAGGCCGCAATCGAGATCCAAGAGTCCATTCGCAGTGAGATGCCCGATGATGCCTCCACGCTGAGCAATCTGGCCGCCAGCTACAACAACCTGAGCGCACTCTACCTCCCTGCCGAACCGGCCCAGGCGCGCCGCTGGGTCGAACGGGCGTTGGTAATGCAGCTGGCATTGGTGCGCAAGGTTCCTACTCGCCGCGACTATCAAAGTGACTTGGCGCTGAGCTACAACAATCTCGGCACCATCCACTCGCGGTTGTCGCACTGGCGCGATGCTGAACTGTGCCTACGTGATGCGATCACGATTCAGGAACGTCTCGTGACGGTCTCTCCGTTGGTGACATCGTACCGACGCGAGTTGGCCGTCTCGTTCAACAACTTGGGCATGACGCAGTCTCGCGCAAAGGCACTCGTGAGTGCCGAGGCTTCCTTTGCCAAAGCGCTGGCAATTCAAAAAGACCTTGTCGAAGAGCATCCGGACGATTTGAACTTGCTCAGCAGTCTCGGTGGAATTTACAACAACCTCGGCATGGTGCGGCAGCAGAACAAGCAATGGGAACATGCGAGCGCGGCATTTGGGCAAGCCATTGCCGTTCAGCAGCAGGCTCACACGCAAGCGCCGACCGTCGCTCGCTTTCGAGAGTCGCTCAGCAAGCACTACTACAACCAGGCCGTGGCGCTGCGAGCTTTGAATCGCCCCACCGAAGCTGCGGCGGCAACTTTGGCGCGCCGCGACTTGTGGCCGAGTGACGGCAAACGGCTGTCATGCATTGCCGATGAATTGGCCGCCGTTAACAGAGAGATTCCTGACGAGAAACTGCGCCAGCGATATCGCGACGAAGAAAGGTCGACACGGAACCTCGCTTCGAAGGCCGGTCATTCAAAGCCGTCGCTGCGATCTGGTCCCGTCGAAGTGTTGTATCAAGATGCCGAAGCGATTGAGCTGACGCCGCCCAAGCCGCCTGCCACCGCGGCCGCTGGCAACCAGTAGCGTTCTCTTCTGCAATAGAGTTCAGGAATCGGAATATGTTCAAGTACCTACGACAAAGGCTGGGAAAATCAGCCAAGCGAAGCGGTGGCATGGCGGCACAACGAACGCGGTACATCGGCACTCGGTTGGAACAACTCGAATCGCGCAGCATGCTCTCGCTCGCGCCAATCACGGGCGATTTCTTGGTACTGGAACAGGAACCTAAGTTCACCGACTCGATCGTCGTCAACCGAGAACTGAATTCCAAACTGCAACCGCCGGAAGTCGACTTACCGCCGTTCATCTCGCCACCTGCCGGCGATAGCGCGACCATGCCATTCCCCGACATACTTCCCGAGATACCACCCACGGAGATACCCGGCGAAAAGCAGGAGTACATTCCAGAGTCACCCTTGCCGGAAGACAGATCACAAGACGATTCCGAACCGGGGGGTCTGGTCGATCTGGAAAATACCTTTGAAGGTTCCGGCGATTCCAGCCCCGCCGATGTAACCACCGATCGTGAGACGCGAGCCGTGTTGGAGATGCTCTCGGCGCTCAAGTATCCACTCACAGGCTTGGATCGCGCGGGTACGCCGCTACTCGACAACCTAACGTCCGACGCCCAAACCGAGAAGCAATCCTCCGAGAATGCCGATCTGAAGTTTCACGAAGCCAATTCCGAAGGTGGCGCGGTTGCTATTGCCGTACGCGAGGTTGTGGCCGAAATGGAAGCCGCCAAACGCACCGTACTCTCGTCTGCCGAATCGCTGCTGGAAGTGCCTGTGCAGATGGACAACTCATCCGGTCGCTTTCAGGCCTTCGAGGTGATGACCGCTGAGGATACCACCAGCACTGCGACATCGTCCGAGGTAAACCAAGATGACGCTGATTCGTCGCTGCAGCCTTTCAGCGACGACTTTGGTTTTTTCGATGAAGATGGCGGTGACGCGGCAATGCAAGGAGAAGGCGACGAGTCGGTTGCAGGTCTCCCCGTGTCAGCTGAGCAGTTGACTTCGTTGGAAGGTTCCTTCCCGTTGTCTGCGTGGATAGCCGGGCGCGATTACACGAACACTGCCTGGTCGGTAGCCATCGCCCTGGCTGCACTGGGGCTTACTCACCAGATGCTCCGCCAACGGAACATCGAGCGTGCTCGCTTGCAGGCCCTGCGTGTATGGCAGCAAGTCGTGAAGGTGTACCTGGCTCGAGGAATACACCGCAGCACGCTTGGTTAATCCTCGTTAGCCTGTCGTACGCATACCGGCGGCGATGCCCTGCACCGTGAGCCGCAACATATCGCGCAACTGCTCTCGTTCCGATTCGGTCGCTTCCGCCGGCAACGTGCGGCGACGACGCAGCAAATCTACCTGAATCAAATTGAGCGGGTCGATGTACGGGTTGCGAGCATCGATCGAACTGTAGAACCAGGGATTCGTCGCCAGCAACTCGTTGCCACCAACCATGTCGAGCAACGCTTGTCGGGTGCGATCTCGCTCGGCAGCGATCAAGCTCCAGCAACGCTGGCGAATGTCGGTTTCCTCTTCCAGATCGGCGTAGTGATGCGCGATGTACATGTCGGCTTTGGCTAGTGCCAGAACCGCATTGTCGATCGTCGCCTGCATGAAGGGCCAGGCGCGATACATTTCGCAGATCGTGTTCCAACTGGTCCGATCGCGATACTTCACTTCCGCCAGAGCAGTCCCCAGGCCATACCAGGCGGGAATCATGCAGCGATTTTGTGTCCACGAAAAGACCCAAGGAATGGCTCGCAAGTCGCCCAGCGATCGCTCACCACGTCGCCGCGCGGGACGTGAACCGATGGGCAAGTTTTCAATCTCATCGATAGGCGTGGCCGACGCAAAGAACTGAATGAAGCCAGGCTGATCGACCAGTTCTCGATAGGCCGAGTACGACCGCTTCGAGAGCTCATCGATCATTTCTCGCCAGGCCGGTTTGACTTCTACTCCTGGCAATGCAGAGGCAGTCAACGTCGCCCAAGCCACTTGTTCCAGATGTCGAAACGCGACTTGGGTGTCATCATAACGCTCGGCCAGCACTTCACCCTGTTCGGTGAGGCGCAAGGTTCCGTCGAGTGCTTCCGGTGGCAGCGAAAGAATGCCCCGTGCTGCCGGACCACCTCCGCGACCGAGTGAGCCGCCGCGTCCGTGAAAGAATGTCAGGTCGACATGGTGTTTTTCGGCGACTGCCTGCAATTGACTCTGCGCTTGATACAGCCCCCAACAGGCAGCCAGGTAGCCGCCGTCCTTGGTGCTGTCCGAGTAACCGACCATGATCACCTGGCGGTTGCCCAGTCGTGAAACGTGATCGCGATACAGCGGATGACTCAGGATGGCATCGAGCGTTTGCGACGCATTCTTCAGGTCTTCAATTTTTTCGAACAGCGGAATGATGCGCAGTTCGTCATCTATCTGCTGCGTGGCGGTAGATTGTGCCCAGCGCCACAACCACAATACGTTCAACACATCACTGGGGCATTGCGTCAAGCTTATAACATGTCCGCCAAGGCAAGCTGGGCCGAACGAACGAGTTGCCTCGTGCAGCAGGCGAAACAACTCCAGCGTATCGACGGTCAGCGGAGCTAACGTGTCGGTGGCTATCGGCTTGGTCCAGGGCAAACTCTGCGAGAGGACTTCGCAGCGTTTCTCTTCTGGCAGATCACCGTAACCTTCAACAACGCCCAGCTTTGACAAAATGTCCGTCATGATCTCGCGATAACGCCGGGCATCTTGCCGCACATCGAGTCGGGTCAAATGCAGGCCGAACACGCGAGCCAGATCGAGCCAGCGTTGCACCTCGGTCTCGGCCAGCAACTGACTATGGTGCGCGGTCAGACTGTCTTGAATCACCTGCAGGTCGGCCAGCAGGTCGGCACCATCGCGATAGCCCCCCGCGGGAATGCGCGCGCCGGCATCGTCGGGCATCGACTTGGCCAGGCGCCATTGAATCATGCTGACCCACCGGCGATACACCTCCAACGGAGTGACCGGCTCGAGTGATTGCGCCAAGTCCGACCACATTTCCGCTCGCTCGGCTAGCCGTTGGACGATTTCTGATTCGGCCGGAATCTCGTGTGTCGACAGGCTGAGGAAGTCGTACATCTTCTTGCACATGGCCTGATGCTGCCCGATGGCAGACTCACGCAGCCAAAGCAGGGTCTGCCGAGAGACCGCTGCTGTAACGTGCGGATTGCCATCACGGTCCCCGCCCATCCACGAACCGAACTGTAGGAAGAGCGGAATCTGAAACTTCTCTCCCGGGTAATACATTTCCAGAGCACGGCGCAGCGAGTCGTACACCTGGGGCACGACTTCGACCAGGCGCGGCGTAATCGAGAGGCCACGTTCTACTTCTTCCAGCACCGTGGGCTTTGCCGGACGGAGAAAGTCGGTTTGCCACAGCACGGTCAAGTCGGCACGAATCTGGGTATCGAGCCGTTCTCGTTCGCGCGGCAACAGGTCGGGGCGATCTCGCTCTTGCAAGGCTCGTCGCATGCGTCGCAACTTAGCGCGAATCGAGCGGCGCTTGGCTTCGCTGGGGTGAGCGGTAAAGACGAGTTCGATGCGGACGGCATCGATGGCCGTCTGCACTTGCGCAGCAGTGAAACCCTCGTCGCGCAGCTTGGCGATGCCGGCCGCGATCGTTTCGCTGATGGGATTAGGATCGGCTTCGAGCACGCGTGCCCGGAGCACCCGAATGCGGTGACGATCCTCGGCCAGATTCGCCAGATCGAAGAACACACTAAACGCTCGGGCCACCACGCGCGCTTCGGCCAACGACAGCTGGGGAATTCGCTCGGCCAATTCGGCTTCGGCCACATGATCGCCGCTACGCCGCCTGCGTGAAAGTTGCCGGATCGTCTCGATCAGCGCCAGGGCCTCACTGCCGGCCGACTCGGTAATGACCTCGCCGAGCATGTCGCCCAATGCCCGCACGTCCCGCCGCAACAGATCGCTACTGATTTGTGCCATCGCCATTCGCCTGGTGTCCAATAGTGAAGGCCGCGCTTGACGGCAAAAGTCATTCCGTTAATTCGAACCCCAAAAACCGCGTTCTAACCACTGAGAGAGCTTGGCTTTGCGCTGCGAGAACCAGCATAATCCAATTCCCACGTGGCCTCTAGGTTGCCCATTAAACAGGCACCCTCTCCTTAACTTCCCATCAAATCCCCAAGTCCGCGAGGCGCAGACGCTCCCCAGCCCAGCGGTTCCACGATACGCTAGGGCCTGTCTCCACCGACCACTTCTGCCATTGGATTCGGCCGTTTGGAATACCTGCAAAAAATTGCGGCCGAGAGCGCTTGGATCCTGCGACGCTGCCGGCAGCGATTCCCCTGCGCACTCGCTTTCTCCATCGCCTTTCGCGTGCTGAACCTGATTCTGCTCGCCCCTTTGGCTGCTGGTGTTTTGAAGCTTGGCTTGCATCGCTGGGGACGAGCCTCGGTCGGCAACTTCGAGTTGCTTTGGTTTGCCCTGTCGCCCGAAGGATTGCTCGCCCTGCTGGGCGTGGGGACCTTGTTGCTCGCGTCGACCTATTTGGAATTGGCCGGCCTGTTGCGCCTGCTGGCTGACGATCGACTCCATTGGTGGGAGGCCTTTCGTAGTTCGACGCGGCTGTTTCTGCATCTGGTGCAACTGGGTCTGCGGCAACTGCTGATCTATGCGGTCCTCGCGATTCCCTTTGCCGCGGCAATTGGCCTCATCTACTGGCTCCTCTGGAGCGGCAAGGACTTGAACGGTCTGATTGTGCTCAAGCCGCCAGCCTTCTGGTGGGGCGGCGGTTTGGCTGGCGTCGTGGCGGTTGCCTATGCCACCGTCGTGGCTTGGTTGCTCCTTCGGTGGCTCTATGCCGTTCCCATCCTGTGTTTCGAACCCATCCAGTCGGTAACGCTGGCGATGCGCGAAAGCGCTCGTCGCTCGCGGGGAAACATGGCCTGGGCAGCCACCATGCTCGGAACTTGGGGCGCCACCCAATTGCTGCTGATCTCGGCAACCTTTCGTGTCAGCGACTTTCTGTCCCAAGAGATTCTCCACTTCAGCAGTTGGACGATGTCGACCAGCTTGATTGCCACCGGCGTGGTCTTGATCGCCAATGCCATCCTGGCAGCGGTGCTGGGCCTCATTGGCAATTTGCTGCTGTCGGGCGTCGTTCTCAGCTTGTATCGGCGTACAGTGCAGACCGCGGTCGACTACCACGGGGCGGTGCCGATCGAGGACGCGCCCTTGCGCCGAGGTTGGGTCGTGGGTATTGTTCTGGCCTTGGTGGGAACCCTCACCTCGCTGGGCAGTTTCTTCGCCATTGTCGCTACACCGGTGACTGAACCAGTCGAGATCACCGCGCATCGCGCGGGAGCAACACAAGCGCCGGAGAACACCCTTGCAGCCCTGCGCCAAGCGATTGTCGATCGCGCTGATTGGGCCGAGATCGATGTGCAGAACACGGCCGATGGCAAACTCGTCGTCATGCACGATATCGATCTCGCCCGCATCGGCGGCGGCAAGCGACGTGTCGACCAGGCAACCCTCGCCGAGATCCAAGCCTTCGACGTGGGTAGCCAGTTCGGTGCCGAGTTCGCCGGTGAACACATTGCGACGTTGGACGAATTCCTCAAGGTCGCCGACGATGACATTCGCCTGAACATCGAGCTGAAGCCGCATAACACCCGCGATGCGAAAGTGCTGACGACTCGCGTGGTCGAAGCTGTGCAACGCAGCGGCCAGGTCGACCGCTGCCGCATCTGTTCGCAGTCCTACGAGAGTCTGCAACTGGCCCGGCAGCTGGAACCACGCATTCCCGTCGGCTTCATCGTGGCAACCTCGATCGGTTCGCCCGAAAAGCTGCAGGTCGACTTTCTCATGGTTTCCAGCAAGCGGGCCACGCGTACGCTGGTCGATCGAGCGAGCCTGCGTAACATCGGCGTGCATGCCTGGACGGTCAATAACCCGCACCTCGTTGCTCCGCTGCTCGATGCCGGCGTGTCGAACTTGATTACCGACGATCCGGCGCTCATTCGCCGGGAAGTCGAAGAGATTCGCGAACTCGATACCATCGAGCGCCTGCTGTTGCGGGCCCGCACTGCCATCCTGCATTAGTCCCCGAGAGTTTCTCGCCACGGGCTCTTTTCGCTCGCGCGTGGGAACGGTCCAATAGACTCCGCTGGGGCTATTGCGAAGCGCATCGCTTCGCGCGGGAGTTGCAACATGCCGATGCTGGTTTGCCGAATGCTCTTTCTGGCCGCACTGCTGGTGTCGGTCGCCTCCGTTTCGTCTGCAGCCGATCCGTTCGCCGGTGCCGATCCTTCGTGGGCCTTGTTGCACGAGCCAGCGGTCATCGACGAACTCAAGCTGAGCCCCACGCAGCGTACTGCCTATCAAACACTCATCGACGGCGTCGATCTGCGCTTCTTTCCGCTGCGGAACAAATCGCGCGATGCCATTCTCGCGGGCGTCAAAGAAATCACCGCCGACTGTCAGCAGCAATTGAACGCTCTGCTCCTGCCCGCACAGAACAAGCGCTTTGGCGAGATCGTGATGCGGAAGGTTGGTACCGCCGCGCTGTTGCGTGACGATATCGAAGCGAAGATGAAGTACACCGACGATCAAAAGACCAAGCTCCAAAAGATCATCGACGATACGCAAGTCACCGTCCGTGCGATCGAAAAAGAGGCGAGTGAAGGCAAGCCTCGCAAGCCCCTCGAAGACCGCTTTACCGCCGCCAAGACGGCCGAGCAGAAGAGCATACTGGAACTGCTTACCCCGACTCAGCGAACGACGTGGAAAGACCTCGTCGGCGCGCCGTTCGACATGAGCAAGCTTGGTCGAGCGACCTACCGCGCACCGGAGATTGTCGACACCCAGGAATGGATCAATTCGCCGCCGCTTCGTCTGGCCGATCAGCGGGGTAAGGTCGTTGTCCTCCATTTCTATGCCTTTGCCTGCAGCAACTGTGTTGCCAACTATCCGTGGTATCGCGGCTGGCACGACAAGTTCCAGCGGCAAGACGTAGTCATCATTGGCATTCACACGCCCGAAACCGCAGGCGAGAAGGATGCCAACAACGTCCGCAACTCGGCTACCAAAGAGAAGTTTGCCTTTCCGGTGTTGATCGATGGGAAAAATGAAAACTGGAACGCTTGGGGCAACTCGATGTGGCCCTCGGTCTATCTGATCGACAAGCGGGGCTACTTGCGGCACTTCTGGCCAGGCGAGTTGAACTGGCAGGGGCAAGAAGGCGAGAAGTACATGCGCGAGCGGATCGAGGAATTGCTCGCCGAGAAGTAACTCGCTTAATCATCCTTGTGCCCCCGTTCTCGCCATGCCCAGCGATACAAGTTGCGAGCATCGACATAGCGGCCGTCGTTGCTGGTGCTCCCCAGCACCACCACGATCAAATGGTCTTTGCCTCGCCGCCCGCTCGACACCAGGCAGCTTCCCGCGGGAGTTGTGGTGCCGGTCTTCATCCCCTCAAAGCCTTCGATTTCCAGTAGCCGGTTGGTGTTGTTCCAAACAGAAGTTCGCTTCGCCTGATCGGCACCGGTTACTTCGTACTCGTGCCGTCGCGTGCCGACGATCTTGCGAATCACCTCGTTTTGCATGATGTGGCGCGCCATCTGTGCCAGGTCGGCCGCACTAGTCTGGTTCTTTCCCAAGCCATGCGGATCGACGTACTGAGTCTGCTTAAGATCCCACTTGGCAGCTTGGCGATTCATCTGCGCCACGAAGGCTCCCTGCGCTCCTTCGGCGTCGCCGTCGACCCGATAGCGCTCGCCGCAATGTTCGGCAAAGGCCGTGGCTGCGTCGTTGCCTGAAGGTAGTAGCAAGCCATACAGCAACTCGCGAACGGGGTAGGTATCGCCCGTTTGAATCTTGGCCGACGAGCCGATCGTTTTGGCCGCCTCGGCCGAGATGGTCATCGTCCCGTCAAGAATGTCGGGATGCTCACCCTGCAGATTGAGCGTCAGCCAGGCGGTCATGATCTTCGTCGTACTGGCCATCGGCAGCGAGGTGTTCTCGTTGGCACCCCACAGGAACTTACCGGTATCCGCCTCGACAATCGCCCATGCCTTGGCCGTAACCAGCGGAGGCCCGCCCAGCAGATCGGGCTTTCGCTTCGCCGCCAGCTCTTGGGCCGGTGCCAACTCGCCCAGCAAACTCAGCGTCAATACCAGGCTTGCAAACGCGAGCAGCTTTCGCGTGATACTTAATGTCATGGTTGCCTCTCAAGGATCTCGGTGACTACGGAAGATGATTTTCCCACAATGTGCTCGCCCATTCTCACCGAACAGATCAGCTTGTGACAACCGCTTGGCGCCGTTGGCAACTGTCGACAGTGGCCAATTCCGCCCCCTTGGGAATCAGGCCGCCAACGAACAATCGCATCAGCGGCCACTGATATTTGATAACTTTTTGGCGCATTTTTTTCTGCGCGTCTCTGTTCAAAAGCACTGAGCTGGCAATCACTTGCATTACGAATGTCTGGTAATAATGCCGTTTTCTTGATAACCATTTGATAACCACTTTTTCACCATAAAATACGCAGGTCGTCGCTTACTGACGAATCTCCTGCGGGAGCAGAAGCTTCCCTAATCCCAGTAGCATCTAGCAAGTTCTGCTAGCCGCTGGGGAGTTGCTTCTTCTCCCTTTGTGCTCGCTCGATAGCGGCCAAGAGATCGCCCTTGCGCACATCGCTAGGAAGCAGGTACTAAACAGCGACTACGAAGATGCGGCATACAAACTTTAGAAAGTCTACAGCATGTCGTGACTAGTCTGGTCCGCGCATGCAATGCTTTTTTAGCATGGAGCGCGGCTGCACGGAGGCAGCGCACGTCTCAACCTCTCCCTGGCTTGCCAAGGAGAGGGAGGAAAGAACTGGCAGAAGAACGGCAACTTCGAGCGAATTTTAAGAATGTGTAACGGGTTAACCGCCGAAACTTCGGCGATTTAAGCCGCCACTTACGTTACCCGTCCGTGCGCCCCGCATTAGAAGTTGTATTCCGCACCGAAGCTGATGCCTTGCAGCCAGAAGTCGGTGTCTTGGAAGGCGAAGGCAGGGAGCTGATCGCCGATCACCGGATCGCTGAGGTTCACGCGCAGGTCGACCTGGTCACCCGCCCAGGCTACGTCGTTCCAGTAGAGGAACGAGTAACCCACGCTGAAGGTCCAGTTGTTCTGCTGATAGGCCAGCGTGAAGTTCGCTTCGGGCATGAACGTGAACACATCGCGCGAGTAGTCGCCAATGTTCGTCGAACGGGCGAGCAGACCGACGGGCGAATTCGTCACAGGACCAACCTGTGGCGTGATCACCGTGTTGCCGTCAATGCTCACGCTTTGACGCTGATTGCCAAGGGCCATCTTGCCCAGCATCGAGAACTTCCACGGCCCGCGATAAAAATCAGCATTCAGGCCGATCGCACCGCCGTGAAACTCGTTCTTGGTGCGAAACTGATCGCGCATTGCAACGGTGGTATTCGCCGGGAAGATCCCCTGTGGATCGAGCAGGACGAGCTCCGAGTTGCGAATCGTCAGATTGTCGTCGAGGCGCGAGAACTGATAACCGCCGAGCAAGTCGACTTGCCAGTTTTGGTCACCGGTCCAATAGCGGCGGAGCATCGCATCGGCGCCGAGCATGCTGGAACTCGATCGCACGTCGATGACGCCGTCGGTCGAGACGCCCGGAAACGCGACCAACAGAGCATCTTGCTGCGCGATCAGCACATTGAAGAACGGGCGAGCGAGGATCGGCGAGCCGGCAGCCGATTCGGCGTGGAACGAATCGGTGCTCTCGCCCAAGCCATAAAAGCGACCGACTGCGGTCCACAAACCTTCTGCATCCAACTGACGACCGACGGTCAAGCGACCGCCGCTGCGCCAATCGGTGCCGACGTCATTGTTGCCGTACAGAATCGTGGTCGACGGTTCGCCGAGCACACCGGCGTCTACCATCGGAGTACCATCGAAGCTGGTGGTCACCAGCGGCGGCAACGCGCGACCTCGTCCCCACCACATCAAGTATTCGATGCGAGCAAAGTTTTTTGTCGGGCAGCAGCAGCAAACATTGCCACAGCCGTCGTTCAACTGGCAACTATCGCAGCAACCGGGATAGCCCATGTCGGACTGCATCATTCCGGGGTCGAACGGCTGAACGTCGGCTTCGGCCTGTCGGGCCGCTGTGTAGCTCTCGGGGGCAGCGGGAATCTCGTTACTGGTGCCGTCATCGTAGTAACTAGCGTAACGATTGACCCCTGCGGATTTCGTCACCACCGGCGCCAATTGCGTTTCTTCGCTCTCGGCTTCCGCACTCACCTGCTGTTGCTGGGTGGGGAAGTACGATTTCCAAGTGCGGCGGCCACTCTCCTGTGCCTGAACTGGCAGGGTGAGCAGAACGGTCAAGATGATGAGCGACGATGACTGCCAGAACGTATTCATTTCCGCCTACTCCGCTGGCATCGTGGCAGCGATGCTACCACTCGGTATGGATCGCAAGGGACAAAACGACTTTGCCGCCTCTAACGAAGATTCCGAGCCTATCAACCAATTCGGCTGTAACGCCTGTAACGAATAATCCGCGACTGCTGATTCCGGTTATGGAAGCTGCGCAAACTTTTCCAGCTAGCGGCGCGGCGACAGCAACTACGGCAAATCCGCCGCAAACAGCCATTCCGGTGACGCGTTTCTGATGACGTAGAGTCTTGTGACAGCAGGTTTTAGCTGGAGTGACTGCGTTGATCTTGTTCGTGCTCAGTGTGGCGATCATGAACTTCGGCCTGGGTTATGCCCTCGCCGTGCTGCTGTCTGATGCGCCCATCTTCAACGCTCAACTGCTCCGCAAAGCGCTGACCGTAGTCGTCAAAGGGGGCGCACCCTCTCCGCAACCGCTGCCCGAAGAGATTCAGCCCGCTGTCGTTGCCGATTTGCCCTCCGCCTGGCTCGAACAACTCACAGCAGCCAACTTGCCACCCGAGTCATTCGTCGAAGGCTTGCTGCTCAAACTGAATTTGTCGGTCACGCCTTATCGAGAGCAACTGCTCACGGCCGAAGTCCGCGGCCGGCATGCGCTGAGCCGGCTCGATCAACCGGCAGAACTGCAAGTCCTCACCGATGCCCGTGCGTTGCACACCACCTGGCGGGAGTTCCTGCACGTCACGCTGCAGCTGGTTCAAGCGTTTGCGAACCGCGTCGAAGGTGATGCGTCGCTGCTCTCGAAACTGGAACTCGTGCTCGAAGATCAATTGACGGCGCTCGACCGAATCGGTCACGCGCTGGCGGAAATCGATCTCGCGAAAGAGCCAGAACAAGGCATGCGGCACTTGCTCGAACAGCTCGATGGCTGCATCGAGCTACTGCATCGCGGCCGCGATAGCTGGCAACACTTGCTCGCTCAAAAGCTGCGCGGCGGCAAAGAGAAGACGCTTCCCTCGCAACCGCTCTATCTCGACCCGCTCACGGGACAGATCAGCCGCGTGGGTCTCGAAAGCCTGTTTCAACTCTGGTGGAACGAAGATCCGCAGCGCCTGCGGCTCGTCAGTTGCGCGCTCGTCGATATCGATCGGCTGGGCCGCCTGAACGATCGGCTCGGTCATCGCGCCGGCGATCGCATTCTCAACGCCGTGGCCAATTTACTGGGAACGGGCATTCGTAACGATCGCGGGTTCGACCGCCTGGCGCGTTACAGTGGTCAGCAGTTCTTGGTCTTCATGGGGGACACCGGTCCGCGCAATGCCGCGAGCGCGATCGAGCGAATTCGGCAATCGCTGGAAGCAGTCACGCTCGACTACGAAGGCACCGAACTCGATACTTCGATCAGCGCGGGCATCGCCGCGGTCCAGCGGAACGATACGCTCGACGCGTTCCTGCTGCGACTAAAAGAAACACTGCAAAACGCCAAGCTACACGGGCGCAATCGCACCAGCGTGGATGAAGGCGAAGGCCCGCAGGTGGTCGACAACCCGCAGCGTTATCCGGTCCGTGCTAACTGCGTACGCATCGAGCAAGCCTAGTCGTAAGTAGCCCGAGATTACTTGCGTTTGGCCGAGACAATTCGCTTATGGCCAGCGAGATCTTTGGTCGTGACAGCCGGTTCGAAGTTGCCGTCGCTGTTCACCAGTTCAGCGACACGGTCGGCGATCATCGGGCTCAGTTCCAGAGCGAGCAAGCCGCCGGGAATGAGATGCCGGGCTGCCTGCGGAATCAGCTGAGCAATCAGTTCCGTGCCGAGAGGTCCTGAGACGAGTGCGGAGGTTGGTTCAAAGTCTTTGACCGAACGATCGAGTTGCTCAAACTCACTTTCGCTGACGTAGGGCAAGTTCGCGGCAATCGCAAAAAAGCGATCGCTGGGCTGAAGACCGCTCAGCAAGTCACCGACGACGACCTTCACACGCGAGTCGACACCCAGGTCGACGGCATTCTTGCGCGCAATCTCAGCGGCCGCGGGACTCTGATCGATGGCCACGACGTTGCTCGTCTTGGCCTGCTTGGCAATTGCAATGGCCACCACACCGCTGCCGGTGCCGACATCAGCCACCAAGTGCGGCGAAACGGTTGGTGCCGCTTTGATGGCGTCGACCACCAACATCACCAGATGCTCGGTCTCGGGACGAGGGATCAGCGTATCGCGGGTGACGGTGAACGGCAGGGAATAGAATTCCTTCTTGCCAACGATGTACGCGACCGGCATGCCCGTGACTCGTTGCTTGACGAACTCGCGAAACTTCGCCCGCTGCTCTTCCGTGACAATCTCGCCAAACCGAGCATACAATTGAATTCGTTCGCACCCCAGCGCGTGACCGAGCAGCACTTCTGCCTCCAAGCGAGGCTGTTCCAGATTCTGCTTTTTAAAATAGTCCGCCGTCCACGTGAGCAACCGACTAATCGTCCATGGTTCTTCGGTGCTCATTGGCGTTCCATTTTCGCTCGTGAACGAGTGTTGTCAGGAATCGGGAGTCAGGATTCAGGAGGTCGGAACTCAGAAGACAGAGGTCGGAGATTTAAAAGTCCTCGTGTCTCAAAACTCAGAACTCCAGAACTCTGAACTTAATCGAGCCCGCCCATGGTGCTGCGGAGTTCGTTGCGGTCGTGTTCGATCAGCGCGTCGGTGACGGGTTGCAGGTCGCCGTTGATGATCTGGTCGAGTTTGTACAGCGTCAGGCCGATGCGATGATCGGTCAGGCGATTTTCGGGGAAGTTGTAGGTGCGAATGCGTTCGCTACGATCGCCGCTGCCGACGAGCGACTTGCGCTCCGCAGCACGCTTCGCATGTTCCCGCTGTTGATAAATGTCGTAGACGCGGCTCTTCAAAATGCGCAGCGCCTTGGCCATGTTCTTGTGCTGGCTCTTTTCTTCCTGCATGAAGACGACGACACCCGTTTCGTAGTGCGTCAGCCGAATCGCCGACTCGGTCTTATTCACGTGCTGGCCACCCGGTCCGCTGGCGCAGGTCTTGTCGATGCGATAATCGCGATCGGGCTTCAGATCGATTTCGACGTCTTCCACTTCGGGCAACACCGCGACGGTAGCCGCCGACGTGTGGACGCGCCCCTTGGCTTCCGTTTCCGGAACTCGCTGCACGCGATGGCCCCCCGATTCGTACTGCAATTCGCGAAAGCAGCCTTCGCCTTCAAAGGTCAGAATGATTTCTTTGAAGCCGCCCATTTCCGTGGGGCTGGCATCCATGATTTCCATTTTCCAGCCACGCTTGTCCGCGTGCCGCTTGTACATTTGAAACAAGTCTTGCGCAAACAGGGCCCCTTCGGCACCGCCGACACCCGCGCGAATTTCCATCACGCAGCGATAGCGATTGGCGTCTTCGCCGCCGACGGTCATATCGAGCAGTTCGCCCCATAGCTGTTCGCGATGCTCGCGAACGGTGGGCAACTCCATTTCGGCCAGTTGGCGCTCGTCTTCGTTGGGGCTCGTCTGCATCAACTTCAGCTCTTCGATTTCGGCGACAAGCTGTTTGAAGCGGCGGTACTTACTGGCCACCTTGGCAATCGAGCCATGTTCGCGCGCGGCGGCGGCAAACTTGGCACCATCGGCGAGGATGGCGGGGTCCGCCATCTGGCGTTCGAGGTCTTCAAACCGGCCGAGTTTTTTTTCGAGATCTTCGCGCATGAGCTGCACCTACTTCAGAAAGAAAGCAGGGCAAGAAAGAATCGCGGTCGCCATTTCAACCGCGGAGCCGGCAGTCGCAAAACATCGACGCCGGCATTCCCACTTCGCCCCGACCCACAAAGACTGCCGCGAAAACGTGCGAGCAGTCTGTTTCCATCAGACACGACGGGCGGGGGCTGGTCGCTACTCGTCGGCGACGGGGGTTGCCTTCTTCTTGGCTGGCTTGGCCAAGCTGGCGTACGTGCCGGCTTCGAACTTCTTCTGGAACTTCTCGATACGACCGGCGGTGTCGAGGAACTTCAGCTTGCCGGTGTAGAACGGGTGACAAGCGGAGCAGATGTCGATCCGCAGTTCCTTCTTGGTGGCCCGCGTTTGGAAGGTATTGCCGCAACTGCAGGTCACAGCGCAGTCGACGTAGTTGGGGTGAATGCCGTCTTGCATGGCCGGAGGTCCTAACTGGATTTGCCGCACGCGTTTGCTGCGTGTCTGATAGCATCCGCTGGATAGTTGCAGCGGAAACATACCAATATATCGGTCGCTGGCAGGGTGAACAAGTGCGGAAAGGCCATGGTCAGGGGCCTAATTCAGGTGGTTGGTGAGGGCGCGGCCGTTCAGGGCCCATTATCCACACCGATTCCATTCTTCTGCAGCACCGAAGGTGCTGCAAGTTCGCAATTGCCAGTGTGAACGGCCGGAACGAAATCGTCGGAAGATCCGACCATGCCGCAGGTCGCAACTTCCGGTCGATCTGCTCGAGTGGCCAGAAGAAACTCCGGGCAGACTCGACACCCCGATAGGGCATTGCCGCGCCCGGCACCACCAGCGCCAGATAGCTCCCGACGTACAACACCGGCAGGACCAGGAAGACAATGGCAACGATAAGCGGTGCGCGGTTGGTCATAAGACTCTGCCGTAACGAATCAATCGCCACAAATTGAAACATCCAATTGCGAAAAAAGCGGGATTAATTGAAACAGCAAACCACCACATTCTCTCGTGTCTCGGGTCCACAGGATCGTGCGAGACAAGTGAGCCACACAGAAGGGCGATGGGGAGCATGGCAGCTACCGTGTAGACGACTACTCGGACCCGATCCGGCGGGGGATTGGTGTTCCCTCCAGCACTTCGTGCAGACTCTAGCCAATAGATAATGGCAAGAATCGCGGAAGAAATGATTATGAGAATGAGCGGAATCATTCCCCCCATTCTACCCGCGCACGAAAAAGCCCTGCCAGTGTTGGCAAGGCTATCTGTTCGAGCGAACTGGAGATTTCTGCGAGGGGCAGTGCTTTACTTCTTGGGACGTTCCAGCGGAATGGTGAACTCGTTGGGGCCGCGGGTTTGAATATCGAGGACCAAGTTCGAGGTGCGGAATTCGAGGTACTTGGGATCGATGGTGCGAGAGAGTTGCGCGGTTAGGTCTCGGCCGGAGCCATCGGCGGCCAGGCGGGAGATCGAAACGCGGTGTTCTCCGGCCATCGCGCCGTTGTCGGGGCGATCGGTACTGAGCACAAACGTGCCGTCCGGCTGGATCACTCCCGCTGAACGGGCATACGGCTTTTTGGTCGATTCGAAAACGACGGTCACGCCCGTGGCGGCGGGAGTTCCATCGTCTTTGAAAACAACCTTGCCCGTCACAGGATAGGTAGGCTCGCGGGAACTACATCCTACAATCGCGATCACGACTAGAAATGCATAAAAGGCGAAGGCTGCGTACTTGCCCTCGGCCGTAGCGGCAGGTGGACGGGCAATGGGCAGTTCGTCGGCGGGTTCCTGAGGAACGAAGGTCATCCTGCAAACTCCTATAGTCCAGAATTCCACACCAGGAGTGGAATGAAGCAAGCAAACAGGGAAGTGGCACGTACCTGGCAGACAGACGCTGCGAAGAGCGCCGTTAGAAGTCGCCCACGGGTTGGCCATCGGCGCGAACCGACAAACGATGCAGCGTATCGAGATTGATGTTGTTCGAGATTGCCCGCACGCTGCCATCGCCAATGGCAAAATTGCAGATGCTGGGATGCTGACTGCCGTATCGCAGGTTCCAGTCGGTGCCGGCATACTCCACATCCGACACGAGGCCGAATTCCGTGGTCCAACGTCCCGTGGTCGGGTCCTGTGTTCCTTTGTGGCCAGCATAGCGCCGGTACTGCGATTGGTAGTCGCCGTTCCAGATCGGACCCGAAGCGGCTGTCTTGACCGGGATATGCATTTCGCCGATCAGCAGCGTGCTCGATAGCCCGTCCGTAAAGACTTTGAAGTTCGACAGTAGGCTCCAGCTGCTGAGCGTCGAATGGGATGCAGCGCAGCCGCCCGTGTTCGCAAAACCGGTTTGCTGGACGGGCGGATTGGGCGGGCAAGTCATGATCGGTGTGTTGCTGCGGCGAAACGCGCCGTCGAAAGCTTCGGTCTCGGCTGTCGGAGTGCCCGCGTTGGTTCCTTCGCAGGCACCGTAGTCGGAATAGCCCGCGGGCCCCGTGGAACTGACCGAGTAGGCTCGCGACTGCTGAGCGGTCTTGTTACGAATGCCCTGGGGTCGCGTGGGGCAGGTGAGCATCTTGAGATGGCCGCCGGCTTCGGGTGGCTGCTCGTAGTACTTCTTTTGCAGGTCCCAGTTGGCCGCTTGAGCCCGCTGCTCAATGTGCGGTAGCAAAAACACGGCCCAAGTCGCCCAGCCATCGGCCAGATCGACCGGCGGAATCGAGCCATGGGTGTCGTGAAAATTGTGGCAAGCCAAACCCAACTGTTTGAGTTGATTGGTGCATTGCGTACGGCGAGCAGCTTCGCGGGCCGCCTGAACCGCCGGTAGCAGCAGAGCGACCAGCACCCCGATGATCGCGATGACCACCAGCAATTCGACCAACGTGAAAGCTGAACGATTTCCCTGCCGATTCCGAGCAAGACTGGTGCGCATAACGTCTCCATCGAGAAAGACTGCCGTCGAATCCCAAAAACGCATCGCCTAGCGTTGATATTAACGGCCTTGCGGGTTAACGCAAGCAAATTCTCGGCGGGAACTGCGGAATGCCGCGATGGGAGACTCGCAGAGACCTCGATTCTAGGGAGCCTTACCTTCCCTTAGAAGCACAACCCCTCAACAGAAGGGTGCTCACAAACCGCCGGTCTCCTACTCGCATTTGCCGAGAGATATCGCGATTCCACGCCCATAAGTGGGGGTTGCTTGTGAACGTCTATTTCCCGGACTACCTTCGGCAATGTTTGGCGAATGGCAACGACCGGCTACTTATCCCAGTCCAGCCCTTCGGTGAAGATGGTCACCTTGCTGCCGGTGCCGTCGGGCTTCACGAAGATCGTGAGTTCCGCTTCGCCCCGTTTGCGCTTGAGGATGCACGACACGCCGTAGAGGTCGCTTCCTTCGGTCTGCCAGCCTTGAGCGGCCAGTTGCTTGGTCAATTCGGTGGCGAGCGTCTTGTAGGGTTTGGTGCTCGCGAACGCGACCTGCTCGACGAGGGTTTTGTATTCGACGTCGGGAACATCCTTGAGAATGGCCAGGTCTTTGACATTCAGCTTGGCGGTGGCCGGCTTGGGCATGGGAGCTGGGTCGGCTGGTTCCGGCTTGGAGGGACGAGCGGGGCTGGGCTTGGTTGCTTCGGTCGTACTGGGGGCCGCTTTCTTGGGGCTGGTATAGGGAGCGGCGAACTTGAGGTCGACGAGCCACTTGTCGTCGAAGAACTCTTCTTCCCCATCGGTCTTGAGCAGCCCCTGAACTTGTCCGCCGGCGATTTGAAACTCCAGCGTGTTGATGGCGCCAACCGAGCTGAAGCCTCGTTTGGAGTGAGCGGCGTGCGACACGACGCAGCTGAAGATTTTGCCGTCTTCTTCGTGGCACGAGATAATGAGCGCGTTGCCATAGTCGCCAAATTGAGCCTTGATATCGGGCTTCTTATCGCGCGAGTGATCCTTCTCGGTCATGACGATGGTCAGGCTCGATTTGTCGGCGAAAGCTTCGCGGGGGTAGGCCGAAATGAAGGCCAGCTTGGCCTCTTTGCCATTGCCAATGAACTTGCCGGTCACGCCCACTTTGGCCAGTGGCTGAGCGGGCCCAGTAGATGATGCCGAGGTGGCAGCAGAGCCCAACAGCGGCGCTGTGAACTTCAGATCGATGCTGCGGCGGAAGTTGTCGGCGCCTTCGGGAGCCAGTTTGACGTAACCGGTCGCGACGGCACCTTCCTTCTTCAGCGAAGCTTCGACCTTGCTGCTGGAAGTGCTGATGGAGGTGCCGCTAGCGTAACAGAAGCACGAGATGGCTTTGCCCTCAGCATCGAAGACGATCTTCAAATGCGGACCGCGAGGAGAAACGTCGGTATCTTCGCCGTCGTTCTCTTTCAGCGACTTGGCGATCGCGGCGGCATCGATGGCGCGGTCGGTAAACAGCACGCCAGTTGCCGCCTCATCGAACGACTTCGTGGGGTAAGCCAAAGCATGGGTCAGGTTGTAAGTCTTGGTGCCAATCAGCAGGGTTCCCTCGACGGGCTTGGCTGCCGCTTTCGTCTCAGTTTTTCCGCCTTGGGCAATAACAGGCGCCTGGCAAACAGGAGCCAACGACAGCACGAGAGCGATGTGAACGGGCAGGTTCATCGAATCATCCAGCGACGAGAAGGTGAGAAGAGTCTGGAAAGAACTCCAGCGGAAAAATACCACGTTTGTGACAGCACGTGGGAACATTTCTGAGTTGCACACCTAGGCCGCAGACTTAACCAGCTCACACAGAATGACTTACGGGCCCTCGTCTCTAAGGGCCAACGCAGGCGATTTTTAAACGCCACAGAAGGCAACCCGCCGCCACGCTTACGGGAAAGTGAACCCTGCAGGTGCGAAAACTAGCACCAATCGCTGGCGGATTGACCTCGACATGATGTCGCACCGCAGGTAACTTCCGCCCCTCTTGTCTGCCCAGAAATGAAAGCACTTTTCCAGGGAAGTGCCGCCTAATAAGCGGCCCGTTGAACATACGAATGTCGTGGTTGTCGCGCTGGCAAGATCTGATTCTCCCGATCTCGCTGATTACCAGCTTGCTGGTGATCCTCGTGCCGCTACCGCCTGAAGTTTTGGACGTTTTGCTGGCAGGCAACATTGCCCTGTCGGTGATCGTGCTCCTTACGACCATCTATGTAAAGACGCCGCTTGAGTTCAACGTCTTCCCCTCGATGCTGCTGGCCACCACGCTCGCCCGCCTGGTGCTGAACGTCGCCTCGACGCGACTCATTCTCACCCACGCCGGTGACGAAGGCCTGGAAGCAGCCGGCGGTGTGATCGCCGGGTTTGGTAACTTTGTGGCTGGCGATCAACTGGTTGTCGGCATCATCATCTTTGTGATCATCGTCGTGATTCAGTTCATGGTGATTACCAAGGGTGCTACCCGCATCAGCGAAGTGGCCGCGCGATTCGCCTTAGACGGTATGCCCGGCAAGCAGATGGCCATCGATGCCGACATGAACGCCGGCATCATCGACGAAAAAGAAGCCCAGCGACGACGCGAAGAAGTCGGCCAGCAAGCGGACTTTTACGGAGCGATGGACGGTGCCAGTAAGTTCGTCCGCGGCGACGCGATCGCGGGCATCATCATCACGCTCGTGAATATCGTTGGTGGCTTTGTCATCGGTGTGTTTCAGTACGGGATGGACCTTTCCGAAGCGGCCGAAGTCTTTACCAAGCTCTCGATTGGTGACGGTCTCGTCAGCCAGGTGCCAGCGTTTTTGATTTCGCTCGCCGCTGGTTTGCTCGTCACGCGTAGTACACAAAAGAGTGACCTGCCTGTCGAGTTCCTGAAGCAGATCCTGAACAATCCGCGGACACTGGTCGTCGCAGGTGGATTCTTGCTGATCCTGATTATGACCAGCCTTCCCAAGCTGCCGCTGCTGGCGATTGGCTTCGGCTGCTTTGGCTTGTCGATCATGATTTCGAAGAAGGCCAAGGTCGACCAGGCCAAAGAAACCGAACAACAAAAAGCTGAACAACAGGCAGTAAAGCCCGCTGAAGAGCGGATCGAAGATTTCCTGGCCATCGATCCGATGGAGATCGAAATCGGAGCCGCGCTCATTCGCCTGGCGAGTCCGAAATACGGCGGAGATCTGCTGCCGCGCATCACGGCGGTTCGTCAGCAAGTGGCTGCCGAAATTGGCATCATTCTGCCGAAGGTCCGCATTCGCGACAACATCCGCCTGGGCGAAAACCAGTATCGAATCAAGATTGCCGGCAACCCTGTCGCTGCCGGCGAAGCCTACCCGGGCAAGTTGCTGGCCATCGATTCGGGCGTGACGACTGGCAAGATCCCGGGCATCGAAACCAAGGATCCCGCCTTTCAACAGAACGCCGTGTGGATCGATCCAGGCTTGGAAGAACGAGCCCGGATGCTCAACTACACGCCGGTTGAACCGACCGCTGTCCTCGCGACTCATTTACAAGAACTGGTTCGTCGCCATGCCGACGAACTGCTCACTCGCGATGCTGCCAAGCATCTCGTTGACGAGCTCAAGAAGATCAGCCCAGCCGTCGTTGATGAACTCATTCCTGGCCTGATGAAGCTGCACGACGTGCAACAAGTGCTGCAGATGCTGCTGCGTGAAGAAGTGCCGATCAAGCAATTGAGCCTGATTCTCGAAACACTGGGCGACACCGCTGCGAAGACGAAGGACTCGGTTTACCTGGCCGAATACGTTCGCCATCGTCTAGCGCGCACCTTGTGCACACGTTACCGCGACGCAGAAAGTCGTTTGTTCGTCTTGACGTTGGACCCCGCGCTCGAAGATAAGATCGCCGCGGGAATCGACCACAGCGAGCGAGGTCTGTTTGTTCGTGTACCCCCGAACACCATCGAAAAGATCTGCGACAAGATTGCTGCCGAACTGCCCAAGCTGACGCGCGGTGGCCACAAGCCAATCGTCCTCGTCAGTCCCCAGATTCGTGCCGGACTCAAGCAGATGACCTCGGGCAACCTGTCTCGCCTGGTGGTGCTCAGCTTTAACGAGATCACCCGCGATACCCGCGTCGAGATCATGGGCATCATTCCCGACACCGATAAGTAGCCACCATCAAATAGTTGCCGCAAACCGAACTCCGTTCGCTTAGAAAATCTACTTCATGGACTTACGAACTTACCGAGCCCGCTCGCTGCAAGAAGCCTTGCGGTTGGTCCGCGCCGACTTGGGCGACGATGCAGCGGTGCTGCATACTCGCGAAGTGGGTAGCGGCATGCTCCGTTGGTTCGGTCGAACCGAAATCGAAGTCACCGCCTCGAATGAAGTGGACGTGCCAAGTCGATTGCCCGCTGCTTCTCGCTTTGAGCACGATCTGCACGAGTCGATTCCCGAGCCAGTTGTTGGCTACATGCCTTCGTCTGCGGAAGCTACCGACTTCGCCGACTATCGCCTGCGCTTCCGCGAACTGCTGCAGCAAGACAACGAAAGTGAGTACTCGGTCGTCGATTCTCTCTGCACGCAAGCCGATGCCGTGCGAGTCGCCAGCCCGCAGTTGCTCGCCAAAATCCGTCAGCAATTGCGATTGGCGGGCGTCGAAGAAGACACGGCATCAGCGTGGCTTGCCCAACTGCAAGACTACATTGCCCAACGTCCGAACTGCACGGGTGGTGACCTAGACGAACAGCTACTAAGGACCGTCGAAGGCGAAATTTCGCTCGCCGGACCGCTGCAGCTGCCGGCTGGCGAACGTAGAGTCGTCGCTCTGGTTGGTCCGACCGGTGTCGGCAAAACAACGACGGTTGCGAAACTGGCCGCTCAGTTCCGCCTGAATCAACAGCGCCGCGTAGGCTTAATCACCATCGACACCTACCGCATCGCGGCTGTCGATCAGCTGAAGACTTACGCCGACATCATGAACTTGCAGTTGGAAGTGGCCTCGACACCGCGGGAAATGTCTGCCGCGCTCGCTGCCTTGGCCGATTGCCAGTTAGTGCTCATCGACACCACGGGCCGCAGCCCGCGGGATGCGATGCGCATCGCCGAACAACGTTCGTTGCTCTCGATTGCAGATCCCGACGAAGTGCATCTGGTGCTCAGTTCCACTTCGAGCACCGCCTGCCAACAACTGGCCATGCGTGCCTATGCGAGTGTCGGTCCAACGTCGCTCATGCTCACCAAACTCGACGAACTGCCACAGTTGGGATCGCTCGCGAGCCTGCTTCGCGAGACCTCGTTACCCTTGAGCTACACCACCCACGGCCAGAATGTGCCCGACGACATTCGTGCCGCCGACCGCCGCTGGTTGGCTTGCAATTTGACAGGAATGCGCACCGCCTAAGCCAACGAAGCCCCTACAACTCCACTCGCCGACGCTACTGCCTGCCCAGCAGTGTCTGTCAGTCACCGGTTGCACGAAATGCAAACTCGTGCCGAGCCCGATCGAATTTCAGCCATGGCAGAACACCCCGAACAAAGTACGAATCAGCCGAATATGCGAGACCAGGCCACACCACTGCGCAAGCTCGTCCTCCGCGAATCCGCGGCCGGGATCGATGGCTCGCAGTCACGCCTGATTGTGATTGCTGGCGGTAAGCCCGGTCTGGGTGTCACCACACTGAGCGTGAATCTAGCGGTCGCCTTGGCTCGTCACGGTCTGCGCACGGTGCTCATCGACGCCGATATGCAACAAGCGGAAGCTGCCGAATTGTGTGGCTGTGCTGCCTCGCCCAACCTGGGCGAAGTCCTCGCTTCGCGTCGCGATATTCACGAAGTGCTGCAACGCGGACCCGGCGGCATCCAATTGGTGCCTGGCGTTCCTACCGATGCCAGCCGCACCGCGTGTTCGCCCAAAGCACAACAACGCTTTCTGCGGCAATTGAATTCACTCGGCAAGCACGTAGATATGGTGGTGGTCGATGCCGGCAACTCACCGACCGATTTGGCCAGACAGTTGTGGACCGCTGCCGACGAAGTGCTGCTGGTGACCTCGCCCGACGTCGTCGCGGTGATGGACTCCTACGCGGCCGTCAAAACCATGTTCACCCCTGGTGGTGCTAGCCCGCGTCTTCGCTTAATCGTGAATCAGGCGGAAGGTGCCGCTGAAGCGGCCGACGTCTTTCGCCGCATCGATCAATCTTGTCAGCGGTTCCTGGGCGTGAGCCTGGAACTCGCTAGCGACTTACCCGGTGATTTGCAGGCCCGACAAGCGGCTCGGCACGGCGTGCCGGTGTTGCTGCTTGCTCCTCAATCACCGCTCAGTCGGTCTATCGATCAATTGGCAGATTCGTTGCTTGCTACCGACGAAGAGCAACCGCCCGTCGAGATTCGGCGCGCGGCCTAGTTCCACGCAGTGACAGCAAAGAACTCAACTAATTCACGTACGAAACGATCAGAAACTCGGAGAAAACAAAACAGCCAGTTCCACTCAACTTCGAGGGGTCTGGCAGCCGAATAACAGACAAGCGTGAAAGCGCTTGTACGAGTCAAACTGTATCGTTTGCACAGAGTTAAACGGCGGCACAAGAAATCATGGGGCGAGCTTACGCTGGAGTACTCGGACCGTTAGCCTGCACTTTGGTGCTGGTTCGCGGTGCAATCTCCGGCGGCGGAACAGAAGCCACCCTCCTGTTTGCTTGTGGTGCCATGTTTGGATTTGCGGTAGTCGGATTTGTTGCGGGCCAGTTGGCGGAATCGTTTATCGCCGAAGGGGTCCGACAAAAATTCCTGACTGCCTTGGAGCAGCAACGTCAGTCGTCGACTGCCGCTGCTGTGAAGTAACACCCCCCACGGAAAAAACGTCGCGCATGATGTGCGACGGGTCGGTTGCGAACGAAGGCTACCCCTTTCGTCGCAAGCCTAATCACGGAGGATAGAATGACGACCACTACGGTTGCTCCCGTTGCCGCTGCACCTGTTCTCGAAATTGATGAAGTATGGAAGCGCTATAAGGCTGATCAAAGCTGTCAGGAGCACCGAAACCGGCTTGTTGAAAATTACCTTCCGCTGGTCAAGTACAACGGCGAACGCATCTGGGCTCGCTTGCCCGAAGGTGTGGAACTCGACGACCTGATTTCGGCCGGCATCTTCGGCCTCATGGACGCCATCGACGCGTTCGACATGAACCGCGGTGTGAAGTTCGAGACCTACTGTGTGCCTCGTATTCGCGGTGCCATGCTCGACGAACTGCGCACCATGGACTGGGTTCCTCGCCTGGTCCGCAGCAAGGCCAGCAAGCTGGGCGAAGCCACCAAGACGCTCGAAGCTCGCCTCGGCCGCCATCCTTCGGTTCTCGAATTGTCCGCTCACATGGAACTGCCCGTTCCTGAGCTGGAACGGATGATCACCGAGGCTTCGGCTGTCAACCTGATCAGCCTCAACAAGAAGTGGTACGAAACGGACAGCTACAAAGATGTCCGCGAAATCGACATTCTCGAAGACAAGAAGGGCGAAGATCCGACTCGCCGCATTCAGAAAAACGATCTGATGCGTCTCGTCACCAAGGGTCTGAATCGCAACGAACGCCTCAT
The DNA here is from genome assembly GCF_049819085.1 of Anatilimnocola aquadivae. GTDB lineage: Bacteria > Planctomycetota > Planctomycetia > Pirellulales > Pirellulaceae > Anatilimnocola. The sequence continues at coordinate 4,945,673 of NZ_CP187419.1, forward strand.
CATCATTCTGTACTATTACGAAGAACTGACGATGAAGGAAATCGGCGCCACGCTCGATCTGAGCGAAAGCCGCGTTAGCCAGATGCACAGCAGCATCGTCGCCCGCCTGCAAACGCAGCTCGGTCGTCGCCGTCCCGAATTCGGCGGCTAGTAACCGTTGCTTCAAATCGACACACGCAATCAAAGGCGAGCTGCTCACGCAGACTCGCCTTTTTGCATTTTTTAAGTAGCCCGACGCGTGAGCGAGGGAGAATCGCCGGTTTGCCCGAGGCTGCAGTTCTCCCTCGCTCACGCGTCGGGCTACTTGCAGGCACTCAAATCCAGTTACCAGATTCGCGGCCCAGGGGCATTCTGCCCGCGGGGTTGCTCGGGCTCTTTCGCTGCCGAGACCGGCGTCGAAGGCCCAGGGCGATGCAAGTCGACAACCAGCTCGCAGCGGGCATTGGGTGCCGCTGAGCGCACGACGGGCAAGTGATTCACCTGGGCCATGCTCGTCTTGCCGGGGCCAGCGGGAGCCTGATAGAGACCCGCAGCAACGGTCGGGACGGGTCGCAAGCTGAACTTGTTCATCAGGTGGGTGATGATGCGACTTTCGTCGCCGGTCATGCCGGTAAAGGTCACGCGCTGCAATTGATGGTGCTTGTCGAAGTAATAAGTGAGCGAGCCCGCGACATCTTGTGGCTGCACGCCACTGACGAGTGCCACGCGCATGCCCATTTGATCGGTTTCGCCCAGTACGGTGCTGACGCGCGACCAGCGTGAAGTGACCCAGACCGGGCTGATATCGAGCCGCAAGGCTTCTTCGATGCTCACCGGCGGCAAGCTTGGTCCTTGATCGAGCGGCAAGGGCGGCGGCTGGCTCTGGAACCAGCTGTAGCTGCCAGAACCGGCGGTCGGACTTGCTTCGCCGCTACCCGAGAGGCGCTGCCACTCGGTGCGCGCGGTTTTGGACAGCCCTTCGTCGAACATCACGTACGGTACGACGATCGCGGCTCCAAGCACGATCAAGAACAGCATTCCCCGATTAAACATCGTGGCAATCTCTGGGCTGCAGAGCGGACAGTTTTCTACGCAGACGTTTCTACGCAGCGGCGGAGGCATCGCGGCGGCAGCACCCCGTTTCAACATCGACGGGTTCAGGCACAAGATTTGAGATTCGGTGCCGACTCGTTACACGTCATCTATGCCGTACTGCCGCACCAGATCGGCGACGGTCAGCCCTAGCAGAGCGGCCGCATATTCTTCGTCGCTGTAATAGGCGGCCCGTTCGGTTTGCCATTCGATCTTGAGCGAGTGCATCAGCTGCTCGACGCGCTCGGGCGAATACTTGCGAACCAATTGTCGCCGCAGCGCGGTAAACTCATCCTGTTCGCTCGCTTCCGCCACCGTGGGCCAATGAGCGAGCAAGTGACCGGGATTATGCTCCAGCACCTTGGCGCGGCAACAAGCGGCGATGGTCGGCAGTTGCAAATCGGCAGCAATGGCGGCGGCCAGAACCAGCAGGCGATCTCGCACCAGCGGACGTTGCCTTTGCGCAGCAGTGCGCGCGAGATGCAGGTACATTCCGAGGAGATCGACGGGTGACTTCATGCCGCGTATGATCCTACGATTTCACACGGGCGGCAATCGGGCGATGGGAATTGAATGACGGCTTACGACCTTAGCGATTACGAATGGCTCGCCTCCGAAGCTGCCGCGCCTCTCTTGCGTGAACTGCAGGAGAAACTAGGAAACGGTGGGCAGGTCGATGTTCGACTGGCAGCCAGTTTGCGTAAATCGCAAAGTGCCTCGCGCACGCATTTATTGCTCGAACAAGTGGAATTGCGCAGCCGCGCGCGAGCGAAATTTTCGCAACCCGAGCGAATGTTCTTCACGCGGAAGGGCCTAGAGCAGTCGACCGACGAGGCCATCGCGGGGGTAAAGGCCAAACGGTTTGCGACAACTGCTGACTCAATGAAAGTTGCCGATCTGTGCTGTGGAATTGGTGGCGACCTGCTGGCTCTGGCTGGATTGGGCGTCGCCCACGGCTACGATTCGGATGCAGTGAGTGCTTTGTTCGCCGCTCGCAATCTCGAAGTGCTGGGACGCGAGACAAGCCGCGCGTTAGCTACGAAAGCGGCAGCTGATTCGGTGCAAGAGGCAACTGCGTGGCACATCGATCCCGATCGTCGTCCAACCGGCGAGCGAACCATTGAACTGGCTGATTACGAGCCAGGACCAGAATTCCTCAAGCAATTATTGGAAGCGAATGTGAACGGCGGTGTAAAAATTGCCCCAGGCGCCGATGTTCATGAGCGTGAATGGACTGAGTGTGAACGAGAGTGGCTGGGGAGCCGAGGCGAATGCCGTCAGCAGGTGCTCTGGTTTGGCAAATTGTCCATGAATGCTGGCCAGCATGTGGCGACGGTCGTTGATGCTGCTGGCAAGGCAACATCGTTCGCGGGCGATGAATCCACGCCGATCACTCCGGCCGACAACATCGCTGCGTATGTCTACGAGCCCGATGCCACGGTGCTCGCCGCGCATCTGGCAGGTGCGTTCGCTGAACAACACGAGCTAACCGGGATCACTTCGGGCGGAGGCTATCTCACCGGTGATAAAGAAATGTTTACTCCGCTCCTCGCGACCTTCCGCGTTCGCGATGTGCTGCCCTTTGATGTAAAGAAACTGAAGGCTTACTGCCGGGAGCGAGATCTCGGGCAACTCGAAATCAAGAAGCGAAATGTCGAACTCGAGCCCTTTCGCTTGCGGCGCGAGATCATGGCAAAAGGTGATGAGGCCGCGGTGATTTTTATTACGCCATTTGCTGGCGGCGTGAAAGCGATCGTTGCTGATCGGATCGTTCGATAACCATTCCTATTGCTGAATGGTTTTTCTTAACGACAACCAATTCGCTTGTTCGCCCAGTGTAAACAGCCGTTCGGCAACATCGACCGCTGCTGTCTTGTTGGCCGCAGTGAGATAGTCCACCGGACTCTTGCCGTGAACTCGCGCGACCAGGCAACCGGCGAGATTCATCGCTGCCCGATGCTCCAGTGAGCACAATTCTTCCGAGGTGAGCTTGATTTGCATTCGCTGAACATAGCTCTGCCAAAAGGAATCGATCAGTTTCAAAAAGCCCGTTCGCCCCTCAGGAAGGTGAATCGACTTGAGCGTGAGATGCGTGAGGAAGAAGCCGAGATCGAAGGCCGGATCACCGTAGTGCCCCACTTCGAAGTCGATAAGCATCACTTGCAGCCGAGCACCGGCGGCTGTTACGAGCAGGTTCTTGGGACTGAAGTCGCCATGCACGAGAGCATGACGCTCGTTCCAGGTGTTTTCGATCAGTTGCTGCAGCGGTTTGGCAAACGCAGGGTACTGCTGCGCCGCATGTGCGTAATACGGTTCCAATCGCAATTCGCGAAAGTACGTTCGATCCTCGAATTGCTCGGCAATAGGCTGGGCGTGCCAACTGCCCGCATGCAACCGGCCGAGCAAGTCGCCACAGATGGTTGCCACGTCGCGTGAAAGTTCACCCGCGAGCAATTGCTCCTTCCAGGTTCGGCTTTCGGCAGGTGCCGCCGTCATCGCGTAGGCGTACAGTTCGCGATCGACCCACAAAATCTGCGGCAGCAAATCTGATTCGCCCCCGAGCAACGTGTGAGAAGCATTCAGCACATCGACTTCGCGCCAGATGCGTTCGATGCTGCAATGCCAATCGGCTTGGACGCGCAACTTGCCGCGAGCCTGCTTCACGACGTAGCGCTGGCCAGCTTCTTCTTCTTCTTCGATGAGCAGTACGACGTTCGAGACACCGCCGGAGAGTTCACGTACGCGCACCGCGAGCGGACTGGTGATTTTTCCACTTTGAAAGAGAATGGCAGCCAGGTTGGATTCTGTGAGTTCAAGCATGCGGGGCGGAATGGCGAAACAGAAATTACTGCCAGCGACACAGGCTAGCATCTTCACGACGAATCCTCGTTGCGCCAATGAGTTCGGCTTGACCTTTTGTCCGAAATGCCAACAATTCTCTTCACTGCTCAAGCAGTTGTTTTCACCTCACCCGCGAGTGTGAACGCCGCAGATACCGGAGCCAGGAAGGCAAAGGACTGGGGCGACAACAACGGCCCAAGCAACTCATTCTGATCGAGGCAAGTCATTCCAAGGCAAGGAGGCCTGGCATGAGTGTGACCCAACAGCGCGCGAGCGTATCGCTCAGCAATCTATTTCCCGCCGCGCGTTTGACCCGCGGCAACATCACGGTTCATGCGGTTTGCACCGCTGCCGACCGTTGCCAACCCGGCGATTTGTTCGTCGGCGTGGTGACCAGCGAAGGCGATTCGCACGACGATGCAGCCATCGCGATGGCGAAGGGTGCTTGTGGCGTGCTGACCGAGCGACTGTTACCGCTCAATGTGCCGCAGTGCATTGTGGAGGACACTCGCGAAGCGCTCGGGCGAGTTTGTCAGGCTTTGGCCGGCAACCCGTGCGACGAGCTTCGCACCATCGGCGTTGTAGGAACCCGTGGCAAAACGGTGACCAGTTTGCTGCTGGCCTCGATGCTGGAAGCTGCCGGCGAAGCTGTCGGCGTCGTCTCGAGCATCGGTCTGAGCGATTCGATGGAACAAGTGGTAACACCCACGTCCACGCCTCGCGCCCCCAAGCTGGCCCATTGGCTGGAGCGGATGACGATTGCCGGCGCACAGTCGGCCGTCGTGGAACTCTCCAGCAAAGCACTCGCTGAAAGACGTGCGGCGGGCATGGAATTCGACGCCGTCGTTCTGACAAATCTCAAACGCAGCGAACAACCTTGGCACGGAACGGAAGAGAACTTCCGTAAGGCGAACCTGCGGGCCCTCGACATGCTCAAGCCGGGCGGTTTCGCAGTGTTCAATGCCGATGATGTCGACAGTGAACAAGCCTTGGCAGATGTCGATTTGCCGGTGCTCACGTTTGGCATGATCAGCAGTGATGCCCAAGTCACCGCGACAGTCATCGAACGCTGCCCCAGCGAACAGACTTTTTTACTGCAAGCAGGCAGCGAGTCGATCCCAGTTCGTACGGCGATCATCGGCGACCAGCATGTACAAAACTGCCTGGCTGCTGCTGCCACGGGGCTGGCCATGGGCATGGATCTGGCCACCATCGTTCGCGGCTTAGAAGCCGTGAAGCACGTTCCCGGTCGCTTGCAACGCATTGAGTGCGGTCAGGACTTCAACGTGTTTGTCGATTCGGCTCGTTCGCCGGAAGCGCTCGCCGCCAGCTTGCGAACGCTCCGTCAGGCTGGGACGGGACGCATCATTTGCGTCATGGGCTGCGAAGGTGGCAAGAACAAGGAACTGCGCCCGCGCATCGGCCACGTACTGGATCGTTGCACGCAGCTGTCGATCATCACCAGCGATGATCCACGGCACGAACAACCGCTGCAGATCGCTCACGACATTCTCGATGGCCACGAACGGCCTCACTTGACGCACACCATTCCCAACCGCGCCAAGGCAATTCGCTTTGCTCTGGAATCGGCCCGTCCGGGCGATACCGTGATCATCGCCGGCAAGGGCGATCGCTGCTTTCAACGGATCGGCAGTGGCAAGCAGCAGCACGACGACTGCGAGGTTGCTCGCCAATGGCTGTATGCCCAGGCCGAACCTGCCCCCACTCGTCCCCAATTGCGGATCTTCCGCTAACTACCGTTCAAGGTGGCGCTAGTAGCGATACCAGCGAAAAAACCGCCAAATTGCGATTGCTCTGGTTCCCGACGCTTGGTAATACTCGCCCCGCACTGGAGCAAATCACTCCAATAAACCACTGGCCCGAATCATCACCTTGCCAGCGAGCGAAATCCAGCACCACGAACAATAGAAAGCTTCATCGTCCGTCATTCGTTTGCGGGAATGAATGACAACCCTCCCTCCTGGGTCGAAGCAACCAAGCTTAGGCGAGCAGTTTCTGGGTCAATTGCTCGTCCGAGCGCTTCACGATGAAGCTTTCCGACTGGCGGTCGAATTGGGTCACACCAATTTGCCGCCAGGGAACACGCGAGGCACCTGTTCATCGACAGGTGCCTCGCTTTATTTCTTGGAAGGGTCAGGAAGATCCTCTCGGCGGAGCGAGAGGACTACGGTAAAGGTCCTCTCGGCGGAGCGAGAGGAATACGGTGGAGAGGGGTACTCTGCGGGAAGAAATTTATTCGGCAGCGGTGGAGGCACGCTCTTCGCGGCGCAGGTGGCGGGGGGGAACGACGCGCGTGGCGAGGCCCACAAATTCCATGCCACGAATCGTGTAGTAAGTGATGTCAAATTCCCACCAGCGATGCTGGACACTAGCGCTGGCGGGGTCGTGATGGTGGTTGTTGTGCCAGCCCTCACCTGCGCTGACCAGCGCTACGAGCCAGTTGTTGCGGCTATTCTCACCCGTGCCGTAGTTGCGATAGCCAAACGTATGAGTCAGTGAGTTCACGCTCCAGGTGATGTGCCAAACGGCAACCGTTCGCACGATCACACCCCACACGAGCAGGCTGAGGCCAAATTGCAGCCCGCCATCCCAAGTGCCGGACATTAGCCGCCCCGCAAATAGGCCAATGAGGAAGTACGCGACGGCATGCAGAAGGTAGACAATGCCGCCCCAAACAGGCCGCTTCTCGAGAAAGAAATAGAAACGGTCGTTCAACAGGTCGCGGGCATACTTTTGATACACGGCAATGTCGTGCACGCCGGGAGTCTTGCGAAATAACCAGCCAATGTGCGACCAGACAAAATCATCGAGCGGTGAGTGAGGATCACCCTCTTCGTCCGAATGAGTGTGGTGCAAACGGTGCGTCGCCACCCAACGGGTCGGCGTATCTTGCATGCAACAGAGTGCAATCGTGGTGAGCGTGTACTCGACCCACTTAGGCACGGCAAAGCTGCGGTGAGTGAGCAGCCGGTGATAACACAAATTGATGCCCAGATTGCCGTACACATGCACGCCGACAATCATCGCCACCAGGCCAGTCCACGAGAAGAGCCACGGCACCAGTGCGAGCAGTGCGAGCAGATGCAAGGTGACAATGGGCACGAGATAAGCCCAGAGTATCGCCCCTCGCTGCTGAGACGCGCGCAAGGGAGAGTTTACGAGCGTGCTCGGAAGTACTAAATCCTTGGGGAAGGACATCCTGCTACCTGATCCAATCAACCCGCGCCGGCAAAGTTTGCCCAAACATCCTCGACTAACATTTCCATGCCACGCTTGAGCGTTAGTCGTTTTGGCCCGCTGACCTCTGGGGATTATTCCTATTTATGACCGCAATTCAAGAGTTTAAGTTCCACGTTTTCCAGATTGTGAACTTAAATCTTGGCGCAATCCTGCGCGAACGGTTACTACGAGCAAGCAGGGCACAATTGATGCCAATCGCGGCGCAGCGACAGTTAGGCAATTAACTCGCGCATCACGCGGCCATGCACATCGGTCAGCCTGAAATTGCGACCTTGAAATTTGAAGGTCAGCCGCGCGTGATCGACGCCGAGCAAATGCAGCAACGTGGCATGCAGATCGTGAACATGCACGGCACCATCCACGATGTTGTAAGAGAATTCATCGGTCTGCCCAAACGAGAACCCTGGCTTAACTCCACCACCAGCCAGCCAAACGGTGAAGCAGCGCGGATGATGATCGCGACCGTAGTCGACGGCTGAGAGTGGACCCTGGCAATACACCGTGCGGCCAAACTCGCCACCCCAAACTACCAATGTGTCTTCGAGCAAGCCGCGCTGCTTCAGATCGGCGAGCAGAGCACCGGTGGGCTGATCGGTATCGCGGCATTGTGCCTCCAACTGCTTCGGGAGCGACACATGCTGATCCCAGCCGCGATGAAACAACTGCACGCAGCGAACACCGCGCTCGACCAACCGCCGCGCGAGCAAGCAGTGATAGGCATAGCTGCCGGGCCGCTCTACTTCGGGCCCATACAACTCACGGGTTTGTTTCGACTCCGTCGAGATGTCGACCAGTTCCGGCACGGCAGCCTGCATGCGGAAAGCCAGTTCGTACTGCGCGATTCGAGCCGCAATCTCGGGATCGCCCTGTTGCTGCTCTTGCAACTGATTGAGCTGCTGCAGATCGTCGAGTTCTTGCCGGCGCACGGCTCGCGACACACCGTTCGGGTTCGATAAGAACAGCACGGGGTCACCACCCGCGCGAAACTTGACTCCTTGATGCTTGGAAGGCAAAAAGCCACTGTTCCACAAGCGGTCGTACAAAGGCTGGTCGGTCGGATTGCCCGAGCCTTGGGATACAAGCACCACAAAGCCGGGAAGGTCCTGGTTCTCACTTCCCAGACCATACGAGAGCCAACTGCCGATGCTCGGTCGGCCTGCGAGCTGCGCGCCGGTCTGCAAAAACGTAATCGCCGGATCGTGATTGATGGCCTCGGTATGAACCGCTTTGACGAAACAGATCTGGTCGGCCTGTTTCGCGGTATGGGGTAACAGTTCGCTGAGCCAGGCACCACTTTGACCGTGTTGCTGAAAACGATACTTGCTGGCCGCGAGCGGAAAGCTCGCTTGCCGGCTGGTCATGCCCGTCAAGCGCTGCCCCTGGCGAATCGAATCGGGTAGTTCAGTCCCGGCTCGATCGCGCAGCTTGGGCTTGGGATCGAACAAGTCGAGCTGGGAAGGACCGCCCGATTGAAACAGATAGATGACGCGCTTGGCCCGCGGCGCGAAGTGCGGCAGAGCACCGGCTGGTGAAGCAAGGTTTTCCGCTGCTCTTGTTTCTGGCGACGAAAAAAGGCTGGCAAGGGCAGCGCTCCCCAACCAGCCTGATGTCGATTGCAACCACCGGCGTCTGTTGCTTGCGAAAGCCTCAGACAGTTGCTGGTGGTTCATGTGGCTTGCTCGCTAGAAGACTACTTATCTGCAGGCTTCTCTTCCGCTGGCTTCTCTTCGGCTGGTTTGTCTTCAGCAGGCTTGTCCGCTGGTTTCTCTTCGGCCGGTTTGGCTTCCGCGGGCTTCTCTTCTGCTGGTTTTTCTTCTGCTGGCTTCGCAGCGCCTTCGGCGGCGGGAGCGTCGCTCATGGGCGCTGGTGCTGGAGCAGCTTCTTCACCGGTGGTGGTGGGTGGGGCAGCGGTTTCTTCGTTGGCACCGGTAGGAAGTTCGGCGCCGGGCAGATCTTCGGCTGGTGGCTTCGCATTCTTGTAGTGCGTGTTGAAGCGGAGCTTATCGCCACTGCCGTAATACAGCACGGTGATGTAGTTGCGGTGAGGCATGCCGTACCACCAGTAGCACTCGACGGTGTGGTCCTTTTGAGTGTCGGTGTACCACGGCTTCTTGTTCAGAACCTCCTGGATATCTGCGGGCTTCACCAGCTTGGCGTCGATCTTCTCACCATCTTCGCCGGTAACCCCCTTGGCGTTCCGCTCGCGGAACAAATCCTCGATTTTGATGTAGGCCTCGTCGGTCGCAGGGGCGGCCATCGTGTAGTGATGGGCCAGCAGCAACAACACGATAGCCAGCAGGCCGAGCAAGATGCCCAGGCGAACCGGATTGGTCTTCGCCGGCTCCGTCACAGGACGAGTGCTGGGCGAAGTTGCAGGGGATGGGGCGGAAGCCTTACTCATGAGGAGCCTCGAAGCGAATCCAAAAAGCCAATAGAAGAAAGTAGATGGAGAGTACGGTAGTGGCCATGAGTCTAAATGGCCGCGCTGCGAATTTCCATCCCTGCGTCGCAGTTTTGGCAATGCAAACGAACATGGCCGGGTCAGCTGCGATGGTCATTCTGGCTAGTGAGACCTTGCCGGGGCGTAGCACTCGCCGCGGAGCGATGGGTCCGACCGAGAATGCAGAGTCACCCGTAGGCCTCCGATCTGCTCAGAGCTGGCGACCTGTCGTAGAGCTGCACGGCCGCGCGAGGCTATCCGTCCCGGAGGGATGCAGGCTGTAGCTGCGGGTAATCGTCGGTCGCTTTAGCGGGGGTGTTCAGTTGTGGCGATCATCCTGTCCGCCGCTCCCGACAGGGAAAGTCTGCGGTGTGCAGGGATTCATAAGCTGCCCGAAATGCACTGCGGGCCGCTTGGGCGTAACAACTCAAGCGAGAGTCGACATCGTGAAAGACGAACCGATCGAGCTTCACATTGAGTTGAGACAAATCCAAGCCGGCTTCGTTGGCAAGTTGGCGAATCGCGAGTGTTGCGATATCAGCCATTTCCGGGATTGGAGATGCGTGCAATTCACCCGATTGCCAATCCGTGAGCTCGACTTTAATCATTCCCTGGCTGTCTGATCGAGGATAGAGAGTCACCCGTAGGCCTCCGATCTGCTCGGAGCCGGCGACCTGTCGAATCAAGTAACTCGAACCGACTGCTCTGAATGTCATGAATACACTGGGAAAATAGGTTAACTAAATATATTAAGAATTGCTTGACAATGGATCATCATTTTGCGCCAATAGCGGGATGATTTGCAACACTTTATTAGAGCGAGCAAAGACGGGACAACCGCGCGCCCCGCCGAGGCCACCATTTGAGGCGATCTTGTCGCAGGCGTCGCTAACCGTCCATACGGGACGAAGGCGACGGGCTAAGCCGTTGATATTGTCCATTACATCTATGGGACTACATCCGCGGGACGAAGGCAACTTTTGTAGCCGCACCAGGATGATCTGACTTAGCTGCAATGGTTCGCAGGTTGCGTCGTAAGTGCTTGCCAGAGAGTCGCGAGTTAGTCGCCAGTTACGGACGATAACCTTCCATAGTGAGCAACACGGGCGTGCTACTCAAACGGTTATCAGCTGCCAAAACGGCAGTGAAAAGTGGTTATCAAACGGTTATCAAGAAATGGGCCAATAACCGGTTATCAGTGGACGGAAGTGGTGGAAGCAACGAAGTTTAGAGGGGCTGTTCAAATGCGAAAAAACGCGCAAAAAAGTTATCAAACTTGGGGGAGCCAAGGGCTGTTCAACGAGGCAATTGTAAGGGTGAACAAGGGAAAGCAGGCAACCGTAAGAAAAGGCGGAACGTGAAGCGACAAGAAGCGCACAAGGCCAGGTTTGAGCCTGGCCTTGTGGCAATGCGTGGAGTGAGTGGAGGGGAAGCGTTTAGTCTTCCTTCTTCTCTTCGTCCTTAGGCTTGGTTTCGATGGCGGTCGGAACGATGGCCTCTTCGGGCTTCTTTTCTTCGGGCTTGGGTTCGGGGGTCGATTGCTTTTGGGCGGTTTCAACCATGGTCTTCATTTCGGCTTGCAGGGCTTCCTTGGCCTTCTGCACTTCGTCGTTCATGCTCTTCTGGGCCTTGGCCAGTTCGTCGCTGATGTTCTTCTGCAGGGCGACTTGGGTTTCCTTCAGGTCGCTGGCGGCCTTCGAACCTTCCTGCTTGGCAGCGGCGATGGCGCTGGCGATGTCCTTGGCGCTCTCGGTCTTGGCAGCGGCAAAGTCAGCCTTGATTTGGTCCTTCAGGCTCTTGAGTTCGGCGGCGAACTGGTCGGCAGCTTCCTTCTTGAGAGCGGCGACCTTGTCGGCGGTGTCTTTGCTCAGACGCTTGGCTTCAGCGGCCACGGCCTTTTTGGCATCGTCGCGGAGCTTGGCCAGTTCGCCCTGCACTTGTTCGCTGAGCTTGGCGGCTTCGGCGGCGACAAGGGCTTGGGAATCGGTAGCGAGCTTTTCTTCGGCGGCAGCGACCTTGGCACCCAGATCACGATCGAGCTTGGCCGAGAGGGTGGCGTTGAGCGAGCCGTACAGTTCGGCCTGGCGGCGGGCGGCGCGGCGGCCAAAGGCACTGGCGGTGGAGGTATCGGCGGCCACACAGGCGACGGCGAGGGTCAGCGCCAGCGCAACGAAAGACTTCTTCATGGACAAACTCCTGGAGAGCAAAAAGGCGGGGTGCGAGGCGGGGGCGGCCACTCGCAAGGTTCGCTGCCGGCAAACGGCCGTTCAGGCGGGGCGTCCTGCAAATATACAATCCGCTTGAAGATAATTTGGCGGGGTAAAGACGTCTAGGAACGAGATGGCGATTCTGACGAATTTTCCGCTAAATGCGGTTGTCCTGGACGGGAGCATTTGCCCGGGCAGGGCGACTGCGAAGAATTGCCTGATGAATTTCGGTGAGTCGGTAAGTAGAATCAAAGGCTGATCGCCTGCGGAGCACGCAGGAGATTCTTATCTGTGTGTGGGAATGAAGGAATGACTGGCATGGCCAAACGCTGTGTAGGTATCGCAATTGCCGTAGTTGTCGCGATGGGCTCGCTAAGTGTCGAGCGCTGCTGGGCGCAGGTGACTTCGCGCGGCTTGATTGGCCCGGAATCGCTGGCTCCGCTGGGGCTGGAGTTGGCCTGGGCCACGACCATTGAAGTGGACCGCGGCAGCGATCGCGTGGTCGACGTCACCCAGTTTGTAAGCAGCAACCAGACCCAAACGATCTACGAATTTCGGTTCGACAATCAGCTGTATATGGTCTCGGAACGCGATCGCGATGCCTTTGGCGTGGTGCTCGGCCCCGAGGGAGCCAGGAAGAAGGCCGACCAATTATGGGCGGAAATCAAGCTGGAATATGCCACGCGCGAATTGCCGGAACCGACTGCTCCGCGCATCGAACAGCGCGTGGTGCCGGAAATCACTCTGTTTGCGACGACGCAGCGCGGCATGATCCACGCCATTGATGGCAACACCGGCAAGACGCGCTGGTCAACTTCGGTCGGCAAGAATCGATACCCCACCACGGCCGCTGGCGGCAGCGATAAGTACGTCGCCGTCGTCAATGGCTCAACGCTTTACGTACTGAGTGCCGTCGATGGCACCTTCGCCTGGTCTCGCCCGATTGGTGGCGCTCCCGGCGCTGGTCCGGCCGTCTCCGACGCGCTGGTGTTTGTGCCACGCATCAACGGGGCGACGGAACTTTACAATGTGGACGATCCCAAGCGCCCGGCCGCCGTTTACAAGGCTTTTGGCCGGATCATGGTGCAGCCCGTCACCTCGTACAACAGCGTAGCGTGGCCGACCGATGCGGGGCACTTGTATGTGGGCTTTGCCAACGAGACCGGAATTCGGTTCCGCATCGAGGCGAAGGATGGCATCGTTTCGAAGCCTTGCTTCAGCCCGTCTGGCAAGTTGTTCGCCACCTCGCTCGACGGCTACGTCTACTGCATCGACGAAGTTCGCGGCGATGTGCTGTGGCGCTTCACTACCGGTGAACCGATCGATATTTCGCCCGTGGCGATTGGCGACGTGGTGTATGCGATCTCGCGTGAGCACAACTTGTACGCCATCAACATTGCCGACGCCAGCGAGAAGTGGGTCGTGCCCGGAGTGGGCGGCTTTCTTTCGGGCAGCGACGAACGGCTGTACTGCACCGATGTGACCGGCAACATGCTGGTGATCGATTCGAACTCGGGAGCACTCCTGGGTTCGTTGCCCACTTCGACCATGACGCTGAAGATGCCCAACCTGCAAACCGATCGGATATTCCTGGGCCAATCGACTGGCTTTTTGCAATGCATTCGGCAGTCGAACCTGAAGTATCCCATGGCTCATTACCTTACCGATGCGAAGAAGAAGCCGAAGGCTCCGCTGCCAGGCGCTGTTCAGCCTGGCGCGCCACTCTTGCCTCCTGCTGGTGCGGTCGATCCCTTTGCGGATCCGGCACCGGGAGCACCTGCGCCGGCACCGATGCCTCCGCCAGCGGGCGCTGTGGATCCCTTCGCCGATCCGGCTCCCGCAGCGCCGGCTCCGAAACCAGCAGCGCCAGCGCCGGTGGATCCGTTTGGTTAGGGCGTAGGCCGTTGACGTAAGTCTGGATTTGTGGAAATGGTGGGTGTTCACAAACCCAGGGGGTTTGTGAACACTCAGGCGCGCCGCAACCGAGAGATACGGTAGGTCGCGTTCACAAACCGGCCTGGTTTGTGAACAAAGTTTTCCCCGCGAGCGGATCGGATTGAAGACTTGGGGCGGTGGCGAGATGAGAAAAGGTGGCCGGCAACAAGCGGTACTACGGCGATGTTCCGGCATGAAGTGCAGGCTGGCCGCAGCTAGTGCAAAAGCCAATAAACCACCGCCGCAGGGGCGGTGGCGAGATCAAGCTGCTGGTGGCTCGCCCACTACTATCGGGGCGTGGCTGGCTTGATGCAGGCTGGCCGCCGCTAGTGCAAAAGCCAATAAACCACCGCCGCAGGGGCAGTGGCGAGATGAAGCTGTTGGTGGCCCACTACAGTCGCGGCGTGGCTGGCTTGATGGGCGGCTGAAAGGCGTTCGCGCCGCTGACCTTGACCTTTCGCTTGTACACGCGGTCGCCACAGGTGGCGTAAACGGTGTCGAACTTGTCGCCGGCAAAGCACAGGTTCGAGCACTTGCCGTTAGGCGTCGGGACGATGCAGTTGACGCGGCCAGGTTGGTCGCAAATCTGCAGCCCCATCTTGGTGGCGACCCACAGCCGGCCGTCGCGATCGCAGCGCATGCCGTCGGCACCGCTGTCTTCGGCCGTATCAGGCACGTGCAAGTGATAGTACTTCTGCTTGTGGGCAAGATCGCCGTTGGCCTGAATCTGGTAGCTGTAGACCCAGTGCGTGCGACTGTCGGCAACGTACAGCAGCGATTGATCGGGGGACACGGTAATGCCGTTGGAGAAGATCAGCCCGCTGTCGACGACCTTCTTCTCACCCTGAGGGCTGATGTACCAGATTTGGCTTGGAGCTTTGCCGTCCCAACCAGGCTGCGTGACGTACAGGCTGCCATTGTGGAGGGCCACGATGTCGTTGCCACGAAAGCCCTCGGCGACTACTTCGGCCTTGCCTTCAGCGCCGTACTTCACCACTTGCTCTTTGCCCATCAGCACCGCATACAGCGAACCATCGGGGCCGATCGCTTGTCCATTGGAGCGACTCGAGCCCTCGATGAAGGTTTCAATCTTGCCACGGATGCCAATGCGATAGGTCTTCTCATTGGGAATGTCGTTGAAGAAGATCTCGCCCTTGGTATTGGCCGCGGGACCTTCGGTGAACTTGTAGCCGTCGCCGACGAGTTGCCAATCTTCGCCGGGGATCAGGATCTCTTTCAGCTGGGGCGAGCCGAGGCCCGCCTTGATTGGTTCGGGGTAGTTCTTCCAAAGCCAGCGCATGGCATCGGGAAACACTTCGGTCCCGTGCTTGCCGTTGTGACCGCCATCGCCCCAGACGTGATCGACTTCGTAACCGGCAAACACGAGCGAACGTTCCAGAGCCTGATTGGCCATCCACCAGTCGCCGCCGTAGATGTTCAGGTCTGCGCTACCATCCTGCAGAAAGATCCGCAGCGGCTTGGGTTCGACTTTGCGCACCAGTGTGCTGTACTCGTTGCCGCCGCGCAGACCGACGTAAGTGCCAATGCCGCTAAACACGCGGCTGAAGGCATCGGGTCGTTCCCAGGCAGCGGTGAACGCGCAGATGGCTCCGCTGCTGGAGCCGCCGATTGCGCGGTCGTTGCCGTTCTTCGAGAGCTTGATAGCGCGGCCATCGGTGGCGGTCTGCTTCTCGACGTCGGGTAGCAGTTCTTCCAACAAAAACCGAGCGTAGCCATCGCCGAGGCCGTCGTATTCAAAGCTGCGATTGAAGCGATCGAGCGCTTCGCCATTCAAGGCCTTCACTCGGCCCGGCTGGATGAACACGCCAATTGTGACCGGCATCTCTTTGGCAGCGATCAGCTTGTCGAAGACCTGCGGCGCGTTCCACTGCACGCCGTCTTGATTCACATAGACGCAGGCGGGCTTCTCGGCCGTGTATTGCTGCGGAATGTAGATCCAGTAGTCTCGCGTGGTGCCGGGAAAGATTTTGCTGTCGGCAAACGTGAACTTCAGCACTTCTCCCTTGGGCGGCTCTTGGGCGTGACTTGCATTTGGTGTGAGCGTGGCGAGCACTGCTGCCAAGAGCAGCCAGAGGGAATGACGGGCGAGTCTCATGCGAACGAACTTTCAGCGGGAGGGAACAAGGCGAGATTATTTGGCGATTTTGGCCGGCGACACATCCGGCGGAAACTGCTTGTGTAACGCAGTGCGAGCCGAATACAAGACGGCTTCATCGGCGGGAGTTGCGACGGTGTTTTCGAGTTCGAGCGGATCGCTGGCGTGTTCGTACAATTCGGCGGCGAGCACTTTGCCCGTCGACCAATCGCGCCACTCGGTATAACGAGCGGCCATCGTCTTCACGCTGTAGCCCATGGCGGTCGGCGTTTTGCTGGGCGTGCGGTCGTAGTAAGCCGGTCGGGGATGCTGCGTGAACGCGACCGACTCGCCGAGCTTTTTCGAACTCCGCAAACCGGGGCCAAGGTCTTTGCCATCGAGCTTTTGCTCGGTTTCGAGACCGCAGCTGGCGATGATCGTGGGAAACAGATCGACCAGTTCTACCGGGTTAGGCACCTTGCGATTCATCGCCTTCTTACCCGGAGGGACCAGGATGAACGGGACGTGCGCGTCGAGTTCGTAGCACGAGGTCTTGGCCCACAACTCGTGTTCGCCCAGGTGATAGCCATGGTCGCCGACGAAGACGATGAGCGTTGATTTTCCTAGTTTCAGTTCGTCGACAGCCGCCAGGAACTTGCCGACCTGGTCATCCAGGTAACTCGTATTGGCAAAGTATCCATGCCGCCATTCGGCGACATCAGCTTCGCTTAGCTGCACTCGTTTGTCTGGCGGGCCGAGCAACTCCTGCGCTTCGTGCTGAGCCAGATCGACGCCGTTCTTGGGTCGCCGCGGATCGAGCTTGGGCAACTGGTCGCGTTGGTAACGGTCCCAGTATTTCTTCGGTGCATTGAAGGGCGCATGAGGCTTCCAAAAACCAACGGCCAGAAAGAACGGCTGATCCTTGATTTCCTTGAGCACGCGGATTGCTTCGGCGGCCACGCGACCATCGAAGTAGGCTTCGTCCGGCACGTCGTAGCTGAACGCTTTTGGCGCGGTCGCATGATTCTTCAGGTCGGCGACTTTGACGCCCGGCAATGTGGGGACGTCGTTGCCGTGATTCGCGTAGTGCAGAAACTCCGGACCACTCCACGATTGCGGATCCCCTTTTACTTCCGTGTGCCAGTTGTGAAAGATCTTCCCCACATCGCGCGTGACGTAGCCATTCTTTTTAAAGACCTCGGGCAACGTGAGGACGTTCGGCTTGAGATCACGAAAGTGAGTACCATTGCACCACAGACCCAGCGAGTCGGGACGCAAGCCCGTGAGGAACGAAGACCGCGACGGATTGCACAGCGCCTGCTGACAATAGGCTCGTTCAAACAGCACGCCGCGCCGCGCAAGAGCATCGATGTGCGGTGTCTGAGCCACTGAGCCATAACAGCCCAGTTCCGGCCGCAGATCATCGGCGACAATCAGAATCACATTGGTTCGCTCGGGCTCGGACTGACCGCAAGCGACGCCCGCGGGCAGCGCCATGGCTGTGGCCAATACGAGTCCAAGACAGACGGCGAGAGGTCGATTCAAAGGCATGGTTCGATGACTCTGGGGGAGAACGGGCTATCGAATCCGGCAGCCTGTTATAGCAGTGCCAGCAGTCTCTTTTCCAGGATTGTTTGTTCTGCCGTGCGGCAAAATCGCGTGGCCCCGGGCGTTTCACTGCTACGATGCAGGGCGCTGATTTGTCCCCGCAGGTGTTCTAAGGAGTTCCGATGAAGATTCCCGGTAGCATTGGTATGATTCTCTTGGCCGTTTGGCTGATCTTGTTTGGTATCCTCACTGCCCCCTTCCTGGCGGTGCGGTTTACGAACAGCAACGACGTCCTCGCGATTCTCGCCATCGTTACGGGGGCCGTACTTCTCTGGCGACGTGGGTAAGGGACAGTTTCTTTACCGGCCACGTTCTACTGCTTCGTTGCTTGCAGTACACTCGCACCTAGCGATGTGACTTGCCGTTTGGGCGGCCACGGCAATTTCCGATTTGTTTCCTGCTGGCACGGAGTAGCGCCATGATTGAACCACTGGAACGAAGCTCTGGCAAAGTGCTGGGCTTCAAGATGTCCGGCAAATTGCACGACGCGGACTATCAGACATTTGTGCCCAAAATCGATGCCGCGATTGCCGGCCAAGACAAAATCCGGCTCCTCGCCTGGTTTCACGACTTTGCCGGTTGGGATACCCACGCCCTGTGGGACGACATCAAGTTCTCGACCACCCACTGCACGAAGATCGAGCGGATTGCCCTGGTCGGTGAGAAGTCGTGGGAAGCTTGGATGGCCAAGGTTTGCAAGCCTTTCACCATGGCCCAGATCAAGTACTTTGATGCTGCCGAGATCGATGCCGCCTGGAAATGGCTGGAAGAGTAAGTTGCCGCAGCCTTCAGGTTTGAACCTTCCGGTTTGCAATAGCCTCCCGCCGCTGACATTCTCAGCGGTCTGCTTTGAAAGACATCATGAGTAAGAAATCGCACGAACATGGCGACTCCCACCACAAGCACCCGCATTCTCCAGGCTGGAAGCCTCACCGCGACTGGCGCGTGTGGATGGTAGCCGCGATGTTGCTGGCGATGGCCATCTACGTGCTCACGCTGGGCGAATCGCTTTGGCCCGCCGGAACAGGACCCGATGCCGTCCCACCGGCGGTGCCCGCCGTCCCTGCAGATGCTCCGTAAGCTCGCCCATCTTCGATTTTCTGAAAAATCTTAGACAAACGGTTCTGGCAGGCGCATCATGTGGTCGCATGAGCGCGTCTAACGAGTTTGCCCAGAGCGTGCGGGAATGTACCGACCGGTTAGCGGTCGAGGGTGTTGCTGCGCTTGGGTTGCTCTTCGATTTGACTGCCCAAAGACTCGTGCGCTTCGCCACGACCATCGCCCGGCATCAACCCGATGCCGAAGACGCCGTGCAGGCTGTTCTCACCCGGCTGGCAACAAATCCCCAGCGAATTGCTGAGACAAATTGCCCGTGGGCGTACCTGCTGCAGATGGTGCGTAACGAAACGCTCGTGATCATGCGTCGGCAGAAGCGAGTTTCGACGGGCAGCAATCTGGCCGATCTGGCAACGCATTGCCCCGTTGATGAAGCCGAGCGGGAAGAGTCACAGCGGGCCGTCTGGTCGGCCCTGCGCACCTTGCCGGCCGAGCAGGCCGAAGTGGTGGTCCTCAAAATCTGGGAAGGAATGACGTTCGCAGAAATTGGCGCGATCCTGGAGTTGTCTCCCAACACGATCGCCAGTCGCTATCAGTATGGCATGACCAAACTGACCAGCCGACTGACGAAACAACCAACCCGGGTGCGTCATGAGTAATTCTCTTCCGGACAACGATAACTTCGACGACTGCTTCAGCGACGATTTCAGCAGCGTCGAATCACTCATTGCTTCTGCGGGAAGCTACGTCCGGCCGACAGAAGATCTTCGTCCGCGCGTGCTAGAAGAAGCTCGTACCGATCGAGCAGAACGGCGCGCTCAGGAACGAATCTGGCAATTGGCTCTGGCGGTAGTATTCGTGGGTCTGCTTCTCGGCAACGTAAACCTCCCCGCGAGAGAACTCGATGCCAACCTACCTACCACAGCCATCTCCAAGCCAAACGACGACCCCACGTGGAACACTGTCGACGCGCTAAGCGAACTGCGCCGCCGCCAGGCCACCATGCTGAGGCTCTCTGCCCTCTAAAGCAGAAGCATCGAGATTCTTAAGCAAATCGCGGCCGCCATTGCATCAGCACTGTACGGAAACGGTGCGATCCTTCTCTTGTTGTCAGCGATCTGCTTATGAAGCCGGCCACGTTGCACGACTACCTCGAACTGAGCGATCAGTTGGCCGCCTTGGCTGCCGCCGATGTGCCACTGGCAGGCGGGTTCGATGTGTCGTCGTCCGCTCTGCAGCAATCGCTGGCCGAAACCAACGCCGGTGTAGCTCGCCGAATGGCCGAGGGTCAGACGCTAGAACAAGCACTCGGCGCTGAGCCAAACATTCCTCCCGGCTATCGCAGCCTGATCGAAGTTGCCCTTCGCAGTGAGAACCGCGCGGCCGCTTTCGCTGAACAGACGCGCACCGCTCAAGCGGTCGAGCGTTCGGTCGATGCCTTGCAAGTCGCTTCGTACTACCCGCTCATCCTCGGCACGCTCGCTTACTCCGGGCTGATCGTGCTGTGCTTGTTTCTCATCCCGCGGCTCGAACAGTTTTATATCGACCTGCAATTGACCGGCGGCTCGGGGTTGTCTGCGTTGCGATTGCTTCGCGACACACTACCGGTCTGGGCAGTAGCCATTCCTTTGCTGGTCCTGGGAAGCTGGCTGCTGCTGCGACGTGCGCGGTTCTCTCGAGCCGGAACTGCCCGCGTCGCGCGTTGGACTTGGGTGCCAGGTATGACTCGAATTCTACGTGAGCAAGCCTGGAGCTCCTTTGCCGAATCGACAGCCAGTCTGTTAAAGGCGGGAATGCCGCTCAATGCAGCGCTGCCGCTCGCCGCCGACAGCCTCGCCGATCGCGCGGCGGCCAGCGATTTGAAGCAGTTGGCCAGTGAGCTGCACGCTGGCGAGGTTCCAGCAAGTTCTCTGCATCTCACCAATTCACTACCTCCGTTTCTCCGCTGGGCTCTGGTTCAAAGCGAGCCTACGATGCCGCGCGTCGATGCCCTGCAACTGGCCGCCGGCCTGTATTACGAATCCGCGGAGCGGCGCAGCGAGCGACTGCGCTCGCTCGCGCCGATTATTGCCAGCCTGCTTCTCGGCGGCGGTGTGACGTTGCTGTATGGTCTCGCTCTCTTCGTTCCGCTGGCTCAATTGCTGCAAACCGTGGCCGCTCCCCATCGCATCTAGCAAAGCACCTCGCAATACGAACCATGCCCAACTATCGCTATCAGGCCCTGAATGCCGACCAGCAACGCGTGAGTGGCGAAATCGCCGCTGCTAGTCTCGCGCAGGCCATCGTGCAGCTCGAAGCCCAAGGACTGACAGTGTTGTCGATCGCCGACGAAGTCGCCATCAGCGCGCCTGCTTCCGCGACGATCGGCTACGAACGCGATTTCGCGCTCGAAGCAACTCTCGACGATCAGGCTTTGCTGCGTTCGCAGCTGGCCCGCTTGCTAGAGCAGAGTCGAGAGCTGTTGCCGCCGCTACGTGCATTCGCGGAAGAGTTGCCTGCTTCGCGGCGTCGACAATTGAGCAAAGTGATTGAAACCATTAGTGCCGGCAATCTCGAGCAGGCCGAGAAGACGCTCCGCTCGTTGCCCGGTTACTGGATCTCGCTGTTGGGTTCGGCAGCGACCACACGCAACCCAGGCAAGATCCTGCGAGAGTTCCTTCGCGAATCGCAGCGGGCCGACGAGCTACGGCGGCAGTGGCTGCAGATGTTCTCGTATCCAGCAGTGATCTTTCTGCTCTCGACGGCGCTGCTGGTGTTCATTAGTTTTTTGGTCATTCCCACGTATCGCGACGTCTTTAGCGGCTTCGGCATCCGCGTGGGCTGGCTCACCGCGTTTGTCTTGTCGCTCGCCGAATGGATCACGAGCGGGCGGTTGCTCGTGGCGATACTCTCCATGGCTGCAGCGATTGCCCTGCTCGTTTTCAGCATGCGTCTTTTGCCAACTCGCAGCCGCGAATGGCTCGAAGATACAGCCTCCCGTTTTGGCGGGCGTTCCAATCGAGTTGCCAGGTTGGCCCAGTTCACAGCCGACCTACTCGAGGCAGAACTAGCCCCCGCGCCCGCCCTTCGTCTGGCAAGTCTCGCCACGGGCAGCAAGTCGACCGCTCGCGCTGCGCTGCGATTTTCTCAATCGCTGGCCGGCCGCAGCGAGCAGGCCGTCGCCAAAAATAGTCGCCTGCTCACACGAACCGTTCGCCATGCACTGGCCACACCGATGCCCAATGCGGCGCGGGTGAGGTTGCTGCGCGAAGTGAGCCTAAATCATTCGGAGCGGACGCGGCACCGCCTTTCGTGGACACAAGGGATCGTCGAGCCACTTGCGATTTTTGCGATTGGTCTGATGGTGGGCGTCACAGTCCTCGCGTTGTTCATGCCCCTAATTAACCTGGTCAGCGGACTCTCGTAATCGCTTTGTCGCCAGAGGAACGTCCATGACAACTTGGTTTCCCACCCTTCGCCGCCTTCGCTACTCCGGCACACTAAGCTGGCCGTGGTACACAACGCGTGTGCAGCAACAATCTCTGCTGCGGATGATTGCGGTGGCCACGGAAGAGAACTTGCCCTTAGCACCACTCCTCGAGCAATGGGCTCTCGACGAGAAGGGTGTGCAGCTTCTGCGAATTCGCCGTCTGGCGGCGCTCATTGCTGAAGGTCGCAGCACGGCCGATGCCGTCGAAGCCATTCCCGGTGTGCTGAGCGACGAGCATCTGTTGGCACTTCGCTTCGATGCTCAGTCGGGCACGCGCACCAAGGCGATTCGTTCGGCCCTCGAAGAGCTACCGACGCAAATGGCGGCCTCGAAGCTCCGTTTTCAACGCTCGCTCATCTATTTTGCCGTCGCGTTTCCATTAGCGATCATCCTGCTTCACTTCTCGCATTTGATGATCCTTCCCAAGCTGCAACAAATCTTTGCCGAGTTCGGTGCGGCGCAACCGCCGCAGCTGCAGTGGTCCAGTCAGATGTTTCTGCAGCTGTTTCCGTTTCTGTTCGTGGGCGCTCTGCTGGCACTCGTCATGTCGATCTGGCTCTTCGGCACTCAGTTTGGCCGGCGAACACGGCGCTGGATCGCGGGGCGTTTGTTTCGGTCGGTACACGACCTGCGATCGGCCGATGTGTTGCAACAAATGAGTGTCGCGGTGGCGGAAGGCCGGCCAATTCCCGGTGCCCTCTCCACGCTGGCTCGCTATCACTTCGACCCGACCATTCGCCACGAGTTGCTGGTGGCCCGCAACAACATCGAACAGGAAATGCCGATCTGGCAAAGCATGGCTGCCGCGGGCCTCATCTCGCAGCCTGAAGCCAAAGCGCTGCAAGTGGCAGGCGAGCAAGGATCCCCGAGTTGGGCCATGCAGCAACTGGTGACTGTTCGCCGTCTGCGCATCTGGCGGCGGTTCGAACGACTCAGCGAGTTCATCAGCCCCGCCCTGGTGATTTTGCTCGCGGCAATCGTCATCTACCAAGCCTGCTCGGTCTTTTTGCCCCTGATCCAACTCATGGAGGGCCTGCTGTGAACCCTGCTGTTCCATCCGCTCGCCCAAGTCGGCGGGCAACCAGTTCGCTGGAAGTGGTCGTCGCCTTTCTGCTGACCAGCGCCATCCTGACGCTGGCCACGCCGCTGATTGTCGCTCACAACCGACTCCTCATCGCGCAGCGCGAGTATCGACTCGCCCTGAGCGAACTATCGAACCAAATCGAGCGTCTGAGTTTGCTACCACCGGCCGAGTTACCGACAGCCATCGAACAGCTAGAGCCTTCGCCGCTGGCTACCGAGAAACTATCTGGCGCAAAAGTCGCCGGTGAGGTGAAAGCATCGGATCTCGGTCAGCGAGTCACCCTGCAGATCACTTGGGACGAACCCAATCGGCGCGAAGCTCCCGTTCGCTTGACTGCCTGGTTAAACGGAGCGGAGGACAGCCGATGAAGCGTTTGAATTCAACCAATCGTACCGGCGTTACTCTGGTCGAGCTTCTCGTCACCATGTCGGCGTGTGCCGTGCTGCTGACGCTCAGCATCACGCTGTTGCATCGCATGCTACACGTGCAGAAGCGGGCGATCGCGGCCACCGACATTCAGCGCACTCTTTGGCGACTCGAAACGACGTTTCGCAGTGACGTCCACCGTGCTCAGCCTGCTGAGAGTGAACCGAATGCACACGAGACACTTTTGATCCGATTGCAGCTGAAACCTAATCAAATAGTTGAGTATCGGTCTGAAGAAGCAGCCCTTGAACGAGTTCTGCTGACCAAGGGTGAACTGACCTCCCGCGAGCGATTTGCGTTTTCACAGTCCATTCAAGCGACCGTTTCACGAGATCAGGCTGGTCTCGTCGCCCTGGCGATCACCACGAAAGACATTCCCGTCGCCGGTTCGCCGATTGCGTTTCTCGTCGCAGCAACTCCCGGCCGCGACCATTTGCCTGTGGGCCTCACGCTGGTGAAGGAGGTGCCCCATGAATAGGAAACGCTCGAAATCAAGCCGCTCACAACCAAGGCGCGGCAGCATTCTGATTGTCTCGCTCGTCTGCCTGCTGGTGGTGATGTCTCTGCTGGGGCACATGCTGCTGGCGGCGGTTCGCAATGGCCGGCAATTGCACACCGAGCGAGATCACCGGCAGTGTGAATTGCTGCTGCAAGCGGGCGTCGATCGCGGACTGCGACAATTGGCCGCCGATGCCGCTTACAAGGGCGACGTTCACGAGGTCGCCCCTGAGGAAATCATCGGCCAGGCGAGTGGTCGCATCACCATAGAAGTCTCTCGGCCAAGTGGATCGCAAATTTCGCACTTGAACATCACCGCCGAATATCCACTCGGCACAGTTCCCTCGATTCGTCGCTCGCGCCAACTTCAACTTCAAGCCAATCCCCGTCCAGCCCAGGAGTAAGCCATGTTTCGTTCCACGCTAGTCCATCGCTTCCGTACTCGCGGTTTTACGCTCATCGAACTCCTTGTCGTGATTGCGATCATCGGGGTGCTCATTGCTCTGCTGTTGCCCGCCGTGCAGGCCGCTCGCGAGGCTGCCCGCCGCACTTCGTGCCTCAACAACATTTCGCAACTCGGTCTGTCGCTGCATAATTTTGAATTTCACTTCGAAACCTTGCCGCCTGGTGTCACGAATGCCGATGGTCCGATTCGTAACGAACCGAAAGAGACGCACGTCAGCTGGATCGTAAAGATCCTTCCCTACTTGGAGCAAAACGCCCTCGCCAAGCATTTCAAAGAAGACGAAGGAGCTTACGCCGACGTAAATGGGCTGGTGCGAGCGGCGCAGATTCGGACGCTGCTGTGTGCTTCGAATCCCTACGACGACCGCGAGTCCAAGAGCGCTGCTCGCAGCGACTACGCTGGCTGCCATCACGACTCCGAGTCCCCCATCGACAAGGACAATCGCGGTCTCCTCTTTTTGAATAGCCACATTCGCTATGCGCAGATCTTTGACGGCAGCACCTCCACGCTGCTCATCGGCGAAGCGCTCAACGGCAAAGATAGCCTGGGCTGGGTGTCCGGAACTCGGGCCACGCTTCGCAATACCAGCCTGCTCGAAGCGGGCGGTCCCAATCTGGCCACCCCACCTGCTGCCAACAACGCGGCAGCGGAATCAAAAGTGGGGTCGCTCTACGTCGGCGGTTTTGGCAGCTATCATCCCGGCGGTGTGAATGTCGGCCTCGCCGATGGCAGCAGCCGCTTCCTCTCGCAACGAACCGATCCGCAGATCCTTCGTCAACTCGGCAATCGTGCCGATGGCGAAATCATGAAGCCGTATTAGTCGCGTGCCTGTCAGGTTTTTTAATTTAGTAACTCAACCAAAGTTACTCCCAAATGTATTGACAACGGATCGACCAATGGCAACAATAACACCACGTTCTCTTACAGTGTGGTGGATCAATGCGCGGGCCGCGATCGGCGGCTGGGCTGTGTCGTTCTAGGCGACGTGGCTGCTACGGCAAGAATCAGCACCTGTCCAAAAACCAGGCCCCTTGTTGGACAAAGACGATGATTGCGAAATTTGTCAAACCCGATGCAAGTGTAGTGGCCATAGCAGCTTGCAGCGAAAACCAAGAGTGAGTGCCTGTCCAGAAACCTCTTTGGTTGTTGGACAATTACAGTGAGTGGGAATGGGCTCGTGGCGGCAACAACTGGCTGCAGCAACGGTTGCTCGGTTGTTACCTACTTGTGACCTCAAAATGGCTCCTCCTTCAGTACGATGCGTACAGGAGGCCAGCCATGATTTACTTTGCGAAACAACGCTTTGCCATCAGCCTGTCGATCGTCACGGCGATTGCTTGCTGGCTGATCGTCGTCAGCAATGTGATTTACTTCACGGGTGAAGAGTCTCGCTTCCACTTGGAGAAAGGGGCACTCGCTCGCAATCCTTGGTGGCTGGCGACGTTCTACTTTCATATCGTCGGTGCCTCGATCTCGCTCGCGGCGGGCTTGCCGCTGATGTTCCCAGCTTGGACACGCAAGTATCCCGCCTGGCATCGCTGGCTCGGATACCTGTACTTCAACGCGGTTCTGTGGATGGCTGCGCCCACCGGACTGGTGCTGGCCTTCACGGCCAAGGGCGGTCTCCTCGGTACCGCTGGCTTTGTCGTGGCCGGCCTGATGTGGTGGCAGACCACTTGGGCAGGCTATCAGGCCATTCGTCGTCACGACCTGCCCACACACATTCGCGCGATGGTCCGGTCTTTTGCCTGGGCTCTCTCGGCCCCCGCATTTCGCATCATTCAGATTGCGCTATACGCGGGCGGCTTAGACGACACCACGAATTACGTCCTATCGCTTTGGCTGAGTATGGCCGCGAGCGTGTGGCTTGCCGAGTCGTGTTTGTTTCGAATTGGGCGCAGCACGCAAGTCGCTGCGCTTGCCCCATCCCCTTCGACAGGAGTTCTCTCATGAACCGAACACTCTGGATTCCCGCTGTGTGCTGTGCTTTTGCATTTGTCGCGCTAGCGACAACCTTTCGCGGTGCCACGGGTCGCGAGACGATCTCGAAAACTGGCCAGTCGGTGGTCACTTCCAAGACAGAATTGCTGAGTGCCAGCGCCGCAACTCCCTCGGAGCTAATGTCGTCTGCGGAGGCAGAACAGTTGCTGACTGCGATCGCAGATGAATACACGGCTCCGTGGCGACAAGCCCAAGCTACGCCGCGCAACCTGTACTCTCGGATTGCTCCGCGCCCGATTCCGAGCATCAAGTCGGATATTGAGCTCGTGAAGGCGACGGACGAAGGCGGACAGATCCTGCTCGCCACGGTCGCGATTACCACCGGAGAAGCAAAGGAGAGCATTCCCTGTGTAGTCGACCGCCGCACCAAGCAAGTGAGCTTCTTCGCAGCGAAGCAATGGCAGACGCAGGCCGACTGGGTCAAGACCGCGCCGTCACCCTTTGGGCCTCGGAATCAAGCGATGCCGGGTAGCATTCGCTAGAGCTAAGTACCGCAGAAGGTTCGGTACCCGCATTCATCCCGGGGCGGCTCTTGATAGGGTGCAGTAGCGGCGGTCGGTCGATAGGGCGATGACAGCGCCGCCAGTAAGCGGTGCAGCACGGAGAGATCATCGTTCTCTTCAGCCGCGGAGAGAGCTTCTTCCACACGGTGGTTGCGCGGGATGACGGCGGGATTGATAGATTGCATTTCGGAGTAGATTGATTCCAGCGGCCGACCTTCGCGCCTGAGTCGTTCCTGCCAGGTTGCGTGCCAGGCGCGAAACTCGGGTGCTTGGTAATTTTCGGCGACAGGCAGTTCCGAAGAAGCGAGGCTGCGAAACGTATTCGTAAAATCGGCTGCGGAGCTCTGCATCCAGGCGAGCAACGAGCGAATCAAATCGGCATCACCGGTTTCGCTCGTCTGCAGTCCCAGTTTTTTTCGCAAGCCACCCAACCAGTAGCCTTCGAAGATACTTGTGTACTCGGTGAGCGCAGCCATGGCGATGTCGATCGCCTGCTGTTGCTCGGGATGCAACAGCGGCAACAGTGTCTCCGCGAAGCGAGCCAGGTTCCACTGAGCAATCGTAGGCTGGTTTCCATACGCGTACCGGCCGCCATGATCGATCGAACTGAAGACCGTGTCCTGGTGATAGTTGTTCATGAAGGCGCATGGGCCATAGTCAATCGTCTCGCCCGAGATCGCCATGTTGTCGGTATTCATCACGCCATGAATGAAGCCGACGCACTGCCACTGAGCGATCAACGCGGCTTGGCGGTCGATCACCGCTCGCAAGAACTGCTGGTACTTATTGGGAGCGTCCATGAGCGTCGGATAGTGACGCGCAATGGTGTAATCGGCCAGCAACTGCAGGCTCGCATTATCTCGAATGGCTGCCAGGTATTGAAAGGTTCCCACGCGAATGTGGCTGGCGGCCACGCGCGTCAGCACCGCACCTTTTTGAATGGGCGTTCGATAAACAGGTTCCCCGGTAGTGACGACGGCCAGGCTGCGTGTCGTCGGAATGCCGAGCGCACATAGGGCCTCGCTGATGACATATTCACGCAGCATGGGACCCAACGCAGCGCGGCCATCTCCCCGACGTGAATATTGAGTCTGCCCCGCTCCCTTCAACTGAATGTCGACCAGTTTGCCGGAAGACAGGCGAAGCTCGCCCAGCAAAATGGCCCGACCATCACCGAGCATGGTAAAGCCGCCGAACTGATGCCCGGCATAGGCCTGCGCGATGGGTTGAGACCCAGGAAGCAATTCTTGTCCCGCGAAGATTGACGCAAGGCGCTCCGGGGACTGTTGAGCCAGACTGAAGCCCAGTTCATCCGCCAACCGCTCGTTCAGGATCGATAAGCGCGGCGACCGCACCTTCGCTGGCTGCGCAGGGGCAAAGAGAACCTGCGGCAAGCGCGAGTAGGTGTTTTCCAGCCTCGCGCCAATGTCGTTGTGCTCTGTGCCTGATTCCGACAGACTCACGATCAACTACCTCTTGGGGGCGAAGTTTCGTTTCGGCTTCTTGGGCTTTGAAGGTTTGGCTTCAGCCCGCAACGGAGGCGCGGATTGCCGTCGTTCTTCACCCACGCGCGAGATCTGAAGTTGTTGTCCGGCGACCCAAACCAGCTTCAGTTCCTGAAACATGTCTGGCGGCATGCCTTGCGGCAGATCGACGGTGCTGTAGTCGTCGTAAATGGAGATTCGCCCAATGCTGGTGCCGTTGATGCCAGTTTCGTTGGCGATAGCACCGACCAGGTTGCCGGGCTTGACTTGATGCACATGGCCCACTTCCACGCGGAAGGTTTCCATCGGCTCGTCGAAGCCGCGCGGCGCGGAGTTCCGGCCAGGACGCATATCTGGACCACGGTCTGCGTGACGGTCTCGACCATGGCGAGGTCCGCTATGGTTGTCTCGCCCACTACCATGAGTATCGAAGGTTTCCGCAGTCTTCACCGAGTCTTTCATGAGCAGCGACTTTTCGCCGTTGGCAAGCACCGCGAGCGCTGCAGCCACTTGCTCGATGGTTAGCTCCTTGTCGCGGCGATATTGCTCGACGATGGAGGTGAGCGCCTCGATGTCGGGATGAGCGAGCGCCGCCGAGATCTTGTCGTGAAAGCGGGCAACTCGTTGCTTGTTGATCGAACGGTTGGAAGGAAGTTCCATGGGCTCGATCGTTTGCCGCGTGGCACGTTCCAAGTTTCGGAGCATATGACGATCGCGAGGATGAACGAACAAGATCGCCTCGCCGCTGCGGCCTGCTCGACCCGTGCGGCCGATGCGATGAACGTAGGCTTCGCTATCGAAGGGCAAGTCGTAGTTGATGACGTGGCTGATTCGCTGCACGTCCAGCCCGCGAGCTGCCACGTCGGTGGCGACGACGATATCGATTTTTCCCGAGCGTAAACTGTCGACGATCCGCTCGCGTTGCTTCTGGGCAACATCACCATTGAGCGCTGCGGCGCGATGGCCATGCTGGCCGAGGAACTCAGCGAGCGGTTCGGTCGTGCTGCGCATCTTGACGAAGATGATCACGCCGTCGATCGGCTCCGCTTCGAGAATGCGAGCGAGCGCGGCCTCTTTGTTATGGGGCGAAGCGACGATGAATCGCTGACGAATAGTGTCCGCAGTGGCCGTTTGCTGGCGAATCGTGATCTGGGCCGGGTTACGCAAGTGACGCTGCGCAATGCGGCGAATGGCATCGGGCATCGTGGCCGAGAACAATGCAATCTGCCGTTCTGCTGGCAACTGAGTAAGTACCCAATCGACGTCCTCGGCGAATCCCATCCGCAGCATCTCGTCGGCTTCGTCGAGAACGAGCGTCTTGAGACCATCGACGTTGAGCGAGCCACGACGCATGTGATCCATCACGCGACCGGGCGTGCCGACAATCACCTGCACACCACGCTCGAGCGCGCGAAGCTGGACGACGTAGTCTTGTCCGCCGTAGATCGGCACCACGCGCAGGCCGCGCAGCTCGCCCGCATATTTTTCGAAAGCCTCGGCCACTTGAATGGCAAGCTCGCGCGTGGGCGTGAGCACCAAAATCTGCGGGCGACGTTCGGCAAGATTGATTCGTTGCAACAGCGGCAGCGCGAAGGCTGCTGTCTTGCCGGTGCCCGTTTGAGCCTGGCCCAGGACATCGCGTCCTTCGAGAATCAGCGGAATCGTCTGCGCCTGAATGGGCGTAGGCGTGGTATATCCCGAGCCAGTGAGAGCGCGGACGAGCGCATCGTTTAGACCGAGTTCGCGAAACGCGTTTTCGGGGAGCGCGTCGTCTGCTTGCTCGTTGTCGGGCAACTCAACAGCGGCAATTTCTGCCGGGGAGGTTTCAGGGAGGATCTCGACTGCAGATGCTTCTTCTTGAACAAACTCGGACATGGAAAACGAAATGCCTTTGCCGATGAACGGCGATGCCAATCACGCTCTGTCGCCAGCCAACGATGGGGCCACAAGAACGTCACTAGGGGATGAACAACCGGGGTCGCACGACATTGCAAGCAGGTGTTGTTAACCGCTTGCGGGCGAGAAACCTTCAAGATCCGTTTGAGCCACCAGCCAGGCTCCCAACGCTTGAAGGGCGAAGAATTCGCAGCCCACCGGGATGAGAAATCTTAAAATCTGCCGAAATGCGTTTGTCTCGCAATTCTAGCCGGTGAGCGACGGGTGGTGAAGGTGCAAAACAGCGGCAAAAGTGTTTACGTCGAAAATTACCGACTGCCGCTGCCCCGCAGCGGTTGGCCGCACTTTGCTAGACAGTCGCAGCCAATTCCGTCGCCCGCTGCTCTGCCTGAAAAAGGGCCGCAATCTGCGCAACCAGCTTGTTCCGGTCAATGGGCTTGGTGGCATAGTCGTCGCAACCGAAGCGCAGGCATTTATCGCGGTCACCGCTCATCGCGTGAGCCGTGAGGGCGACGATTGGACGTCGGTAGCCCTTGGCCCGCAGCAGCGCCACCGCTCCATAGCCATCGAGCACAGGCATTTGAATGTCCATCAAGATGACGTGGAAGGGATGTTGATCGTCGACTGCTTGCAGCGCCGCAGAGACGGCCAGCTGACCGTTTTCTACCAGGGTTACGTTGGCACCGGCCTTCTTGAGAACGTAGGAAATGAGTCGCTGATTGTCCGGGCCATCTTCGGCTAGCAATATGCGACAGCCCGTCAGCGAAGCTTCCGAAGCGCTCCGCTTGTGACTTTCTCGGTAGGCTTCATCAGGTTGTTTGAGTTGATCTGGCGCGATCATCTCGACACCGCTCAGCGAACCGGTAGCGATGGTTAAACGCAAGCAGGTGCCCACACCTGGGGTCGACTCAACGATAGTGACATCGCCATTCAGCAATTCAGCCAGGCGCTTGCTGATCGTCAGCCCGAGTCCCGTTCCGCCGAACTTGCGACTCGTAGAATTGTCCCCCTGACTGAACGGCTGAAATAGCACCTCTCGCTGTGCGGGTGTCATTCCCACGCCCGTATCGGTCACGTTGAACTCGAGCGTCGACTCTCCCGGAACAAGCCGAATGGAGAGATCAACTCGTCCGACTTCGGTGAACTTGATGGCATTCCCTACGAGATTCACCAGGATCTGGCGTAGTCGAGTTGGATCGGTGTTGATGGTTGCCGGTATCGCTGTTTCGTAAGTCACCTGCAAGACGATTCCCTTGCCATCGGCGCGAACTCTCATCAGTGACAGAACCTCTTCCACGATCGCTTGCGGCGAGTATGCGATTCGGTCGACAGTCAGCTTGCCAGCCTCGACTTTCGAGAGGTCCAGAATGTCGTTAAGGATTCCCAGGAGGTGATCGCCATTACGCTGAATGGTACGTGCTGCCGCGATGCGTCGCTCGGGCACCTTGGAAATCTCATTATCCTCCAGCAGCAGATCGGCGAAACCGAGAATGGCTGTCATGGGCGTGCGAATTTCGTGGCTCATGTTGGCCAGGAACTCCGATTTGCTGACGTTGGCTGCCTCGGCGGCGTGGCGCGCATGGGCAGCCAGGCTCGCGTTCTCCAAGGCTTTCTCCTGCGATCGAGCTAGATGTTCGACCATTGTGTCGAACTCATGCGCCAGCGTGCCGATTTCGTCGGAGCGATCAAAATGTAGTCTCGCAGTGAGATCACCGCTGGCGGCGAGTCGCATCGAGTGAGTTGCCATTCGCTGCAAGGGTGTCACGATCCGCCATTGCAAGACAATCCACACACTAATTAACGTCAGCAGTCCTCCAGCCAAGTTGCAACCGAGTGACAAATACGTCGAAAGCTGTCCCCTAGCTGTGATCTCCCGAGGTACGGCAACTCGCAGCACGATTGCAGGATTTCCGCGCAAGTCTCGCATCAGCGAGAAGGCGTGCAACTCGTTTGCATCGTATATGTCGATCAACGGCTCACGGATCTGCGAACAGGCCGCGGCAATTCGATTTGCCTCGCTCGAATTGTCTTTCTCGCCAACCGTGAGCATCTCGAGCGATACATGCATTCTTACCGCTAGATTGTTCAATTCCTCTTTGCTCAGCAGTCGCCCCATCACAATGGTGCCCCGTGGCCGCGCGGTGCGAGTTGTATCCGTCACCGGGCGCGAGGCGATCAACAGGGGACCATGTGCGGTCAATATGATTCCTTGTTTCGCATCGTTGACGTCGATGTGCGTAGTGATGGGACTCGACTCTTCCTGAAGCATCGCCATCAACTTTGGTGCCTCAATTGGCTCCAGTGTATCGATGTCGCGCATCTCTCCCCAAATTAACTCGCGATTGGTATCGAGGAAGCAGATGACGTTGAGTCGCGTGTTGCCAAACGACTCGGGGATCAGGTTGCTCCTGGCGAAAGAGAGATTCCGATCCTGGACGTATTGATAGCTGTCATCCCACGTTCCCCAATCGTTGGCAACATTCGAGATACTCTCGATATCTCGATTGATCGCTTCAACACAGCGCTCGACATCACGCTGAGCAGCTTGCCGCTCCAATTCCGCAAATGTGGGCATCACCACAAGCTGCTGAATCGCGTACGTTCCGGCAATGAAAGCCAGCGTCGTAGCGATCAGCAGAATCGTGATTTGCCTGCGCAGAGACATGGTTGGCGATGATAAGGAAAGTGAATGCTGGCCCCAAACACTCCTAAAACTTAGTTCATGGGTAGCATTCAACCGGGCAGACGTGCCGCATGGCCCAAAACCGCCAATTGGGCGGCGTGCACCTGACGCAACATGTCATTGCCGGCGCGATCCATGAAGCAGAGCATCGTTTTGCCTGCATAAGCCCTACAGCTGTAGCTCTGCTGCGGAGTGCCGCAGGCAATGGAACAAAAGGAGGAGTTTGCCCAGTGAGTCAATTCCGTTGCTAAGCTGCAACTCGAATCGCTGTTTCAAGGTGATTGGGCAAATGCGCCAACCAATCCTGCCGGCAGCGGGCTCGCCGCATTGCGACCGCCCAGTTCGTGCGCGGGGCGGGAAGGAAGGTTGGGCCGGTAGAAGATGGAGCGGCAGTGGTGGTGGGGGAGGAAGGCGGGGCCGAGGTCGGAGAGGGACTCGGCGGAGCCAACGAAGAGGTAGCCGTCGGTGAAGAGCGAGCGGGCGAGGCGATTGAAGATGTCGGCGCGAGCGGCAGCGGTGAAGTAGATGACCACGTTGCGGCAGAAGATGATATCGAAGGGACCGGTCGCGGCGAACGGCTCCATCAAGTTTTGCTTGCCGAACGAGACGAGCGAGCGCAGTTCGTCCTTCACCTTGTAGTTGCTGCCACTCTTGGTGAAGTAGCGATTCAGCATCGGTGGGCTCAACCCACGGCCGATTTCGAAGTCGGAATAGATGCCGCTCGAAGCCTGCTTGAGCGCCCCGTCCGAGATGTCGGTGCCGAGGATGTTCACATCCCAAGTCGCGATGTTCGGAATCAGTTCGTTCAGCACCATGGCGATGCTGTAGACTTCTTGCCCCGTGCTGCTCGCCGCCGACCAGATGCGCAGCCGTTTGGGATGCGCGGTCTTGGCCTTCGCGTCGATCAGTTCCGGCAGCGCTTTGTGCTGCAGTGCTTCGAACGGACTGCTATCACGGAAGAAGAGCGTTTCGTTGGTCGTGATGGCGTCGATGATGCGGGTGAGGAGTGCGCGATCGCGATGAACGCGGGCTTGCGTCACGAGTTGTGCGTACGAGTTGCACTGGAACTCGGTGACCAGCGATTGCAGCCGACTCTCAATCAGGTAGCCCTTCGATTCATCGAGCAGGATGCCGCACAGTTCCATCACCAGAGACGAGACGTCGGCCAGTTCTTGCGACGACAGGTTCATGCGCAGGCTCCTTTGCCAGCCAAGGAAGCGCTACCAGCGTGGGCAATCGCGGTGATTTCGCCTGCCATCTGTTCGAGGGGAATAATGCAATCAGCAAGGCCTTCGGCGATGACCATGCTCGGCATGCCGAACACCACGCACGACTCTTTGTCTTGAGCGAGGACCGGTGCCCCATGCCGCTTGAGCAAGCGGCAACCGAGCGTGCCGTCGCTCCCCATGCCGGTCATGATGACGGCCAGCACGCGAGCGCCGTAATGATGCGCGGCCGAGCGAAACAGGTAATCGACGGCGGGCCGGCAGCTATTTTCGGGCGGATCGTCGGTGATGTGGACGAGCGGCCCATGCTCGGTCCGCTCGATCTTCATCTGCTTGCCACCGGGAGCGACCAGGCAATCGCCGGGCTGAGCCAGTTGGCCATCGATAGCCTCACTAACCCGTAACTTGCTGCGGGTGTTGAGATCGTCGGCCAGACTCTTGGTGAACAGCGGCGGCATGTGCTGCACGATGAACAGCGGCGCCGATAGATCAGCCGGCAGGCGAGGAATGACTTTATTGAGCGCTTCGGGACCACCGGTTGAGATGCCAAGGACGATCACTTCGGGGTGGTCGGTTAAGTTACTGGCGACAATCCGGGAAGCGCGCGACTTGGGCGCTTCTGCGACCGGCGTGCGAATGCTGGTAAGACCCAGGTTGCGACTCTGTGCGAAAGCGGCCACACGATCGGCCAGCCGTTTGCTCAGTTGACTCGAACTCTCGACGAAGTTATCGGTCGCGGGCTTCAGCACGAAGTCGAACGCCCCCAGGCGTAAGGCCTCGGTCGTCGCCGCAGCGCCGGCGGAGGTAAACGCGCTGAGCATCAGCACGCCGACGGGACTCGCGATCTTGCGCAGTTGTTTGAGCACGTCGACGCCACTCAACAGCGGCATCTCCAGATCGAGCGTGACCAGGTCGGGCTGCAGTTCCGCGATCTTTTCGAGCGCAAGCTGCCCGTTGATCGCCGTGCCGATCACTTCGACGCCGTCGATCTCGCGCAGGGCTTCGGTCACCACTTTGCGATAGATGGCGGTATCGTCGACCACTAAGACACGCACAGGCATAACAGCTCGATCATCAAACAGAGAAGAAGAGAAAGGCCCGAGGCCGGAAGATCAGCTGCCCACCATCTTCCGGCCTCGACCAAAGCGGCTTGCTGAATGCCAGCCGCCAGGAACACGTTCACTTTCGACCAGGCCTTACACCTGGAACTCGGTTACCAGGCTGTTGAGCTTGCCGGCAAGTTGGAACAGCTGCGTGCCCGAAGCCTTCGTTTGGGTTGCCCCGGCAGCCGTATTCTTGGCAGCCGAGTCAACACTGGCGATGGTCCGCGTAATCTCTTGGCAAGCAGCGGCCGATTCGGTCACACCTCGCGAGACCGTACTGGCCGCGGTGGCCGTTTGAGCGACGTTGCGCGAGATCTCTTTGGTGGCGATCGATTGTTCTTCCACAGCGGCGGCAATGCTGCGGGCGACGTTGTTGACGTTCTTGATCGCGGCACTGATCTCGGCGATGGCCCCGACGGTCTCGGTGGTCGAGCCTTGCATGGCTTGAATCCGCTGACGAATGCTGTCGGTCGCAGCCGCCGATTGCTTGGCCAGTTCCTTCACTTCGGAAGCGACCACAGCAAAGCCCTTGCCGGCTTCACCGGCCCGAGCCGCTTCGATGGTGGCGTTAAGAGCCAGCAAGTTGGTCTGGTCGGCGATGTCTTGAATGACATCGATGACCTTACCGATTTCGCTGGCAGCTTCGCCGAGCAGAGCCACCTTCTTGTTGCTGATGTCAGCCAGGTCGGCCGCTTGACCAGCAACGGTCGAAGACGATTCGGCGTTCTTGGCGATTTCGCTGATGCTGGCAGTCATCTCTTCGATGGCCGAAGCGACGGTCTTCACGTTGGTCGACATCTCTTCGGTCGAGCCAGCCATCGAACGCATGTTCGTGGACATTTCTTCGGCAGCTGCAGCGACCGTAGCCGATTGCTGCGTGGTGCCGTTGGCATTCTGCGTTAGGTCATCGGCCGTGGCGGTCAGTTGCGTCGACGAAGCGGTCAACGTCTGCGTCCCTTGCAGAATGTTCTGAATCACGCTGCGGAAGTTTTCGGTCAACTTATTCACCGCGGTACCCAACTGCCCGACTTCATCCTTCGTCGTCACTGTCACCTTCTGCGTCAAATCCCCCGCCGCCACCTTCTCGAGCACCTTCGCACTCTGCACCAACGGACGTGAAATCTGACCAGCAATGAAGAGTGCAATCAGGCCAACAACCACCGCGGCTCCGAGAGTGGCCAAGCCGCAGAACCACGCGAGCGAAGTGCATTCGGCGAGGGCATCAGAAACATCTTGACGTACCAGGACGCCCCAACCGAGACCAGCGAAGTCGCCTTGCGGTTTCGAAGACGCAACTCCGTTCACCTGGGACACCTTCCGACGAGAATGAACTTCCGTGGTCGCTCCCGTCTTACCTTCCGAAATCATCTTGGCAGCTTGCAACCCCGAATCAACGAGGTTCAGCTTCAATTCGACCGATGGATCAGCATCGTGCAGAATCAAGCCGTTCTTGGAGAGAACATTACAGGTAAGCTTCAGGCCCCTCGCTTCATTGCGCTCTTGAGCCTCGGAGAGTACGGTGGCAGCAATTTTGTCGAACGAAGCAAAGTTGGCCCACACGCGAATGGCCTTGCCATCGGCGTCGAAAACCGGTGCCGAGAAAATGACTGTCGCCGGTTCGGTTTGGCAAATCGTCTTCACTCGATCATCGTGAACCATGTCGTAACAAAACGCACGATCTTTGGCCGTGCTGTCAAGAGCATCGGAAAACCAAGCTTCACTTTTGACATTGGCTCCCAACAGTTGAGCGGAATCAATGGGCTTGCCATCGGCATTTACGCGATTGACTGCGATGACCTTGCCATCGGCGTCAGCAAGAATCATTAAGCTGTACACGCCGTACAACTTTGTGAGTCGGTCCATATCTGTCATGACGGCCTCCGGTTCCATTTTCGCACCGCGCAATCCGCTGAACATGCGGATGTCCCCATAGCGTTCGCTCATCGAACGATCGATTGTGTCGATCGTGTCTTCGGCTAGGATCACAGCACTCTCTTCGGCGGCTGTCTTGAGCGCTGTGCTCGACTGCCAATAGGCTGCTGAACCGACCACGGCTGCCGGTACAACACCCAGGATGAGAAACCAGCATAAGAGCTTGGTCTTGAGACTTTTGAATTGAAACATCTGACACTTGAACATACTTGCCCCTTGAAAACCGATACTGAATTGATTGACGATAAACAACTATGCAACTGCAGGTTCAGCCAATGATTGCAGTGCTTGAGTGACATTGAGCACGACCAACAGATGTTGCTGGAGCTTGATGACTCCGCTGAAGAAGCAACTATCGATACCGCCCAGATTCTCAGGGAGCGGATCAATGTCGACAGAGTGGCAGGTGATGACTTCGGCGACCTTGTCGACGAGTAGGCCTACCTGTTCGCCGGTGTGCTTGATGATGACGTTGCTAGTCGAGCGAGTGAACTCCGCAGCTGGCAGGCCAAGCACGCGGCGCAGGTCGATCACGGTTACTACTTCACCGCGCAGATTGATCACGCCCTGAACCGCGTCCGGTGCATGCGGCACGGGAGTCAGATTCAGATTGCGATTGATCTCTTGCACTTGGTGGATATCGATCCCCAGCAGCAAGTCACCGACCTGAAACGAGGCAAACTGAAGTTCGCTGCCGGAAACAGGCTGATTGATGTTCGAAGTAGGCATAGCGGTAGCTTTATGGGGTGAATGTGGTGGAACGGCGATGACTGGGCGTGCTAAACGAGCACAGCATTTCGCTCGGGAGATTTCGCGGTTTTCAGCAGTTTTGCAACGGTTGCCAACAGACGATCACGATCCATCTTGACCTGATAGTCGTCGATGCCGACATCGCGGCCCCGCTGAATGTCTTCCTGACCGGCGAGTGATGTTAGAGCGATCACGGGCAATTCGCCCCAGTTGTCGCTTTGACGAACTCGTTCACACAGTTCGAAACCGTTGAGGTTGGGCATCTCAATATCGGTGAGCAACAGGTCGAATGCTTCATCGCCAGCTTCGAGAATGTGCCACGCTTCCAATCCATCTTCACAGCCGACGACTTCGTAGCCCTTGCTCTCCAAGAAGGCGATGACCTGCGATCGGAAAAAGGCGGAGTCCTCAGCGAGCAAGATTTTGTAGGTGCGTGGTGGCTGCTTGGTAGGCGAGTTCGACGATATGTTCACGGCCAATTGTGGATAAGCCAGGGCAGCTAACTCGAATACATCGAGCAGGCGGATGGCCAACTTATCCAACACCACGGAGCCAATCACGCCGGGCTGACGGAAAGTGCGAGTGTCGAGGGCTGTGGGAAGTTCGCGAATCTCGTTCAGGTTGGGGACGGTCACCGCCAACTCTTTGCCGTTGAAGTCAAAAATCACGACATAGATCCAGGGCTGTTCCGGTCGCGGTTTGGCGGCGATGTGATCTTCGATGGCAATCAGCGGTAGCGAGGCACTTTCGTATTTCAGCACAGTGTGCGTGCCGATCACTTCGACTTGGTCGATCCGGACACGTTCCAACCGGCGAATGACGGCCATCGGAATGCCAAACGTCTCCGACGGATGATTCGTGAACATCAGCGTGGACTGAGTTTCAACTGCTTGAGTTGCCGCTTCCTGCGTGTCTGCGTCGCGATCGGCCGACTTGGTCAGTTTCATGTGCATGGCAATGCCTGCGACATCCAGAATCAGGGCCACCTCGCCGTCGCCCAGGATGGTTGCACCTGCCAGGCAGGTACACGACTGCAAATGCTGGCCAAGAGGCTTGACAACGATCTCTTCCGAGTCGTGTAGGCCGTCGACCACCAGCCCGTAGTGAAAGCTGCCGGTCTCGACAACGATTACATCCAGCGCACGATGTGGCGACGATTCGGCAATGGGTCGTCCAAAGACCTGGCTCAAACGAACCAGCGGGAGCAGTTTGCCTCGCAGGAGCAGAACTTCTGCGCCCTTAATGATCGACACACGAGCGGCAATCTCCGCTGCCTTGATGCGAACCAATTCGTGGATGCTTGCCTGACTGATTGCGAATCGATGCTTACCGCCGCGAACGATCAGCGAGGGAATGATGGCGAGAGTGAGTGGCAGCTTAACGTGAACTTCGGTGCCGCGTTCCAGTCGCGACACAACTTCGACAGTACCACCGAGCCGTGTGATATTCGACTTCACCACATCCATACCGACTCCGCGACCGCTGACGTCGGTCACTTGTTCCGCAGTAGAGAAGCCTGGATGAAAGATCAACTCGATGGCATCCCGTTCCGAAAGGGCGGCCGCTTGTTCAGCGGAGAGAATGCCTTTGGAAACTACCTTGGAACGAAGCCGCGCGGCGTCAATACCGGCGCCGTCGTCACGCACCACGATGTTAACTCGACCTGCCTGATGGCTCGCTTCGAGCGAAATCGTACCCGTGGCCTTCTTGCCACGGCGTGTGCGGACATCCGGAGTTTCAATACCGTGATCGAGCGAGTTGCGCACCAAGTGAATGAGCGGATCGCCGATGGCTTCAATAATGGTCTTGTCGACTTCGACCTCCTTACCGTGTATCTGCAAGTCGACCTGCTTACCCAGGCGAGCACTCAAGTCGCGAACCACGCGGGGGAAGCGATTAAAAATCTGTGCGAGAGGCTGCATGCGAGTTTGCATGATGGCTTCCTGCAACTCGCTCGTCACCTGGTCCACGCGGGCCGCTGTCACCTCAAGACCGGTATGATTGGTCGCTCCCATGGTTTGCAACAGTTGATTGCGGCTGAGCACCAACTCGCCAGCCAAATTCATCAGCTTGTCGAGCACGTTCACCGATACACGAATACTCGCGTCGCTGATGTGTGCCTCGCTGGCATTGGGCGAATCGGCGGTTGCAATTGTTGCTGGGGTAACAGCTTGGCTCGGTGCTGGCGTCGTCACAGGCCGATTCGTCGGGTCGCTGACTTGCTTTGCAGGACCGCAACCTTGGTCGTTTAATTGATCGAGCGCGGAGACGTACGGACGAATATCGTAGGAATCATGCTTGGCTTGGTTGTTGCTACCAATGGCTTCCATCAAGCTGCGGAGCAAGTCGGCAGATCGCAAGAGGAGGTCGATGATTTCACTAGTGGGCGTCAACTCGCGCAGGCGCATCTTGTTGAGCACGTTCTCTTGGCTGTGCGCCAGATCGTTGACCTTTTTCAGGCCCAGGAAACCAGCGGCACCCTTCATGGAGTGAATCGCCCGAAACACGCTGTTCACGGCTTCGATATCGCAATGCTCGCCACCGGCTTCCATGGCCAACAGTAAGGTCTCGACTTCCGCGAGATGTTCTTTCGATTCAACAACGAAAGCATCCAGAATTGCCTTATCTTCGCAAAACATACGTGTCTCTCGGCAAGTGCTGCGCAGAGTGGTGGCGCAGACAAGTTTTCAGGCGGGATGGGTGGAGGTGGGATCTGGCATGTAGACCCAAGCGCGCGGTGTCGCTTGCTGTCTCTGAGAAGTACGATCCGCAAACACCCTGGCCAGATAGGCGATTGTTTGCGAACTGCCCCGTACGTAAAGAAATCTACATTGGGGATTTGCTGCGTCAAGGAAGACTATTCCGACTGCGCAAACCCGCCGATAGTGGGAGCGAAAATAACGCAGCCGTGGTTGGGCTTCATGCCGCAGCGGAGAGATCGACCTTGAGGCGGATGGCCGCAGATCAATGAACTGCGAAGATTCAGTATGAAATATACCGGGCTGCAACTTCGCCCGTGCCGTTGACGGAAAAGTACCCCGGAGAGGACTCGAACCTCCGACCTAGTCTTTAGGAAAGACTTGCTCTATCCAACTGAGCTACCAGGGCGAGTGGAACCAACTTGTGCGAGACACTAGCCAATTATCTGGCTGGTAGAGCTGTTGGCAATGGCGAGCAGGTCAGGCGACATCAAAAAACAACACCCGCTGCTGAAGCTCAGGAGCGGGTGTTGAAAATATTACGATAGCAGGTTCGAAATCGAAGTCTCTAATCGTAGACAACTATCAGGCGCGTCGTAAACGATCGCAGCTTAACGACCACCGTAACCGCCACGGCCACCGCCGCCGCCACCACCATAGCCGCCGCCACCACCACCTCGGCTGCCACCACGACCGCCACCGCCGCCGCCACCACCGTAACCACCACCACCGCCGCCGCCACGATCTTCACGTGGGCGAGCTTCGTTGACAGTCAGTGGGCGACCGTCGTGTTGCTGTTCGTGCAGACCCTTGATGGCCTCACGGGCAGCGTTGTCGTCAGCCATTTCGACGAAGCCGAAACCTTTGCTGCGACCAGTGTCGCGATCCTGAATTACCTGGGCGCTACGAACTTGGCCGTACGCCGAGAAGAGCTCTTCGAGCTTCTCGTTCGTTACGCCGTAACTCAGGTTCCCGACATACAACTTCATTGCCACCGCTCAACTCCTGACAAAAAACTTCCGGTCCTCGCTAACTTTCAGGACCGATGAAAGGGACCGATTCATGGTCCGCCAAACGGAACAGGCGGAGGGAGCAGCTACAGATTCGACAGAACCAACGCTACAGCTTCGTCAACCAA
This sequence comes from Anatilimnocola aquadivae, assembly GCF_049819085.1. Taxonomy (GTDB): domain Bacteria; phylum Planctomycetota; class Planctomycetia; order Pirellulales; family Pirellulaceae; genus Anatilimnocola. The sequence goes on from NZ_CP187419.1 coordinate 4,987,545, forward strand.
TTGGCCAACGGAAGTTATACACCTTCCCGCAGAACAAATACCAGCGTCATTTTCCAGAAATTTCCGAAAATCTCCCCCGGCTTGGTTGACTTAATTCCATAAGCTACCTAGGCACGTCTAAATAGTCGCCCTTAATCGCGGTACACCTCGCTCGATGGCGGCCATCACCGCCAAAACCGTGTCTTCCCGCCAAGGAGGGGCAAATACCTGCGCGCCGCTAGGCAGGCCGCCACTGCCAGCATCGACAGCTTTCGCCTGCTTTAGGACCTGATCTCGACTGGCGGGGCGAGAATCTTGCTCATCCGCTTGAACGGTTGTCGCGAGAACTACCCCCGCGGGCCAGCCAAGCAGATTCGGGAGAAATGCCCAACTGGCCGCCGAGACCAAGTCGATCGGTTTGCCGTGTTGGGGTGCGGGTAAGGCGTGGGGCGGTGACAGAATTGCATCGAATCTGCCGGCAGCAAAGCGATCGCGGAAGGACGCCTGCAACTCATCGCGGCGGCGAACCAACTTCCAAAACTCATCGGTCGAGCGCGGTCTGGCTTCCTGAAACAACTGGGCCAGATACTTCTGTCCTAGCAAGCGCATGCCGGTTACCAGCACCGCTCGCGAGAGGCGATTCAGTCCTCCGGCCATCATCATTCGACTCACTCGCCAATCGAGTTTGCTATCGCTGGCAATTCGCCGAAGATCGGCACAGCCGTCTGCTTCGATGAGCGCGACATAGAGGTCCAGGATTTCTGCACCGTGCGCAAACCTGAACTCATCTACGGTTGCTCCGGCCTTCGTAAGCACCGCCGCAGCTTCCTTAACTGCACGCTTCACGGCAGGCGAGACAGGTAGATATCCATCTTCGAGCCAGATTCCGATTCGAAGCTTACTAAGATCGACTTCGCGAAAGTCATGCAGCGGCCATGGTTCAATCTCGTGAAGCGATTCGCCATCGGAGTGATCGGCGAGTACACGCAGCGCGAGATCCAAATCTTCGACGTGCCGTGCGAGCGGACCAGCCGCACCAATGATGGCTTCGAAGCCGCGAAAGTTACTGCGAATTCCAGCATTGGTCAGGCGTCGCGACGTGGGCTTCAGCCCAGCAATGCCACTGAAGTGTGCCGGAATGCGAATACTGCCGCCGAGATCGTTGCCGAGTCCCAAGGGCGAACCGCCGGCCGCGATGATGGCAGCTTCGCCACCGCTGCTGCCGCCGCAAGTGCGCTCAAGATTCCATGGGTTGTTCGTTCGTCCAAAGACCGGATTGTCGCACTCATGCAAGATCATCAGCTGAGGTACGTTAGTCTTGCCGAGGATCACTGCACCTGCTCGCTGCAGTCGCTTCACGAGCACGCCGGTCTCTGGCGAAACTTCATCTTTCAGCGACGACAAACCGATACATGCCGTCGAGCCTGCGACGTGGAAGCAGTCTTTGATGGTGATCGGCACACCTGCGAGTGGCCCCACCGATTCGCCGCGAGCAATCTGCTCGTCGATGACAGTGGCCTCGCTGATCGCTTGCTCGAACCGCTTCCAGGTAAAAGCATTGATCTGCGGATTCACCGCTTCGCAGCGACCTACATAAGCCCGGCAAACTTCGCGGGCCGAAATCTGCCGAGCAGTGATACGCCGGGCAATTTCCGAAGCGCTCCACTCGCTCAGATCAGTCCACGAAGTCATTCGTATTACCCGAACCGTCTTAGCGGTCGATGCGCTTCAAGTTCGGCACTACCTTTTGCAGTTCCGCAATGCCGTCGTCCGAAATACCAGCGACAAACGTCACGACGAGATGCTTGAGGTTCTTCAGGTTGTGAAGTTCAGCCAGACCTGCATCAGTGATCATTGTATTGCCCAAATGCAGATACTCAAGATTTTCTAAATCCTTGAGGCTGGCCAGGCCCATGTCGGTGACTTCAGTTTTATCGAGGTTGAGCCGCTTGAGATTCTTCAGTTGACCCACTGCCGGCAAGTCGGCATCGCCAAAACTGGTTTGCCACAAGTTGAGATCTTCGAGTGTCTGAATCTTGGTGATCGCCTCAAAATTCTTGCCCGCGCCAACAACCGACTCCGAGAGATCGAGTTCGCGCAACTTCTTCAGTGGCGTAAGGTGCTCCATGCCGTCGTTCTTCACGGCCGTTTCGCGCAGGCCGAGAATTTCCAGGTTTGGAATGGTACCCAGAACTTCCAGGGCATCACTTTTTACAGCAACGCAGCCGTACAGATCGAGTTCCTTCAAGTTGGGATGCTCTTTCAGTTTTTCTAGTCCAGCCTTGGTAACTGAGGTTTGCACCAGACCGAGAACTTTGAGTTTCTTCAGCTTTTCGATGTGATCCATGACGCGGTCGTCCAAGTTGCTACGACCGTAGAGCTTCAGCATTTCGAGATTGGTGAGGCCGGCCAGGGGCGCGGTTCCTTCGGACGTGACGAGATTGCAATCGGTCAGATCAAGGGCGACAAGTTGCTTCATGCCCGCAATCGCTTCGAGGCACTTGTTGTCGAAGGCCGTTTGCGGAGCGCGGATCTTTTTCAGCGTTTTGCTCTTGGCCAGCGTGGCATACGCATCAGCGGTAAAGTCGGTTTTCTTCAGGTCGACTTCTTCAAGGTTGGGAATGGCAATCAAGTGTTCGGCGTCTTCATTTTTGACGTCACTCTGTTCGAGGCGAATCACCTTCAAGCTCGGGTGCCCCTTGAGGTGAGCCAGACCTTCGCCGGTGATGCCGCGAACTTCAGCCGAGAGCACAGTTACATCTGGCAACTGCGCCAGGTGCTTGAGATCGTCGTTATTGCCTCGCGCGAGCGTTACCTCGCCAACATTGCCAGTTTTGCCAAGCTTGAGTGTCGCGCCAGCTGCCTTCAACGCTTCGATGGCAGCAGGATCGTCCTTCGCCGCGTCAGCGGTTTCGCCAGTCGAGATTTCTGGCACCTGCGGGTCGCCGCTCGCGGGCTGCTTGGGTTCTGAGGTAGGGCACCCGGTGAGCAGCAGCGTGCTGGCTCCCAAAACGAACATCGCCAACGAAGACCAATCCGCCATTCGCATCGCCCGCATCATGATGACACCCGAGGTCCAAATCGTGATCAAAAACCAGCAAAAGGTCCGTGCTAGACCAATTAGAAAGACTACCCCTTCCGTACCGCTGCGCGAAGTGCCGCAGAGGCGTTACGACCTCTATTGTCGGCAAACGCCGCTACGTTTGCACGCATGTCCTTGCCGAGGGGCACAGCCGTCATCGGCGATTTGCCTCGTGCCCATTCGTGACCTAGGTTTCAAATGCGGGCTTCGAACCGCACCTTTTCTCGCTGGTCTCATCTCAATCCATTCGGACTTCGCGACAGTTGCCCCCTTCGGGCTGACGCTACGTCCACAGCACTGAAACGGGCCGATCGTGGCACTTTCCAGTTTTCAGCCGACGGCTGGCGAACCCTTGCGGGCCGTAGCACTACAGCTCCGCGAAGAGTTCTCGTCGTTCGACCGCTTGATGACCGACGTCTTCGCCGATGTCGAGCAACTGCGTTCGCAATTGCAACTGAAGATGGCCGAGGTCGACGACGCCAGGGCTCGTCTCGCCGAACGGGGCCGCCAATTGGCCGAGCAGCGGAAAGAAAGCGGCCGGCTGACCCATCAGCTCGAACATCAAGAAGCTCGTCTCGATGCTGCGATTGGCGAACTGCAATTACTGCGCGGACAAATCGAACAAGAGCGGCTCGCAGCAGCCGAGCGAGAAGATCGCTATCGCGAAACGACAGCTCAGCAACTGTCTCTGGCGCTCACCGAGCGGGAGCAGATGCTGTCGCGAATCCGCGAACTCGAATCTCGCCCGCCGGTCCAACTTTCCGAAGGCCAAACGCCGGTTGCGGCTGGCTCTTCCGACGAATCTTGGCTCGCGGTGCTCGAACAACTCGAAGCAGTGCGGAAGGACGTACTTTCGACTCGCACCGAACTGGCAGACGCCGTGGGTCGCGTCTCCGTCGTAGCCTCCGAACCAACAGGCTCGGGCATCTCGTCCCACCAGTTAAACGAACTGCAAACCCAACTCGAAGCCATTCGCCAGGAACAACGCTCGCTGGAGAAATCGCACGGCGAAGTCCTCCGCGAACGCGATCGGCTCGAAAGCGAATTGGAACTGGTCCGCACTCGCGCCTGCGAACTGCAGGAAGTGGTAGCCGAGCAGCAAGACCAACTGGCCCAACAGCACGACGACGTTTCGGACGAACTCCGTCAGCTCAAGTCGGTCATCGAAAGTCAACTTTCTTCCCTCAGCCGCAAGAGCCAGCCTTTCGAGCGCATGACCGCGCCACCAGCTGGACCCAATGTCACTTCCCCTGCCATGAATGTGACAACTCCCCAGCCCAGTTCCGCCGAACCTCCACCTGCTGACCCGGTGGTCAACTCGGTGATGGCTCAGTTTGCTAGGCTGCAAAAAGATGTTGCCCAGCGGCGGAAGAAGAAATAGTTCCCGATCACTTGTGCGTGCGTGCGACCGTGCGTGGAGTTGCCCATGAACCTTGAGTTGAATACGAACCTGCTGAAAGGCTGGCCCACTTGGGCGGCCGGCGCTTCCGTCCCTGCTTGCCTCGCTTTTGCCTGGCAAAGCGAGCAGTGGGCAGCGGGTGCCTCCGGAGCGATGGCTGGACTTGGCTATCTGGCTTGGGATAAGTACGGGCGTCGCTTTACAAGCCCTCACTCGCCCGGCATCAACGCCGATACCTCGTTCACCAGCCTGATGGCCGCGACCGAACGAGACGCCGAGCCCGAGGGCGACCTAGTTCAGCGGATGCTCACGCAAGGTCGCTATTCGCTCTTGCTGCGTCCGCAGATTGCCAACAATCTGCAGCCAGACCAACTGCATGCCGCCGAGGCAGCTCTCGATACTCACATGTCTTGTGTTCCGGGCGGTCCGGTCATCATGCGACCGCGGCGATTCGAAGACATGGACGAAGAAGAGCTTGTCCGCAACGAGCGGATCGTCGAAGTCGACGGCTATTTCCTCGATCGTTACCCCGTCACCAACGAAGCCTATCTGCGCTTCGTGCAAGATGGCGGCTACGAACAGATGAACCTGTGGGACGCGACCATTTGGCCCGCCGTCCTTGGGTTCGTCGATTCGACTGGCCTCTCGGGGCCGCGATATTGGAAGCACGGCCATCCGACGGAAGAGAAGCGGCAGCACCCGGTCGTCGGTATCTGTTGGTACGAAGCGGCCGCCTACGCACGTTGGGCCGGCAAGCGACTGTCGACAGATCCCGAATGGGTGAAAGCCGGCGCGTGGCCCGTCGTGGCCGATAACGCTTCGCCCCAACAGCGGCGTTATCCGTGGGGTGATGCGCTCGACCGTTCGTTGGTCCACGTTTGGGGCAGCGGCAAAGATGACACCACTTGTACAACTGGTCGACCGCTGGGAGCGAGCGTTGGGGGCGTGCAAGAGTTGGTGGGCAACGTGTGGGAGTGGACCAGCACCAGCTTTGGAGTGTGGGACCTCGCGAACCTGAAGATCGAGACGGCGACGCCGATGCGTAGCATCCGCGGCGGTGCGTTCGATACTTACTTCGATTCGCAATGTCACCTGCACTTCCAAAGTGGCGAAAGCCCGCTGGCTCGCAAGCACAACATTGGTTTCCGCTGCGCCGTCGGTTTCTGCGACGTCGCCAGCTATCAGGATTCTGCGACTGAAGAACAGGAGGCCGCCGCATGAGAGCGACCGGACAGATCGAACTCGATTCCTACCGCCTGGCCCAATACACGGTCTCGTGCCCTTGCTACATTTGCGGCGGCGGCAACAACTTCGACGCGGAGTTGTGCCGGCACTGCTATGCGCCGATGGCGTTGGTCCATCAGGCCAACTCGCAGAAGATCCATCCACGCATGGTCGCCGCGATTGGCTCTTCGGGTGCCGGCAAGACGGTTTACCTCGGCATGCTCGCCGACATGCTCTCGAAGGGACGCGACGATTTGCAGTTGCTCGCACGGGGCGCTTTTTCCATCGGCCTGCAAGAGCGAACAATGGCGGCCCTGGCCCGCTGCGAGTTCCCCGCGAAGACCCCCAACGAGCCCGATCGTTGGAATTGGGTCCATTGCCAGATCCTGCGCCGCAAGCTCAAACCCGTCGAGCTGATTCTGCCCGACCTCGCCGGCGAAGCGCTCCTCGAAGAAATCGATCACCCCAATACCTATCCGGTGATTCGCGCGTTTCTCGGCAAGTGCTCCGGCGTGCTCGTGCTGATCGATGCCCTCCGTTGCCAGGCCGGTGAAGCCGACGAAGACTTTCGCGCGATGAAGTTGCTTAGTTATCTGTGCGAACTGCAAGCTGACAAAAAGACGGGGTGGGCCAGCAAAGCCGTGGCACTCGTCTTCACCAAAGCCGATCAGTGCGATCATTGCTTTGACGATCCGCAGCAATTTGCTCGCCGTCACACTCCGGGCCTGTATGTACAATGTCGCGAGCGGCTCAAGCGTCACGCCTTCTTTGCCGCCGGTGTCGCCGGCGCGTGTGGCTATCGCCTGGAAGGCCGCGGCCGCATTCACGTGCCACTGCGTGTCGAGCCCCGCGGTGTCGTCGAGCCCTTTCATTGGCTGCTCGAAGAAGTGACGCGGTAGTTCTGAAATAGCCCGGTGGAAAGCAACCCTCATGACCTTTCGCGTCGAACAAGCAATCTTCACCAGCCTGCGCGGCGAGCGGATGGCCGGCTATCAGCTGGCCTCGCGTAGCAGCGGCATCGATGACTCGCTCGCTCAGCAATTGAGCAACTGGGGGCCCGCCCACGATGCGATCGAAACTCGTCTCGGCCGCACCAGCGTAAACGTGCATGCTCTCGAAGGCGATCTGGTCTGCATCGGCTACACGCAACTGGCTGGCACCGAATACAGTGGTCGCGCGGGTGGGCGAATCTATACCCATTCGTTCATTCTGCCGACCGAGGCACTCGCCTTGTTTCAGTTCAATCCCTTCACGATCCTGCGGGCCTTTCGCGGTGCCGGGCGAACACAACCGCGGCGCGAGCCTCCAGAATCGCTCGATACTTTTCGACTCGTCGGTCGTGCCACCGGCGGCGTAACGACAGCGCAAAAGTCGCTCGCCTCCACCTTGGCAGAAGCGACCTGCGAAAAACTGCTCTGGGCTCTGGCAGCTGGTCAGCCGGTGTACCTGGCGGCGGATGAACCGCTCGATGGACTGATCGAAGCAGTGCTGCAACTGCTGCCGGCGGAAGACCGGGCGGGTGTTTCGCTCTCGACCGGATTGCGGCTGTCGCCACGACGACCGTTTCAGTTGCAAGCCGTCCCCAACGATGCCGTGTTGTTGCGGCAGCTGGCCCGGAACGAACACAACGTGGTGGTTCACGTTCACAGCCCGAACAGTTCGCCCTCGCGCGACACCAAAAGCAGCACCGGCACCAAGTTCTGCTAACCCGAGTCGACCAACTATCTCTATTTGTCCAACAACCCGGCAGGTTATTGGACACGCACTCCTTTTCGATTTTCGCTCGAAGTTGCTGCACTCAAGGCACTTGCGTTTACTGTCGCAATTCTCGCACTACGCCTTTCTGTCCAACAACCGTCCGGTTTCTTGGACAGGCGGCCATCTCGCCTGCAGCCCTGTCCGTACCAGCAACGACGCGTCAAGAACGGCGTGGCTTGGTCACACATTGCGACCTGATCGATGAACAACCAAATTTTTTGAGAGCGTCCAGGTATTAGCCCACAGCGGCCGTCGATTGTCAAGTATGTCGTGATAATTTTATTCCGAAATTCTCGCGAGTTCTGTTAGCTCATCCGTCGCAATGTTTCATCAAGTGCTGGGTCCAGCGAGCATTGCTTTAGATCGTCTTGCAGCCGAGGATGCACAAAGATGCGCACGCGTTTGACGTAATCGTCGAACTGACTTTGGGCCAGTGTCTTCACTACCGGTGACACTTCACCCAGCGTGCGATAGGTGTTCTCCTTGGCGAAGTGGATCTCAACATTGAACTCCACCTCGCGCTTGACCGGCGGCGCGTCGAACAGGATCTCGTGCGGCGCGATGCGCCGGCCTACTTGCTGGCTCAAGATCTCGGCCAGATGATCGCTGCAGGCGGCGAGCCACATGTACGGTCGGCGCGCGAACTGTTCGTAGTACGGCCGCTTCTGAAAGAAGCTGAACTCAGCAATTCGCTTGTAGAGCCGGCGAGTCGGGCCGAACAGCCCACTGAACAGGTCGCTGGCGGGATGACGTTCCGAGGCCGTGAGCACTTGCTGAATGAACGCAGGCTCAGCCATGCGAAAGAGCGAGTCCAGGTCGAGTTCGCTGTGCAGCAGATAAAACCCGCGCTGGATCATCGCGGTTGCCGAGCGGACCGTGTGATGCCAATAGACCTCGCTGAACATCACGTAGCGCGCAAAGACCATCATCTCGGCCGCGGTGCGACCTTTGTCGGTGAGTGCGAGGCCATCGCCCGCCTGGTTCAAACAGAGGCTGCCAATGAGTCGCTGAGCATCAAAGTTGCGGCCGTAAGGAACACCGGCATGCAAGCTGTCGCGCGGCAGGTAATCCATCTTGTCGATGTCAATCGGCCCCGACATCAGGCTCTTTAAGATGCGCTGGCGCGTATCTCGCGGCTTCTCCGAGAGGATCACAGTAACGTCGCGTGGCTGAATCCCCCAATCATCACGCAAGCAGTCGGCAATCTCCCCTTCCAGCAAAAAGCTGTTCGCGAACAGTTCGTGCGTCGGTACACCGGGCAACTTCATGTCTTCGATGGGGTGACAGAAGGGCCAGTGTCCCAGGTCGTGCAAAAGGGCAGCAACAATCAGCAGTTCGCCATCTGCCGGCTTGATTGCATTATGAAACCGCTCATCGGCCGAAAGTTGCCGCAGGTAGAGCAACGCATTCCGATAGACACCCAGTGAATGCTCGAAACGCGTATGGTGGGCAGCCGGATAGACGAGCGACACCAGACCTAGTTGGCTGATCTTCGTCAGCCGATGAAACTCGGCGGTGTCAATCAATTGCCGGACGCGCGGCGTGATCGGCACGTCCATCTCGTCGGGGATGCGCACCAATCCGTGGCGAGAATCGAGTCCGCGGATTTCTGGAATTTCTTCCAGGCTGTGCATAACGTCCGTCCGTCAGGTTATTGAACTTTGTCTTGAGGTGATGAAGCCATCATAGAACAAACGCTCGACGCCCGGACACACCGAGCGACAGCAGACGGACTAAATTAAACCGAATGCCAACGCTTCGACGTGATGCTCTGACTGAAAGCTGTCCTGCCAGGTGATCGCATCTTTGGAGTGCAACAGCCGACCGCGCCAGTTCGCGCCGACAAACTGCTTGTCACCATATATGGCTATCAGCGGCGAATTCGTATTCGGTTGTCGTTCCCACTTGCGACCGTCGGCCGAGACATAGGTCGCGCCTTGTCCCACGGCGACAAATCGCTCGCCGGTCCAGAGCACGCTATTGATGTGCTCCCCTTCTTCACCCACCAATCGTTCTGACCAAGTGATGCCGTCTTCGCTGCTCATGCGCAGCCCATGCAAACCCACGCCCACAAACAGGTCTTTGCCAAAGGTGACATCGATGAGGGTATCGATGGCTTTCACATTCGGCGTGTCGGTCCATTCCTTGCCATCCTTCGATGCCGCCCGCCGACCGCGGTCACCCACGGCCACAAATCGCTCATTGCCAAAGCAAACTCGCCGCAGCATGTTCCGACCGGCAATCGGCGTGATTTCGCTCCAAGTTTGACCATCGGTCGAGGTCATTACAAAGGGCTTTGAATCACCCACCGAACCAGGATCGCCGCCCAGCCCGAGAAACATCTCTTTGCCAAACCCGATCCCGCGCAGATAGCTGACATACTTCGCATCGCGCGAACCTGTCTGCCAGCTCACTCCATCCGCCGTCGCGGCAAACAAATTCGCGCCACCAAACGTCCCTACCGCCGCAAACTTACCATTCCCAAAGCTGATCGCGCGATAGACCTCCCCCTCTTTACCCGTCTGCGCATTGGCCCACTCGAACCCATCCTTCGATGTCATTCTCAAACCGCGATGACCCACTGCCACAAACATTTCCCCACTCCTCCCCACTCCTACTCCGCGAACTCTGCGCCTCTGTGGTCCAACCTCCTCCCCTCCCACTCTTCCTCCCTGCTTCTCCTCCCTCCCTCTCTCCCTACACCAACCCCGGCAATCTCCCCTCCAAATCCCCCGCAAACCGAGACGTATGACTATCCCCAAATGTCTCCGCCTTGACCCCGAGCAGATTCAGCAGCTCCAAATACAAATTCGACATCGGTGCCTTCTTCTCAAACGCCAAATGCCGACCGCCCTTCAGCAGTCCGCCGGCTTTGCCCGCTAGTGCAACGGGATAACTATCGCGGCCGTGACCACCATCGGCCATGTAAGACGTGTAAAGCAGGACGCTGTTATCGAGCAGGGTGCTGCCCCCTTCATCAATGGCTTGCAGCTTGCGGACCGTCTCGGCGAACAGTTGCGTGTACCAGGCATGAATCTGCCGGCACGCTTCGCGGGCAATGGGGTCTGCATCGGCGGGACGCGACGCATTTCCTTGATGCTCGAGCGTGTGGCAATGTCGTTCGTAACCGACCGTGACCACGCCGGGGAACATGCAGTCGTCGTTGCCCACCGCCATGCTCACCACGCGGGTCGTATCGGTTTGGAAGGCCAGCACCAGCATGTCGGCCATCAGACGAATATAGTCGGCATGTCGCGCAGGGTCTTGATCGGTGGGGCGAGTAATCTCCCAAATGGGTGTGCCTGGTTTCGGCAGCGATTCGGGGAGTGTGAGCTTGGACGAACCGGGGCTTGCCAGGTCGAGCAGATCCTGCCGTTGACGAGCTTCGGTGAAGGCGATGCGTTTCTCGACCGAGCGAACCGATTCCAAATATTGATCGAGCTTTTGCTGATCGCCTTTACCAAGATTCCGACGCAGGTTGTTCGCCTGGCTGAGGACGAGGTCCAGCACTCCGCGGTCTAGCGAATCGCTGACTGGCGACTCCGCTGTCGAAGCTTTGTCGGCCGCGCGGCGTGCCCAGTTGGGCGCTACAGGCTGGCGACCACGAAACATGCGATCGAAAATTAGCCTTGGGTTTCCCTCATATGGAACGACCGAGTCGCGCGAGCGGAACGAGTAATTCTTCTCGCCCCCGTTGAGGCCGATTTCCATCGACGGCAGCAGAGTCTCTTTGCCAATCACATTCGCCGCGGCCTGATCGACGGAGATGCCAGCGAAAAACTTGCCCCCTTCCTTCTTGACCGAAGTTGCCCCGGTGAGATGCAGCAGGGCGCAATGCTCGTGGGCGTTCAAGTTGTCGGACCGTCCCGAGTGTGATAGTCCCGAGATGACCGTGATCTCGTCTTTGGAACTTTCCAATGGCCGGAGGATCGAAGGGAGTTTCGTCAGCGGGCCAGCATCAGTAGGATTCCACGATTCGAGAACCGTGCCTCCGGTAACGCTGAAGATGCCAAAGCGCACTGGTGGCTTGGCGATCTCTTTGCCGGCCGCGACTCGCGCAGGAAACATCGACTCGAAGAATGGAAGCGAGAGCAGCGCTCCTGCTGAGCGAAGCATTGTGCGACGAGAGATTGTTGACGTTGGCTTCATAGCATTTTCGCAAGCGGCAGGTACTGTCTAGGGAGCGGAATGGGTGCGGCGGTATTGAAAAGGATAGCTTTTCACGATCTGGGTTACGAGAGAAGAAAACCGATGATCGTCGGCTTGCAATTGAGCAGCAATCTGCCCGACCGGACAATCGTCGCAGTCTTCCAACTCTCGGCCGAGGGCGTAGGTGAGCATTTGCTCGCTCATGTTGCGAACAAATTCGTCTTTCCGAGCGAGCATGACTTTCTTCAGGTCATCCACGCCATTGAGCTTTTGCCCAGATGGCAGTTCACCCGAGACATCGATCGCCTGATCGCCGATCTTCGTTCGCCAGCGGCCCACGGCATCGTAGTTGTCGAGTGCAAAGCCCAACGGGTCCATTTTTTTATGACACGATGCACAAGCAGCGTCGTGGGCATGCTGCGCCAGCTTTTCGCGAAACGTCTCGGCATCCTTCTTGTTCTTGCCGGTCTCTTCTTTGATCTGACTTACGTTCGCAGGTGGCGGAGGAGGAGGCGTGCCGAAGACAACTTCCAATATCCACTTGCCGCGCATCGTGGGACTGGTACGCGAGGTGTGCGATGTCACCGCGAGCACGCTGCCCATGCCGAGCAGGCCGCCGCGGTGATCGCCGGGTTGCAGCGACACGCGTTGCAATTCTTTGCCGACCACTGCCGGCAGGCCGTAATACTTTGCGAGGTCTTCGTTCACGAAGGTGTAATCGGCATCAAGCAATTCGAGCACGCTGCGGTCGTCGCGCCGCAGCGAATCATAAAACAGAGTTGTTTCCTCGAACATCGCCTGCCGCACGTTGGCATTGAACTCAGGAAAGAACTCCGTGCTCGGGCGAGCAACGGGCAGCTTGTTGATTTGCAGCCAATGGACGGCGAAGTTGTCTGTCAACGCTTTGGCACGACGGTCAGCCAGCAGTCGCTGGATCTGTTGTTCGAGAACGGTCCCTGGCGATTGTCCGCGCACTTCGAACTCGGCGATGTTTCCGAAGGAGTTCTTCGGCGGCACATAGCGGACATAGCGTCGCTCAACGGCATTGGGCAGATCGTGCTTTACCCATCCTCGGGGCGGAGCTGTTTCCACCGTGAATAAATCGACAATGTCGTCGCTGAAGTCAGCGGTGCTCGAAGCTTGAAACTTGCCGCCTACCAGTCGCTGCTCGTAGCCAATTCGCCCGGCAAAGCGAAGTTGCTGAATTGGTTTCACGCTGCCGAGATCCAGGCCGATCCAATAGCTGTTGGCATTGGGACCATCGAGCTGTGTTGTCAAATCGCCGTCAAAAACCTTGTCGCGATTGTTCCCTTGATGAGACTCGGAACCCGCAGCCGAGATCGCCTTGCCACCGAATTTGATTGCTTCCGTCGATGGTCCAGACGCAGTCAGCTTGCCGCGGTCTGCCAAATCGAGCAGTTCATCATCGGGCATGCTCGACCACAGAAAATACGAAAGTCGGGTTGCCAACTGATGATCGCTGACGGGGACAATCTCGCCGGGCTTAGCTGTGGCCAGATCTTGCTCGATGCGGAACAGAAACTTCGGCGAGACCAGCACGGCCTTAAGCATGATGCGAATCGAATCGCCATAACTTTTTTGCTGTGCTGTGGCACGATCGAAAAGCTGCAGCAGTCGCTCCACATCGTCAGCGGTCGCCTGACCGCGAAAGGCGCGCCGAGCAACCCCCGCGATCAGTTCGCGAGCGGCAGTGCGCGGTTCACTACCCGTTGGCGGAGCGACCACGTAGTCGGCGGCTCGCCAATCGCCGGGCTTAAGCGAAAACAGTTGCTCGCGGCTCGCGCGGGCTTGCTCGCGAATATGACCGGCGACCGTGGAACTCAATTCAGTTCCATAAAAGCGATCGAGCACCTGATCGGCAGCCGCGAAATACTTTTCGAGCAGTGCGGGAGGTAGTTCAAGAGCTGTCGCCAGGTTGCCATAGCTGTTTCCTTCGCTGGCATCGGCGGTCATCCCTACAGCGGCGGCAGCGTCAAACTCAAAGCCCAATAGGTCGCGAATCGTACGGTTGTACTCCGGGAGCGTGAGTCGGCGCACGATCGCCGGACCAGGATCGCGATTGGCCGGATCGTTGCAATCGACTTCAGCGACGGCCCGCTTCAGCCACATTAACAGCTGCGCCTTCTCTTCCGGCTGGAGTTGCGGCTCATCGGCGGGCGGCATGTCGCCTGCTTCCAATTGCGCAATCACTTTCCGCCAGAGCTTGCGTTGGCGAGCGGCGAGTTTATCGTCTGTGATCGCGACAAAGTTCACATTGGCAGACTGCTCGTCAACGCCATGACACTTGTCACAGCGCGCGGACAAAATCGGCCGAATGTCCTTCGAGTAAGTCGGCTCAGCCGCAACGAGTTCATCAATAGGCAGCAGGATGCCAGTCACCGTCAAAAGTAGGCATGCCGCTGATAACAAAGGGGAGGAAGGACGAAGTCGCACGCTGGCGTTCTCACAGGCTCTGGAATCGCGGTGGAATCGAAGGAACCGGAAGGGATTTGCAGTATAACCAATGCAGAACAATTCTGCATGGAATCGTGACGGATAGAGGAGCCCCTTCGTGAGCGAAAAGACGATGGAAGAGAGAATCGCAACGCTGGAACAAGTGGTTGCCACCCAGAGCAACATGCTGCTGAAGCTGGTCGAGATGCTCGATCACTTGGGACAAGAGTCGACGGCAACCAACCAGCGCTTACAAGAACTGAGTGACGCGAGTGCCAAACGCCTGGAGAAGATTGGCACGATGTTTCAATCGCTCGTGACGCAGATCGGCGGCGAGCCGAATCCGGAGTCGAATTAGTCGCCGCGATTAATCTCGCAGTGGGAACTCGTCTTCGGCGGCGTTCTTGCCGTAGATGGGCATGTGGCGGTAGTAGACTTCGAGGATCATGCAGCCCATCGAGGTGCAGTAGAGGCGACCGCCACGTTCGCTGCCGTGATCGCCCTTCATCAGCCAGCTACCCTTCAGGTGGTTGGCCTTTTCTTGCGAAGCGATCAGCGAGTCACGCATCTTGACGTTCCACTTGTCCCACAGCTCGCCTTCATAGTGACGCATGCACTGCGTGGCGTAGTAGTTGAAGTACATGTTGCCTGGCGAAGGACCGGTGTTGCTCAGGTACTGAATTCCCTTTTCGATGCCCGGGTGATCTTTCTTCCAGCCCAGGTACATGCGGCAGAGAATACCAATGGCTGTGGTGGCCTGGCCGCGACCTGGATCGGTGTAGCCGTAGTAGGCATAGTCGCTCATGACGGAGTCAAGGAACTTGTTGGCACCGACGATCGTTCCCGGCGGAACTTGCAGGTAAGCCATGTGACCGCTCTTGAGAGCCATCAACTGCCAACCGACGACCGAGGTATCGCCCGGTGTGCGCGGAGCATAACGCCAGCCGCCACCAACGGGATCTTGAGCATAGACGATGTGATTGAGCGACAACTGGGCGGGCATCATGAGGCCCTTGTCGTGGGTCATGGCGTAGGCTTCGCACAGGACGATCGAAGACATACCGTGCGAGTACATGCTGCCGCCACCTTGAGCCAGGTCGCCGCATTGCAGACCCATCTGCTGCTTGACCTTCATCTGCTGAGTGAGGAAGTACAGACCGGCTTCGACGTTTTTCTTGTACTTGCCCGTCTTGTGCGTTTGACCGGCACCGAGGAACGGCAACAACGCTTGAGCGGTGGCACCGGTGCGGCAGTCGGTGAGGTTGCCCGCACCATTGCAGCGAGCAGCACAAGGACCAACGCGGTGATCGTAGTTCCAGCCACCGTCCGGCAGCTGATGATTGGCGAGCCATTCCAAAGCGGCAGCAACCGCTGCTTCACTGGCGTCGTTGGCTCCACTGATTCTCGCCGCAGCAGATTTGCCGGCCTCCATTCGCCCTTCCAGGCCGGTCCCTTTGAATCCGCCGATAGGACGTAGCGAACCGGTTTTGGGCATAACCTCCTCACCAATGTCGCTAATGTCGGTCAATCCTTCGCTGGCGTTAGCGTCGGATGTGAGAGAGGGGACCTCCGGTGCTTCGAGCAAGTTTTCCGCCCCGGTGACGTCCGGGTTCATGGGTAATAGTTCGGTGTTGGTGAGGTTTAGTTCTGGCTTGATTTCTTCGAACGGCTCAATGATCTCTGGCGGTGCCGTAGGCGAAGCAGAAATCTGCAAGTGTGCACTGGCCATCGGCGGTGCAACTGTGATCACCGCCAGGATGATGAGGAGTACGAAATGCACGATCGTGCTCACGAGCCAACTGGGAGCGGCGGTAACCCAGAGAAAGCGGTTGTGCCAGGGCGCCGATAGCTCGGAGTCTTCCGAATCAGGTGTAGCGGTTGACGTGCGCATACGAAGACTCCCTTGATTGCACAAAAGACAACGACCGCTGACAGCAGGCGGGGCGCGCTGCTGAACAACAATTGCGCAGCGATAGCTGGCAAGCGGTGAGCGAAAGACGCTCGGCGAAATCTGGCATCTACACTGAGCAACCGCTCAGTGTTCTTGGCATTCGATTCGAGGGAGTGCCGTGCGGTTATTCCCGCGATCAAGAAAATCTGCAGCTTGCGACTGAGCCACTAAAACAGGCTTTCATTCGGTCCGTATTGCCGCAGGTAATTTTTGACGCGAATCTTGCGAGCAGTGTTGTCGCTACTCATATAGCGAATCATGCCAAAGATCGGGCGCTCGGGGGCCCAAGGACGATCGTAACGGCCCAGGCACCAGAAGATGCCGCTGTAAGAGTTGGGATTGCGGCCATCGACCGCATACTTATTGTTCAAGTGAATGAGCGTTTGCAGGGCTTCCTGCGGCGAGATGGACCATTCCAGCACCTTCTTGCCCCACAACATGCGCAGATAGTTGTGCATGCAACCTTCGCGAACTAGCTGCCGCTGCGCGGCGTTCCACAGTGGATCGTGAGTCTTCGCGGCTTCAAATTGATCGAGATCGTAGCGATGTTCGCGAGGGTCCTTGGCATGCTTCTCAAGCGTCTTGCGACACCACTCGGGAAGTGACTCGTAGCGGTCGTATTCGTCGGGATGATGCGCGCAGAAGTTGAAACCGATCTCGCGCCAGGTGATTAGTTCGTCGAGAAAGGATTCTAGTGGCTTCGTAACGCCCCACCAGCCTTCGTTCTTGCCAGTCGCTTTTTTTGCCAGGCAATCGAGCGACCAGTCTTCTCCTTTGGCGGCGGCCGTAAAGATCTCGTGAACCGAGAGATGGCCGAAGTGAAGATACGGCGAGACTCCGCTGGCAGCCTCTTGGTCGGGCTGGTTTCGCTCATCCGCATAACGCGCCAGACGCTGCTTCAGAAATGTTTTCAAGGTCTTGCTGGCTGCTTCGGTTCCGCCGTGCGCTACGCCGGGCTGAACCAAGTGGTCGATAGGCAGCTTTTTCAAGCCGTCTTTCGCGAGCAGCTGTGGGAAGTTTGCCGGCTTCCAGCGGCGCGTGATGCCGGTAGGCAGAGGCTTGACCGGTGGAAGGGACAGCCCTTTAAGCGGCTCGGCAGCGGGAAACTCGGTCTTCTCTAGCCATGTCGCCAGATTCTTCTGCAGCCAACGGCGAAAATGAAAAGCCATAGTGAAAGCATGGTCGGTTCCGCGGAGTGGCACGATGCCATTCGAATCAACTGCTTCGAGCTGCACCGGAAGTTGTCGACCGGCGACCTTGATGAGCGTCGGCAGAAAGAAGCAGGGGAAGTCATCGGTCACGACCACGCAGGCCCGCTTGGCAAGTTCGGCCAACAGCCCCGAGCCTTCGCCGTGAGCAGGCTCGACATACGGATAGTAGAGAACTCCTGGATTAGCGACAGCGGCCACGGCCTGCTCGTTGGCCGCCATGCCTTCGATCACGAAGCGGTGGAGCCGATCACTGGCCCAAGGATAGCGGGTGCGGAGGGCTTCGAGGATGACCAGCGGTTTATTGAGTTGGCGGCAATGCTCGATTGCCCGCTGCAAGCTGAAGTTCGAACGCACTCGGCGGAACGCGGTCATCCAGTACAGGACGAAATCACCGTCGCCACGAAGGGGTGCAGCATTCACTTGACGAATCCGCAGAGGCGGCACGGCGTGCATCGAGAGTTTCCCAGTAATTTCCAAAACGCAAAGCGTGTTACTATACAGGGCCGACAACTCTCCTAGTGAACTCCCTCCATGCTGGCCGCTGAAGATCCATCGACCACCTTCGTCGCTCAACTGACTCCGCCGGGGCGTGGTGCGCTCGCTACGATCGCGCTGCGCGGGCCGAATGCCCATCGCTTTGCAAAGGCCTGTTTGGTGGAGCCGATCACAGTTGCCGATCTAGCCAAACGGCCCTGGCTCAGAACCTTCAGAACTGCACACAACGCGGGCGAAGAGCTCGTAGTTGCATTTCCGCACGAACAGGAGGCCCGCTTACACTGCCACGGTGGTGCCGCTGCCTGCGAGGCAGTTTTGACGGCATTGGAGTCGCAGGGAGCGGTCTGCATCACTTGGCAGGAGTGGGCAACTAAAACTACGACTGACGCGGTCGCAGCAGCCGCAGCAATCGCGTTGCCTGCTGCCTTAACGGAGCGAGCCGCTCTCATCCTGCTCGACCAGTTTCAGGGCGCGCTCAGCAACGAGATCGAGGTAATCGGCGATTTGCTTTGTTCGCCGAAGTTCATCGACGAAGCGATTGCGAGACTTGATGACCTGCTGTCACGGGCAGCATTCGGAATGCATCTGACGCAACCGTGGCGAGTGGTGATTGCCGGCAAGCCGAATGCGGGCAAGAGCAGCCTGCTCAATGCCTTGCTGGGCTTTCAGCGGTCGATCATCAGCGAGCTACCTGGGACGACGCGTGATGTGGTTACCGCGCGAACGGCCTTCGAGGGCTGGCCGGTAGAACTCCGAGATACGGCCGGCCTGCGTGATAGCAGCGATGAACTCGAAGTCGCCGGCGTGGAACTGGCTCGGCACGAAATGGCTACGGCCGACTTATTTCTGCACGTGGTTGCCGCGAATGAATCGTTCACGGAAGATGAGCATGTGAGTAACTCTATGCTCGTGCGAACGAAGGGCGATCTTGTGTCGAGGGCCGATCAGCAAACAGTCATTGCCGGCATGCTAGTCTCGTCTGTAACCAGGCAAGGGCTGCCGGAACTGATGCAAGCAATCGCCAAGAGATTAGTGCCACGAGTGCCGCCAGCCAGAGCAGCGGTCCCGTTTACTTTGCAGCAGACTGAACAGCTTCAAGCCTGCCGGGAGGTCATCGAACACGACTCGCTGCAGGCGAAAGAAATCCTGCAGGCAATGTTACTCGACTGACGTCAGCAGTTATTCGTCGATGATCGGCACGAGATAGGGATCGTTGTACAGGTACTTCATCTTGGCGGCATTCGCTTTGAACTTGTAGTCGGCCATGGCGGCGGGCGTGGAACCGGCAGCGCGATAGTCAGCCCAAAGCTGATCGAGTTCGGCGACGTAGCTGTTCCAAGCCAGGCGGCGCGAGCGATCGACGGCGCGACGCTCGAAGAGTTGAATGGTGGGCTGTCCGGAGTGCGCGACGTGCGCGTGATTCTCGACGGGATGACCCGGGGGGACCATGGTGCTCGACATTGCTAACGACACAAGCCAGGCAGACATCATTGCGGCATCTCCGAAGAAAATCGTGCGACTCACCGAGTGGTGGGGTTCGCCGTGCAAGTCCTGGGGAGCCTTCTCGCCCGCAGACTTTACGCGTTCGGAAAACTCTAGCTCACGGTTTTTGAGTGTGCAGAATCGGCCACAAACCTGCGCGGGATTTTGCGGCGGTCAGGCTTGCTTGGGTGGATCATTCGCAACTTGCCGACAATGGCCAGCGTCGATAGGATGGCTGGTTCCAAACTGGCAGTGATGGCAGATTGCCGGGCTGGAGTACCGCCCCAGTCAAGCCTGGTGGCTTGCGTAAAAGAAGGCCCCCCGAACGGCAGATTTTGAGTCAATCCGTGCCGTCTGCAGGTGCCCGTTTGAAGCTAACCTTCCTTCGTTGCCGAAGGTGAGAATAACCCGGTTTGCGCCTGACAGAACGGTTTTACTAGCTGTGCTGGCAGATCTGCAAACCAACGATCCTTTCGCGCGGATCAACGGGCGATGATTTCATCGCTGACGATATCCGCGACCTCACCCCGCCAGCCCCCACGCAGCGATGACAGAAAAAACAACTTTTTTCGGCCGCCGTGCGATCATCGTGCTGATGGTTGTGTTTTTTCTTGTTCCCTTCGCCCTGCGCGGCGCACGCATGTCCGTGATGGGAATGAAGAACGATGTGCGCGACTGGCTGCCGAAGGGCTTCAGCGAGACTGCCGAGCTCGCCTGGTTCAAGCAGCACTTTTTAAGTGAGCAATTCGTTGTTGTCAGCTGGGACGGCTGCCACGGCGATGCCGACGATCAGCGCTATCAGCTGTTTCTTGCCAAACTTCAGCCCGAGACGCCGCCGACGAAGCTGGCTCTCGAAAAGAAGGCTGACGAAGCAAGTGCAGCCGCGAAGGTAGCAGAGCAAGAGAATAACACCAGCGAAGAAGAAACCACCAAGGTCGCCGAACTACCTTCACCGACACGTTACCTGCACCAAGGTGACTTCATCGGTGACCGCTTGGGACTCTATCTGCCCAATATCAAGGACGGCACCTTTCAAGTTGCCGAGAACTGGGGCAATCGCGGCGAGAAGTGGATTCGCGGACGTGCCAACCCCGATAGCGACAGCGTCGAAGAATGCTGGTACTACATCACGCCTGACGGTGACCTGTTTCGCTGGGATGGCGTTGATGCTCCGCTGGCCTCGCTCGTGCGCGAGATCCGCCGCAAGATCGTCACCGAACCTGCTTCGGGCAAGCTCGTTCATTCGTTCGGCAAGGAAGACGGTGCCTGGTACCACGCCGATCCTCGCCGCCTGCGAGCGCAGTTGTTCAAGACGGTAACCACCGGGCCTGATGTGCTCGAAAGCCTGGTGCGGCCGGGTGGCGAATTGGCCAGCAATCCAGAACTGGCCAAGGAACGACTGAGCGGCATGCTGTTCGGGCCAGATGGTCAGCAGACCTGCATGGTCCTCACCCTCAGCGAAGCCGCCAAACACAATTTGCATCTGGTGCTCGGTCGGGGCGGACTCGGCAAACCTCGTGGCCGACTCTACGAAATCGCACAAGAGTCGAACATCTCGGAGCAGGAACTGCGCCTCGGTGGTCCACCGGTCGACAACGTCGCCATTGATGAAGAAGGATCCATCACGCTCGTGCGCTTGATTGGCATGACTGCCATTCTGGGGCTCGGCTTGTCGATGGCCTGCTTCCGCACCATTTCGGCCACGATCATGGTGTTTCTGGTGGGTGGCATCAGCGCCGTCGTGACGCTCGCGATGATGTGGTGGTTCGGCGATACCGTCGATGCCATCGCCATGTCGATGCCCGCACTGGTGTATGTGCTGGGCCTCTCGGGAGCCGCGCATACGATCAATTACTACTACGATGCCGTCGAAGAGAAGGGCCTCATCGGAGCGCCCGAGCGAGCCATTCAGAAGAGCTGGAAGCCGGCTCTCCTGTGCAATGTCACCACGGCAATTGGTCTGTTCTCGCTCGTTACGAGTGAACTCGCCCCAATCCGCAAGTTTGGGTTCTATGCGGGCCTGGGTGTGCTGGCGACTCTCATCATCGAACACACTTACTTGCCCGCCGCTTTGCAGATCTGGCCGCAGGTACGCAAAAAGAAAGCCAGCACTGGCGACAATACGCCGTGGCTGGAGAAGTTTCTGGGCGGATTTTGGCACAACTTCGGTGGCTTCATCATTCGCAATCACGCAGCGGTGTCGATCGTCTGCCTCGTCGTCATCGTCGCCACGGGCTACGGCGTGATGTACACCAACACGTCGGTCAACATGCTCCGCATGTTCCATGCTGATGCCAAGATCATCAAGGACTACGAGTGGCTCGAAGCGAACCTCGGCGAACTGGTGCCGATGGAAATCGTCGTGCGAGTGCCGCAAGCTTCGCTGCTACCTGCCTCGGCTGAATTGACGAAAGAGAACCTGCGCGTCGACGAATTGACCCTGGCACTCGAACAGGCCTCCGATCCAACCGAAAAACAGAACATTGCCACGGAACTTGGCAAGTTGGAGTTGCAACAAGTTCAACGCCAACTGCAGATGCCTTTCCTGGAACGCATGGAACTGGCCGCGCGCATTCAAAACGTCGTGCAGCAAGAGTTCGGTGCTGAAGGGAACGGCAAAATCGGCCGCGCCATGAGTGCCGCCACGTTCGTCCGCGATTTGCCCGAGCCGAAGGGCGATAGCCGCAGCATGCTCACGCGTGGTGCTACCAGCAAACGACTGGAAGCGCATCGCGAAGAGTTCCTGCATAGCGACTACCTGCGTCTCGACGAAAAAGATCAATCGGAATTGTGGCGAGTGAGCCTGCGTGTTGGTGCGACCAAGGGCGTCGACTACGGCGTGCTGATCAACGAACTCAAGGACGTTGTCGAGCCAATTCTGTCGGCTCAGGAACAACGCGACTCGATCATGCAAAAGCTGGTCGCCAAAAAGGGCAACAAGTCCCCAGCCAACAGCAAGATTTTGCTGCTGGGTGTTCCTGCACCGAAGGCCGCTGCTGAACCAGCAGCTGAGGTAGTTGCCACCGATGCGCAGCAACCCAAGGTTGCCGCTCCGATCAATCAAACGGCCATCTTCAGCAGCGCCCTGGTCGACATGCTGACCGTCAAGCGTCTGAAGGTGAAGACCTTTACCGCTGGTGTCGATCAGGCACCAGCCAACTGGAACGAATACCTGGCGACCTTCGACTGCGTCGTACTCATCAGCGATCAACCGGCTTACGCAGGCTTCGACCTGACCCGCGCCGGCAAGCTGTTTGTCGATGCTCGCGACCACAAGTTCGACAACACCAACGAACTGACCTCGGCCGCGCACAAGGTGAAGGCCGATTCAACGCTTACCCACGCAACTTACACCGGTGTCGTGCCGATCGTTTACAAGGCTCAGCGCACCCTGCTCAACAGCCTGATCGAAAGCACGTTCTGGTCGTTCATCACCATCACGCCGCTGATGATGTTCATCAGCCGCAGCTTCTGGGGTGGCCTGGTTGCCATGCTTCCCAACGTGCTGCCGGTGCTGATGGTGTTCGGTGGCATGGGTTGGCTGGGTGTTGATGTGGACGTCGGTTCGATGATGACCGCGAGCATCGCATTGGGCGTGGCGGTGGACGATACGATCCACTATCTGAACTGGTATCGCGAAGAGCTCGACCGGCTGAAAGACCGCAAGCTGGCGATCCTCGCCGCCTATAAACATTGTGCGACACCGACCTTCCAAGCGGCGATCATCAGCGGCCTGGGACTCTCGGTCTTCGCGCTCAGCACGTTCACACCGACCCAGCGTTTCGGCTACCTGATGCTGGTCATCTTGTGGATGGGTGTGATCGCGGAATTGATCTTCTTCCCCGCGTTGCTGGCTGGCCCGCTTGGCGTGGTGTTCAAGCCTCGCAAGCGCAAGGGCGAAGAGCCCGCAGCAACGCCCGATGTGCATTCGCTCGAAGCTGTACCGGCTCCGCTGGCAATGGCCAGCGAACCAACCGGCAATGCCGTCCCGCAACCCGCTGGAAAGGCATCGTTGCTGAACCACCTGCGGCAGGACAACACGCACAGCCGACGGCACTAATTACCAGTGCATTACCCAGCCACCATCAACATTCATCGTTTGACCGGTGATGTTGTTGGCCTTGGGTGAGGCGAGAAAGACAGCCAATTCGGCGATATCCTCCGGGGTTTGCCAGCGGCGGAGCGGAACGAGGGAGCGGACCTTTTCGCCGGCCCAGTCATCGTACGATCGCTTGGCTTCCGCGGGCTGCTGATCGTTCCAGGCTTGCCACACCGCGCGGTTGAGCGGCGTTTGAATCATGCCCGGGCAAATGGTGTTCACGCGCACGCTGTGCGGCGCGAGATCCTTCGCTGCAGCCTGGGCGAAGTTGATCAGCCCCGCTTTGGCAGCCGAATAGGGCGGGTCGGTCTGCGATCCAATCTGCCCGGCCACCGAAGAAATGAAGAGCATCGTCCCTTGCTGCCGTTGCGCAAGTCCCGGGGCGAGCGCATGCGCGACGTTCACAGCGCCCAGCAAGTTCACCCGCAGCACGCAGTCCCAATCGCCTGGCTCCAGCTTCCAGAAGGGAAAGCCAAACTTGCCCGAACCCATACCAGCCGCGTAAACGACGTGCTGAATCGTTTCGACCTCAGCAATCGCCTCCTGAGTTGCCGCTTGTACCTGGGCGTAGTCCGTGGCATCGACAGACTGGCCAATGACTTTGTGTCCTGACTGCGCGGCGATTTCCGTCGCTCGTGCGGCCGTTTCGCTGCTACGATCCCAGATCACGACATGGCTGCCTTCGCGCGCAAACGCCTTCGCAATTGCCAGTCCAATTCCACTGGCTCCACCCACCACGAGGGCGGTCTCGCCCGCAATCTGCAAATCCATCGCCGAACCGTTCTCTGTTGTTAACTCGGTGAAACTTTTTACTTGCTGCGGGCCGGCAACGCGCGCGTTGCGAAGCTCTGCAGCCGCTCTTCGTAGCTCTTCGATTCGGGAGCCAGCGACGCCGCTTTGCGCGCCCAGGTGAGGGCCTGCTCGCGATCGCCACGGGCAAAGTGGACCTCCGCCAGTGTGTCGGCGTACGCGGCACTTTCGGGCGCGAGCTTGACTGCTCTCTCGGCGATGGTCAAGGCTTCGTCTAATCGCCGCTCGGCAATCGCGGCCGTCCACGCAGCCTGATTGTGCAGCGCCGCACTCTCGGGAAACTGTTTGATCGATTGCTCATAAACAGCATACGTTCGTTCGAAGAGACCGTCGGCCTCTTTCTCAAGTCCAGCCTTGCGCAAGGGACCGACAAAGTCTTCGACGAGTTTGATATGCCCGGGCAACATCGCTTCGCAGATTGCCAGCTCTCGCAGCGCGCCGTCATGCTCCTTCTGGGCGAGCAAGCCTCGCGCGCGAGTCCGATGGAGTGACACAGCCAGATCGAGATAGCCCGCTTGATCGATCAGATTCAGGCCTGGTCGCAGCAGATGAATTCGCAACTGCTCCCAGTGATCGGCTGCGAGCAGAGGTTCCTTTTCCGCAGCCATGTTCCCCAAGTGCTGGTAGGCGATCATCACATGGGGATGATCCGGAACACCTGTCCGCTGCAGCAATTGAAACTGCTCCTTGGCCTCCGCCTTGAGATTTCGTTCTTGCAGGGCGAGGGCCAGGGCGTAGCGCGCGTTGGCATCAAGGGCCATCAAGTTGGCCGTCGATTGCAGCTTTTTGCCTTCCTCTTCCTTGCCGGCCCGAATGAGCGCCACGCCGTGCAAGTAGAGCGCCAGGGTGTTGCCTTGGTTGAGGTCGGTCGCTCGTTGAAACTGCGCAACCGCTTCGTTCCAGCGCTGCTCGGCGAGCAGCACCTCACCATATTCGGCGGCCAGGGCCGGCTCCACAGCAACTGCTGCTTGCCAATGTTTTTCGGCTTTCGTTTTGTCATCTCGCGCCGACCAAGCTTCCGCGAGGGCGACATGCAGCCGTCCCCGAACGGAATTGTGAGTCGCCCCGTCATCGGCCTTTGTGGTGGCATACTTGGCGAGCGCGGGCCAATCGACTTCCACCTGCTGGGCATAAGTGGCCGGTTGCATCGCCACTGCGATCGCATCGAGTCGCGCCGCCGGATCTTGCCAGCGAGCATCCCCTTCAAGTGCATCCCACCAGGTCTGAGCGCGGGCAAGCTTCTTGGCGAACAATTGCGACCAGACACTCTGGGGATTACGGCCAACGGCTCGTCCGTACAACGAGAGCAGTTCTCGCTGTCGACCGGGTTGCCGTTCCAGCCGAGCCAGTTGATGCCAGTACTGCCCGCGCGAGTCATCGGTCTCCGCGATCGACTGCAGCAGCGCGCGAAGCTGTTCGTACTGACTCTGCTTGCCCAACATCCGCAGTTCCGCGGCAATGCTCACCGCAAACGAGAAGCGATCGACCGAACGGCTGGTTCGCACCTGCTGTTGGCCGGTGAGTTGGTTGTACCAATCGAGGCTGAACTTGGTGTCGTCCTTCAGGCCCACCAAATCGAGCGCTGCCTGATGCTCTTGCCGCTGCGAGAGCAAATCGAACGCGAGCGGCTGCAAGCCATCTTTCAGCAGTTCCGTTGCCTGTTGAGGCCGCTCATTGAGCAGCATTGTCTTGGCACCAAACCAGACATCTTCGGTCTTGGATTGCGCACTGAGCTTTTCGAGCACGGCTAGCGACTGCGGCAGATCACCACGCAGCCGTTGAAAGGCCGCTTCGAGCGCCTGCTCGGCCAATAGCTCGCGCGTAACCTTGCTGGGAGCCTTTGTCAGCTGCTCGAGCGCTGCGGGCCATTGTCCCTGTTCGCGAAAAAGCGCGGCAGCCAGTTTGGGGTCACTGGGGCCCGCCAGAATCACCTCAAGTGCTTTCTGAGTGTTCCCCTGGGCTCGCTGCAGCAGAGCAATGCGAGCGACAAGAGCAGAGTCGTCCTGCTTCTTGGCGAGCTCTTCTTCGGCCAGTTTCAGTTGCTCGGGAAGCTTGCCGCGCAGTAGCGAATAGGCAATGAATTGGCCCTGGCCGACGTCCGTCGCTTTGCCCAGTTCGAGCCATTGCTCCAACAGCGACCAATCGCCGCTAGCGACCATTTGCGGCGCGAATCGCTGCACGTCAGCCTGCATGGTGCTGAAGAACTGCTTGCGAAACGCCTCATCGGTTTCCGACTGCATGAGGGCAAACAGCTGCTTGAACGAGCCCTTCTGCCGCAGTTCGTTAATGACCTGCTGACGGGCATTGCGGTCGCCGTCATAGAAGCGGTTAATCAGCTCTTGCGTTTCGAGCGGTGTGTCGGGAGTGATGCCGAGGCGGATCTTACGCAGCACCACAGTCGCCCGCAGCCTCACTTCGGCATCGTTGCTCTTGGTGGCAAGCTCCAGTGCTTGTTGCGCGGGGCCTCCCGCGTGCCACAGATACTCGCTCGCCAGTTGGCGAGTGGGAAATTCATCGGCCCCGAGAGCTTGAATCGCGGCGTCGACCGACTTGAACGCGTCCTGCGCCGGCTGAGCATGGGCCACCATGCCGGAGAGCAACGAACCGGCCACAATCGCCGGCAACAGTAGTAACGACCTGTTCATCGGCGGGGCTCGCGGCAGGGGTGAGTTGATCGTGGGAGGTTTAGCGAGGCAGCGTCTTGAGATGATCCAGGATCGACCGCTGCTGTTCGCCTGTCGCGCGGCGGGCAGCCATTTCATAATAAATCCTCGCCACTCCCGCCTTACCAGCTGCTTCGGCCCCCTTCGCTTTTTCGAGGATGGCCGCAAGTTCGTCATCGTGCGATTGTTCCGCGGCCGCGGCAGCCGCCTTGATTTCGGCGACACTTAAATCGCCCCGATCGGCGCTGCTGCGAACCGAGCTTCCACCGCCACCACCGGATGGCGCTGGAGCTGGTTGATCGTCGCCGGGCGACGCAATGCCGGCTTCTTTTTGAGCCTGCATCCGCCGCAATCGTTCCCGCAGCGGGCTGGGGTCCGAATTGTCTCCGACGACCGGTGTAATGGAGGTGACAAACGGGCGGAACGTCCCGTCGATGAAGAAACCATTCCCTCCATTCGGAATCGTCACACTGGGCGTCTGCGAAACCATCGTCGAGTTGGCCCCTTGGCCCACATTCAGCCCAAAGAAGCCGCTCGTATTGCCAGCCTTAAATCCACCGCCGATATTCGCACCCGCATTCGGGTCGAAGCCACCAAAAGCGGGCGCGGGCGGCGGACCACCAAAATTGAAGAACCAGCCTGGACCACGGGCTCCCCAACGAGTGCCGATGTTCTCGTAAAAACTGTGCCCGACGTTATTCAGCGGCGCGCCAACATTCACCTGTTGAGCGCTCGCGAGCTCTGCGCGCACGAAGCACGCCACCAGGGCAACCCATAGACTGCCCATTAGCAAGGTTCGAGATCGAATCATCTGCATAGCCCCACCCCTCCCGCGGACGTTAGCCCAGCCGTCCTGCTCACGCGTTCGTTATGAGCGATTTCGCTATGATGGTCAACTAAACTCGCTGCCGATTCTCTGAAACGTAGATTCCCCGAAACGACCGACAACCCATGACTGCAACTCCCGTCGCCCAGAATAAACGCCAGGCCAACAAAGTGGTAAAGGCTCTGGAGCAGGGCTATCCGAATGCCGAATGCGCGCTGGTTCACGACAGTCCGTTTCAACTGCTGATCGCGACGATACTCTCGGCGCAATGTACCGACGAACGAGTCAACATCGTGACCAAGGAACTCTTTCAGCATCACGCCACGCCGCAGTCGATTGTGGACTTGCCTGTCGCCAAGCTCGAGAAGTTCATTCAAAGCGCTGGCTTCTTTCGCATGAAGGCCAAGAACATCAAAGGCTGTTGCCAGCAACTGGTCGACAAGCACGGGGGAGAAGTTCCCCGCACGCTCGAAGAATTGGTCCAGCTACCCGGCGTCGGTCGCAAGACGGCCAACGTGGTGCTGGGAACTTCGTTTGGAATCCCCTCGGGCATCGTGGTCGATACCCACGTCACGCGACTGACGAATCGCCTCGGCCTCACCATCAACCAGGATGCCGTGAAGATCGAAAAGGACCTGCTGCCGATCGTCCCCCAAGCCAGCTGGATCGACTTCTCGCACCGGCTCATTCATCACGGCCGCCAGATCTGCAAAGCGCGCAAGCCGCTCTGCAACGACTGCCTGATGCTCAAGTTCTGCCCGCAGATCGGCGTCGAGCAAATCGGGATCAAAAAGGAGGCGTAACTCCCTCCCTGTTCACTTTCCGCTGTGGTCCATTTCCGCACGCGGACGCATCCGGAATGGACGGGCGCTACCTGATGCTCACGTTCACGCTGACGAGAATGTCGGAAATCTCGCTGGCTCGTGACCAGACTAGTCACAGGCGCGGCGTCAAATACCTGGAGGTAGTGCCGCGCGCAGTGCCCTCGGTCTTTGAAATCCTGGTTGAACCGCAGGGCGAAAATGGTCGCTGTGATTGGCTGAAGAGTGGTGTCGTGCCGCTTGTGTTGACGTAAGTTCAAAACGCGCGAAAGGGTGGGTGTTCACAAACCCTGGGGGGTTGTGAAGACTCAGGTGCGCCAAACCCGAGAGATACTGCAGGTCGCGTTCAAAGACCGCCTGAGTTTGTGAACACAGTTCTTCCAGTGTGAGGGCCGAGTAAGAGACTTACGTCGATGGGAAAATCTAGTGCAAAAGCCAATGAACCACCGCCGCAGGGGCGGTGGCGGTAGGAGAAAGCAATGTAGGCCGGCAACAAGCGGTACGCCGCGATGTTCCGGCAGAGAGGGTAACGGCCGCAGCTAGTGCAAAAGCCAATGAACCACCGCCGCAGGGGCGGTGGCGATAGGAGCAAGGAAAATGAACAAGCGCCGCAGGGGCGGTGGCGGTAGGAGCAAGGAAAATGAACAAGTGCCGCAAGGGGCGGTGACGTGTGGAGGCAAAGGATTAGGGGGTAATCATTTGCCCTTGGCCAATGCCTGATTGAGCAGTGAATGAGTTGGAGATTCTGTAAAACGAGGCTGAGTAGGTAGTTTTCAAATGATGCCAAAGTGGTTATCAAATGGTTATCACTTGTTCGCCGTTTTTCGACTATGAGTCGTCGCAGCTGCTAGTCGAGTAAGGACTTGCGGCAAAAAGTTATCGGCGAAAAAGTTGCTAAATGGTTATCAAAACGGCCCGTTCACGGGAAAGGCAAATCATGCTGGCGAGTGGGCAAGTGACCTACTGAAGTCTGCGGGCGTTGGGTATATTAAGTGCCTTACGTCAACAACTGTTCACTGGATGGACGCGGATGGCGCGCGAGCCAATAGTCACTGCGGGCAACGATCTCGAAGATCCAGAGAGAGACCTGCGCCCTCAGCGGATCGCCGATATGGTCGGCCAGCGGGAAGTGATGCAACGGCTGGACATCGTGCTCGATGCGGCCCGCAAACGGGGTGAGCCCTTGGGGCACATTCTGTTCGACGGCCCGCCGGGACTCGGCAAGACGACGTTCGCCACCTGCATTCCGCGCGAGATGAACGTGCCGCTGGTGACTTCCAGCGGTCCGGCGTTGAAAGCGCCCAAGGACCTGATTCCGTACCTGACGAATCTCGAAGAAGGGGCGGTCCTCTTTATCGACGAGATTCACCGCATGCCCAAGCCGGTGGAAGAGTACCTGTACACCGCCATGGAGGACTTTCGCCTGGACATTGTCCTGGGCGAAGGGGTGAACGCCCGAACGATCAATCTCAAGCTGAAGCAGTTCACGCTGATTGGGGCCACCACACGGGCGGGTATGTTATCGGGACCGCTACGCGATCGCTTTCACATTCGCGAGCACCTGGGCTTTTACACGGTGGAGGAACTCGTCGAGATCATTCGCCGCAACAGTCGCAAGTTGCAGATTCCGATTACGGATGACGCGGCCGTCGAGATTGCCCGCCGCAGCCGTGGCACCCCGCGGGTGGCCAACAACCGTTTGCGCTGGGTGCGGGACTATGCCGACAGCAAAGCGGGCGGCAGCGCCACGCTCGAAGTGGCCCGCGCGGCACTGTTAATGGCGGGGGTCGACGTGCTGGGGCTCGATAAGCAGGATCGGGGCTACCTTGAGACGATCATTCGCGTCTTTGGCGGCGGACCGGTCGGCGTCGATGCGGTCGCTCATACGATGAACCTGGCCACGGATACGCTCTCGGACGAAGTGGAGCCGTTCCTGCTTCGCAGCGAGTTAGTGGTGCGCACGCCGCGCGGCCGCGTGGTCACCACCAAGGCCTATCAGCATTTGCAGATTAAGCCTGCCGAGAAGCCGAAAGAGAATGACCGGTCGCTGTTGGAGTAAGTAGTGCCAGGCGATCAATTCGGATCTTGTCGGTAGGCCACGAAGATCACGAGGCCCAGGAACATGGTTGCCGCTCCAAGGCCTAAGGCGATTTCAATGCCATATACATCCTTACTTTGACTAGCAGCAAGCATCGCAGCAGATGCCAAAATCGCCCCAGCGAGGATGATGATCGCTCCAGCGATGCACTTCATGATGGCTCGTCTTATTCTGGCTTCTTGGGCTCTTCGGGTTTGGGCATCGGCTTCTTACCTGGCTCAGTTTTCGGCGGTGCCTTCGACTGAACCGGAGGCGTGCCGAACTCAGCAGAGACATCAAGCTTGTCTTCGCCGCGGGCTATGCTGATGGTGGCTTTGTCGCCGGCATTGTAGCGAGCGATGACGGACTGCAGGTGAGTGACGTCGAGGATCTCGGTGCCGTCGATCGAGTGGAGGCGATCCCCTTCCTTGATACCGGCCGTTTCGGCGGGAGACTTGGGGACGATCTTCACTACCGTCGCTCCCACGGGTGGAGTGCCCTTGGGCTCGCTTTGCACACCGAGAAAGGCAGGCTGCAAGGTCTTGCCGGCTTTGAGGGCCTCGAGCACCTTGTCGTTGCCGGCGAGCGGAACCGCGAAGCCAATGCCCGAATCGTACCAATCGACACCAGCGCCTTCGTCACGCGACTGCGGATTGAGCGGCACGCAGATGCCGATGACACGTCCTTCAAGATCAATGAGTGGTCCACCGTAGTTGGCCGGGCTGAGGTTGGCATCGGTCTGCACGGCCTTGGCCCCGATGCGACTGGTCGCCGAGATGATGCCCGCCGTCAGCGATGGTTCGTTGCCGCCAAAGCCGATGCCCAGGGCCACGGCCCACTGACCAACTTTTAGATTCTGGCGATCTGCCAAAGCAGGTACTGGCAGGTTGGTGACTCCTTCGATCTTGAGCACGCAGATCTTGCGAGTCTCATCGCGGCCGAGCAGCTGAGCAACCTTGCGTTCGCCCGCGGGAAGCGTGACGGTGATGATCGGTGGCTTGCGAATGAAGTTGAAGGTGCTGGTGACGATGTAACCATCGGGCGAAATGATCACGCCGCTGGTGGGGCCTTCGCCCGGCGCTTGAATGCCCGCGGCGGAGATGCCCGAGGACAAGCCGCCGATGCTTTCGATGGTCACCAGTGACGGCAGCACCTTTTTGGCCGCCGCGCGGAACGCCTTGGGAGCGAGCAACGTCCCTTGAGCAATCTGCAGTTGCTGGGCTTTGACATCGACGGCCGTGGGCTCTTGCGCGGGGAGCATGGCCGTCGATAGCAATAGACCGAGACCGAACGGAGCAAGCAGCGAAGGAGAGTAGTTCATCGGAGATATCGTTTCCCAACCAAAGTTGGAGCGTGCAGCATTAGGGGAGATTCAGCGACGGAATGCCGGCCTTGAGCGGAGTGGGCTTGAGGTGAATGCTCAGCAGATCGTTCTTGCGTTTAACCTCGATGATCACTTCAACACCGGCAATCACGTTTTCCGACAGGCGGCGATAGTCGCCCGAGTCGCGGACGACTTCGCCGTTGATCGAGACGACGAGATCGTCGGTCTTGAGGCCAGCCTCGGCGGCTGGGCTGCCGGAAATCACGCGGTCGATATAGGCCGGGCTTTTGCGACCGCCGAGAGCAAACAGGCGGATGCCGAGTTCGCCCTTTTGGCCAGCGGGCGTAACCGTGACCATGGGCGGGGCTTCTTCGCCCCGGATGAACTTGACGAGCAAGTCTGCTGGGACCGCATAGTTCAGGCGAGTGCCAGTTGTTTTCCCTTCGATCACTTTGCCAATCAGGCCAACCAGATCTCCCTGCGCGTTGACCACGGCTCCACCTGCTGCACCGGGGTTGCTGGTGATTGCATCGATTAAAAAGACATCGTCTTCGTAGGGGAAGTCGTTGTAGCCACGGCGGGCATCGAGCCGCACTCGCAGCGACAACACTCCGATATTCACACTCAGTGGCTCGGCACCATCGGCGACTTTAAAGGCGTTGCTGACGGCCAGGACCCAGTCTCCTTTTTTGGCAGCGGGCTGGTCGGGAAGAGCGAAGTAATCGGGCGTCTGCACATTCACCTTGAGCAGAGCCGTTTGCAGCGACTGGCTGCGGCGGACCACTTCGCCCTGCTGCTGGCTGCCGTCGGGCATGGTCACCCGCACGCTTCCCTCGCCCAGGTACACACCGTTGGCCGTGACGATTTGGCCATCGGGCGAGATGATAATTCCCGTCGCATAGCCGGGCGTACGACCGATCGTCGCGCCATAGATTTTGACCACGCGTTTTTGGGCCGCAGCGACTGCGGCGTCGAACGGGCCGTTATCCAGAGCTTCCTGAGCATGCGACCAAGAGGCAACGAACAAGATGATCGCAAAGCCAAGGGAAGTAAGCTTATGGAGCATGAGGTCAATCCTTCGCAGGAGCGGCGGCTTTGCTGGTCGGTTACTTCGGCAACTGGAACAAGCTGGACTCGGCCTCGTCGAGAGCCGTCACGTTGGTGGTGACGATCCGGAGCTGTTCTTCTTCAGCCAGCTTGCGAACGAGGGTTCGCTCGTAAGGCAGGTTCACATTGGCGGCAAGCTTCCACTGGCGATAGATCGTGCTGGCGATTGGTTCATCGTCGTCGATGCCAACGCCCGACTTCACGAGTTGAATCTCGGGCTGCAACTTGTCGTTCACCACGCTGAGCCAGACGAATAGTTGCTCGCTGTCTTTGTCGGTGAGGGAAAAGCGATAGCAGAGCCGGCCCGCGGCCTTATCCGAACCATCCAAGGCAAGCTTGCCGGCATCCTGCCAACTTTGTTGCTGCAGTAGACCTGCGAGCACCGTTGCCTGGGCAAAATGAGGATCGCGATGAGCCTTGGCGGGGGAGATCTCCTGGGCGGCATTGTCGCCCACCTGTTGCCAATACTTCTGGCCATCGAAGCCAACTGTCGTTGTCTTGCCATCGATTTCGTGGCGAGCCAGGGCGTGTCCATCGCTGGTGAACGTGAGTGATTGAGTGCCCACCTTGGTCTCTTGCCGGAAGATATCGCTGACGAGCGTTAGGCCTGTCTTCTCGCCAGATTCCGCAGCCGTTGAACGTGCGGCCGCTTGCCACCGACCGGCGAGTTCGCCCGCGATGCGGGCATTCAGCTTGGCATCGCGAATTTCACCGGCCTTGCCGAAGTTGGGTTTCTGGCCAGGCATCTTGATGATCGGCATCGGCAGTTTGGGAGTCTCTTTTTCAGCTGGCTTGTCCGCTGGTTTCTCGCCCTGCTCCTCTTGAGCAGTGGGCTCAGCCGGTTTCTCTGCCGCTGGTTTTTTGTCTTCTGGCTTTTTCTCTTTGGGCTTCTTTTCTTCAGCAGGCTTATCCGGCTGGGGAGCAGGTTCGATCTTCGGTTGCTCTTTGACGATGGGTTCATACGGAAGAGCGGTCAACCGAACGATGACAGTCTTCTGCACGCCTTCGCGTTCAAAGGTGAGCGTCACGGGCCAACCTGCGGGATAGATGGTCACCAGATTGGTGAACTGGTTGGCATCGATGATCTTCACTCCCTCGAAGGCAACCAGGCGATCGCTCAGTTCGAGCCCCGCCTTGGCGACGGACGAGTCAAGGTTCAATGACTGACAGATCACGCCCCCTGCTCGATTGCCGAACTGGGCGTCGAGCGTGCCATGCTGGGCCAGCTTGGTAGCGAGCAATTCGGGAATGAAGTTACGCACCTGGTTCGACGAGATGGCATAGCCGAGGCCGACATTCACGCGGCCACGTTCTTCGAAACTGCCGCGGCCGTTGATGCCGATCACTTCGCCACGCAGGCTGAAGAGCGGGCCGCCCGAGTTACCTGGATTGATCGAGCTATCGACCTGAATGCAGTTGCCATACACCAGTTGATTCATGCCCGAGCCAGGCTGATAGCGGTGCACGCCGCTGACGATCCCCAGCGTGACTGTGGGGCGTTGATCTTCAGCCAGAACGAAGGGATTGCCCATCGCCATCGCCCAGTCGCCGACGCGCACTCGCTCGGAATCGGCGAGCGGCGCCGTAGGGAACTTGTCTTTGCTTTGCAGTTGAATGATCGCCACATCACCGCCCGGATCAGTCCCGATCAGCTTCCAGCGATAAAGCTTGCCATCTGCTAGGCCAGCCCAGCCTTCAACGCCGGCACCAGCGACGACGTGGTGATTCGTCAGGGCGTAGCCGGCCGGATCGTAAAGCACTCCGGAGCCGCCACCTTTGCGATCGTTGCCATAGATGGCGACCACCGAGCCATAGACGCCGTCGATGGCCGAGATGCGGGCTTCTTCCGCCGCGCGAATGGCAGCCAGTTCCGTTGCCGAGATCTCTTCATCGGCTTCCGCCGCTCTCACACGGCCAAGCGAATAGCTGCTGCCCAAGATGACCGCGATGGCAACGCACCAGCGAGCCAGAGACCAGCGAGACACGGTCGGGAGAGTATTCATTTTTTGTTTCGCATCAAACGGACTTCAGCCCAATCGGCATGATCTGCCAGATCGAGATCGGCACCAGGCAGAACGGCGAGCGTGACCTGTTTGCCGCGGGCCACGGGAACTTGAATGTCCTTGGGGGGATCGCTTCCGCGCACACGTTCGGAGAATAGTCGCTGGCCGTCGACCAGCACTTCAAACACACAATCGCCTTTGCCGGCAGCGTCGGCATCAATGCCGATCGTCGCGGCAAGCACGTCGTAGCCTTCCGGTGCGTCGAAAGTCAGTTCATTTTGCGATTGAACGCCGATTCCCTTTTCGAAGGTTCGGCCGCCCAGCGTGAGCGTGCGTCCAGTCACACTGCGATCTTTCTGCCACGGGCGAGCCAGGGTCACAAACGCTTGCTGTTTAACGGAGGTTGGTTTGAGATCAGACAGATACGCAATGCGCGACGAGCGCACCGCAACTCGTTGCACTGCATCCCAAGGAATGGAAGTCTTCGTAGCACCGATTTGAATTTCGGCTTTGCCATCCGCCAGCGAAGTGAGATCGCCACCGATGACCGAACCATCGCGCAGTTGAAACGTGCAACGAGGAAGACGAGTTTCGGGTGCGGCCAGCGCCACCACGACGCCGAAGACCCGTTCTCGCGGCAAGTTGCGAACCTGACCATCAAGCTCGACGGAAATTTCCGTCTCGGTCAGTTTGTTCACCAGACCGGTCACACTGTCGATCTTTCCTTCGATGGTCACGAAGATTTTATCGACGTCCGCGGACGGAGCGGCTAATGATTTCGTGAATTCGTCATTCATCACCGTGGGCTGAAAGCGGATCGAACGCACGGCGTCGATGGCGACCTTCAACGGGTCGCCCAGAGACCAGGCGATCGTGCATTGATCATCTGCAATCGTCACTTGCTTCGCGGCAATGCTGCCACCGCCGGCCAGTTCTACAATGACGGTTGGCTTTTCGATCGGAGGCAGAGGTGCTCCAGAGCTCGAAGCAATCGAGCGGACATCGTCGAGCGAGATTCCGCCAGGAAGCCCGGTGGCGGATAGCTCCGTGCCCGTAAGTTTCAAATCGACTGCTGGGTACGTCTTACCGTCTAGCAATGTGATCTGAGGACCTGTTGCAGGCGATTGTGCAGCAAGCGCACCAACGCAGAAAAGTAAGAGGACGAGCACCGAGAGCGCCACATCCCACAGCCGGATTCTTAAGTCGCGAAACACCATGCCTCTATCATACTTGCCGCAGCTGGGCCGACTCTAGTCAAGGACGCATGACTCAAAGTGAATCACTCGCCGCCGTCGTTCCCGTCCTGGAAGCTCTTATAGTACTGTTCGATCAACTGCTGATAACGTCCGGGAAACTTCTCCTTGATGGCACTGTAAACGGGATCGCGATCCTTGTCGCGAAGTTGGCTCCAAGGGCTCTGCGGGCCGCCACGATGCAGTCGTTTGACGGCTTCGCCATCGGTTCCCTTGCTGCCGCCACCTTGAGTTCCACCTTGGCCCTGTCCTTGTCCTTGACCCTGGCCTTCTCCCTCACTCCCTTCGCCCTGTTGTTCGCCGGGCTTCTTCTGGCCTTCGCCTTTGCCCTTGCCTTGCGATTCTTTCTCTTCAGCGGCCTTGATCAGTTTGGCAAGCATATCGACGATGCGGTCTTGCTGGTCGCGAGTTTCTTTGCCGGTATCTTCCAACCCCAATTTACGCCGACTGTATTCCATCCGCAGTTGCACGTCCGACAAGGTTCCTTCTTCCACCAGCTTCAACTGTTCGATTTGACGGAAGGCAGCGACTCGCATTCGTTCGGGAGAGGCCGGATAGTCCTTCAAAAACTTCGTCAGCGATTCCATTGCCTCTTTGTGCTTCAGCAGTTGAATCTGCGCGACGCCTTGCAGGAACAGACTTTCGCCTTGATGCGTGGAATGGTTCACCGACTTGCCGCGCAACTGCTCAAGTAGTGGCATCGCTTCTTCAAAGCGTTCTCCAATCAAGTAACCTCGCGCCAGAAAATAAGCTGCATCGGTGGCGAGCCAGGTGTCGCTCGACTTGGTCAATTTTGCGAGTGCGGGGAGCGCACTACTGAGGTTTTCATCACCGAGGTCGGTTAAGGCTTGTTGATAGTCGGGACTCATCGCGCGCAGGGCTTCAGTCACCGCAACCGACTTCCCTTCAGGATCTGCCCGCAGCGAGAGCACCAACTGCTTGATCTGCTGCCGAGCTTCGTCCGGGAGTTCTTTGCGCTCGGCCAGTTCTTTGACAAAGCGATCGAGCACCTGATCGGTGGTATCAGCTGCGGAGGCAGACCAGACGAGGCCAAGGGTCAGCACGACACTTGTGAACCATCGAAGCGATTGCCGAACCATCGTGCGAACTCCTGTTTCCAATCCTGTCATCAAACCGAGCTGCGAACCGACTCACTACTTACCGCTGCGTTCCAAAATGCGGATGGTCATTTCGCCGATATCCGACTGCCGCTCCGAAACCTTGCGAACTTCACCCTTCAGCACGTCGTCGAATTCACCTTCTGCTGGACGAGCCGACTCGAGCGATTCCGTACGGCGATTCACACGAAGCTGAGCAGCCCGCAGCAACTTCAGTTCGGCCGAGTTAGGCAGCAAAGGCTCGTTGCCTCCACCACCACCGCCGCCGCCACCCTCGCCGCCGTCTTTTTGCTTCTGGGCTTTTTGCAACGATTCGATTAGTTCTTCGAGCGTGATCTCAATTTCTCGCTGCATCGTTTGCGTGTAACCGTCCGTGCGGAGGTTATCCGAAAGGAGCGTACCGACCGTGATCAAATCGTCTCGCAGTTGTTCGACCACATCCGGAAAGACCACGCTGGTACCATCATCGAGAATGATCTCAAGCGCCTGCTGAGCTTTGAAGGCCAGCGGGATGCGGTCGGACTGCCCGTCTTGCTTGATGATGGCCAGGCCTCGTTCATCTTCACCGAGCGACTTCAGCGTATTGCGATCGCTGCGGGCCAGGTTGCCCATGTTGTCGACTTTCTTTTTGTCGATGACGAGCGTGCGAGCCGAAAGGTCTTTCTGCACCGCCAGCATCTCACGGAAGCGAGCCTCCAACTTGGCGAGCTTTTCGACCTGGGTCTCTTCGCGCAACTGAGCGAGCCGCTCTTCAATTTCCTTCAAGGCATCTTCGAGATCTTTGATCGCCTTGCCTTGCTTGCGCGAGGCATCGGAAGGGTCTTGCTTGCGAAGATCGCCGGACGCCTGCTCCATCGACTTTTGAGCTTGTTGAACCTTTTGCTGGCCGGGCTTTGGCTTACCACCTTCGCCACCGCCCGATTCACCGCCACCAGGCTGGCCACCGCCAGGCTGACCGCCACCTTCCCCACCCTTTTTCTCGTCCTGCTTCATCTTCTCCTGAATCTTGCCGGTTTGATTGGCAATATCGTCTTGCTTGCCGGCCATCTTCTCAAATGCTTCGGGCGGCAAGGAGGCAATGCGTTGCGATTCCTTCTTCAGCTCTCCCAAGGCTCGCTGGAGATTTTCGAGCGCGGTCTGCTCGTCTTGCTGGGCCGCTTTCCCTTTCCCTTCTTGCAGTTTGCCTTCGGCCTGCTTTTGATTTTCGATGGCTTGCTTTAGCGGGCGCTCGCCAGCTTCCGGTGGTCGTTGTGGCTGAACCCCCGGTTGTCCGCCTCCCGATTGACCTTCACCGGGCTTACCTTCACCGGGCTTACCTTCTCCGGGCTTACCTTCTCCGGGCTTACCTTCTCCGGGCTTACCTTCTCCGGGCTTACCTTCTCCAGGCTTACCTTCTCCAGGCTTACCTTCACCGGGCTTACCTTCACCGGGCTTACCTTCTCCAGGCTTACCTTCACCGGGCTTACCTTCACCGGGCTTACCTTCACCGGGCTTACCTTCACCGGGCTTACCTTCACCGGGCTTACCTTCACCGGGCTTACCTTCACCGGGCTTACCTTCACCGGGCTTACCTTCACCGGGCTTACCTTCACCGGGCTTACCTTCACCGGGCTTACCTTCACCGGGCTTACCTTCACCGGGCTTACCTTCGGCGTTTCCCTCTGCGGCCGGTTTGTCGCCGGCTTCTTTGCCGATCTGTTCAGCAACCGATTGAGTTCCTTCGCGGACCTTGGCTTGTTCGCTGGCAACTTTGCCCAGGCCTTGGATGCCGCTTTCGCGAGCCGTTTCGGTATTTCCGATAACTCCCTTTTGCTGCTCGATCAGGGCTTCGACCGCTTTGATCTTGGCTTCGAGCGATTTCAGCGTGTCATCTTTATTGGCGACGCGATCGGCCTCTCGCTTTTCGCCCTTTTGCTGCTGAATGACTTCTTCGATCTGCTTCTTCCATTCGCTGAGCTTTTCGAACTCCTCACGAATCTTGTCCTTGTCGTTTTTCTCATCCAGCAACAGGGCGAGCAGGTCTTTCAGATCGCCGAGAATCTTTTGTTCTTCCGCTTTGGCCGGATCGAGTTGCTGCTGATCGAGCATGCGGGTGATGAGGGCCATCCGCCCCTTGATGCCCAAGGCCTGAGACTGCTTCAGCGCGTCGGCCAGTTTCTGGGCTCGCTCGGGTTCCGCTTTGGCGAGTGCCTGAGCCAGTTGATTGAACTTCCGTTCCAGGTCCTCCACCATTCGCTCGACGTGAGCCTGCCGGACACCAAGTGGCGTCGTTTTAAAGCTGTCTGCTTCACTCGGCTTCGTCTGCCCGCTGGCCACTCCCGCAAGCAACAGGCCCGCCGCTAACGCCGCCGTCATGCCCAAGCGACACCCTCGCGCGGTGAGGCAATTCCACATGCGGGAAGTCAAACGATCCATGAGCCAATCCTCCGGGGCAGCCTGCGAACCGACGCGCACGTCGCGCGGGAATTGCCAGGCAGCAACGCAACCGCAACGAGCACTGGCGTGGTAACTGTCCCTTAGTCCAGTTGGGGGGCAGTTTGGTTCAATCCACTCCAATATGACGGGCGAAACAGGCAGCCGCAAAAGCAAATGGCCAAATTTTCGCAAATTGGTCGGCGGGCGACGCTGAAGTGGGTGGGGCGAGCATGCCCAGAAGATGGTGCGAACGGCCGCGAGCGAAGCCCAGCTTTCCAATCCGTCCCTTTTGTCCAAAAACCCTCGCGATTGTTGGACGGGTGACTTCCTGTGGCCGCGGCTGCAACTCATTGCTGCGTCGTGCCTTGCTGTCTATTCGGCACATTTCCAAACACGCCTATCTGTCCAACAACCCCCTCAGTTTTTGGACACGTCGCTTTTTTGATGTACTGCGTTTTCTGGCAGCGGAACCATCTCCGTACGAAACGCCCTCGCCACCGGCGATCAGGCTTCATCGCGCCGCTTGCCAGCCACCAAATTGTGCCAAAACCGAATTGCATTAGCTCCGCTTGCTGAATTATTGTCAATACAAGTTTGGCAATTCTTTAGCTTTCGATCTTCACCTAGAAATGAGTCGCTGGGGTGGCCCTGGCTTCACGATACATCCATGGGCGCTGTCTCCGTCCTTGCGTGATCGACTCAGGCTGCTAGAATCCTCGCAATTTTGTACGCCACGCACTCTGCTGACTCACGGGCAGAGCACCGCCAGAATTAGAGGATGCTGCATGATCGCCGCTGCGGCCGATTTCGAAAAACTCCCCGCCGTTTGGAACCGCCGCCATTTGCTCGATCTGGAAAGCCTCTCCCCCGAAGAATTGACCTGCCTGCTCGATACGGCTGACCGCTTTAAAGCTGCGACGGACGATTGCCGTCGCAAAATCAGCGTGCTCACGGGGCGCACCCTGGCCAATCTGTTTTTTGAGAACTCCACCCGCACGCGCAACAGCTTTTCGCTCGCCGCGCGACGTCTGGGGGCCGATACCGTGGAGTTTTCGTCGTCCGGCAGCAGCACGGCCAAGGGCGAAACGGTGATCGACACGGCCAAGAACATCGAGGCCATGAATGTTGATGCAGTGGTGATTCGCCACCGCACGCCCGGTTCGCCCTACCTGCTTGCCAAGAATCTGGAGTGCTCGGTCATCAACGCCGGCGATGGCCCGCACGAACATCCCACGCAAGGCCTGCTCGATATTCTCACCATTCGCCAGCGCCGCGGCAGCTTAAAAGGGCTGACGGTGGCCCTGGTGGGAGATATTGCCCACAGCCGTACCGCGCGTTCGAACATCTGGGGGCTGCAAAAGCTCGGCGCGCACGTGATTCTGTGTGGCCCCGCCACGCTGGTCTCGCGTCGCTGGGAAGAATTCGGCGTCGAGATTGCCTATCGGCTGGACGACATCGTCGATCGCTGCGACGTTCTGAACCTGCTGCGAATTCAATTCGAGCGACAGTACACGCGCCCGTTTCCTTCGGTGCGCGAGTACGCGTTGCTGTATGCCATGAACAGCGAACGGATGCGCCGCGCCAAGTCCGACATTTTAATTATGGCTCCCGGCCCGATTAATCGCGGCGTCGAGATCACTCCCGATGTCGCCGACGGCCCGCATAGTGTGATCCTCGAACAAGTGACCAATGGCATTGCCGTCCGCATGGCAGTCCTTTGGCTCACGATGAACACGCCGCAAGCTTCGACTTAACCAGCACGTTTTCCTTTTGCATTCTGACTTCTAACTTCTGCATTCTCCCCATGCGCTTGCTCATTCAAAACGGCCGCCTGATCTGTCCCGACCAAGGTCTCGATCGGGTCATGTCGGTACTCGTCGAAGACGGTCGCATCGTCTCGCTCGATGCCGAAGGGCGCGGCGATGAGCAGGTCATTGATGCTGCCGGGAAGATCGTCGCACCGGGGCTCATCGATATTCACACCCAGTTGCGCGAGCCAGGCTGCGAAGAAGACGAAACCATCGCGACCGGAACGGCCTCGGCGCTCGCGGGGGGCTATACCACCATCGCCTGTTTGCCAGAGACCGATCCGCCCATCGATACGGCAGCCAGCGTGGAGTTTGTGCGGCAAAAAGCGGCCCGCGCGGCGAATTGCAATGTGCTGGTGATTGCCTGCGTCAGCAAGAACAAGGAGGGGAAAGAACTCGCCGAACTCGGCACCCTCTCCGAAGCCGGTGCGATTGCCTTTAGTGATGGACTCTCATCCATTCAAAGCAGCGAATTGTTGCGCCGGGCGCTCGAGTACGCTCAGATGTTCAACAAGCCGATCTTGCATCATCCCGAGTCGATCGAGCTCTCGCGCGGCGGCGTGATGCACGAAGGCAAGACCTCGCTGGTACTCGGTCTGGCCGGCATGCCCGCCGAAGCCGAAGACGTGATGACCAGCCGCGATATCAGGCTGACGGAAGCCACCCACGGCCGACTGCACCTGCTCAACATCTCGAGCGCCGTCAGCATCGAACTGGTTCGCCGCACCAAGCTGCGCGGCATCCAACTGACGGCTGGCGTGTGTGCGATCAACTTCACCCTCACCGACGAAGAACTCCGTTCGTTCGATGCAGAGTTCAAACTCAATCCGCCCCTCCGCTCGCGCGAGCATGTCGACGCTTGCATCGCGGGCCTCAAGTTCGGGACCATCGACATCATCTCGACCGGTCACGCGCCACGAGCTTCCGAAAAGAAGATGCAGGAACTCGACCTGGCACCGTTTGGCATGTGCAGTCTGGAAACGACCTTGCCTCTAGTCATCACCAAGTTGATCGAACCGGGGCATCTCGACTGGCTGTCGGCCCTCGCCAAACTGACCATTAATCCTGCCAAACTGCTTGGCCTAAACAAAGGGACCTTGCGGGCTGGTGCCGATGCGGACATCACCATCATCGATCCCACCACGCCCTGGAAAGTGGAGCCTCGCAAGTTCAAATCGAAAAGCTGCAA
The DNA here is from genome assembly GCF_049819085.1 of Anatilimnocola aquadivae. Classification (GTDB taxonomy): domain Bacteria; phylum Planctomycetota; class Planctomycetia; order Pirellulales; family Pirellulaceae; genus Anatilimnocola. The sequence continues at coordinate 5,030,242 of NZ_CP187419.1, forward strand.
TACGCCCCTCGCTGGCTACCCACTCATTGGCCGGGCCAGCCACACCATCGTTGGCGGGGAAGTGAAATTTCAACGCGAATTGTAGTTTTCGCGCGCCGTCGCTTGTCACAATTCGCGCCGCTCCACGCTTGACCTCTTGGGCAGACAACTGCCGCGATTAGTCGTCTCAACAGCGAAACAGGAGTGGGCACATGTCGAAGTTCATGGAACGGTTTGGGATCAATTTGCGCGCGGTCCATTGTCCGGAATGCGGCCGGAAGCTGAGGTTTTTGCGCATGCCCACCAGCCTGCGGCAAATGTGCTGGGGCGGCTACACCTGCCGCGATTGCAACTGCGAAATCGATCGCTGGGGCCAGCCGTTGGAAACCGCCAGCACAGCTAACAAGACAACCGCGTAGTAGTGCTTACTTTGTCGGCTCGGTCACGGTGATCGAGCTGACCTGCCACTCGACCGCACCAGAAATGGGGCTGCGCTCGCGCGTTGCCCCAATCCACACCGAGCCACTGCTGCCGGGCACCGTTCCGCGTGTGATCTCGTAGCGAAAGGTGAAGTAGTCGGAATTTGCATCGACCACATGCTGGGTGATCTCGCCCGGCGCAAGCTCGATGGGATCTTTGCTCGTCAGGGCAACGACGGCCGGGTTCTTTACAAAGACATCCAACTCCTTCGCCGGCTCAGCAGACGCTTTGTAATAGCTGTCTAAGTCGGTACCCACGGGTGTGCGTCGCGAGGGAGGACTGAGAACCTGATGGCTCTCGTGCAGCTTGCCCGCGCGCAAAAGATCGAGCCAGCTATCGACAAATCGTTGCGCTTCAGTCGTCGCGTGGATCTCGCGACTCAAGCGCTGCGAGACGGCCCAACCAAGAAACAGCATGCTCAGACAAATGCCTATGACAGCGGCCTTCTTGCCGACATACGGCGGATCGCCGCGCTGCAACTGACGGCTGGCAAGCAGCGCCAGTGGAATCGCCAGCAGCGGAACCCACCACAACAGAGGCCCGACGAGCGCTAGGGGAGCAGCAATGCCGGCAATCAGCGTGGCCACGGCCCAAGGGCTGATTGCGCGATACTGCGACAGTTCTGGTTCGGCTCGTTCTAGTTTCGATTCGCTGTGATTCGTGGCGGTCATCGTGTTGGCTGACGAACTGCGATCGTGAAGGTTGGTCATCGCTGGGCGAACGCACTATTCCGGAGTCATACCCGACAGGGCAGCGTACTTCTCTCGCCGGTAACGATACTTGTGGGTGAACTCACCGTAGGGATCGAACACTTCGGCGCCCGTGTCTTGGTCTTTGCTCGCATTCACCACGCCCGAGTAGTTGCCGCGGCTGAGATAGCCGCGCGAGTTTTTCTGCATGAAGCCCAGCCACATGCGATCGGGGGCAAATCCCAAAAAGGTTCCTTCGGTCGGAGTCTTCCATGCGCCCATCGGTTCGACGCTGTTAAGCGGAGCCATTTGCAGGGTGAAGGTGACGAAGCAAACCATCAGCCAAGCCGACCACAGGGACAGCACGGTTCGTCCGGCCATCTCGACCGGCATGATGAACTTCACGGGTTGTTGCGAGAGCCCGTCGGTGATCACGCGAAAAATGACGAAGAAAATGAAGAACAAAACCCAGACTGCGGCGAAGTCCCAAAAATAGTTAGCACCGGCACTGAAGCCGGTGGCCATCGTTGCCACCGGTTCGTAGAAGTTCGTTGCGAGCAGCATCGCCAGCATCAAGTTAATGAGCGTGATCGCGTTGCCCCACAAGCCATGAAACCAGAGTGCTCCGGCGGCAATGGCAAAGACCACAAAGAGTAATAAGAACATGAGCATTTGAAGAACTCCGCAGACTGAATTTCTCTCGAACGACCTAGGGACCAATCACTTACTGCTTGAGCACACGCTGTAACTCGGTAAGTGACGTCACGCCTAGCGCGACGAGGAGAATTCCTTCTTCTTGCAAGGATCGATTGCCGGCTTGCCGCGAGACCTGCTTCAGCACTTCCAATTTGGGCTGCTGAATCAAGGCTTGCTTCATTCGGTCGTCGAGAACCATGATTTCGTAGATCGCCGTGCGACCGTGATAGCCAATGCCGCGACACTTGGGGCAAGTTACCGGGATATCTTTCTTCTTCATCTCCGCCAATTGTTCCGGCGTTGGCGGCTGGTATTCGCGATAGATGTGATCAACACGACCGGGCGGAATGCCCAATCGCTGGCTCAGTTCCGGCGTCAGCGGCACTGCCTGTTTGCAGTCGCATAGTTTGCGAATCAAACGCTGATTGATGACCGCCTTCAGTTGCTCCGCGAATTGCGGCATCGGCGGCTTGAGCGCCAGCAGGCGGAGGGCGGCGTCCGGAGCTTCCTTGGCCCGCAAGCTGACGATGCCCAGTTTGGCATCGTCGATCGCTTTTTCGGTTAACACCTTCAGCACCGCGCCGCTGGTGATGTTCGGCACGCACAGCACTTCGGGCATCTTCAGCAGCACTTTTGGCAACACCGACTCAATGGTCTCGCCAGCGGCAATGCTCACTCGCTGTGAATTGACGTTTTCGATTTCGGGTTCTTTGGCCGTCTCGAGTTCCAGCGAAACAAAGTCTCGCAGCAAACGGTCGGTGGCTCGCAAGGCGGCGACCCAAGTGGAAGTGAGGCCATCGCCGGGCATCGCCGAAAACGCGACGATGCCGGTGCTGCCCATCCCAAGGATTTCTTTCAGCTGGTCACGCTGCTTATCGCGCATACCGAGTTCTTCGAGCGAACGCACGTGCTTCGTTACAAAGACCAATGTCAGCACAGCCCGTTCACCGGTGGGCGTGCCCTGCGACATCAGTTGCGTGTCGTACTTGGCGTTGTTGAACTCGACCTTCAGCTTACCTTCCTGCTTGTTGCGGCGATCGGCCGGATTGAGAGCGGCGAGCTTCTTAAGGACGAACAACATCTGATCGCCCCATTGGCGAGTGAGTTGCTCTTTCTCGTGGATTTTGGGATTGCCGTTGTGCCAGACACCATCGACGTAATAGCGAACGGTCACTGCTTCGGCAGTGAAATCAAGCATGATCTTCTCGGCTCGATTCTCGATGCCATCGGCGAGCAGGCGCTTCACCGGAACGTAAGCCGGCGATTGCCGCGCTTCGATCATGTTCGCCTGGTTGACGGTCGCGATCGGTCCCACCGCCTGCATCTCGACCGCGGGGCCCAGTTCCCAAGGCTGTTTTTCTTCAACGGGACCTTTATTACCGCGGCCGATGTTAGTGATCATTCGTTTGAAGTGATCGGGCGTTAGCACTTTGCGTTCTTTGGTCACGCGGCTATTGCGCAGCGCGATATAGGTCGCCAGGGGAGCAATGTAGGCAACCAGAATCAGGAAGTATCCCGCAAAGAAAATAGGAATCAGCATCGCGATGATGAAGACCAGCAAGAACGAGAACACGGCGACCGGGTTCCAAACCTCCGGTGGCAGGCCGATGCTCTTGCCGATTTCATGCGTGTCTTGACTGATCCAGTCCGTCGTCTTTACCCACATCCAGAACGTAAAGAGCAGGAGCAGGATCTTCCAAATGGCCAGATACCAGCCACCACCGCGATTGAGTGTATGCGGATCGGATTCACCGGTCGTGTATTCGGCCCATTGGGCATCGGCGACGCCAACGCCAATCAACACGATCAGCGCGGCGACCGAACAGGTCGTCAAGGTGCGAAACATTAGATAATTCCAGGCTGCGAAACATTGATGCCTTTGAGGGCCATCTTCAGCGCGTCGGGGTTGGGTGCCACTTCAAAAGCAGTCGGCCGGTCAATCAAGTTGTCGTCGATCAATTGCTTCAAACTCATGGTGAAATCTTGCATGCCGTCGGCCGCACCAATGCGGATCGCATCGGCCAGTTTATTGTCTTGCGACTCGAGCACGATCTTCTTGATGATCGCGTTGAAGAGCATGATTTCGCACGTGGGCACGCGCGGCACGCCCGGCTTGATGCTCTTCAGCAGCTTTTGCGCGACGATGCCCTTCATGTTAAACGCAATGGCCGAACGAATCGCCTTGTGCATCGCTTCGGGGAACAAGTCGAGAATACGGCCGATGGTCGAAGGAGCCGAACTGGCGTGGATAGTTCCGAACACCAAGTGGCCCGTTTCGGCCGCGTGAATGGCCGTCATGAAGGTTTCTTCGTCACGCATTTCGCCCACGAGCATGATGTCGGGATCTTCGCGGACCGCGTGCTTCATGCCGATCTTAAAATCCTTCACATCGAAGCCGACTTCGCGCTGGTTGATGAGCGCCTTGTCTTCCGAAAAGATGAATTCAATCGGGTCTTCCAGCGTCAGAATGTGTACCCGCTCACGACGATTGATAAAGTCGAGCATTGAGGCAATCGTCGTACTCTTGCCGGAACCCGTCACGCCGGCGAGGAGCACCATCCCTTGATCGTAGAAGCAAAGACTCTCGATCGAAGGAGGCAGGTACAGGCCTTCGAAGTTCGGGATCTTGTTGCTGATACGGCGGGCGACCATGCCCATGCAGCCGTTCTGTTGCAGCAAGTTCACACGAAAGCGCCAACGAACGCCATCGACATCGCAGCTATGCGAAAAGTCGGCGCCGCCTTCGTCGTCATAGATGCGGCGATTGCGGTCGTTCATCATGGGCACCAACAGCTTCGCCATCTCGATGCGCTCGATGTTCGGATGATTGAGCGGGCGCAGTTCATTGCGCACGCGAATCATCGGCGGCCGGCCAACCTTCATGTGCAAGTCGGAGCCTTCGAACTTGACGAGTGCGCGGAAGAACTTGTCGACTTCGAGATCGTGAGTCTCGACCGACATTTTCTTGATCAGGTCTTCGATCGACGGCGCTGCAGCCGGTGGCCCCGAAGGGGCCGGTGATGGTGAGTGACTCATGTTTGTTTTCCTTTTTCTCTCTGTTCCATTCCATGAGGCAGGAGTCGGGAGTCGTTGAACTCTGACTTCTGATCTCTGCTCTCCGACCTCGGTCCTACAGCCTCACCGGCACTCCGCGCCCAGCCATGATTTCTTTCGTTTGGCGAATGGTGAACTCGCCAAAGTGGAAGATGCTCGCAGCGAGGGCGGCATCGGCCCGACCGATGAGGATGGCATCGGCCAGGTGTTCCGGCTTACCGGCACCACCGCTGGCGACGACCGGAATCGTGACTGCGTCGCTTACCGCGCGGGTGATTTCCAGGTCGTAGCCATCCTTGGTTCCATCGCAGTCCATGCTAGTCAAAACGATCTCGCCGGCACCCAAGGCTTCCACTTCTTTGGCCCAAGCAACTGCTTCCAGGCCAGTGGGGGTTCGGCCGCCGTTGATGTGAACTTCCCACACCTCGCGGCCATCGCGTTGGACGCGTTTGGGGTCGATGTTGACCACGATGCACTGATTGCCAAAGCGGCGGGCGGCTTCGCGGACGAAGTTCGGGTCTTTGCACGCAGCGGAATTGATCGAAACCTTGTCGCTACCGGCGTTGAGTAGAGCGCGAATATCTTCGATGGTGCGGATGCCGCCGCCGACGGTCAGCGGCATGAAGACTTGTTCTGCCGTGCGACGTACCACATCGAGCATGATGCCCCGCTGTTCGTGGCTGGCGGTGATATCGAGAAAAACGAGCTCGTCAGCTCCTTCTTGCTCGTAGCGGCGAGCCACTTCGACGGGGTCACCCGCGTCGCGCAGCTGCAGGAAGTTCGTACCTTTCACGACCCGGCCTTGATTGACATCGAGACAGGGAATCACACGTTTTGCGAGCATGCACGAATGGCCAATCAGGAGCGATAAGAGTTGCCGGCGACAAGCGTCACGGACCCACCATGCCCCGAGCGACTTCGCCCGCGGTGGCGTGCCAGCACTTGGCTGCCTTCCAAAACCTACTCTAAACGCTGGTGTGGCAAGGGTCAACGTAACGGGCGATTACATTGCGCACCGCCCACTGACGTGGGACGGCAACCGGCAGCCTAATTCCTGTACGTGCTAGTAATTGGGAGTCGGGGGGCGATAGTGCGAGAGGTCGATGTTGCGGAACCAGTCGATGGTCTTTTGCAGACCTTCGCGAAGTTTGATGGTGGGTTCCCAGTCGAGTTTCTCGCGAGCGAGGGAGATATCCGGGCGACGGCGGGTCGGGTCATCGGCAGGAAGATCTTCGTGGATGATCTTCGATTTTGAGCCCGTCAATTCGAGAACCATCTCGGCCAATTCTCGCACGGTAAACTCGTCCGGGTTGCCGAGATTCACGGGCCCAATGAACGAGTCGGGACCTTCCATCATCCGAATGATGCCGCTGATAAGATCGTCGCGATAACAGAAAGAGCGAGTTTGCAGGCCGTTGCCAAACAGCGTGATGTCTTCGCCCTGCAGTGCCTGGCGGATGAAGTTCGAGACGACGCGGCCATCGAACGGGTGCATGCGCGGGCCGTAGGTGTTGAAGATTCGCACGATGCGAATGTTGATGCGGTTCACGCGGTGATAGTCCATGAACAGCGCTTCGGCGGCTCGCTTTCCTTCGTCGTAGCAAGCCCGGGGGCCGATGGGGTTCACGTTACCGCGATAGTCTTCTCGCTGGGGGTGAACCTCGGGGTCGCCATAGACTTCGCTGGTCGAGGCTTGCAGCACCTTGGCGCGGCAGCGGCGCGCCATGCCGAGAACATTGATCGCCCCCATGACCGAAGTCTTGAGCGTCTTGATAGGATTGAATTGATAATGACCGGGTGCGGCCGGGCAGGCGAGGTTGTAAATTTCGTCGACCTCGAGCCAAAACGGCAAGGTCACATCGTGGCGGATGAGGTCGAAGTTGGTTCGGCCAATCAGATGCGTAATATTGCTCTTCTGACTCGTGAAGAAGTTGTCGAGGCAGATCACGTCGTGCCCAAGTTCCACGAGCCGTTCGCAGAGATGTGACCCAAGAAACCCAGCGCCACCAGTGACGAGAATGCGTTTGATCATGTCGTTCTTATCGTAAAATGCTCGAACCACAGCCTGCCGTAATATAGGTCATCGTCGTTCCCCCCCGGCAAGATGATAGTCGGCGGGTGATAGCGATTGCAACGAACGGGCGGACGCGCAACCACGCTTCACTCACAAACCACGGGCCTTCATGGATCGCCAGACCACTACCGCTTACCGGGCTCGCTGGGTTTTTTCCGTCGCTCGCGAACCGATCGAAAACGGCGTCGTGACGGTTAGTTCCGACGGGCTGATCGTCGCCCTTGGTTCACAAGCGGCGGGTGAAGAGACGACGATCGACCTGGGCAATGTCGCCCTGTTGCCGGGCCTAATTAACGCCCACACGCACCTGGAGTTCAGCCTGTTCGACCAGCCCTTTGGTGAGCGAGGCACATCGTTCAGCCAGTGGTTGCGGCAAGTAGTGGCCTGGCGACGCGAGCAGCCCGCGGTGCTGGGGCAAGAAGAACAGGCCTTGATTCAGGGCTTGCAAGAGGTAAGAACCACGGGCACAGCGGCCATCGGAGAAATCGCGACGCCGCTGTTTGTCGACCATTGGCTGAATGAGCCACAAAAGCAAACAGGGGTCGTGTTCTTTGAATTGCTCAGCCTGAACCCCGAGCGGGTCGGTCCACTGCTCCAATTGGCCACCGAGTACTTGCTGCCGGGAGTGCAGGGCAATCAGCTACGCGGGCTTAGCCCACATGCCCCGTACACAGTGCATCCCCAGTTGTTGGCAGCTGCGGTAAGGTTAAGTGCCGAGCGGCAGTGCCCGCTGACCATGCACGTCGCGGAATCGCGAGAGGAACTCGAACTGCTGCGTAACCAAACAGGACCGCTCGTCGAGCTGCTTCGAAGTCTCGGTGCCTGGTATTCAAACTCACTGACAAAAGGTTTGCGGCCACTCGATTATCTGCAGGCACTTTCGAAAGCACACCATGCGTTGATCGCCCATGGCAATTATCTGCAGCCGGATGAAATCGCCTTTGCGGCAGTACATCGAGACCGACTGACCATTGTCTATTGCCCGCGCACGCAGGGGTACTTTGATCACGAACCGTATCCACTCTCTCAGATGCTCAACTCCGGCGCACGCGTGGCGGTGGGTACCGATTCCCGAGCGAGCAATCCCGATCTATCGGTGTGGAAAGAACTGCAGCAGGTACGGGCGAATCATCCAGCAGTTTCACCTGAGCAAATCCTGCGCATGGGAACCATCAACGGCGCGGAAGGACTTGGACTGCAGAATTGTCTGGGAACGATCTTGCCGGGCAAGCGAGCGGTCTTCACGACGATTCAACTAGCCGGCGAACGAGACGATCCGCACGAATCGCTATTTGCCGGCGAGCAGGTTACTCATCCGACTTGTCAAACAGAATGCTGATCGACTGATCGTGGTGGATGCGTTTGATGGCTTCGGCCAAGAGCGGAGCGACCGAGAGAACCTGCATGTTGGGCAAGCGTTTGTCCTGAGGAACAGGAACAGTATCGCACACGGCCAGCGTGGTGATCTTGGAGTCCTTGATCTTTTCGATCGCTTTGCCGCACAACACACCGTGTGTGGCAGCAACGAAAATCTCACGGGCGCCAGCTTCATGGACGCGGGCGGCAGCGCCGGTGATCGAGCCACCGGTGGTGATCATGTCGTCGAACATGAACGCGGCTTTGCCAGCGATCGGTCCGCCGATAATGTGCTCCTGGCGAGTTTCCAGGGCGTTGTCACGGCGTTTATCGACAATGGCGAGCTTGCCCCCCATTCGCTTGGCGTAGCCGAGAGCGCGCTTGATGCTACCGACATCCGGGCTGACGACGACACGGTCCTCTTCCGCATAGGGCAACGACGAAGCCCACTCTTGCAGCACGGGAGCCGCGTAGAGGTTATCCACGGGGCAATCGAAGAAACCCTGAATCTGCGGCGAGTGCAGGTCCATCGTCAGCACGCGGTCAGCACCGGCGCGGGTAATGAGATTCGCGACGAGCTTGGCGGTGATTGGCACGCGACCTTCGTCTTTGCGATCTTGCCGCGCGTAGCCAAAGTACGGGATGACCGCTGTAATGCGTTCGGCCGAAGCCCGCTTACAGCTGTCGATCATGATCAGCAGTTCCATCAAGTGATCGTTGACGGGTGGGCAGGTGGGCTGCACCAGAAAGATATCGCGGCCGCGAATATCTTCTTCGATCTTGCAGAAGTTCTCGCCGTCCGGGAATTTACCCAGCGTGATTTCGGCCAGCGGCAAATGCAGGAAGCTGCAGATGCTCTTGGCCAAGGGTCGGTTGGCCTGACCGGAAAATATTTTCAGTTCACGCATGGATCACAGGTAACTTTTGTTGGCGGACGTCGATTGATTCGGAAATGCAATAGAGCCGCAGCCCCTCACCCCGACCCTCTCCCCAGAATGCTGAGGCGAGGGAGTTAATTGCGATTACAGCAAGCCGTAGTTGACGAGCGTCTTCTTCAACTTGGCTTCACCGGCCGCGTCGAGCGGAGTCATTGGCAATCGCAGTTCCCCCGTGTCGCGGCCGAGCATCTGCATCGCGGCCTTGAGCGGAATGGGATTGGTCGAGAGGCCCAGCATATCGCGGCAAAGGTGGAACAACTTGTGATGCCACTTCTCGGCGCCCTTCGTATCGCCCTTGGCATACGCCGCGAGCAAAGCCAGCATGTCTTTTGGCACAATGTTGCCGACGACGGAAATCACACCTTCACCGCCGACCGACAGCAGGGGCAACGTCAGGCTGTCATCACCGCTGAGAATCGTCAGGTCAGTGGCGCTGAGGATTTGAGATGCCTGGTCGAGCGAACCGGTCGCTTCTTTTACCAGCGTGATGTTCGGCAATTCCGCAAAGCGGACGAAAGTCTCGGGCTCGATGTTCTTGCCGGTGCGTCCTGGGATGTTGTAGACGCAAATCGGAATGCCAACTTGCTCGGCAATGGCCTTGTAATGCTGATAGAAGCCTTCTTGCGTTGGCTTGTTGTAATAGGGACCTACGATGAGGGCAGCGTCGGCACCTTCCTTGGCGGCCCATTTGGTCAGGCGAAGCGCCTCGGCAGTGCTGTTGGAACCGGTGCCGGGCATCACCTTGCAGCGGCCACGAGCGGTTTGCACGACGATGGAAATAACCCGTTCGTGCTCTTCGTGCGACAGGGTGGGCGATTCACCGGTCGTGCCCACCGGGCAGAGCCCGTGCGTACCGGCGGCGATCTGAAACTCGACCTGTTCCTTCAGTTTTGCTTCGTCCAACTGGCCATCTTTGAGAGGCGTGGTAATTGCAACCCACAGACCCGCAAACGCCGAACCTTTCCGCGCCATAGCCTCATCCACCTTACAAAGATCGCCAGCTGCCAAGAAACGCACTCGTCGAGCCACGGGCAAACAGCCCAGAATCTCCCACGGGCAAACGACCATGATAGCGCCCGCAGGCTAAAGTTCGCAATGGGCGGCTGTGGTTGCTACGGTCCCGTTGGGAGCGACTAGCTGGGTCGCGCCATTAGCTCCGGGTGGCAGGCAACCAAGCCGTGACAGTCGGTTTGACCGCACTTCGCCCAGCCGCCAGCCCCGTCTTCGCTGGCTATGCCGGCAACTGCCGCCCCCCGGCAAATGCCTCGCTCAACCTGCGGGGGGGCGAAAGTCCAAGGTGGAGACCTTGCCTGCCAATCCACGTTGCTCTGATAACCATTTTTGATAACCTTTTCACGCATTTTTCTGTGATAACTATTTGCCGTAACTCTTAGCCCATCCGCCTGTTATGCCAACCAATCCGCAAATCATGGCGATCCGCTGATAACCAATTGTTATCTTTGCCCAAGTTGCCCCAACCGCGCCAGCAAGTGGCCGGCACCGCCGGAGATACTCACTCGTCGTTTCGCACCAACAGGCTTCTCCAGACCCACGCTGGGGATTGCCATCAACCTCCCGTGCATCGGAGTCGCACGAACCGCCCGGCAGCCGTCCCCCTGGCTCGTCACCTGCGCACAGCGAGCGCAGGCTCTTCTCAACGAAGAACATCTACGCATCACATAGACAATATTTGCTGTGCATTAATTTACTTCATTTTCTCGACATGACAATTCATTGTCAAGTGTTTTTCGCTTGCGCCGCCAGTCAACACAGCAGACGGCACGCAGAGACACCGATCTGGCGTATCGAATCAGCGGCTGAAGCCGGGACGCTGCCTACGGCTGCCGCAAGCTGGCTGCTGGCTTTCAACTCCCCTCTGCGTAGGCTATTCTGGGGGCACAAACGATTGCCAATGAACATTTGCTATTGAACGAACGACGGCTAATTCCCGCTGGAGCCTGCCTCAATGGATTCCGCATTTCTGCTTGCCCAAAACCCCGCCCAAAACCAAGGTTGGGGCTGGGAAACGATTGCCATCCTCTCGGTCGTGGCCATTGCGGGCATGGTGCTCTTCTTTGCCGCGATCGCCTTCGCCGCGTTCGGCAAGGTCTGGTTTCAGGCCTACATGTCGAGCGCCGATGTCAGCATGATCGCGCTCGTGGGCATGTGGTTCCGGCAAGTGAACATGCGAATCGTGGTACAGGCCAAGATCATGGCCGCCCAGGCTGGTCTCGATATCAACCGCCGAACCGGCATCAGCACCGCCCGCGTCGAAGCTCACTACCTGGCCGGCGGTAACGTGATGAATGTGATCCACGCTATCATCGCCGCCCATCGCGCGGGAATTGAGATCGACTTTGATCAGGCTGCAGCGATCGACCTTGCCGGCCGTGATGTGCTGGATGCGGTCCGCACCAGCGTACATCCCAAAGTTATCGACTGCCCCGATCCGCGACGTAGTGGCAACGATACCCTCGCGGCCGTGGCCAAGGACGGCATCGAATTACGCGTCAAAGCTCGCGTGACCGTCCGCACCAATCTGGCCCGCCTGATTGGCGGCGCTACGGAAGACACCGTCATCGCCCGCGTCGGTGAAGGGATCATTACTTCGATTGGCTCGTCTGATAACTACAAAGACGTGCTCGCCAATCCGAATCGAATTTCCCGCGCGGTGCTCGATCGTGGTCTCGACAATCAAACGGCGTTCGAAATCGTTTCGATTGATATCGCCCACGTGGTCGTTGGCCAGAACATTGGCGCTCGTTTGCAGGCCGATGCGGCCGAAGCCGATACCCGCGTGGCCCGCGCCATGGCGGAGCAACGCCGCAGTGAAGCCATCGCCCACGAACAGGAAATGAAGGCCAAGGTCGCCGAGAACCGCGCCGCCCTGGTCGAAGCCGAAGCGCAAGTTCCGCAAGCGATGGCTGCAGCCTTCGAAAAGGGACACCTCACCGTCGCCAGCTAGAAAAATCGAACTTCCCACCGCTGAGGATGCCTTCATGATTGCCTGGCTGTTGCTGGCTGCTACGTTTTCGAGCGAACTTGCCCCAGAGGGTGTGCAGTTGCTCGAGACCTTTCGCAACGAGTTTGTGCTGATCACACCGGGAACAGGGAAGTTTCCCACCGACGAAAAGGTAAAAGAGCCGTTCGCAATTTCGCGCTACGAAGTGACTCAGAACGTATGGCGTGTCGCGCTGGGCAAGAATCCTAGCGAGTGGAAAGGTGAGCGAAATTCGTGCGAGCGATTCCATTTTCAAGAGGCCAAGCATTTTTGCGACCGCATTACGTCGGAACTCCGGCGTCAGAAATTGATCGGACCCAAGCAGGAAGTAAGATTGCCGACGTCGGAGGAATGGGGATACGCGACCGCAGCAGGCACCAACACGAAATTCTCGTTTGGCGACGATGAAAGCAAGCTTGGTGAGTTTGCCTGGTTCAACGGGAATGCAGCTGGTAACGATCCCGTCGTCGGTGCCAAGAAGCCGAACAACTGGGGCCTCTATGACGTGCATGGCTATTTGTGGGAATGGTGCACCACTGAAGCTGGTCCGGTGCTGCGCGGCGGCAGTTGGACTGATCCAGCCGATCAATTGGCGACGGCTGTTGTGAAAAAGGTGACTCCAGAAACGCGCGGTCCCCATATTGGTCTCCGCTGCGTACTCTCAGGCGAAGGCATCGCTGCGGCAAAGTTTGTTGCCGTCGCAGAACCGATCAAGGGAGTTTTCGCACCGGTAAAACAACGGGCGCTGGTTTCCGAAACGGCGAAGCTGGAAAAGTTATGGGGCGAGGGTGAATTCACCGAGGGCCCCGCGCTGGCACCGGATGGCTCGATTTTGTTTTCAGACATCGGCACCAAGATTTTTCGTTTTGATACGACTACGAAAGAGACCAAGGTTTTTCGCGACCCCAGTGGCCGCAGCAACGGACTGCTGTTTGATTCCCAAGGTCGCTTGATTGCCTGTGAGGGGGCCAACACTGGTGGCAATCGGCGGATCTCGATTACGGCTGGTATCCAAGGAGAGAAAGACGGCAAGATCGAAACGCTGGCCGACAACTTTCAAGGGAAGCGATTCAATAGCCCGAATGATTTGGCCATTGATGGTCAGAACCGGGTCTATTTCACCGATCCACGTTACGTCGGCGACGATCCGCGGGATCTCGATTTTGAAGCGGTGTTTCTCGTGGCCGCTCCAGTTGCCGGTAAGAAAAGTGACGTGATCGTCGCGACGCGTGAAGTGCAGAAGCCGAACGGGATTCTGGTCTCCGCCGATGGCAAAACCGTTTACATCGCCGACAACAATCCGAAGGGAAACGTACACCTAGTTGCTATGACGGTGCAACGGAAAGGCATGCTCGCGGACAAACGCGTGCTGTTTGATTTTGTCTCGGGACGGGGTATCGACGGCATGACGCTCGATACGGCGGGCAACATCTATGCGACCGCGGGCACCGGCGACAAAGCGGGCATCTATGTCTTTTCCGCCCAGGGTGAGCATCTGGCGTTTATTGCTACGCCCGGCGATCCCACGAACTGCACCTTCGGCGCGAACCAGGCCAACGGTTCTTACCTCTATATCACCGCTGCGACGAGCGGAAAAAAAGAAGACGGCAGCTCTCCGAAATTCGGGCTGTTTCGCATTCTGCTCCCAGCGAAGGGACAGCCATTGCCGAAAGCGATGCCTTGACGCACGTCCTAAGATTCAGCAATGAGTGCCGAGTTTGAATGTGAACTATGCCGGCGGTTGTTGAAGGTCAGCGGCAGTCGCCACCATTTGATTCCCCGAGCCTGCCATCGGCGCACTTGGTTCCGCAAGCGTTACTCGCGCGAACAGATGCAAGCCACCGTCGATCTGTGCAGTGATTGTCACTCGGCGATTCACGACCTTATTCCGGATGAGCGTGAACTTGGCCGCTCGTATTTCACCCTGGAGCTTCTTTCCGCTCATCCTGCGATGGCAAAGTTTTTGATCTGGGTCCGTAAGCAGAAGTAGACAAGTCCTTGGCCGTGCAACTTGCCAGCCGATCGCTTTTTGACCGTGACACTGGCAAGTGCTGCGACCAACTGTTAGGGTTAATCTTCGTGGCGGCGAACATGCGCCTGCCGCAGCCAGATTTCATGAGTCCTGGCTCCCGCCTCAATATCCCCGGAGAATGAACGATGACGAAGTGGAATACGTTGCTTTTAACAAGTGTGGTCGCTGCCTGTATCAGCACCGTTTACGCAGCCGATAAGGCTCCCAACGCAGAAAAGGCTCCGGCCGTGCTCGATCACAAAGTAAAGAATATCGCCGGCAAAGAAGTCGACCTGTCTCAATACAAGGGCAAGGTCCTGCTGGTTGTGAATGTCGCCAGCAAGTGCGGCCTGACCGGTCAGTACGAGGAACTCGAAGCCTTGCACGAAAAGTACAACGGCAAGGGATTGGCTGTGATGGGATTTCCCTGCAACCAGTTCGGCAAGCAAGAGCCCTTGAGCGAAGACAAGATCGCTGAGTTCTGCTCGTCAACTTACGGCGTGAAGTTCGATATGTTCTCGAAGCTCAACGTGAACACTGTCGAAAAAGATGGCAAGATCATCGAAGAAGCCGACCCCTTCTACAAGAGCCTCACTGCTGCCGACACCAAACCAACCGGCAAGGGCAAGATCAGCTGGAACTTCGAAAAGTTCGTGATCGGTCGCAATGGTGAAGTGGTCGCCCGCTTTGCCCCGCGCACTTCGCCCGACGATGCCGAAGTGGTGAAGGTCATCGAAGCTGAACTGGCAAAGAAATAGCCCTCAGCAAGCTGAAGAATGGAAATTGAAAAGCCTCGCACGGTTCGCCCTGCGAGGCTTTTTTCGTACGCGGGACGGGCATCTAGCCGAAGAAACGCACGGCGTTCTCAAAGACTGCCAAGCCATCACCCCGCTCATGCTTTTCGCGGGTCCACCTCGGGTGATGCGTGGGGTCGATGTGCCGCTCGGGATGCGGCATTAAGCCAAAAACTCGGCCCGTGTCGTCGCACAGGCCAGCGACGTTCCGCTGAGCACCGTTGGGATTAACGGGATACGGCAGCAAGCCGTCCGTAGTCAGCGAGGCACCTTCCGGAGGCGAGTCGTAACGAAGGGTGAGTTGGCCAGCAGCGTCAAGTTGATTGAGGGTAGCTTCGTCGCGGGCGATGAACTTCCCTTCGGCATGCGCGATGGGCAGGTACATCTGTTCGATGCCTTGCAAAAACACGCACTTCTGGCTGGCGGTCCGCAGCCAAATCCAACGGTCTTCGAACTTGCCGGAATCGTTGAGCGTGAGTGTAGCTTGGGGCTCATCGGCACGATCCGGCAGCAAGATGCCTGACTTGATGAGGATCTGAAAGCCGTTGCAGATGCCGAGAATCAGTTTGCCTGCGGCGCGGAACTCCTGCAGGGTATCGCGCAGGTGATGGCGAATCTGGTTGCCGAAAATGCGACCAGCGGCAATGTCATCGCCATAGCTGAAGCCACCGGGAATGCTGAGGATTTGATAATCGGCGGCGAGGGCGGGGCGCTCGAGCAGGCGATTCAAGTGAACCACCTCCGCCTTCGCACCGGCGGTCTCAAAGGCAAAAGCAGTTTCCTGATCGCAGTTGCTGCCGGGTGCTCGCAAGATCAACACGCGCGGGGTTGCCATCGCTCCCATTCCTATCAAAAACGCTGCGAAACGACCAACAGTTGCCTGCCGTAATCGGAATTGCCAGCGTACCAAGAAACGGCTGTTTTCGGTAGGCGGCAACGACTGCAACTGCCGGCAAGCGAAGGCCTTCACGATTTCGCTCATGATTCACTGCCTTAGCTATTTCCCCGCCGATTGCGGTGGCCGATAATGCTGATAGATCGATTCACACCTAGGAGGGCGGAACCATGCAGGCGAAGAAGATTTTGTTGCCGGTCGATTTTTCCACGGCGGGACAGGCAGCGCTCAATATGGCGACGATGCTCGCCCGTGATGGCGGCGGCACGATCGTAATTTTGCACGTGGAAGAACCACCGATGGCCTATGGCGGTGGCGAACTGTATTACGGGCTGGTGGAACCAGACCGTACTGAGTTGACTCGCATGCTGCACGAGATCAAACCGACCGATCCGAATGTTCCCGTCGTCTATCGCCTGGTGACAGGCGACCCGGCAACAGCTGTTGTGCAAGCTGCGGAAGAAGAAGGTGCCGACTTTATCGTCGTGGGCTCGCATGGGCGCACGGGAATTGGCCGCCTGCTGATGGGAAGTGTCGCTGAGTCGATCGTACGACACGCCAAGTGCCCGGTGGTGACGGTCAAGGCACCGGCTCACATGCAGAAGAAGTCCTAACGTAGTCCAAGCGATCAAGAAAAACTTACGGCCCCTGGTGAGTGTTTCACCAAGGGCCGTTTATTGTTTCAACCTGCAAAAGCGTATTTCTATGACCACCGCTGCTGCGTTGATTGGTTGGGTTGCTGTTCACCCAGGATCGAGCCGCGAATTATCTGACCGCCCAATGAAGTCGTCAGCCCATCGATGATTTCGTTAATCTGACCTTCGAGTGGCTTGGGAGCCGCTTTGATAATCATGTCTCGGAAGAGTCCGAGCGCCGCACCAACCGCCAAACCCTGTAGTTGGGTTGTCGCCGGTTTGAGAGCTTCTCCCAGTTGGCTCATCATGTGCGACGAGCGGCTGGGTCGCGACTCACTCTGCGGCACGGCCCGTGGCGTTGGTTCAAAGTTGCTGCTGGCGTTGTAAGCACCCTGCGGCAAGCTGGCCTGCGCTGCAGAAAGGTGACGGAACTTCTCGTCAGCACGGGCGTCACTCGATTTGTGCAGCATCATGTAGCCACCGACAAAGCCGACCGCTGCAGCGCCAGCGACCATTGGCCAAGGGTGACGCTCGACGTGATGGGCGATGTTGAACGCTTCACCCACGGCGTCAACCGTGTCGCGCACCTGAGTCTTGACAGTTTGTACCGTGTCTTCGACCGCGTGCTTTACTTGTTCGACGGTGTCGGCAGCACCTTGAACGGTATCGCTGACTTGCCTTTCGAGCATTTCGAGCTTCTCCGTTAAAGCAGTGCGTGTTTCGTCCATCTGGCCACGAATCGCCAGCGTTTCTTGAATGCTCATCTCTGCTGAGTGATCCATTGCACATTCTCCTTCAGCGCTCGGGCAGATTCGTCCGGCAGGGGATTGAATTCGTTAAACTTCCGTAGGGCACCATAAAAGGCGATGCCGCCGCCAGCAGCCAACAGGCCGCCGACGATTCCAAAGCAGCCCCACAGCGGCAACTCCGTCGCTGCCTCGAGTGCATACACGAACATGAAACAGAGCAACGTGCCACCGACCGAGGCCAGCGCCAAACCGGTGACCAAGGCGATGACCGCGGCCTTCGTCTTTCGCACGTCTTCTTTTACTTCGGTGCGAAACAGAGCAAGCTGCTGCTTCATCAACTCTTGTGCATCGGCGATAATGCCACTCACCAGATGCGTCATGCTGGGAGCGGCCGTAGAGCCGGGCTCCGCGTAATCGGTTCGCAGGTCGGTTGCCATGATCGGTTAGCTCCGGCTAGAAGACGTGCAAGCGCGGGCGACGAGGAAGCCAATACCAGCGGCAATGAAGATCGCGGGAATTGGGTTCCGCTTGATCGTGGCCGTGATGTCTTCCACCATGCCATTGAAGCCTTGCTCTTCAATGTACTTGCCGGTGTTTTCGAGCGTGTCGGCAACCGAACAAGCGGCCGAATGCATCATGCTCTCCTCTTCGGGACAAGCAGCACGCAGGCTCTCGCCAGCCGACTTGAGCGAACCGCCTAGAGCCGTTTTGGCGTCTTCCGCCCGGTGACCCATGTAGGTAGCTGCCTGTTCGGCACCCTTGCCAACGGAGGAAGCAACATTCTTGCTCATATCTTGGACGTAGTTCCCGGCATCCTGGGCCATGCCACTAGCGGCGTTGGACAGGGAGGCGGTGGCATCTTCGGCTTTAGCTCGGGCTTGATTCGCGACGTTGGACATGACTGATTCTCCTGCTTGATTCGAGAGGACTCCTCGCTGACACCAGCCAGCATGCATCGGTAATTAGCAAGGCGTGTGCCAAGACCAGATTTCAGAGACCGTTTCACAAGTCGTGGTCTCAGCGAACCGGAAAAAAACACCCAAAGCCCTGTATTCCGCGAGGAATCAAGCCTTCACCTCAAAGGTTACGTGAATTCTGGCTTTAGCCTCACAATCGGTTGTGCGGATCGCCCTCTCCGCACCGTGAGTGCGGGTTCACCAGACTGGTCGACCAGAAACCGCTGCCAATAATGAGCTTTGCCCGATACCGCACACTGGATTCACGCCTGCGAGCACGACATGTCACCCTCAGCTACCGAAACTCGCCCCCTCGCCAATCGCAGCACGCTTACCAGCTGGCTGAGTTACGCCTTGGCGTTTTTACTGACTTTTGCGGCCGCCTCGTTTGGAACCATGTTTATGCCGGGCGGTTGGTACGCGTCGCTGCAACGGCCGCCGTTGACCCCACCCAACTGGATCTTTGGTCCAGTCTGGACGTTGCTCTACATCATGATGGCGATCGCGGCCGGTCGAGCCGCCAATCGCAGTTCTCCGGCACAACGGTGGACGACCTGGTCACTCTTCATCACCCAACTGGCATTCAATGCCGCCTGGAGTGCTCTGTTCTTCGGAGCCCAGCAGCCTGGTCTGGCCCTGATCGACATCGTGCTGATGTGGTTGGCGATTGTCGCGACCATTGCCTGGTTCTGGCGAATCGATCGCGTCGCGGCTTGGCTCTTCGTCCCCTATCTGGCTTGGGTCAGTTTTGCCACCTACCTCAACCTGGGCTTCTGGTGGCTGAACTGACCAGGCCGATTTGACGGGTACCTATCGCTTAGCGACAATGCGATTGCCTTCGGACACAACCCCTCACCTGTCTTGCTGCCAGAAAGCGCCTCTCGCCATGCGTTTGCTAGCCCACCTTTGTTTGCTTGCTTTTCTCTGCCTGCTCGGTGCAAGTTCGTTTGTCCTAGCGCAGGAGAAGGCGGAGCGTCCAAACATTCTGTTCATCATGTCGGACGATCATGCCTATCAGGCCATCAGCGCTTACGGCAGCAAGGTGAACCAAACGCCTAACATCGATCGCCTGGCAAAGGAAGGAATGCGGTTCGATCGCTGCTTCGTGACCAATAGCATCTGTGGTCCGAGCCGCGCGGTGATCCTCACCGGCAAGTACAACCACCTGAATGGCTTCACGACTAACTCGGTCCGTTTTAACGGCGGTCAGCAAACCGTGGCGAAACTGCTGCAAGCGGGTGGTTATACGACGGCCATGATTGGTAAATGGCACCTCGTCACCGACCCGACGGGCTTCGACCACTGGAGCGTCCTTCAGGGACAAGGACCGTACTACAACCCCGCGATGAAAACCGCCGCTGGCGTGGTCAAGCACACCGGCTACACGACCGACATCATCACCGACCAGGCCGTCGAGTGGCTCGACAAGACGCGCGACAAGAGCAAGCCTTTTTTGCTGATGTATCAGCACAAGGCCCCGCATCGCAACTGGCAACCGGCACCGCGGTACCTGGATAAGTACAAAGACGTCACGATTCCCGAGCCAGCGAATCTGTTTGACGACTACAAGGGTCGTGGCACGCCAGCACGCGAAAACCAGATGAGCATCGCCAAGCATCTGACTCCCAACGATCTCAAACTGGGGCCGCAGCAAGGTCTGAACCCCGAACAACGCGAAGCACTGACCAAGGCCTATGCCGAGGAGAATAAGAAATTCGCGGAAGCGAATCTGCAGGGTGACGATCTCACTCGCTGGAACTACCAACGCTATGTGAAGGACTATTTGCGCTGCGTCGATGCCGTGGACGAAAACGTCGGTCGCGTGCTGAAGTATCTGGACGACACCGGCCTCGCCAAAAACACGCTCGTCATCTACACCTCCGATCAAGGCTGGTATCTCGGCGAACATGGCTGGTACGACAAGCGTTGGATGTACGAAGAGTCGTTCCGCACACCGCTGCTCGTTCGTTGGCCGGGCAAGATCCAGCCCGGTACCGTGAACAAAGACATGGTGATGAATCTCGATTTCCCCGAGACGTTTTTAGAGATCGCCGGTCTTCCTATCCCTGCCGATATGCAGGGCCGCAGCATGGTTCCCGTGCTGCAGGGAAAGACGCCCAGCGATTGGCGCAAGAGTGTCTATTACCACTATTACGAGTTTCCGCAGCCTCACCATGTGCATCCGCATTACGGCGTCCGGACTGAAAAGCACAAGCTGATCCACTTCTACACGATCAACGAATGGGAGCTCTACGATCTCGAAAAAGACCCGAGCGAGATGCAGTCCCGCTACATGGATCCCGCTTACGAACAGATCGTCGCCGATCTCAAACGCCAGCTCGAAGAACTGCGCAAGCAATACAAAGACGACGGCAAAGTAGCCGAATTTGACGAGCTAACGCCCAAGCCCTAGATGCAGAGCAAGGTCTAATTAGGTGACGTGGCGAACGTCGTTTTGAACAAGGGTAATCATGGTTATTCAACTTACTCCGCAGTTGCAAGCCACCCTGGCAGAAGAAGCCAGCAAGCTGGGTGTCACTCCCGAGCAACTAGCGATTGCTGCGCTACAGGAGCGATTCCCGGCAAAGACGTCGCCGGTGCTTGCTCCGAATGCTCAGCGGATGGAACCGCAGGATGAATGGGAACGACGACTGTTTTCCATCGGCAAGGATCTCGGTTTCTCCCCACCTCGTGAATGGTTAACCAGCGAGAATTATTACGACTAATGAGCGTTTTGCTGGATACAAGCGTACTTTGCCGTTTAGCGAACAACGTGGACGTCGATCATGCGATAACGAATGCCGTGCTGGTCAAGATCCATCGGCAAGGCGAACGCTCGTGTATTACGGCACAGAACTTGATCGAATTTCGCAACGTGGCCACGCGACCGACCTCTGTTAACGGTTTGGGGATGAGCGCACACCACGCAGATTTGATGAGCGAGGATTTTGAGCGCACATTTCATTTCCTTTCCGAGATACCCACGATCTTTACCGCCTGGAAGTCACTCGTTACCAATGCTGGCGTTATTGGCAAGCAGGTCCATGACGCCCGACTGGTTGCTGTCTGCCACGCTCACCAAATCGATCAACTGCTGACGTTCAATGTTGGGCACTTCACGCGTCTCGCTGCGTTTGGTCCACCGCTGAAGATTCTCGATCCGCGAACTTACTCGCCACCTGCATAATCACCGTGATAATCAGGATATCGATCCTTCCAACAAGCGTTTCCGCATCGTTCTTCCCGCCGAATTCACTCGCGATTCGCGCCATTTGCGGCAATAATTGCTTGGCAGGTGCGAACTACTGCCAAAGCAACTTATCGTTTCAGCCCGTAATTCGCGGGTGTACCCGTTCGCGGGAGTTTAAGCCATGACAGCCCTGTTTTTGTTCTTTGCCGTCGTCGGTGGCACCGTTCTCATCTGCCAGTTCGTGCTCACATTGGTAGGCTTGAGCGGCGGTCATGATCTGCCGGACGATCTGTCGGTGGAGCATGGTGGCGATTTTGGCGGCCACGACGTGAGTGCCGATCATGGCGGCGATATCGGCCACGACCATGGCCATGCCGGCGAAGCCCATGTTTCGAATTGGCTGTTTGGCGTCATCTCGTTCCGCACGCTCGTCGCCGCGAGCACGTTTTTCGGGTTGGGAGGCTTGGCCGCTCACGAAGGCGGTTTAAATCTCGCTTCGCAGCTCGGCATCGCCGTGATTTGCGGCCTAGGCGCTATGTATGGGGTACACTGGATCATGAAGTTAATCGGTCGCTTGGGGGAGGACGGCACTGTCCGCATCCAGCGAGCCATCGGCCAGGAAGGAACGGTCTACGTTCCCATTCCAGGCAGCAAGTCGCGAGCGGGCAAGATCCAGCTGCGGCTGCAAAACCGGTTGATGGAATACGCCGCCGTGACTGAAGGAACCGAACGTCTGGCAACGGGCACCAAGGTTCGCGTGATTCGTGTCGCCGGCGACGTCCTCGAAGTTGCTCCCCTGCCTACCTCTACTCCAACTCGGTCCGCTGAAGTTCATTCGGCCTGACCGTTTTGCCTATACGTCACTGCTGCCGCTAGCCGCGAAAGGATGCGTTTCATCCTCGCGGGCTAGGCGTGCGCTTGCCAGTCTCGAAATATCGAACGACGGAATTTCGACGGAGAATCGCGATGTCACTGAACCTACTACAAGTCCCGCTGGCCGATATCACCACCACGCTCGGTGTGGTCGGAATCGGCTTCGTCTTTCTGACGATCATTTTCTTCAGCACGATCATCATGCTGGTCAAGCAGTTCAAACGCTGCCCCAGCAACCGGGTGCTCGTCATCTATGGTCGCACCGGCAAGGGTGGCCAGGCCAGCAAGACCATTCACGGCGGCGCTGCCTTCGTGTGGCCCCTGGTGCAAGACTACGCGTACCTGAGCCTGGAACCGATCCAGATCGAAGTGCCACTCCGCGGCGCATTGTCGTCTGAAAACATCCGCGTGAACGTCCCCAGTGTGTTCACCGTGGCCATCGACACCAGGCCCGATGTGATGCAGAACGCCGCGATCCGTTTGCTCGGGCTCACCGTGCAAGAAGTCCGCAAGCAAGCCGAAGAAATGATCTTCGGTCAATTGCGGCAAGTGATCGCTTCGATGGGGATCGAAGAAATCAACCGCGACCGCGATAAGTTTCTCGAACACGTGATGCATTCGCTCGAGCCAGAACTGTCCAAGATCGGCCTCACGCTGATCAACGTGAATATCACCGACATCACCGACGAGTCGGGCTACATCGACGCCATCGGTCAGAAGGCTGCATCGCTCGCCATTCAACAGGCTCGTGGTGACGTCGCCGACAACGAAAAGATGGGTGAAACCCGCGTCGCCGCCGCCGAACGCGATAAGTCGATTCAGGTCTCGAATGCTCGCAAAGAGCAAGCCATCGGTACTCGCGAAGCTCAGCGCGATCAGCTGGTCCGCGTTGCTGCCCTAGAAAAAGATCAGGCGGTCGGTGAGAAGCAAGCCGCCTTCGAACGCGAAGCTTCGGTGAAAGACGCCGAGCGACACATGCGTATTCAAGTGGCCGAAGCCGATGCCAGCGCCATCGACGGCGAAAATAGCTCCGCCGCCCGCGTAGCTGCCTCCGCTGCCGAACTGGCAATTCGCAAAGCCGAAGCCTACGAGAAAGGTGAAGGCCGCCGCAAGGAAGCCGAAGCTCACGTGTTGGAGATTCAGAACCGCGCCATGGCCAAGGCGGCTCTAGCCGAGGCCGAACGGGTCGAAGCCGAACAACGTGCCAAGCTCGAAGCGCCTGCCAAGGCCCAAAAGGCCAAGCAGATCGTCGATGCCGAAGCGATTGCCGAAAAGCGGATGATTGAAGCCAAGGCTGAAGCCGATGCAATCTTCCTCAAGCTCGAAGCTGAAGCTCGCGGTCAGTACGAAATGCTGGCCAAGAAGGGCGAAGGTCTCAAGCAGATCGTCGCGGCTTGCGGTGGCTCGAACCAGGCCTTTCAGATGCTCATGCTCGAACACCTCGACAATCTGGCTGAAGCCTCGGCCAAGGCGATCTCGAACATCAAGTTCGACAAGGTCGTGGTGTGGGAAGGTGGCGGCGGCAACGGTCGCAGCAGCACTGCTGATTTCCTGAGCGGCATGGCCCGCAGCCTCCCGCCGATGATGCAAGTGATGCGCGATATCGGCGGCGTCGAGCTGCCCGAATCGCTCGTCAAACTCGGCACCGACACACCGTCGGTCGTCGATCCCGTCGTCTCTCGCAATGGCGACGCCCCCGCGAAACCAGCGAAGGCGTAATCACCGCTGTCGCAGTCGAATGCCGGCGAAGCGCACAATCCGAATGTCGAGGGACACCCACAGGCTGTCCCCTTCGCCAAGACAAAGGGGATCAAGTTAGAGACGGAGTTATTCTTCGATTAGAGAAGGTCCAGATTGCCACCGGACGCGCGCGGTCGCCTAGAATAGAAGGAGCAAGACCAACTCACGTCTCCGCACGCCCTCCTTCTCCCTCGGAGCTCACACGTCATGGCTACTGCGACCGCCCCCGTCAAAATCCCACGTCCCAAGATTCAGCAGACGACGTGTTTCATCGATGGCCAATGGATTCCCGCTCAAAGCGGTAAGACCTTTGCCACGTACAATCCGGCGACCGAAGAACTGATCGCCGATGTCGCCGAGGGTGATGCGGCCGATATCGATCTGGCCGCGAAGGCTGCCCGCAAGGCGTTCGACTCGGGTCCATGGAGCAAGATGGACGCCCGCGATCGTGGCCGGCTGATGTACAAGCTGGCCGATCTGCTGGAAGCCGAAATCGACGAACTGGCCGCGCTGGAATCGCTCGATAACGGCAAGCCTTTCCGCGATGCTCGCCATGCCGACCTGCCGCTAACGATCGATTGCCTGCGCTACTACGCGGGCTACGCCGACAAGATTCACGGCAGCACCATTCCAATCCGCGGCAACTACTTTTGCTACACGCGCAAAGAGCCTGTGGGAGTCGTCGGGCAAATCATTCCGTGGAACTTCCCCATGCTGATGACGGCGTGGAAGTGGGGACCGGCTCTCGCCGCCGGCTGCACAATCGTCATGAAGCCTGCCGAGCAGACGCCACTCTCTTGCCTGCGTATGGCCCGTCTCGCACAGAAGGCCGGCATTCCCGATGGTGTGATCAACGTCGTTCCCGGCTATGGCCCCACGGCAGGCGGGGCGATTCTTAAGCATCCCATGATCGACAAGGTGGCCTTCACCGGCTCAACCGAAGTCGGCAAGATCATCATGCGCGAAGCTGCGGACTCGATGAAGCGCGTCACGCTCGAACTGGGCGGCAAGAGCCCGAACATTGTGTTTGACGACGCCGATCTCGATGCCGCGATTGCCGGAGCACACTTCGGCTTGTACTTCAATCAGGGGCAATGCTGCTGTGCCGGCAGCCGCCTGTTTGTGCAAGAAAAGATTCACGACAAGTTCGTCGACCAAATCGTCTCGATGAACAAGATTCGCAAGCTGGGCGATCCGCTCGACCCCGCGACGGAGCAAGGCCCGCAAGTCGACAAGGAACAATTCGACAAGATCCTCGGCTACATCGAGAGCGGCAAAAACGAAGGGGCTCAGTGTCTCACGGGCGGCAAGCGTCACGGCGATCGCGGCTTCTATGTCGAGCCCACGCTCTTCACCGGCGTGCAGGACAACATGAAGATCGCTCAGGAAGAAATCTTTGGACCGGTAATGTCGGTGCTCAAGTTTAAGACGATCGACGAGATCGCCGCTCGCGCCAACAACACTCCCTACGGTCTCGCGGCAGCTGTTTGGACTCGCGACATTCAGAAAGCTCATGCCCTCGCCCATAAGCTTCGAGCGGGCACCGTCTGGGTGAACTGCTACGACGTCTTCGATGCCGCCGCACCCTTTGGCGGCTTCAAGTTCAGCGGCCAAGGTCGCGAACTGGGCGAAGAAGGGCTCAAGGGTTACCTCGAGCACAAGACCGTCACGGTTGCGATGGGGTAAAACCTACTCAGCACTATTCGAAATGCTGACGCCCTCGTAGATTTCTGCGAGGGCCAGTTCGGCTTCGATTTCTGGCAGCGGAATGGACTGCTCAAGACCACTGTAGACTTCGCGATGAAATCCTTGGTTGGTGCGACGATGAACGATAACCAGTCCCGTCTCTTGCTCGACTATTGCGTATAGACTCAGGGACTGCAGAGTTAAGTAGGCATCTTTCTTCTCACCTTCGTCGGTCCGTCTGGTCGCATCGGAGATGACTTCAAACAAAACGACTGGTTCGTCCTGGAAGGAATCGTCCGGCGGATTCGGATGGCAAATAACCGAAGCATCCGGATAGTAAAAGCGAACGTGCGTAGGCAGTCTTATCCGGATCTTCGTGTCGGAGTTAAAGGGCTGGCAAGACTTCTTTCGCAGCTTGGCATGCAGCAGGCCGACAATATTTGTGGCGATGCGATTGTGAGCATTCTTCGCTCCGGCCATCGCATACACGACGCCACCCAGATATTCGTGCTTGACCGGAGAATTAAGCTCTCCCGCCAGATAGTCGTCGACCGAGACGAGATTAAATCGCTGAATGGCTGTCATTGGGTTTAGCTTATTCTCGCTCTTGGGATCGAACAAGGTAGATTGAAGCTGCATCACCTAACCCACCATCCTAAACACCCACGCTCCCGCCAACCCACCCAGAATCGGCCCGACGATCGGAATCCACGCGTAGCCCCAATCAGAGGTGCCTTTGCCGGCAATCGGCAGCAGCGCGTGGGCCAGCCGTGGGCTGAAGTCGCGCGCGGGGTTAATCGCATAGCCAGTCGTACCACCCAGGCTAAGACCAATGGCCCACACGACGAGTCCGATCAGTGGCGGTTCGAGGCCGCCGACAACGGTCAGGCCCGTCCCGGTGTTCGTCACTTTGCCTACGGAAGAGGCAATGAAGACCAGTGCAAACGTCCCGATGAACTCGCCGAGGACGTTCGACAGCGGACTGCGAATCGCGGGCCCCGTGCAGAAGACGGCCAGCTTAAGATCCTGTTCTTTGGTCACCGACCAATGCGGCAGGTAGTGCAGCCACACCAGCACCGCGCCCACAAACGCGCCAAGCAACTGTGCGGCGATGAGAGGCAATGTTTCGGCGACGGGCGTCTGCTTCAGCACGAGATCGGCAATGGGACCGACCGGGTTGAGTGCTCCCGGGCCACCGATTGCCTTCGAGACAAAGATGCCGCAGGTCACGGCAAAGGCCCAACCGGCGGTGATCACGATCCACCCCGCGTTGTGGGCTTTCGACCGATTCAGCAACACGCCGCCGACGACACCATCGCCCAGCAATATCAATGTCGCCGTTCCGGCAAACTCGCCGATGACGGCCGGAGAGATCGAGAGAGGCACAGCAGGCTCCTGAAAAGCAGATGAGTGTGAGCGGGCAACCATCGCCAGGTAGCCCGCGCGTGTCACAGCATACGATGCTTCGTCAGGTTCGTACAGCGCGCTCGCCGCTGCGTCGTTACTGTGGCCCGCAAGCCTTGGCCATGTTCTGCATCATCTCTTCGGGCGTCAGATCGTACTGGTGATGGGCGATCGACCAGCTATGGCCAAACGGGTCGGCGACAATGCCGTAACGATCGCCCCAAAAGGCATCGTTTATCGGCATCACCACGGTCGCACCGGCGGCCACTGCTTGGGCGAATAGCTTGTCGGCATCTTCGACCGAGAGATGAATCGTGACCGGCGTCCCCTTAAGCAACTTCGGCCCCAGGCAGCCCCACTCGGTGTTTTCGTCGACCAGAAAAACCTTCGAATCGCCAATCCGCACGCAGGCATGCATCAGGCGACCATTTGGCCCCGGCATCCGCATTTCTTCAACGGCACCAAAGGCCTTCTTGTAGAACTCAATCGCGTTGGCCGCTCCATCGACGACCAGGTGCGGCGTTACGGTGTGCATTCCGTCGGCAATTCGCTTAGTGGCTGCTTTGGGCATCGTTCAGACTCCTATCAGTGGCAGTAAATGACGGCAGCCGCTGCGAGCAGCCACCTGCTGGAATTGCAGAATAGTCGTTCGCCCGTCCGGCGAATCGACATCGGCCAAAAAATCTGCGTGCCTGCTGCTCGCTCGATTCTTCAACACCCCCCTTTTGCCGTCTCTGCTCCTAACTGGTTCAACTGCAATCGTTTCCGGCCCAACTGCTGCTGTCTCAATGTTCCTCTTTGTTGAAAAATCCAAAGCTCCATCGCACCTTGCCAATTGCCTGCCTCCGCTCGGAACTGCTCGCTTGTGGGGATTCTGCTCGTGAAGATCCCTCACCTTGCCGGACAACTCGAATCAACGATGAGTTCGTCCGTTTTTGGACAGCTGCCAGTTCTTGCCTTACGCCGCAAGCACCGCGGAAATGACGACTTGCAACAAGTCACCCGTTTTTGCCACCACTCCCTTTTGTCCAAGAACCGTTAAAGCCAACTCGCTGCTTCCCACAAAACCGGCTGCCTTGCTTTTCGGACGTAAGTCTTCAATCGCGTTGCCTCACCAGAAAAACTGTGTTCACAAACCGGCCCGGTTTGTAAACACGACCTGCAACATCTCTCGGCTTTGGCGCGCCTGCGTGTTCAAAAACCCCACCGGTTTGTGAACACCCGCCTGTTCCACACGTTTCGACTTACGTCGAATCGCAACGCCTTCGTGCAGAGTCGCCGCGCTTGCATCCCGCCAAGCCGCCCGATATAATCCCGACATTATCGCAATGTCGTTAGTTATTGTCAAGTGTTTATTATGGACCTCCTTGCACAACAACCCCTGAACAGAATCGCATTACCCTGGCCCCTTCCTCTCTAGCCTCTAGCCCCGCTCCTCGCCAGATTCAATTCCAACAGTCGAGCCAGCAGTTCGTCGTCGGTGAGCGTGACGGGCCATCCGCAATCGGCCAAGATCAACTCTGCGGGCACGACTCACCGCGATTCCGCAATTGGATTGAGGAAACCCGAAGCGTGAGCGAGGAGCGCGCTGTGGAAGTCTTGAACTGAACTCCCCGGGGGTTCGTTTACAAATCGTTCGTGCGATGTTCGAGGGCAGAAACGAATGGTCTGGCCACGACGACACTTCCGTGCGGCGAAGAGCACTCTCCTCGCTCACGCTTCGGGTTACCTGAACAGGCGAGCGTGACGCCCGTAGTCAAGTCGAACGAATTCCGCGGCCAGCTTGGTATGGCAACGACGAACTAGCATCCACCGCTGTTGTAAGGGGATGCTGTCGAAATTCAGCCTAACGAATCCCTCGCATTGCTTGAGGCGCACGTCGCGTTATTTCAGTTCCACCTTCAAATCGGTCGAGCCCGCGGGGGGAATTTCCAGCGACAGACCACTCGTGGTGGTGCTGCCGAACTTGGCGGGAATGGGCGATTTGAACCCGCCGGGCGGTTCCGGCGCGAGGACTCCCGGCTCGATCTCTTGCGCGCCGCTCACGGAAACCGTCAGCGTGTACTTGCCGGCCGGAGCGCCTTCCTTTTCGCCATACGACTTCAGCGCGAAGCGACCGTCGCTCCCGGTCTTGGCGGTGGCTGTGACTTTGCCTTCCGAATGCTGGAAGGAGACGTCCGCGTTGGCGATCGGACTTCCTTGGTACGTCACCGTTCCGGCTGCTGGCACCGTGGGGAGTTGTTCGGGGCCGGCAGGCCCGCCACCAGTGCAGCCCACCAGAGACAAAACCACACTCGAAAGGACAACGGCGAGGATTTGCAAAGACAATATTTTCGAAGACAAGAAAGAGACTCCAGAAGAAGTTGCGGAGATGGAGATTCTGAAAATCGCAGGCCAGGCGAGCCTGTTGGCAGGCTGTCTCGCTTGTCGCGCAATGATGCGTGGCGCGACAAGAAAGTGCGACCACTCAGCAAGCAGGCCGGCGAAGGCGATTCGCCGGCTTCAACACGACAGGACCGACGGAAGCAAACCTTAGTCGAGCTGCAGGCTCTCAGAGCCCGAGCGGCTGCCCAGAGCGCCGAAGACGCCGTAGGGGCTCAGGCCCGTGGGGTTCTTCCCGTCGGCGTTCAGGTCGCCGCAGTTGATGTTTTGCGTGATAAACCGTACCGAGCCGTCTCCCATCGCCGCATTCACGCCGCCCGGGTGATAGCTGCTGGGCGGATACAGGCCGTTCTGAGCATCGTGGGCGTTCCAAGCACAAGAGACCGAGTTCGGCGGAGCATTCGTGGTCAGACCATGAAAGCCCATGCCGCCATCGCCCCAGCGCACACCCGCCCAAGCGCCGGTCGTCGAGATCGCCCAGGTCTTGGTGGTGGTGTTGTACTGCGAGAGGCAGCCATTGGGCGTCAAGAACCATTCGCCCCCCTGGTGGGCCGTCAGCGTCGACTTCACGCTGCTGATTCCCTTACGCCGTTCAGAGACGGCAATCGTGTTGCTCAGTCCGTCCGTCACGTCGGCCAGGCGGAAGCCCTTGTCGGTGTTCGTGCGACCAAACATGCCACGGCTTTGATTGTCGGCGTTGTTCTGGCCGATCGAGTCGCCGCTGCACAGCATGTAGTTCGTTTTGCCGATGCCACCCGTCGTGGTGAACGCGTCGGAGGGACAAGTCCAACTCTTCACCGTGTTTTGCCAGGGAGTATAAGAGCCGTTCCACGGTTCCGGACCACCAGGGGCGTAGGTCGTGGCGCCAATCACCTGTTGAGTCATGACCAAATCGTGGAGCGGCTTCTGTTCCATGAAAGGGAGTAGGGTGATGAACCCGCTCTTGCGCCCTTGATAGCTGCTGGGGTACGCGGTGAAGCGACCCTCGCGGAACGGCAAGTAGCCATAAGTGTCGTGATGATTGTGGAGCGCGATGCCAAGTTGCTTGTGATGGTTGCTGCACTGGATGCGACGAGCCGCTTCGCGCGCGGCCTGCACCGCAGGAAGCAACAGGGCGACCAAGACGCCAATAATGGCAATGACAACCAACAGTTCGACCAGGGTGAACCCCCTGGCACGAACGCGATCTCGAAACATGAGGGGAGTCACGTTTGACCTCGTACAGTGAGAAATAAATGAAAAAAAACCAGAGTTTTTCGTCGGCGCGATGCGACAATTCGCAGTTTTCCAGTCCAGCTCGGAAGTGTCAAGAAAAATAATTAGAACACGAACCTTTTGCTGCCCTTCATAACACCCATAAGGGTGGACTATGGCTTACTAGATGCCTTTAGCCCGCCAATTTGTCGCACCCATGCATCCCAGCTGGCTGGTGGGGGAACGAAAAAGCTGCAACGAAAGTCGTATGCCAGCGTATCAATATCCCTCATAAGAAAGATTAGGGACCGAGATTCTTGCGCAGCGCCCGATAGCGCTCTGTGCAACATCGGCAGCAGGAAAGCGAGCGCAGACGGTGAATGAACCTGGCAAAAAGGGGATCACTCCACTTCACGTTCGCCTTTGTTCCGCTTGGTATGATTAGGCCCATACGCAGGATGACATCGCAGTCGATCTTTCCGCGAGGCACCCATGGCAACGACGAACGAGCAACAACCTTTGTTGTATGCAGATGCTGTCGAAACGATTCCCGCTGACGAGTCGGAAGATATTCGGCTGACGATTGCGGCGATGCAGCGGGTGCTGGAGCAGACGTTTCAAAAGAGTGGTCAACGGCGGCGCGATGTCCATTTGAAGTCGCACGGCTGCGCACTCGGGACGATGCAAGTGCTGCCGAACTTGCCAGCGGAACTGGCCCAGGGCATCTTTGCTCGCGAGCAGACTTTCGAGGCGGTGGTGCGGTTCTCGAATGCGGCCAGTTCGCCCCAGCCTGACTATGTGCCCGATGGTCGTGGTCTGGCCGTGAAGGTTTTGGACGTCGGAGGCGAATCGCTCACCGCGGAAAGTGGCACTGGCGCGCAAGCGAGCACCGCGACGCAAGACTTCGTCATGGTCAATCATCCGGTCTTCATTGCCCGCAATGTGAAGGACTACTTGCGCATTCAGCAGACCATCGCCGACACCGGCGACAACAAGCTGGCGACGCTCAAAGATGCGTTGACGGGTGGCGATTGGAACCCGCTGAATTGGCACTGGCGCGAAGCACTCACGGCTGCCCAAATCGCCAGCAAGTTGCCCGCCCATCCCGCCAGTTTGACTTACTTCAGCATGGCGCCGATCCGCTTTGGCGATTACGTCGCCAAGTATCGCGTGCGGCCCGCCTGCGAGATTGCTGGCTCCATTCTCGAACTCGTGAATCAACTCGGCCAGCAAGCCGATGCGTTTCGCTGGATGCTCGAAGAAACGCTGCGATCTCAGTACCTGCTGTTCGAATTTCAAATTCAGCTGCGAACCTCAGCCGAGAAGATGCCCATCGAAGATGCGATGGTGGAATGGCCGGAGAGCGAATCGCACTATCGCACGGTGGCGTTGCTATTATTGCCCCGTCAGGAAATCGCGACGGCTGAGCAACGCGCGACCTGCGATCAGCTGATGTTCGATGTGTGGCACGCAGTCGCGGCGCACCGACCACTAGGGGGCATCAACCGCCTGAGGCGCGAAGTCTATCCCATCTCTGCTGCCTGGCGACGCCAGACAGCGAGCGAACATCCGGCGAGCGAATCGCCCTAAGCGGTTTTTGGCTGGGCCAAAAACTACTTGGCCTTCTTCTTGCCGGTGAATTCTTCCAGCGTCAGCGAGCCGTCGCCGTCCTTGTCCTTCTTCTTGAAGGTCTCTTCGGCCTTCGTGGCTTTCTCGCCCTTGCGCTTGCCCAGGAATTCTTCCTTGGTCAGTTTGCCATCGCTGTTCGTATCGAGCTTCTTAAATTGCTCGGCTGGTTCAGCCTTCTTTTCTTGAGCCATGACAGGCGCGCAAAGACCAAACACCACCAACAGAGCCAGTAACTTCTTCATGCGAACGATCCTCAAAAGTGACAAGAAAGTTGCGAGTCGATCAGAACCCGTTACCAACAAGATGCACGAAACGGCGAATTATGCGCCGCCCAATCGATTTTCTGGAGTTTGCCCTCGCACTAATGGCAACGGCCCCACTTTGGCGGCACAATAGCGGCTCCCAGGCATCGATCATCACTTATTTACCGAAGGGCGGATATGAAGAATCGCACAAACCACTTGGCCACCATGCTGGTCGCATTTCTTCTCGGCTGGTCGTCGTCGACGATCGCTGCAGATGCCGTTCCACTGCCGGCCAAGGAGAAGTTTCATCTCTTCCTGCTTGTGGGGCAGTCAAACATGGCGGGTCGCGGCAAGGTCGAAGCCGAAGACAAGCAGCCCGCGCCTCGCGTGTTGATGCTCAACAAAGAGGGCGACTGGGTCCCCGCCGTCGATCCACTTCACTTCGACAAGTCGGCCGCTGGTGTCGGCCTCGGCAAGACTTTTGGCAAGTTGATTGCCGAAGCAAATCCGGACGTCACCATCGGCCTGATTCCCTGTGCCGTCGGCGGCTCGCCCATCGACTCGTGGAAGCCGGGAGTTCTCTACAAGCCAACCAACAGCCATCCCTGGGACGATGCCATCCGTCGTGCCAAGCTGGCGCAAGAGAAGGGCGTGCTCAAGGGTATGCTCTGGCACCAAGGCGAGTCCGATTGCTCCGCCAAGGCTGCTCCTGCCTATGCTGAAAAACTACAGTCGCTCGTGGCTGCCTTTCGTAAAGAGCTGAATGCTGACGTGCCGTTTCTCGTGGGTCAGCTTGGTCAGTTCGACGAGGTTCCTTGGGACGACAACCGCAAGCTGGTCGACCAGGCCCATCGCGAGCTTCCCAAGCACGTCACCAACAGCGCCTTCGTTCCCTCCGACGGCCTGAAGCACAAAGGGGACAAAGTCCACTTCGACTCCGCCGGCCTGCGCGAGTTCGGCAAGCGGTACGCCGAGGCCTAC
The DNA here is from genome assembly GCF_049819085.1 of Anatilimnocola aquadivae. Classification (GTDB taxonomy): domain Bacteria; phylum Planctomycetota; class Planctomycetia; order Pirellulales; family Pirellulaceae; genus Anatilimnocola. The sequence continues at coordinate 5,063,873 of NZ_CP187419.1, forward strand.
CTCAAGCTTGCCAAGTAAGCCGGCAACAAGCGGTACTCGGCGATGTCCCGGCGCTTCGACCAACTGCCGGCCCTGCCCCGCCGGGTTTCCCCTCCGCTGAACAGTCCTCCGCATCCCTCTCGGCATTCCATTTTTGATAACTTTTTGCGCGAAAAATCGAAACCAACGCCTCGCTCTAACCCGTTCTGCTCCAAACTATTGCGATCACAACCGACCCAAAATCACCCGTTTCCTGATAACCATTTGATAACCACTCCTGCCCCTGTTCACTCCGCAGCCTGAACAGGCCCTAAACAGGGGGTCCAGTCTTCGTGGCGGCAGACCTCCTGGTCTGCCTTCCCCCGGCCTCTCCATTCTCTTCTGACGTCGCGGCAATCCTCCCGAACTTGCCTCGCTGAACAGTCCCTGTTCAGCGCTTCTGACAGCCCGTCTTGATAACTTTTTGCGCGAAAAATCGCATCCGCTTCCTCGCCCTAACCAGTTCTGCTTCAAGCCATTGCAATCAGAACCTCCCCAAAATCACCCGTTTCCCGATAACCGTTTGATAACCACTCCTGCCCCCTGTGCGCTCCCTAGCCTGAACAGGCCCTAAACGGGTGGCTCAGACTGCCCCTCCTCGGTTAACCGAGCCGCTTGCGGCCGTTGAACTGGCAATCAAGTCAGTCCACACTTCTCCCGCGCAACCGCGTGGGTTAACCAAATACTGGGGCAGTAGGTCCAGGAACTCCGTACCTGACGACCTCGCTGAGTTGCAGTCAGGCGCGCGACGCTGGCCTTGCCCGACTCCGCCACTCGCTCCCATAAACCTTAAAATGTCCTTGACACTAAGTCAACAAATTGTAACAATAATTCGGTGTGACACCGTCCGGCCAAAGTGCCCGGACCGCTCAACTCCGCTACTGAAGATCCCGAACAGAACTTTCGAAGCAATTGAGTTCAGCCTCAATCACATCCCAAAATGAAGTCCCGCAAATGCTGAATGCGCCTCTTCCCTCGAAGTAGAAGTAGATTGGAAGCTCAACAAGAGGAGTGCCAGTTTCAAAAAACATAAACTGTTCCCCCTGTCTCATTGCAAATACAAAAGCATTGTTGGGAATGGGCAACTTGCCATCTTCCCAGTTTGCCACCATCTCCTTCGCACGACTTTGCAATTCGACGAGCTGTTTGACTCGAAAATCGACATCGTCCCAAAAAGCTCCCGCGCTGTGCCCCACGGCCTTCAAGAACGAGCGGTAGTCTTCCGGCAAGGCAACCCCAAGCGTGGTTTCCAGCGAAGCTATCTCTACCTCGAATGCGCCGCAAATGGGTTGATGTTTCGCCAACCCGGCGGCAACAATTCGGTCAACTAGCTTTCTCGAAGTGAGCATTGAACTCTTTCCAAACGCACTTTCTCTCGCTCGATGGTGCAGCAGCTTTTCGTAACTAAGTCCCCGCCAGGTGCCACTGGCTCGGCCAGTGCAGATTGGCCATCGCCGGGTTGCCTCCCAGCAGAAGAGAACCTCTTGCCTTTTTGCACAGGACAACCTCTTGGCAAAATGGCAAATCTCCAGCCGCCTTCGATCCAGCTACCCATTCGAGCCGGTCATTCACTGGCGAAGCCAGTGGCACCCGGCGCACGACCACGTCTCAAATCACAGGGACCGCGACGCCCGCCCGGTCCGCTCCAATGGCTGGTTATGTGCCGGCCGACTGCCGCCACACCGGTTTGGCCGCACACCGCAAATCGACGCCGCGCCACTTCAACAGAGCGTAGAGAGCGCGGTCAATTAGCAACCTATCCGCCCAGATTGCGATCGAGCCCACCAAGGTCTGACCGTCGAGCGGATCGGCATAGACGACGACCTGAATCCGCCAGTCTTTGTAAACATCTATCAACAGCGCCCGCAGCTCATCGAGGAATGCCTGTGAAAAGCTGTCGATCGACGCCTCCAGATGCCGCGTGTGATCCGGCCACCAGTCCCAGCCGATTTCCAGATGCTTCTCCACGTAGCTGGGCTCATACAAGCGATCCGCCACCGCCACGATTCGCTTGCGAAGCTCCTCGTCCCTCCGCACGTAATCCGCCTCTGCCTGTTCGCCTTTGAACTTCGCGATCCGCGCAGAGGCTTTGAACAGATCGTCAAAGACATCATCTTTCGCGGCTATCGTGACCTCGCGGACGTCATTCACAAGCGGCTCGCCTCCGGCAAATAACTTCTTATTCTACAGAATCGCCACGAGGCTTGATTCTTGATAACAGGAGTTTTATTCTGTCGAACGGGAAATAGATGTCAATCATTTCCTTCAGAATCTTCCAAGCTTGCGACGGAGCGGGAGGTGTTCGGTGGCCACAGAAACGACTCCAGTCAAGCCCGGCCCGAAGCTGTTGGAGCGAATGCGTCACAAGTTACGCGCCAAGCATTTGGCATTGAGCACCGAACGGAGTTACCTGCATTGGGCCGAGCGGCGGGTGGCATGGGTTCTACCCATGTCCTCCTTGGTCTTCTGAGGTAAGGATCCTCGCCAGCCGAGGCAAAACTCAACTCGATTTCACCAGCAACTGCAGTCCTGCGTTACCCCAGAACAGTTTGAGCTCCACCAAAACTGGCACTCGACGTCACACGAGAATTGCCAGCAGACATGGGTAAAACCCATGCCACCCAGAGATGGCGAATGACCACGCATGCCAACACCGCGCCAGGTGCCACTGGCTCGGCCAGTGCAGATTGGCTCTCGCTGGGTTGCCTCCCAGCGGAAGAGAACCTCTTGCCTCTTTGCACAGGGCAACGTCTTGGCAAAATGGCAAATCTCCAGCCGCCTTCGATCCAGCTACCCATTCGAGCCGGTCAGGCACTGGCGAAGCCAGTGGCACCCGGCGTTGTAACCCATGCTCATTCCGCAATCAAAAAATCATTCTCCAATTGCCAGTCGCCATTAGAAGTGTGAACCACCTCTAATTCTGGGCGCAGCTGCCGCAGGCGATCAACACACGTTGATGATACGAGGGACCCGGAGAGATCCACTCGTCTCAATCGAGTCGATGCAATCAGTTTCTCGATTATAGCATCTGACACCTGAGTTAACGACACATCAAAGGAATGCAGGATCGGCAATCTTAAGAGACAAAGTGCGACATTATCATCCATTTTAGTCCGCGAACAGTCAAGCTCCTCTATGCCAGAAAAAATACTTACAAGTTCCCTTGCGAAATCAACGTCAACTTGTTCTCGCGAAAGTGCAATCCTTCGCACATTTCTCCAGCCTCTCATCGATTCGACAGCTGAAGGCGGCAGTTCTTTTAAAAATATATATTGAGCTGACGTAGATCTTGGCATCATCGCGTTGCACGCTCCGCCTTTGCAGTCCACGATCACCGTCCTCAGCGAGCGCAACTCCTCAATTGCCCGAAAGTCGCTCATTGCTCCGCAGTCAATCCTGGCAAGTGCAGGATGAGCGGTGGGCAGCCCAATCCATGAGGGAAATTCAAGTGAAGATTGCTCATAGAGTTCGAGGCTGCATCCATTTTCCTTGAGCTCCCGCTCAGCTGACAGCAAGTCACGATGAAATCTCAGTCGCTCGCTGATACAAAAGGCTACAAGAGCTGCGACAACCATCAAGAGCAATAATGCGCGGATCGAGAATGTCATTTTTAGTCTACTTAACGGAGATTCGCGCTGGTGTATATTGGCCAGTGTGCTTTTTGTAGTGACAGCCCGTTTGCCGATTGCGCCTGTTTGACTCATCCTAGCTAAACCCCCAGCTATCCTGAGAATTCCATTGCGCAAATCTGTTTACTATAGTAATGTTGTCTAAGTGCCCTTGACTAATCCCCACAGGCCGCAACACTTGGTGCATAGGATCACTTGAGTAGGTTTGATCTCCGTTGGCGTCCGATATTGTGATGCTTTGTAAAATCAAGTGCGAGCCGAACCAAAATCCTGCGGCGGGTGGCATGGGTTGTACCCATGTTCTTCTTGGTCTTCTGAGGTAAGGATCCTTGCCAGCCAAGGCAAAACTCAACTCGATTTCACCAGCAACTGCAGCGCGGCGTTACCTCAGAACGGTTTGAGCTCCACCAAAACTGGCACGCGACGGTCCGCGAGAGTTGCCAGCAAACATGGGTAAAACCCATGCCACCCAGAGATGGCGAATGACCACGCATGCCACCCCGCCGCCGCAGTCAGGTGCAACTGATTGTTATCCCGCCTTTTCAATGCGTGCTTTTACCCATTCAACAAACGTGGCCGGATCCATGTTACCCGCAACACGGAACTCACAAGGCTCCTCGGAGTCCCAGTGAGCTTCGGGCGTCGGAAATTCGCCTTGTCTGTCTTCGCCCCAATACATCGTCGTCTCTTCGTAGTCATTGATCCTGAAAGCCGAACCTTTATTGCCTTCAAAGATGTACATCCCCGACACCTTGAATTCGTCGGCTATGCCCGGTTGACCAAAAGCACGAACGAGCGAGCGAGGGCTGACATGCAACATGGTCCCGAACCCATTCAAATCCTTCGTGGTGTCGGAGACAAGATCAAATGTACTGCTGTCGTCAGCGGGCGCAACGACCGGCTCTTGTTTCTTACGAAAACCGGGTTTGCCCCTGAAAAACTCATGTTTGCTCACCCAGACGATCTGGCCGAAAACATCGTACTCTTCACCGTCAAGTTGAAAAGAGCCAATGGTGTTGATTCGACCTTCCGTTTGACTGCTGAACGTGAGCTTCAGATTCGTTGCATCTGCGGGCATGTTGTTCACAAACGCCGTGGAAGCGAACTGCATGAAGTCGGCAAAACTTGGCGGAGTAGTTTTGCGCCAACATGACTTGTAGGATTCGACGTCAATCAACGCTTCAAGTTGTTCTTTGACGGTCATGTCTTTAGCGGGATAACTTCTTATTCTACAGAATCGCCACGAGGCTTGATTCTTGATAACAGGAGTTTTATTCTGTCGAACGGGAAATAGAAGTCAATCATTTCCTTCAGAATCTTCCAAGCTTGCGACGGAGCGGGAGGTGTTCGGTGGCTACAGAAACGACTCCAGTCAAGCCCGGCCCGAAGCTCTTGGAGCGAATGCGTGACAAGTTGCGTGCCAAGCATTTGGCATTGAGCACCGAACGGAGTTACCTGCATTGGGCCGAGCGGTTCATACGCCAGGTGCCACTGGCTCGGCCAGTGCAGATTGGCCATCGCCGGGTTGCCTCCCAGCAGAAGTGAACCTCTTGCCTTTTTGCACAGGGCAACATCTTGGCAAAATGGCAAATCTCCAGCCGCCTTCGATCCCACTACCCATTCGAGCCGGTCAGGCACTGGCGAAGCCAGTGGCAACCGGCGCCCCTGTCGATAGGGAAGGCCATAGAGAGGTTAGGCCGACTTCCTTTGCAACCACTCCTGATACTGTCTCCAATCATCGTCAATCGCCGCTTGCTGCACGGTTTCTGAAACATCGCCAAATTCAATCTCGCGCATGTATCTCGGATATTCCGCCTCCGCAAGGACATCTCGGTAGTCTTGGATCGCGGTCTGCGTTTCGTCCAGAAGTCGAGCAAGATCACCGTTTACGAGCTTGAGGATGGCGAGTCGCACGCGCGGGTTGGGGCGATTCCAATCCTGCTTTCCGAACTCTTCGAGAATCGAAAGCGCCAGTGCAGCCTGAGCATCGCCAAAGTCGCGGAGCGCGATCCTCTTTACGTCTTCGTAAGTCACATCTGGGATGGGTTGTTCCGCCATAAGCGTGTCGGCCTAACGACCAAGTTCACCTGCTGCGGCGGCGGTGAGACGTTGAACTCTGAAAAAGCCGTAATGCCGCCGCAGTCAGGTGCAACGGCTGGTTATGGCCGGCCGGTTGCCGTCGAACTCCACATGGAAGCCTACCGGTAGAAGCCAATACGGAGCGAATCGCGCGTCATGAATCGTCAGCTCGTACAGCGACTGAAAATGCAAGTTCGCGGGTTCATTCACATCCAAGGGATCGTCGGCGACTCCAACGAACCAACCCGATTTGTTGCCTTCAAGCTGATCGAGTCGCTCCATGAATGCACGCGGCGACCCCGGCATGTAAGACCTGCTGATGAGCGCCGCATGCCACAGCGCACAGCGCTCCGGCTCAACCCGCTGTTTGGCCAACACAGCCGACTGTTCCGCGTCGATACGTTCCACTGGCCCGAAATCTCGAGTGAACGACGCCATGGCCAGGAAATCAAGTGTCTCCAAGTCCAATTGGCCGTTCTCGACGATGGCCTGAAAGATGAACCAGCCGTACTCGACTGACTCGCCGTGCTTAACGGTGCGCGTGGAGAGGAAGTCGAGGACATTCGATCGTAGAGCACTTGAGGCCATAACTACTTATAATCTTGCGCGGCGGTCATGTTAACCTAAGCCGCGATCAAGGGATCGAATCCGATCTATCTGAAGTAGGTTAAGTGGGTTACGCTCCGAATGTCAACTGATAAGCAAACCAGCAATTCTTGCGCAGCGTGAGTCCAACTAAAAGGCTGCTGCTGAGGTTGGGGAAAAGTTCCGGACCGGTTGCTTACGGGGTGCGAGAACAACCGGATTGAGAGCGTGAGGAAAATGACCGAGCAAATTGGGGCTAAGCGATCGATTGGTCAGCAAGTGCAACGGCGGGCCGTGGGGCCAAGACGAGCCGCATGAACACTTTGTCCAGGCCCGGCTGATACCCGTCGACGATCACCCGAAACGCCTCGAAGTCGAACCGGGCGAAAAACGGAGCGGTGTGCTGACTCGTGTCGATCAAAACGCACCACGCATGGGTAATCTGCCGAATTTGCTCGAGCCGCCACTGGAGCAGGCTCGCCCCTACTCCCCGTCGGTGCCAGTTCGCGCGGACCATGCCCCATTCCAGGTAACCCACCCCATAGTCATCGACACGAAACCCACCGCACCCGCGGACCTCCCCCGCGATCTCAGCGACGAAGAAAGGCTGATCCCGCCGCCGCAGGTAGGCCGCGAAGAGATCTCGCTCAGGCGCGGTGAAATACTTCGGCCGGTTGCTGTCGAAGATTTCCAAGCAGGCCGACTCGTCGTCTTGTCGGTACTCACGAATGTCTCCCAAGAGCGACCTCCGCTGCTGAACGGATCAATGTTCAATGGCCAACACCGCGCCGACAAACTCCGACTTTACCAAAACGCTCAACGCCAAGTGCCGCTGGCTCGGCTGGCGAAGCCACTGGCATAGCGCAAGATCTGTTCGCGACCTACTTCCCCGCGACGTCGTAACAGAAGATCAACTCCTGATCGCGCAAAAACAGTTTGCTGTTGGCAACGACCGGCGGCGTCCAGATTTTGCCGCTCGGTTTGCGCAGCTTCGATTGCTCGGGAATGCGGAACGTCGCGACGATGTTAGGAGCCGTCGGATTGGCCTCGACGACCGCCAGGGTGCCATCACCTTCGGCGTACGTAAAAAGTTGGCCATCGGCATAAGTGACGGAACCAGCCCGCAGCTTCGCGCGCTCGGTCCAGGCGATTTCGCCCGATTCGAGTGACTGGCACAGCCAGCCGCGGCCACCAGCGCCATAGATGTGTTCGCCGACGAGCACCACATTGCCGTGATGATTGGCCAGGTTGCGGTTCGTGTACACTTCCTCCGCAGCGAACTTGCCGTCGCTCGGTTTGATCCGCAGCAACGTACAACCATGCGCGCCACCGACGGTCACATAGACAAGCGAGCCGCGCACGATGGGACTATTGACGACTTCGGTCCCGTACTTGGTTTCCCACATCCACAACAGCGAGCCATCTTGAGCACTCACCCCAAACACGCCCTGATTCGTGAGCACCACATATTGTCGCTGGCCGTTCACTTCGGCAAGCATCGGCGACGCATACGCTGCCTGCTGAGTGACTTCTTTGCTGCGCCATAGCACTTCGCCGGTCTTTTTATTCAAAGCAGCGACGGTTCCTTGTGGTCCGCCAGGCAGACAGACCAGTTGATCCCCGTCGACGAGCGGCGACCAGGTGAATCCCCAGCCCAGCTTCTTGGGGCCACCACCAATGGGATTCACTTCGGCGGCCAGATCGGCGGGGAGATTCTTTTTCCAAACCACTTTGCCATCTGCTTTGCCGACACAGACCAGGTCGCCATTGCCACCCAGCGCGAAGATCAAGTCGCCATCGACCGTGGGTGTGGCACTGGGCCCCGCGCTCCAGTTGTTCCCTTTGAAGTCGAACAGCGGACCAATTTCGGTGGCCCACGCTTCTCTCACGTTGCCATCGACAAAGCTGCTGGTATCGAGCGCAATCAGGTACTCTTTGCCGTCACGGGCACCCATCGTGTAGAGCCTGTCGCCAACGATCGCTGGTCCCGAGTAGCCAATGCCCGCATTGCGGTAAGTCCACAGGAGCTTGGGGCCTTCCTTCGGCCAGTCTTTCAACAGTCCTTTTTCTGCCGAGACGTCGTCACGGTTCGGCCCGCGATACTGCGGCCAATCGTCGGCAACCGCCACCAGTGGGAGCGCGCAGCAAAGGGCGAGAGTGAGCGAAGAGGCGTTCATGCGTACCTCGGGGGAAGTCGTGTGGGAGGGAGGAACAACGACGGCGGGTTTGACGAGCAGTAGACTACACCTCGCCTCCAGCAATTGCCATCGTTACGTTTCGCTTGATTTGCCGCCCCCTGATTTGACGCCCGCAACGGGGGTGGGTATCGTGACAGGTTCCTACCGGGTGGGTTGTGCTGGGCGATCGGCACGTAGCGAAGCAAGGGCGAAAGTTGCTTCCACCACCTTGCCAGTTGAATGATGGCTGGTTGTCGTTTGTCGACGGTCCTGCTGACCGCTGTTTCACTTTGGAGTTTCGTTATGTCTTGGTTGGTAAAGCCTCTCTCTCTGTTGCTGCTCGTCGCACTTGCCTGCGCGACCCCAGCACTCGCTGCCGACGATGGTTTTGTCTCGCTCTTTGATGGCAAGTCGCTCGAAGGTTGGGACGGCAATCCCGATTTGTGGAGCGTACAGGACGGTGTCATCACCGGCCAAACGACCAAAGAAAAGCCGACCAAGGGGAACACCTTTCTGGTCTATCGCAAGGGCGATGTCGGCGATTTTGAATTGCGGCTGCAGTTCAAAATCGTGGGTGGCAATAGCGGCGTGCAATATCGCAGCGAAGAAGTCAGCAAGCACGTCATCAAGGGCTATCAAGCCGACTTCGATGCCGCTGGCGGTTGGGCTGGCACGTTGTACGAAGAAAAAGGTCGCGGCGTGCTCGCCAAGCGGGGCAGCAAGGTTGTCGTGAAGGCGGATGGCAAGAAAGAAGTTGCAGGCAAGACTGCCGAAGAGAAAGAGATTGTCGACAAGCTGAAGAAAGAAGACTGGAACGACTACACCATCATCGCCAAGGGGAATCACCTCATTCACAAGTTGAATGGCGTCGTCACCGTCGACCTGATCGATGAGCAAGAATCGGCTCGCAAGATGAGCGGCCTGCTAGCTCTGCAACTGCATGCTGGTCCGCCAATGACCGTGCAGTTCCGCAATCTCGAAATCAAACAACAGCCGCCTGCGGAGAAGAAGTCGGTGGACCAAAAGTCCGGCGGCGGCGGTGCGGACGAAGCCAAGCAGGCCGACGGCAAGGCTCCGAAAAAGATCATCTTCCTGGCAGGTGGTCCCAGCCATAACTATGGCGCGCACGATCACCTGGCCGGCTGCAAGTTGCTGGCTGCCCAACTCGAGAAGAGCATGGGCTACAAGACCGAGGTTTACTACAAGAACTGGCCAGCGGAACTCTCGGCCTACGACGGCGCTGACGCCGTCGTGATGTACAGCGATGGTGGCGGCGGCCATCCTGTGAAGAAGATCATGGAGACGATGGAAAAGGTCGCTAAGCGCGGCACCGGCATCGTTTGCATTCACTACGCCGTCGAAATCCCCAAGGGGAAAGAAGGTGGCGACAATTTCCTGGATTGGACCGGCGGCTATTTCGAAGCCAACTGGTCGGTGAATCCTCACTGGGTCGGCAAGTTCGAAAAGTTTCCTGACCATCCCATCAGCCGGGGCGTGCAACCGTTCGCAGCCGACGATGAATGGTACTACCACATGCGATTTCGGCCGGACATGAAGAATGTCACGCCGATCCTCTCGGCACTGCCGCCCAAAGAAACCCTGTCGCGCGGCGATGGCCCTCACAGCGGCAATCCCGACGTGCGGCGCGATGTGCTGGAGAAGAAAGAAATCCAGCATGTGGCTTGGGCCGGCGAGCGTGAGGGTGGTGGCCGCGGCTTCGGCTTCACCGGTGGTCACAACCACTGGAACTGGGGTGACGATAACTTCCGCAAGGTCGTGCTGAATGCCATCGTTTGGAGCGCTCACGGCGAAGTGCCTAAGAATGGCGTCACCGGCGAAGAGGTCAGTTTTGAACAGCTGACGGAAAACCAGGACGAAACTCGTCCGGCCAATTTGAACAGCAAGCAAATCATCGAGAAGTTCAAACTGAAGAGCACCGGCAAGGAATTGCCTCCGGCAACTCCCGCGGCTGCGGCGGCACCGAAGACCGGCGCAGTGCCGGAATCGAAGAGCCGCGTAAAGCCGCTGTTCGAAAGCAAGATCGTTTCGGCCGCGACCCCCGGTCATGCGATCGAAATCGACGTTGACCTGAAGGGTGCCAAAAAAGTTTACCTCGTCGCTGGTGACGGCGGCGACGGTTTTGGTTGCGACTGGGTCGCTTATGCCGAACCTCGCCTGGTCGGTGCCAAGGGGGAACTCAAGCTGACCGACCTCAAGCCGACTGTCGCTTCCAGCGGTCACGGCACCGTGCAGATGAACAAGAATAGCTCGGGCGGTGCGCTGAAGATCAATGGCCAGTCGGTTGAGTACGGTATTGGTGCGCACGCCATTTCGGTCATCGGTTTTGATGTTCCCGAAGGTTACACGCGGCTGAAGACTCGCGCCGGTCTCGACGACGGCGGCATCAAGCAAGGCTGCGGTTCAACCGTCGACTTTGCCGTTTACGATCAGGCCCCCGGCGACATCAAGCCCTCGGCTCCCGGCGCTGCCGGGGCGACCGCTGCCAATCGCGAACCCGCCGAAGCAGTCAACGGCCTCGATGTGGCGGAAGGTCTCGAAGCGAAGCTCTTTTCGAGCGAACCCCAGATCTCGAACGTCACCAACATCGATATCGATCACCTTGGCCGCGTGTGGGTGGCCGAAGTGAAGAACTATCGCAAGTGGAACAACAGCCGACCTGAAGGGGACCGGATTCTCGTTCTGGAGGACACCAACGAAGATGGTGTCGCTGATAAGCAGACCGTGTTCTATCAAGGTCGCGATATCGATTCGATTCACGGCCTGTGCGTGCTGGGCAATCGCGTGATTGTCTCAGCTGGCGACAAGGTGATGAATTTTTATGACGACAACGATGACCTGAAGAGTGACCGCAAAGACGTGATGTTCAGCGGCATTGCTGGTACCCAGCACGATCACGGCATTCATGCGTTCATTTTTGGCCCCGACGGCAAGCTGTACTTCAATTTCGGCAATAGCGGCAAGCAGTTGAAGGACAAAGATGGCAAGGTCATTGTCGATGCTGCCGGCAATCCGGTGACCGATGCTCGCAAGCCTTATCAAGAAGGCATGGTCTTCCGCTGCGATCTGGATGGCAGCAATCTCGAAACGCTCGGCTGGAATTTTCGCAATAACTGGGAAGTGACCATCGACTCGCTGGGCACGATCTGGCAGAGCGATAACGACGACGACGGCAACAAGGGCGTGCGCATCAATTTTGTGATGGAGTACGGCAATTACGGTTACAAAGACGAACTGTCCGGCGCGGGCTGGCAAGCCAAGCGGGAGAATATCGAGGCCGAGATTCCTCGCCGTCACTGGCACCTCAACGATCCTGGTGTTGTGCCCAACCTGATCCTCACTGGCGCCGGTTCGCCCACGGGCATCTGCGTTTATGAAGGCAACCTGCTGCCCAAGGTGTTTCACAACCAGGTGATTCACTGCGACGCTGGCCCGAATGTGTGCCGCGCCTATGTCGCCAGCAAAGATGCTTCCGGCTACACCGCCGAAATGGTCAACGTGCTGTTTGGCAAGCGCGACAATTGGTTCCGCCCATCGGACGTCTGTGTTGCTCCCGATGGCTCGCTGTTCGTTGCCGACTGGTACGATCCGGGCGTGGGTGGTCACAACCAACAAGACGTCGATCGCGGTCGCATCTTCCGCCTGGCTCCTGCCGGCACGAAGTACAAGACGCCGAAGTACGACTTCAAGACGCCGATTGGCCAACTCGAAGCGCTGGCCAGCCCGGCGCTCAGCGTGCGCTATCTCGCTTTTCAAGCGATCCAGAAAAGCGGCGAAGCTGCTGCTCCGGCGCTGATCAAGTTCGCGCAAGACAACGCCAAGGACAATCCTCGCCTGCAAGCACGGGCGCTGTGGGCCCTGGGCAAGTTGCCGAACCAAGGTGCCACGGCCGTGAAGGAAGCTCTCAAGAGTGGCAATCCCGATATCCGCATCGTCGGCATTCGCCTGGCGCGTGAACTGGGCCAAGATCTCGGCAGTGTCGCCGCCTTGGCGAAAGACTCGGCTCCTGAAGTTCGCCGCGAACTGGCCATCTCGACTCGTCACAGCAAGAGCCCCGAAGCAGCCGCCATCTGGGCCGAACTCGCCGCCCAGCACGACGGCAAGGATCGCTGGTATCTCGAAGCGCTCGGCATTGGTGCCGACAAGCAATGGGATGCCTATCTCGATGCGTACCTGAAGAAAGTCGACGGCAAGTGGGACACCGCTGCCGGTCGAGACATTGTTTGGCGCAGCCGGGCGAAGCAAACTCCGGCCCTCCTCGCCAAGATCATCACCGCCGACTCCACCAAAGAAGAAGAGCAGCCTCGCTACCTGCGAGCGCTCGACTTCCTCTCCGGTCCCGAGAAAGAAGCGGCCCTCAAGGCCATTCTGGAATAGTCCCGGGCTGATGAGTTAAGATTGAAGTGCCCCTGGTGAATCCGTATGGATTGACCAGGGGCACGTTTGTTTTCCCACCCCAAGCTGGTTCCTGTCATGCTGCTCACGCCCTCCCGCCTGTTGATTGCGACTTTGTTCTGTCTCGCGTTTGCTCCACTCGTTGCTCAAGAGGTAACCGACGCCACGCGCGCCAAAGATGCCCGCCGCGTAAAAGCACTGCTGCGTCTCGAAAATGTCGATCTGGAAACTTTGCCTGAAGCCAAGGCTTCGCTATTGCGACATCTCGAAACGATTCATGGCACCGATGAATACCTGGAACTGGTGCGTCGCTTTCAGTTGAAGGCAACGACGCCAGAACTCATTCGCCTGGCGATTGAGAAAGGGGAAGAGACCATTGGCGTCGAAGCCGTCAAGACGCTGTTCGATTTTGGTGCGACCGCCGAGCTTGAAATGGAACTCGCCGGCAAAGATGAACAACGAGCCGCCAAACTGGCGACAGCGCTGGGGCTCGCTGGCGATGCCCGCTGCAATACACTGCTGCTGACCACGATCGAAAATGGCGAGCGGAGCGTGCCCCTTCGTTCCACCGCCGTCATGGCAGCGGGCAAAAGCAAGGCGGGACAAGAGCAACTCCTCAAGCTGGTCGAGGCCGGCAAGCTGGCGAAGGAATTGAGTTTCGCGGCAGCCAACGTGCTTCTCTCGTCCAGCGATGCCGCGATTAAGACTGCCGCGAGCAAACATCTCACGCTGCCCGCCACAGCCGATAGCAAACCACTGCCGCCAGTCGCCGAATTGGTCAAGAGCGCCGGCGACATCGGTGCGGGCAAGCAAGTGTTTGCCACGGTTGGTACCTGTATCAAGTGCCACAAGGTGCGCGGCGAAGGCAAAGATGTCGGCCCCGATCTTTCCGAAATCGGCAGCAAGCTTTCGAAGGAAGCGTTCTACGTTTCGATCCTCGATCCCAGCGCCGGTATCAGTCACAACTTCGAGACCTACACGCTGTTGCTAGCCGATGGCACTGTGCAGAACGGCATCCTGGTCAGTCAAACCGATGCCGATATTCAAATCAAAACCGCCGACGCAATCATCAAAAGGTTCGCTCGCGACGAAGTCGAAGATTTCAAAAAATCGACCGTCAGCTTGATGCCCGCCGACTTGCAAAAGGCGCTCACCGCGCAGAACCTCGTTGATGTGGTGGAATACCTCACGACGCTGAAGAAAATGAACTAGAGGCCCGGAATGCGTCTCGTAGTCACATCCATATCGCTCCTGCTGACGGTGCTCGTCGGCTCGGTGATTCTGGCCGATGATAAATCCGCAGATTGGCAATTGGCGGCAATTGGCGTGACGAGCAAAGGAACTGAGATTCCCGTCTGGCTCTCGTCCGGTTCGACAGACATTGCTTCTCCGGTCCCGCGCATCCTCGTCATCGGCGGTCACGATGGTTCGGTCGTCTCGACGCAATTCGTAAACAAGTTGAAGGACTGGTTCACCGAGAACAAGCGTCCAACGGACAAGCCGATTCACGTCGCCCTGATTCCTAATGTCTATCCAGATGGCTTGCCAACGAACCTGGTAGCCGCGGACGCCATCTGTGGTTATCCGTTTGAAAAAGGTTACTATGACGATCCGCAGCGTCCCGAAGCTCGCTATCTGTGGCGCTGGGCGCGTATGTTTGGCGCTGATCTGATCATCGATGTGCGCGTGGGCAAGACCATCGGCTATTGGCTACCGCAGCGCGACCTCGAAGCAGGTCGCAAGTCGGCCCTCGCTCGCAAGATTCCCGATCCACGCCTCCCCGACCCACCTGCCGATGATTTCGTGCGTCAGGTTTCCGAAAATGGTGCCGACGATCTCAATACACCCGCGATGATCTTTCAAATTACGGAGAACGATTGGGAGTTGGAACTGAAAACGCGAATCGGCGATTGGCTCGTCTCCCGGGGCCCACAGTCGACTGCCCACCGAGAATTGACTCGCCGCCTCAATCGTAGCGCTCTCGCCGTTGCCACCGAACTTTCAACTTTCTACGGCCACGATCTCAAGCAAGTCGCCTACATCCCCGCGCTCGCCGTCGTGGGTCGCCTGCGAACAGCGGAAGAGGCGAAGAATGACGAAGAATTGGCTGCGCTGAAGCAGCTACTCGCGCCGTTTCTCTCGGGCGAGAAAACTCCCACGCCCAAGTCGGGCAGTGAGCAAGCGGGGCATTTGCTCTTCGCAGAACTGGCCAAACAATCGGAAGGCAAGGAACGCGACCGCTGGATCCAACTGTGTCGCGCCGCTGCGGATCAGATATTTGACAAGGATGGCAAGCCACTCAAGTTGATGCCCTCGCACAACGAAATGAGCGATGCCGTCTTCATGGCCACGCCGATCATTTGTGCGACCGGCAAGCTGACGGGCGAACAAAAGTACTTCGATGCCGCGGTCACGCATTTTCGCAGCATGAAAAAGCTGTGCGTCCGCGAGGATGGCCTTTATCGGCATTCACCGCTCGACGAAGCGGCCTGGGGACGCGGCAACGGCTTTCCGGCACTGGGCTTGGCTTGGGCGCTCAGTGAGTTCCCGGAAGATCATCCGGCCTTTCCCGAACTCAAGCAGGAATTTCAGAATCACATCACGGCGCTTTTGAAGCATCAGGATGCATTCGGTTGCTGGCACCAGGTGATCGACAAGCCGGGGAGCTACCGCGAGTTCAGCAGCACTTGTATGATCGGCTGGGCACTCAAACGCGGGATTGATCGAGGCTGGCTTAATCCAAAAGCTCATCAGCCGGCGCTCGATCGCGCCTGGATCGCGGCCAAGCAACGCATTGGTCCCAAAGGCAAAGTCGTCGATATCTGCACGGGCACCGGTAAGATGAAATCGCTGCGAGACTATTACGATCGGCCAGCGATCTGGGGAGTCGATGCTCGCGGCGGTGCCATGGCTCTCATGTTCTCAACGGAAATGATGAACGGAACGAAGTAATGTCAAACGCAACTGCCAGCCGTTGGACTCATTGGAATGACCGGCTGAAGATCATCGCGCTGGGTTTGACCCTGGGTATTGCTGCCCGCTGGGTGACGCGTACCTGGCAAGCGAGCGCCGCATCAGCGCCACAACCGGCCGCTGAAGCGAACGACTCCTCGGCGAAGTCACAGCGGTAGCAATCAGCAATTGCCACTCTTTCGCACGCTAAGCATTCTGCTTCCGGCGCTGTTCGTTCCACAAAAGCGAGCGCCCCGCGCGTCATTACGATTGGCACGTTGTCGCCAAGTGACGAAACAACCGTGCCGCTGTTGTGTTATAAACTTGTCGAAAATCATTGCCGAGATTACGTTACACTTCTCCGCGGTTCCTCTCCCTCCAGCGACCATCAGGCTTCTCCATGCCCTCCTCTCTCCGCCAACGGGGCTTCACGCTCGTTGAGCTGCTCGTCGTGATTGCCATCATCGGTGTCTTGGTGGCCCTGCTCTTGCCGGCGGTACAGGCTGCACGCGAAGCGGCACGGCGAACTCAGTGCATCAATCACCAGAAGCAATTGGTGCTGGCCACGCACAACTTTCACGACACGCTCCGGCGTTTGCCGCCGGGCGGGGCCAGCGACCAGCCTCCGTTTGGCATCGATGCGGCCACCGGCAATCGCTGGGGCAGCAGCTGGTTCGTCTACATTTTGCCATACATCGAACAGCAGCCACTGTTTGACAAGTGGCAATTCACCGGCCAGTCGGGGGCGTTCAATACCAACAACAACACCGCCGCGACCGGCGTGATGATCAAGACGTTCTTCTGCCCTTCGTCACCGCTGCAAAAAGCTGCGCCCAATCGGCAACTTGGCTCTACCTTTGCTTCTTACGTCGGCATCAGCGGAGCTGTGAACGGCTTGATTCCCGGTTATACCGAAGACCGCATCAACACTTGGCCCTGCGGCGGCACCATGAGCGGCGGCGGTGTGCTTGTCCCCAATGGCCAGTTCAATCTTGGTTCGATCACCGACGGCACCAGCAGCACGATGGCCATCAGTGAGCAGGGAAACTTCTTGATCGACAACACGGGCAAGAAGCAGGAATGGCGAGCCTCGCAGATCTGGGGCTGGTATCTGGGCGTGAAGTCGGTGGGTGTTCCGCCGAATTTTGATAACGGCGGCACGGACAATCGCCAACCCAACATGGCGACGATTCGCTACTCCATAAACTATGCCCCAGCCGGTGGCTGGGCGAATGATGTCCCGGGGCTTGGCGTCGGCGGCGCGAATGGCACGAACTGCGTGGGAGCTAACATTCCACTGAACTCGACGCATACCAACGGCGTCGTGGCTGCCTTCAGCGACGGCTCGGTCCGTTTTCTGACGCAATCGACTTCCCTCGCCGTGCTGGCTCAGTACGCGACTCGCGACGACGGCCTGCCCGTTCCTGAGTAGTCCCTGCGGCCGCGGCTGGTTTCTTTCTTGCCTAAAATTGCTCTCTTCAAAAAGCTGCTCATGATCGCCTCGCTTCGCCCTGCCTGTTGGCTCAGCCTATTGCTTCTCACCGCTTGTCTAGGCATTGGCTGCGCCAAAAAAGAAGCGCCGGTCTTCCCGGTGAAAGGGACCGTGACGTTAGATGGCAATCCGCTCAGCGAAGGGACCGTCTACTTCAAGACGCTGGCCGAGGGGAAGGTCGAAGCGATGCCCGTGAAGGATGGCAAATTCGAGGGGAAGGCTTTGGAAGGCAAGCGCCGCATCGAAGTCGTGGCCTATCGCCAGATTCCGGTCCCCGGTGAGATGGGCGGCTCCATTCAGGAGAATATGATCGCCCGCCGCTACAATTTTGAAAGTACCCTCACGGCCGATGTCGGTCCCACCAGTTCGAACGAGTACGAATTTAAAGTTACCAGTAAATAGCAACGTCCGGGCGAACATTCGCCGGGCATACCTCTCTCTTAGATAACTTCAGGAGAGGAAACGCATGTTGAGCGACGATGCAATTCAACTTCGGCCAATGCAAGCGGCTGAAGTCACCCAGTTGGTCGAGTGGGCCGCAAAAGAGGGTTGGAATCCCGGGCTGCACGATGCGCAGGCCTTTTACGCGACCGATGCCGACGGCTTTCTGGCCGTCGAAGTGAATGGCCAGTTCGTCGGGGGCGGGGCGATTGTGCGGCACCATGCCAGCTTCGGCTTCATGGGGCTGTTTATTGTCCGGCCCGAGTTTCGCTCACAAGGGATTGGCCGCAAGCTGTGGTTCGCACGGCGCGATTTGCTCGCCTCGCGACTCGACCCCGCCGGCACGATTGGCCTGGATGCCGTCGAAGCCATGCGCGACTTTTATGCGCAGGGCGGTTTCGTAGGGACATCGTTTCACCTTCGTTTCGAACTGGCGACATTGCCTGCTGGAAAGCCCGACGCTTCCCTAGTTCCGCTCAGTTCCGTTCCTTTCTCTCAAGTTGCGGACTTTGACCGTGCGTGCTTTACTGCGCCGCGAGAGAGCTATCTGAAGGCCTGGCTGGCACTGCCGCAGAGCCATGCCTTGGCCTCCGTTCAGCAGGGAGAACTACGTGGCTACGCGGTCTTGCGCCGCGCGCAAGTAGGCTGGAAAATCGGTCCGCTCTTCGCCGCCGATCGAGCCACGGCAACCAAGCTGTTTCAGGCTTGCTGTCAGGCTGCCGGCGAGGGGCCCATCTATCTGGATGTGCCCGAGGCGAATCCTGCAGCCATCGCGATGGTCGAAGAGTTCGGCATGCAGCCCGGCTTCCGTTGCCTGCGAATGTACCGCGGCCCGATTCCCACAGTTCATCACGAGCGGATCTTTGGCATCACGACGCTCGAACTGGGCTGATCGACAGCATCACTACACTGCCACCGAACGGCTGAGCCAATCGGCAAATCGCGTTCGACCCACGCGTTGATTGACATCGGGCGTCAGGCTCTGATCGTTAACCGGCGTGCCAAAGTACGTGGCGCTGGCATCGGTGGTGACTTGCCGCGCATCTGCGGTCGCGCTCAAGTAGTGCCGCACCAGGTCGTCCATGCCAATTTTCTCGGGACCGGCCAGATCGACTGTGCCATTCAATGGCGGCTCGAGGGCTACCTCGGCGATAGCCTCGGCAACATCGTCGGAAACGATGGGTTGCATGAGCGAGTGTGGCAGTCGCACCGTCTGTCCATCGGTCGCGGACTGCGCGATGGCACTCACAAACTCAAAGAACTGTGTCGCGCGCACAATGGTGTAGGGAATGGACGAAGCCTTGATCAGGTTTTCCTGTGCTAGCTTCGCGCGAAAATATCCGCTGGCGAGCATGCGCTCGGTTCCGACGACCGACAAGGCAATGTGGTGCTTCACACCGGCAGCCGCTTCGGCAGCGAGCAGGTTGCGTCCCGAGGTTTCGAAGAACGCCAGGACCGCCTGATCTTCAAACGAAGGACTGTTGGCAACATCCACCACAACCTCGGCTCCCTGCAGCGCAGCGGCGAGTCCTTCACCGGTGAGTGTATTGACGCCTGTCGAGGGTGACGCAGCAATCACCTCGTGACCTTGGCCGCGCAGGTTGCCGACGACCTTCTTCCCGATGAGCCCACTGCCGCCAATGACGACGATCTTCATGACAAATCTCCTGACTGAAAGTTGGAACTGTGGGAACGATGGAATTTGAAGTTACTGCGGCCCCTTAATGCTTTGCAGCTTCCGGAATCGCAATCTGCTTGGCAGAGCGCGGTTGCAAAACAACCGCGATGACGCGAGTCTTTCCCTTAGCGGCCGGGTTTTTGGAAACACGATGCAGGCAACCGGTCGGTTCGTAGAACGTCTCCCCCTGCTTGAGCACCTTCGTCGGTTGATCGTCGATTCCCAGTTCGTATTCACCCTCCAGCACGTAGCCAAAACCGGGCCCTGGGTGGCGATGTGGCAACCCTGCTTGCCCGGGCTCCAAGGTCACTTCCACGACCGTGGCCTTGGTCTCTTGGCCGTCGAGCTTTTCGACAATGTTCCGCTCGGCGAGCACTGCGACTTGTTCACCGTCGTGGTGCACCGCAGACATGCCGCCAATGCCGATGCCGATTCCTGCCGCGAGTGTGAATAGGTGGCGAATCATGCTTCACTCCTGGTCGATGGGTTGGTGCTGTGTCCTCGTTCGTGAATAGAGACGGCTGGCGAATTGAGTTTGTGACAAGACGCAGAAATTTTCTGCGATGCCCATGGAACACCCACAGCGGAAAAGTTCATCGCTGGGGAAGAATGCGCGCGGAAGGATTCCAATCGAGCGCGCTGCGGGTCACTCACCCCGTGAGGACACACGAGGCGAGGGAGAAAGATAAAGAAAGGAGAGAACTAGCTTCGGCCGCCGGAGGAGCGAAGGCGCTCGACGGCGAGGCGATAACGGCTGTAGAACTCGGCGGCGGTCCAGCCTAGGTAGAGGTTGGCACCGATCGAGAAGAACAGAATGATGACCGTGAACAGGAGCGGCCACCAAGGCTTCTCGGCTTCGACGACAGGCAGGGGATTGCCCTTCGAGTCGACGCGCGTGTTGGAAAGCGGGCGATTGAGATTGCTGTTGCTCGGCAACGAAGCCATCTGGTTGTCGCCGCTGATCGGACGGAAGTCGACCGATTGCCCCGAGCCCATGTTCGGGTCGCCGTAGTTGCGACCTGCCAGCTGGTTATCCTGCGGCAAGCCCACGCCCGGACGATACGGCACACTACCCGCGGGGGCGAGGTGATCGTTCGATCGATAGTTCGGGTTCTGGGGCGTGTTCGCGTAATTGTTGCCCGCGAAGTTGTTATTGTTATTGTTCGGAAACGGATCGTTTCGCGGAGCACCGGGCGGATTCAAATCGCGACCGTACTGATCGCGGCCATAGGGATCGCTGTTGAGCGCGGGAGGGTTTAACCCGCTGCCACGCAGTCCGTTCTCTTGAGTCGGATTGCGATAGTCGTTCGTGTAGCCTGTGGGAGGCGGAGCGATGCCGGGGCGCGTGTTCTGAAAATCGTTCCCGCCTTGCGCGGTAGGTTGCACGGCATCGTAGCCGGCAGCCGGATTCACGCGGGAGGTATCGCGATCGAAGGTCGAACCGGTTGTGCCCGCAAAGGGACGAGGCGGATTCGAGAAACCGCCGGTAGATCCGGCAGCTGGATTGCTACCAAACCCGTTACTACCCAAACCAGTGGTCGGCGAATTGAAGCCTGGAGTTGTGGGAGACGTGGGCGTCGTCGACCAAGGGGACGCAGCGGGAGCGAGCGGGGCAGGTGAAGGCGAGGAGGCCGCACCGGCACCAAACGCGGGGCTGCTGAAGGGAGGATTCGAACCAGCCAGATTACTGGGTGGTGGTCCGAGGGGCGGAGCACCGATTCCCGTGCGGGGCTTGTTCAAGTCGGTGGTGGCTGGACTGGTCGCGGCAAAGTTGTTGCCCGCCAGATTATTACCCCCAAACGCTCCGACGGGCTGACTGCTGGCCGCCAGTGGAGCCGGGGCAGGGCGACCGGGGACCTTCGGCAACGGCTTGGTGTTCGAGAAGACGACGAAGGTATCGACTCGGCCGGACTCGGTAGACAACTGCGTGTAGATTTCGTCGCCGGGCGCTAAGGTGCGCAGCAGCTTGGGATCGATCTGGACGAAGTATTCGAGCAGGCCCTCTTTGGTCGGCTGCCAACCAAAACGGACGTTGAAATTCTGTTCTGGCTGGCCGTTGGCCTTCCACAGGATGGTGGGCGGATCGGTGGCGCCGCGTACCGCTCCCGACGTAAAGGCACTGGCGGGCAACTTTCGCTGACTGGCGCTGGCCGGGGCATTCGCCGGGGGCGCAATGCGGATACGGAGTCGCTGCACGCTCTCGAGCTCGGGGGGCACGCTGCTGCGAATCTCGTCGCCGTTGGCAAGAGACGTGAGAAATTCGGGCTCAACGATCAGCACGTATTCGATCTGGCCATCATCCGTGGTGCCCCAGTCGTACTCGACGCCAAGGGTGGCCGCGATCATTAATAGCGCGATTCCATTCATCGCTTTACAACTCCCACCCGGGCGGTCCTGCCAGAGCGTAAGGGGGCCAACAACAGCCCCATGCGGCCAACGGAAATCGCTGGCCTGCGGCAATAGTAGTCGAAAGGCGAGGTTCTGGTAAATAGCGACGGGGCGGCAGAATGCGGGTTCGCCGGGGTCAATTCCGGGGATTCTTTCTTGAATGGGGTAGGAGATGGCAGCCTAGGCACAATAGGGCAAATACGTCGAGTTGTGGGGTGGCCGGTGGGCAATCGAAGTGAGTATCGTTTCAGAAGGCCTGCCAGAGCTGCGGTAAATCATCGTTCCGCGAAAGCTCCGGTCGATGCGACCGGAGTAGCCAGTATTTAGGAATAAGCGCTTCGACGCCGCCCAGATTTCTTCTCGACGGGCTGCCGCAAGCGATCAGTATCTTCCATTGGTGTCGTGCCGAATTGCCGCTTGAACTCGCGGCTGAACTGCGATGCGCTCTCGTACCCAACTGCCTTTGCTGCGGTGCCGGCGTTGTAGCCATCGTGGATCATCAAACGCTTCGCGCGATCAAGTCGAATTCGCTTGAGGTATTGGAGCGGCGAACTGCCAGCGACAAGTTTGAAGTTGTGATGGAACGCTGCCACGCTCATGCCTGCCCGTTTCGACATGTTGTCGACGGTAAACGGCTTAGCGCAGTCAGCATGAACCTCTTTCAAAACCTTGGCGATTCGCATGAAGTTCCCATCGCGATTCGCGAGTGCCCGGAGCGCGCCGTCTTGATCCTCTCGCAGCGCCCTGTAAACGATCTCACGGATGATGCCACGCCCCAGAACCCGACTGTCCACGGGGCACTGCAGACACTCCAGCAGTCGAATCACCGCTCCGCTGAGTTCACAACTCAAAGGACGCGTGGTCACACCCCGGGGAAGTTCGCGTTGCGGCGGCGTGGATTCATCCATTTCGAGCACGACTTCGCCGAGAATGGCTGGGTCGACTCTGACTCCTACAACCAATACGGGCTTTTCTGGCGTGGCCTCCCACTCACATTCGGCGGGCAGTGGCACCGACAAGACGAAGTAACTGGATGAGCCGTAATCGTAAATCTGATCGCCAACATAGCTCCGTTTGCGGCCTTGTCCCACGATGACGATGGCTGGTTCATAGACGACGGGCGTGCGAGGCAACACGGTGGAATGCCTAGCCACGCGGACTCCGTCGACGAGCGTATTGTGAACCCCCTCTTCGATGGCAACCTTGTTTAGAAGGAAGGCGAGCCGCTCGGAACTCTCGTCCGCGACAGTCATCTTTACATCCCCGCGTAGCCACGATCAGAAAGGAGCCAGATACCAAGTTAGCATTGTCTGACCAAAAAACGCGCCGAACGAGAGAATTAGGCAAGACTTTTGGCGAATCGTTGCATGTCATTCCTGTTCGGCTGGGGTTAAATGATTGCTGAAGGTACCCGTCCAACCGCCGGCTTGGGAGATCTGAAATGACACCGCTTCGTTTGCACCACATCGTGTTGAACATGCTTTCGGCACCGTTGTTGGTTGCCTGCTCGTTGGCAACTGCCAATGCCGCCGATTGGCCGCAGTGGCAGGGACCTCAGCGGAACGCGGTCTCCAGTGAGACGGGTTTGCTGCAGGAGTGGCCCGAGGGTGGCCCACGACTGGCCTGGCGCGTCGAAGGACTCGGCGGCGGCGACAGTGCGCCTGCCGTAGTGAACGGCAAAATCTACGGCTTGAGCCACCGCGATGGCAAAGAGATCGTCTGGGCTCGCTCGGAAACAGACGGCAAGGAAGTTTGGGCATCTGCACTGGGTGCCGCCATATCGCAAGGTGTCCCACAGTCGAAAGAAGGTCCGGGTGGAACACCTACCATCGACGGCGATCGACTTTACGCCATTGGAATGAGTGGTCGACTCGCCTGTCTCAACCTCAGCGATGGAAAGATCCTGTGGCAGAAAAGCCTGATTGAGGATTTTGGTGGAACGCCACCGATGTGGAACTTTCGTGAGTCGCCACTCGTGGATGGGGATAAGGTCATTTGCACACCCGGCGCTGCAAATGCAACGCTGGTCGCTTTGAACAAGATCAGCGGCGACGTGATCTGGAAAACTGCGGCTGCGTCAAGCCAGCCGTCCAACGCTCCGCCGAGTGGCGGTGGACGCCCCTCGACAAGCGAGCGCACTCCACGCGGCGGTCAGGCGGCAGGCAGCACTGCGGTGCCATCGATTGCTGGTACCGAAGACCCGACGCTCTACGCCAGTGAACATTGGGGAATGACCGCTTTTAGCCAAAAAGTGCCCAATGGCAAGTACGTGGTGAATCTACACTTCGCAGAAACGTATCAAGGAATCACCGCGGCCGGACAACGCGTATTCAGTTTCACTGTCCAAGGAAAGGAGTTCAAAGATTTCGATACCTTTGAGAAAGCTGGTGGACTTCGCAAGGCCTATATCGAATCGGTTCCCGTGGAAGTGAAAGATGGCGAACTCAAGATCACGTTCGAACGAAAACTTGAGAATCCGGCGATTAAAGCGATCGAGATTCTCCCGAAGGAAGTGACGGACAAGGCCGCAGAGCCGATCCGAATTAACGCCGGAGCTGCGGAGTCGTTTACGGATTCGAAGAAACAAGTTTGGCTCGCTGATCGAGGGTTTGTTGGCGGCCAAGTCAATTCAGGTGCCGCTGGTCGAGGTGGCTTCGGTCCACCGGGAAATGCTGCCGGTGGAGGCAGACGCGGTGGGTTCGGTGGCTTTGGCGGCCCACGTGCAGGCGCAGCTTACGCGTCGATCATCGCCATTGATTTGGAGGGTGTGCGGCAATACGTCCAAATGACCTCCAGTGCACTGATCGGCGTGTCAGCCGATAAAGGGGAGGTGCTTTGGCAGTACAACAAACCGTCCAACGGTATGGGGATCAACTGTTCAACACCGATCTATCAGGACGGGTTGGTCTTTGCAGCGTCCGCGTATGGGGCAGGTGGCGGCGCGGTTAAGGTAAAGAAGGATGCAAGCGGCAAGTTTGAGGCGGAAGAAGCTTACTTCACGACGCAAATGCAGAATCACCACGGCGGAATGATCGTTGTGGATGGCGCGCTCTACGGTGCGAATGGCGGCAATGGCGGCGGGATGATGGCCTGCATCGATTTTCAAACAGGCGAGACTCTTTGGAGAGACCGCAAAGGGCCGAAAGGCGCGTTGCTCTACGCCGACGGCAGACTTTATCTGCGCAGTGAAGAAGGCCCCATCATTCTGATTGAACCATCCAAAAAGGGCTTGGTCGAGCTTGGCCGGTTTGATCAGCCAGATCGCAGCCGAGCGCCGGCCTGGGCTCATCCGATTATCGCCAACGGTAAGCTTTACATCCGCGATCAGGGGCTGCTGCTTTGCTATGACGTTAAGGCGAAGTAAGTCTCGCCGAATTGTACCCCCCCGTTGCCGGCATGTGTTCTTCGCTGCGTGCCCCAACACAACGAACGTCCCAGACCGATGGCCTGCCGTTGTCGGATAGAATCAATCCACGTGGATCGGTTGCGGTGGGCCTCGTCGCGAGAAAATCCATAGAGTTGGCCAAGACCACGACCGCGACCTCGGCCCACCCTACTCGCAAGCTTGACTCGTCAAAAATTTCTAAATTCTTCTGCCGCGTGACCTAACGTGTCACGGCCTGGGCATCTAATGGAGACGCAAGGTAGAGGAGGTACGGGCAACTTGGCTTCCCTAGAGCGAAGAGACAGCGATGACGAACTTGTTGAACTTACGGCGCAAAAATTTCGCCGCAAAAGTTATCAAAAAAGCGGCCAAAGGGCCTGTTCAAGTCTTTCGAACCTATTCAGTTATAACTGCACTAGAGTCCTACTGCGACAGGAGTTACGAACTGTCACACTGCCGCGCACAGCCCTGTTCAAACCGGTTATCAAATGGTTATCGCGCGGAGGGGCTGATTACCGGCTTGAGGCATGGTTCGAAAAGGTCATTAAGGGCACTGGAGCGATCACGAGGCAAGCCACTCGAATTCGTCAGGCAGCAGAGGGAATAATCGGGGGCCAGTCAGCATCTGGATTGCAGATAAAAGTTACTCCGACGGCTCTTCAGGTCAGCGATGAAATCTCAGTTCTCCATTACCGATTTACTGGTCGCCATGACTCTCGTCGCGATCGCGGTGGGGTTCGCCCTGCGCTTGGAGGAAGAGCCTCTCGTTGGCTGCCTGGCGGTGACGCTGTCCCTGAGCGGCATCGTTGGTGGCGTCGTGGGCATCTGTTACAGCCATTTGCGGCGCTGCGCAGGGTGGGGAATGATCGGCGGGGCAATGGGTCTGCTGTTCACCTTCTGCTTCGTCAAATACTACGGTTACTCGTTGCACCGCGACACAGTGGCTGGAATTGTGGGGTGGTCGCCCGTTTTCGCGTTCGCCTTCGCCAGCGTCGCCGCAGTGTTTCACCGTCGAAGCTGGGACATTATCCTGTGGCCAACGGTGAACTTTGCCGCCGTGGTGATCGTGCCAGGCTCGCTTGCCTTGGCAGGTGTCTTTGTGGGAGCTGCCTGGGCTCGCGTCATCGGCCAGCCCTGGCAATCGCCCGTGGGGTCGGGAGAGGTCTTCTTTACGATCATCTTCGCCCTTTGCACTGCTGCCGCGATGATTACCGGCGTGCTTGTGGGCAGCTTCGGCTTATTGATGCGCGACTGCTTCTGTCACGAATTGGCCATGCGCGACTATGCGAAGAACCGCTGGCCAGGGGACCTGAAAAAAGCCGTCGAACCGCTAGCAAAAGAATCGCTCGTTACGGAAAATAAGCTGGATGAAAATTGTTGAACTGAATCATGTGGCCATTCATGTGGCTGACTTGGAGAAGAGCCGGGCGTTCTTTCGGGACGTGCTGCAGCTAGCAGAGATCGCGCGCCCCGCGTTCGATTTTCCGGGAGCCTGGTTTCGCTTGGGCGAGCAACAAGAGTTGCACCTGATTGCCGGGCGAAAACTGGAAACCCGTTCTCACAACCGTGGCGATCACTGGGCGCTGATGGTGGACGATCTGGACGCCTGGGAGACTCACCTGACGGCGGTCGGTTACCCGTTCTTTCCTCGCAAGCGCCGGCCCGATGGCGCGGGGCAGGTTTTTTTAATTGATCCCGATGGTCATTACCTCGAACTCTGCACCCCTCCTGGTGTCCCGGGAGGTGAAAAGAGAGAATGAGTCGAAGCGAGCAGGCAGAAGCAAATACGAGGAAGTGAAGACCGGAAATTTCCTACCGAGTGCGGGAAGCAACGGCTGTGATTTTTTCTGGTCGACACAAATGCCGATAGAAGGAGTGTCCCTCAAGGTCTACTTCGTCGTCATGAAGGTTCGTAAAACGCGGTTTGTGCGATAATTTTTCCTGATTCCTGCCAAAATTACGAGCACCGCGATTTGGGTTTTCGAAAGCGCCGGCTAGAATTGATGTAGAGAGCGTTCCTCCAGTAAATGGCTGAGATGATTCGCCATGTCTGACCCCAACCGCATCCGCCGCCAACAAATTCTTCGGGAAGCCGAAGGTTATTTGGACCTCATTACAGTCTTTGGCGGTCGGTGGCCGTGTCGCTCCGATGCTCGCGACAAATTGGCTCTGCGAGTGCTGGCAACCTTGGACCGGATCGATAATCCAGGTGGTTTGCGATCGCATATTCAGTTCCTGCGCGGCCAAGCCTTGCGGACCATGGAACGCTATGGCGACGCGGTAAAGCCGCTGCGAGAAGCAGCGGACCTCGAGCCCGAGAACTTCCACATTCGGCTGGCTCTTGGCTGGTGTTATAAGCGAGTCAAGCGACTCGACCTGGCCATTCAAACATTGGAAGAAGCGTTGGAAGCTGACGCCGAACAGGCGATTTTGCATTACAACCTGGCTTGCTACTGGAGCCTCGCTGGCAACGCAAAGACGGCCTGCACGTACCTGGCTCAAGCGTTTGACCTGCAACCCGACTACCGAGATCTGGTTGGTAGTGAACGGGACTTCGATCCCATTCGCCGGCATCCGTACTTTCAGTCGCTGACGAGCGTCATCGTTTGAAGGTCGGCATTGTCGCTCGTTGCGTGGGCGATCACCGGCGCCATGTTAGGCAAGCTGAATACCTGAGCGAGAAGCGTGAGCGCGCTGACGCTTTCGACCCTGGGTGATCTCATTTGCTGAAATACGACCGCAGCACCAACTGGGGAAAGATCCAGGCGTCGCGAGCATAGCGACTGGCAAGGCGGCGAGGTTCGGTCGCCAGGCGATGCATCCACTCGATGCCTAGGCCTCGCATCCAAACCGGTGCCCGACGTTTTTCGCCCGCGAGGAAGTCGATCGTCGCACCCACGCACAGGACGGCTCGGGCAGCGATGCGGTCGCGATGCTGATGGACCCACAGCTCTTGCTTCGGGGCACCCACGCCGACGATCAGCAGTTCGGTTTCGGCAGCGGCGATTTGAGCGAGGATCTTGTCGTTCTCTTCGGCCGATTTTTCGAAGCCCAGCGGCGGACTGTAGCAGCCGGTCACTTGGACGTGCGGCCAGCGACGTTCGATGTTCTGGGCGGCGACTTCGGCCACGCCCGGCATGGCGCCAAGCAGGTAGGTTTTCAGGACGCGGTCTTGAGGAGCGGCAGCGAAAATGGCCGGTGTCAGATCCGAGCCGGGAATGCGGTCGGGCAAGCTGCGTCCAAGCAGGTGTGAAGCCCACACCACGGGCGCGCCGTCAGCGAGGATCAGTTCGGCATCTTCGTAGGCGGCTTGCAGGCCAGCGTGATGTTGCAGCAGGACGATGTGGTCGACGTTAGGCGTGACGACGTAGCGGCAGGGCCCCGGCGTGGCGGTCCACTCCAGTACCGTGCTCACGGCCTGGGCCATGGTGAGTGGGTCCATGGCCACTCCCATCAAGCTGACGCGATCGGGCCGAGCTGAGTCAGATTCGGGCAGGTCCGATTGGGGTGGGCAAGTCAGAAGGGTGCCTGTCATGCGGTCCTCGTGGCTGGTAGGTACCAACGACAAAGCCGGCAGAATCGCTTCCGCCGGCCCGTCGCTGTTTCCCCGTCTCAAGTCTTTGATCTGATCCCCGCAGCGTTGCGGCCGCCAGGACAATCAACTGTAGGTTGCGGTTCAGCCTTTCGACCGGCAATTACGGGTAAAATCGTGGGTTGCCGCTAAGTCGATTGGGGCCTACGCTTTACTGCCGAACTTGGTTAACGTAACGCAGTCAGCTGATGAAGGCCCGCTGACACAGCGGATTGGGGCGCCGGGCGGATGCCGGCGTGAGCCTGGTGCGAGTGAGATTGGTGGCAGTGTGGTACCGAAGAGACTGACGAGCTCTATCCTCGCCGGCATTGCGAGAATGCTGAGCGGGGCAACCGTGCGCTGGCACGAGATTGAGCCCGATCCCTGTCAGCGCATCTACTTTGCCAACCACACCAGTCACCTCGACGCTCTCGTGCTCTGGTCGTCGTTGCCCCGTCCGGTGCGCGAAGTAACCCGGCCGGTAGCTGCCAAAGACTACTGGTCGAAGGACCCCGTCCGGCGGTATGTCGCCAGCTGCTTCAACGCCATGCTGATCGACCGTGAAGAGATTAAAGTCCATCAAAGCCCGGTCGACGTGATGATTCGCGAGATCGGGCTGAAGTTCTCGCTGATTGTGTTTCCCGAAGGAACACGCAACCGCGACGAAGAGATGCAAGAGTTCAAGAGCGGCCTGTACTACCTGAGTAAGAAGCGGCCCGACCTGGAACTTGTCCCCGTTTATATCGACAACCTGAATCGCGTCTTGCCACGCGGTGAGTTTTTGCCCGTACCACTACTAAGCTGCATCACCTTCGGCCCGCCCATGTGGCTGGAACCGAAGGAATCGAAAGTCGAGTTTTTGAAGCGGGCCCGCGATGCCGTTCGCAGGCTGAAAGACGTATGACCCCCGAGCTGTCCTTTATCGCCGACAACCTGGCCCTGCTGGGGCAATGGCCGCGCTCGATCTCGGTTCCCGAGATCACGCTCGACCTGCGCACGCGCGTGCTGCTCGGCACGGTGCTCGGTCTGCTGATTGCGGGTTACTTCATCGGTCAGTTTTTGAAACGGCAACCCGAGAGCACTTCGAACCCGGCCGTCGTCCGCACCTTCAACTTGCGCGTCCGTGCCTGGTGGATGATGTTCTCCATTCTGGCCGCGGGCTTCTTGATGGGTTACTCCGTCACGCTCGTGCTGTTTGGCGTGATCTCGTTCTGGGCTCTGCGCGAGTTCATCACCATGACGCCCACGCGCCGCGGGGACCACCGCGCGCTCTTCTGGACCTTCTTCTTATTCACGCCGCTGCAGTACCTGCTCGTCGGCTTGGGTAAAGAGTTCTACGCCATCTATACGGTGATGATTCCCGTATATGCCTCGCTGATCATTCCCGCGCGCATCGCCTTCTCGGGCGATCCTAAGCGGTTCCTGGAACGAACGGCCAAGATTCAATCGGGCCTGCTGATTTGCGTCTACGCGCTCAGTCACGCGCCGGCTCTGTTGAGTCTGGAGTTGACCACCTCGAAGGGAGATCCTTGGGACCTGTTTGTCGCGACGAGCAGCGGCGAAGTATCGCCCGATGACAATCCGATGAACACCGAGCCTTCCATCAGCGCTGCGCCGCCGGCTCCGGCGGTAAAGAAGGCCAAGCAGCCCGGTAGTAACGCCGGCCTGCTGTTCTATTTTATTCTGCTCGTCCAGCTGAACGATGTGTTTCAATATGGCTGGGGGATCTTGCTCGGCAAGCATGTGATTGCCCCGCAGATCAACGCGAGTCGCACCTGGGAAGGACTCGTGGGAGGTTGCTTGTGCACGATGCTGCTGGGCACGTTGCTCTTCTGGGCGACGCCGTTTGAAGTTTGGGAAGCTGCCTGCATTTCGCTGATCGTGGCCATTATGGGCTCGGCCGGTGGCATCACCATGTCGGCCATTAAACGCGATCGCGGCGTGCGTGATTACGGGACACTGGTGCAAGGTCACGCTGGCGTGCTCGATCGCATCGACTCGCTCTGCTTCGCAGCCCCCGTCTTCTTTCACATCACCCGGTTCTTCTTTACGAACTGGTCGTAGTCCCTTCGCCCATGCGTCGGGCTACTTAGAACAACTTCATCTGCTCGATCAGAAACCCGCCGAAGAGGAACGAAAAGAGATTCGCGGCGACAATGGCTGCACAGTCTTGTAGCGTGCTCTGCCAGCCGACTTTCTCTTGCACGCCATCGATTTCTTTCGCCTGCGGTGCGAACGCCCAGACAAAGATGAGGCACTCGGCAATGGGAGCAAATGTCTCGGCAACCACGAGGTAGGCGGTTTCTCCCCAGTAGTGCCACACGGTGAGAGGCAACAGCACGACGACAATCGGATACGTGCAGGCCGTCAGCCAAACGCCCGCGAACAATCGCCGCTGCCACGAATGTCGCTGGCTTAAGCCCAACAGCAGGACAGGCGTCTCCAGGACGATGGTCAGCAAAAATCCCCAAGGGAGAAATTGCCACAGTTCAGCGATGTCAGGAGGCATGAACTACAGCAGCCTCAGCAGGAACGGCACTTCGGCCAGCACGTGCAACATCGCCACGGTGAAATAGATGTTCCGCGTCAGCGGATAGTCGGCCGCAAAGCCCGCCCACAGAACAAGCACCACGAGCAACCCGATTGCTAAGACGCTGGCGATTGCCACTCGCCAAAACTGATTCCGGCGAGCGAGGGGCGTTTGCGATAGTTCCCAAGGCTTGCCCAATCCGGCGAGCAGCGGCACGGCGATCAGCCACACGCCATAGTGCAGCATCTCGAGAAACGTATGCGTCGCCACCAGCAGGTGGGTCGAAACTCCGCTGAGAATCCCATCTCCCGCATGCTGAGAAATCTGCAGCGACAGCAGATCCTCGCCAGGAAGATTCGGCGTGTTGCGCAGGGTCCACCAGAGCAGGCCGAGCAAGAGCGGCAGCAACGCTAGACAGCTGCGATAGGCACCCAGCCACGGAGACTTTGCACGAGCCAGTTCGCGTTCCAAAAAACAGAGGGCCACCAGCGGATGCACATACACGAGTGCCAGGCTCCAGCCCAAGGGCCACAGCCAATTGAGGCCAATCAGCAAGAGCCCCAGTGGTATCAACAGCCGCCAATCGCGCCGTGGATTCTGCCCGCTGCGTAATAGTGCCAGCGAGACGATCCACACGACCAACGCTGTGTTCCATAGGGCGATCGTCGAGAGCCAATCTTCGGCGGTCCAGTCGGCAGATCGCCCCAGCCAGGGAAACAGTGCCTGCCACGCCGAGAGCAGAATCGTCCCGCCGATTCCCAGCGAGAAGTAGGCCGTCAGCGGGCCCCACTTCGCCGGCATGCGGCGCAGCATGTAGCGGGCTTCCATCCAGTTGTGCGGCCCGGCAAACAGAAAGACCGCCGCGATGGAAAAACCCAAGGGAGCCCAAGCCGCGAGGAACCAGGCAAGGGCCACGAACGAAGCAACCACCGGTACCGGCCACCAGGCAATGCTGAAGGCCGGTGCGTTGAGTTCGCTTTTCGCGGGTAGACTCGCCGAGGTCGACAATCGAGCTGCTCCCTACTTGCCGTGTACGGTCAGAGTGACCTCGGTAGCGTCCGCCGAGTACTCGATGAGAATCTGATCGCGTGCCGCAACCGCTGGCCGTGGTCGCACCGGACCATTGGGAGTAAAAGGCTGTCCCGGGACGCGAATATCAGCCTGCGCGGCGCCGAAGATCCCCAGCATACAGGTCACGCCTACCACGGCCGCTTTGTGACTCGTTTTCAGCTTCTTTCCCCGCACCACAAACACGATGCTAAGCGCCGCCAGCGACAAGGCAGTTGCTGCAAATACCGAACGCTGCGCTGGCGTGATCAAAGCGCCCGATCGTGGCGGGGACGCATTCAGCGGCGGTGCCGGCACCGCCTTCGGCGCGGCAGCGGGTGCCACTTCGCCCGGCTTCATCGACAGCGGGATCACGATCTTGGCTTGAATGCCTTCAGCGCTCAGATCGGCCGTCTTCATCACGACGGGCACCTTCACTTCCTGCTTCACCGGCTTGGGTGGCTCGCGATATCCGGGGGGCGGAGGAGCATTGGCCAGGGCATGGCCGGCGGCGAAGACAAGAAACCCCAACACGATTCCCGCGGTACCAAGTCGAAACTTCATGACAGGCATTCCTGGAGTGAGTTGCCAGCGGACGAGTAACCTCATTAGAGCGTGAATGCTTCCTAGAGATCAACATTCCTTCCCTAATGGTGTTACAAACGAGTGACATCAGTATTTGCCAGCTGAGCGAAACAGAACCCCGACACCCTGACGGTGTTGAACACAACATTCGCTGGCGGCAGACATTTGTCGCCGCGGACTGATTGCTTCTCGCTCAGCGACATGCGCACAATAACGCGAACTGCGGCAGGCCCGAGTGTCGTACTCGGCGGTCGCGCTCGCTCTACCCGTCAGGAGTCGTTCACATGCGAAAGACTGTTTCGTTTGCCAGTCTGCTGGTGCTGATCTGTGGTTTCACCGTCACTGCCCAAGCCGCCAACAAATGGGGCTTGAAGGAAGGCGCTCCGGAACTCAAGTCGGCCGGCCATCTGGCTGTTGGTCCCGACGGCGTGCTGTTCATCGGCGATACCAAAGGCGCGCAAATCGTCGCCATCGACACCGGCGATGCCAAGGGTGACGCCTCGAAGGCCAAGTACGAGATTGCTAACCTCGACGCGGCCCTGAGCGCCGCAGCTGGCGGCTCAAAGGTCACCGTCAACGATCTGGTGGTGAATCCCGCCAGCGGCAACCTGTTCCTGTCGGTCACCAAGGCCGACGACAAGCCCGCCATCATCAAGATCGACTCGACCGGCAAGGCCAGCGAACTGTCGCTCGCCAAGGTTGCGTTCCAAAAGCTGGCGTTGCCCAACCCGCCCGAAGATAAAGTCGTCGGCGAAGGAAAGCGGGCGCGCAATCGTCGCAACGAAGCCATCACCGACATGGTCTACTCCGATGGCAAGGTCCTGGTCACGGGCGTGAGCGCCGATGCTTCCCCCTCGATCGTCCGCGAAGTCAGCTTTCCCTTCACTGAAGCTGATCCCGGCACGCCCGTCGAAATCTATCACGGGGCCCACGGCAAGCTAGAAGATGCTGCCATCCGCGCCTTTGTTCCGTTCACCATCGACGGCCAGCCTTCGATTCTCGCGGGCTTCACCTGCACTCCGCTGGTTCGCTTCTCGGTGAACGATCTCGACGCCGGGAAGAAGGTTCGCGGCACCACGGTCGCTGAACTGGGCAATCGCAACTCGCCGCTCGATATCGTGCTGTACGACAAGGGTGGCGACAAGTTCCTGCTGATCGCCAACACCGCCCGCGGTGTGATGAAGGTCAGCACCAAGGATATCGGCCGCAAGGAAGGGATCACCGAACGCGTGGCCGATACCGCCGGTCAAACCTACGAGACCATTGCCGACCTGCAAGGGACCGTGCAGCTCGACAAGCTCTCCGACACACAGGCCGTGGTGGTCATCAACAAGGATGGCGCACTGGCATTGAAGACAGTCGCCCTGCCGTAAGTGCCGGTTAGCCTTTTGCCTCGCTAATCTGTTGAGACACGTCCCCTAGACGTGTCTCTTTTTGTTGACACACGTTGCTTCTCTTCACCGGTACAAATCTCACTTAAGACCCGCTCGCCGCAACTCGCCGCGTGTTGCCTTTGGGCATCATTTTGTGGACTGGCAACGTGCGGCTGTTGCCAAAACGCCACGTGTGGCAAGAACACGATTTTCGCACAGGCAACTACAATCCGCCTGTTTTCTCGCAGATTCTGCGACTTCCCGCCAATGGACCACGCTTTGGCATGCGTTGCTTTCAACCCTGCAAAGCTTTGGCATGAGCGCTGCTTTGTTCCCGCCCCGTACCAGAAGGTAGCGGAGGCGGCGTGTCCCCATCTCCGCTTTGTCCGTCAATGGACGACGGGCACACACGATCATTCGTGTCTGCAGTTTTTTTTCTAAACGATTCGAGGAGATTGGAATGAAGAAGGTTTTTGCGCGGATGTGGTCGGAACAGGACGGCGTCCTGTCGTTTGAATGGGTGCTGCTCGTGACTCTGCTCACGTTCGGCATCGTCGGTGGCATTGCTGCCGCCCGTGATGCGATCATCGACGAACTGGGCGACGTGGCTCAAGCCATGCTCTCGCTGGATCAGTCGTACACGGTTGCATTTCCGCTGTTGGTGGAAGTGCACGCTCCCAGCACCAGCGGTGGTAGCGATTCGCTGTTCACCGATGCCGCCCTGTTCACCGATTGCGGCCGCGCTGCCTCGCCGCTCGGTCAAGACGCGACCTTTGGTCTCGACAGCCCATCGTAATCTGATTGTGACTTGCCTGACTGCCTAGCGATCTGGCGAGTTGCTCTCAAAACGCTGCTGAGGTCTGCCCGTTTCAACACTGGCAGGCCTCGCGCTGTTTCTTGGCTTGCCTTAAACATCCTTCCGGCGGTTCCGCAAGGTTTGCGCCAGCGTGGGCACGTCTTGCAGGGGCGTCGACTGCGTCGAACTCGAAGAAGAACTGCGGATGGTCGGCCGCGGCTCACGAAACAGCCGAATCACAAACCACCACAGCGCCACGCTGAGCAGCACCACCGAAGCAAGCGCGATCATTCCTTCGCGGAGCAGGCGATTGCCAAGCTGGGCCACGGGTGCCACCACAAACCGGTAGTCTTCCTGCATCAGCACCACCAGGCCTGAATCGGCCTGCGAGGCATCGGGCAACTTCACATGGGCGGCCACGCCAATCCAGGGGCGATCGAAACCACGCTCTTTACCCAGGGGATGATCTCCGAGCGGATCGTGATAGGTGCCGCGCTCGGTTCCCGGCAGTGCCTCTCCCTGCATGATCTCGCTCGAAACTCGCTTTTCAAAGATGTCGGCCGGCAAGCGTTGCTTTTCGTTGCGGAGCAAATCGTACAGCGGGTGATGTAAGATGGTGCCCGCCGATTCGCCCTGGCGGCCATCGACGAGCACCGGGAAGTGATCGACTTCGACCACTTGCTGGCCTTCTTTGTTCTTATCGGCCACTAGTTCCAGATCACTGAGATTGACCGTCAGCACCAGCACGCCGATGAAGTGCTTGTCTTCATCGCGCAGCGGGGTGCTGACCGCGACCTTCCACCGCTGTGTCGAGCTGCTCTGAAACACGCTCGAAAGATTCGTCTCTTCGATGTGCTTCGCGTTGGGGTTAGCCCGGGGAAACTCCGGCAGCTCGACGGACAGCCCCGAGTAATACGAGCGATGCGCCACATTCTTGCCGATGCTGCGGGAGACGGCATCTTCGTCGAAGACCACGGCCAATTGCGTGCCGTAGGCATCGGTGACGAACATGCTCGCAAACTTCGGTGCCCGGCCATCCAGCGCGGCGGCTGCCTGATAGCTCCGAAATCGCTTGTCGAGATACTCGTTGAGGTCTGAGCGGACTTTCTCGTTCAGGAATTTGGGGCGGGCTTCGTTCATCTTCGCATCGGTGACTTGCGCGTCGTTGAGCGTTCCCAGCCATTGGCTCTTCTCCAGCACGGCGGCCAGATGCGTAGCCAAGTCTTCGCGCTCGGCCTCCTTGCGCAGCACATCGAAGTAGCTGGCAATCTTGACGGTTACTTTTTCAGCTGCCAGCTGCGCGGCGAAGTCGTTGTTGTCCACCGCTCGGCTGCGAGCCATCGCTTCGGTTTCGCGAAGTGCCTGCTCGTAGCCACGAAAACCAAACAGGGCCATCGCCGATAGCAAAATCAGCGGACCGGCAAAACCCAACACGAGCAGCGGTCGGCGCGCACGAGCTTTGTCGCGAGTCGCCAGCGCGTCGAGCACTTCCTGCACGTTGGCAAAGCGATCTTGTGGATGCGGCGCCAGACAGCGGTCGATGATGTCGGCCAGCGCCCGGTCCATTCCGGACACGCGGCGATGTTCGGTCGGCAGCGGAGCGGAAGTGATCAGCCGGCGATAGCGAGCCAGCCGATCGGCCAGGTCTCCGGCCGTATCGATGTGCGTGACGGAGTCGTCGTTGCGATGCGGAGGCAGACCAACGAGCAGACAATACAGAATCGCGCCTAGCGCGTAGACATCCCAGCGGACATCGGGCACCGCCTGCAAATCGGCCTGCTCGGGTGCCATGTAAAAGAGCGTGCCGAGCGCCGGGCGCTGTTCGTGCGAGAGCCGCGATTGACCAAAATCGGCGAGTCGCGGGCGATTGTCGGAATCGAGCAGAATGTTTGCCGGCTTCAAGTCGCAATGGAGCACGCCCTTGCCGTGTGCGTGCGCCAAGCCCGTGGTAATCTCGCGCCACAAGTCAACTGCGTCTGCGATCGAGAGCGTACCTTGCCGCCGCAGCAACTCGTCGAGCGAGCCGTTTTCGATGTACTCCATCACGTAGTACGGCGGATCGGCGTCCCAGCCCACATCGAGCAATTGCACGACGTAGCGATCGGCTGACAAGAACACCAGCTTTTCGACTTCCCGCGACAGCAGCGACCAATCGACACTGCGGCGGTGCGCATAAAACTTGATCGCCACGCGGCGGCCCGTGTTTTGATCGAGGCCGACCCACACTTCGCCGTAAGCACCCGTGCCCAGCAACCGCTGAGCCTCGTACCCCGGCGCCTGCGTCGGTGGCTGCGTACTACGCATGCTCAGATCGCGCGAGCGCTGTTTATCGTCGTCGGACTGTTGCTCGGTAACGTCGGCGCTCATGGTCTCATCGGCAAAGGGCGAAGTGTAAGTTATGGTAACACAGGTCGAGGCATGTGAGTTCGGGGGACGATCTTGAAACGCCACCGCCCCTGCGGCGGTGGTTCATTGGCTTCTGCACTAGCAGAGGTCAGAAGTCGGGGTCACGGCTTGAAACGCCACCGCCCCTGCGGCGGTGGTTCATTGGCTTCTGCACTAGCGGGAGTCGGGGGGCGGGGGGCGGAAGTCAGAGGTCGGGAATCGGGAAACAGGAACTATGAAGAATTCGGCGACGTTCACCACTGTGATGGCAGCCCTTTGCTGTCTGTTACCAAACCGTTCATCAGCGCAAGAACCCAAATTAGATGGTCGCGAAGGGCGGCAACTGTTGCTGGAAAACTTCCGGCCCAAGTCGCTGTTGAATGTGCCAGAAACCAAGCTGGCAGGGGCGAAGTTCCCGGCGATTGATATCCACTCGCACTTCCGAATTCGTCTGCGTCATTCACCAGAACAACTCGACGCGTTCGTCCAGGTGATGGACCGGCAACGTATCGCCCTGTGCGTCAGTCTCGATGGTCAACTGGGCGAAAGCATCGACGAGCATGCCAAGTACCTGCACACCAAGTATCCCGATCGGTTCGCGATGTTTGCCAATCTCGATTGGCAGGGGAAGGGCAAGCCTGACCAACCCGCCACTTGGGATTGCAACCGCCCCGATTTTGCTCATCGGATGGCCAAGGAACTAGCAGATGCCAAAATGCGCGGTTGCTGCGGACTCAAGATTTTCAAATCGTTCGGGCTCGAATACAAAAATGCCGACGGCTCACTCATCAAAATTGACGATCCGCGGTTCGATCCCATCTGGCAAGCCTGCGGTGATCTCGATATGCCGATCATCATTCACGTAGCCGACCCGGTTGCCTTCTTCCTGCCGATCGATGAGAAAAACGAACGCTGGGAAGAACTGCATCGTCGGCCCGAGTGGAGTTTTTATGGTCCACAGTTTCCTGCGCGGGATGATCTACTCGCGGCCTTCCACCGAGTCGTAACGAAGCATCCAAAAACGACGTTCATCGGCGCGCACATGGACAGCAATGCCGAAGATTTAGCCGCAGTGGCGAAAGCGCTCGACGAGCATCCGAATTTGTATGTCGAAATGGCTTCGCGAATTTCTGAACTCGGGCGGCAACCTTACTCCGCCCGTAAGTTCCTCATCAAGTATCAGGACCGCGTGTTGCTCGGCACCGATGGTCCCTGGCCCGAAGAACGCCTGAAGCTTTACTGGCGGTTTCTCGAAACCGAAGATGAGTATTTTCCCTACTCGGAAAAAGACTTCCCGCCGCAAGGGCTATGGCAGATCTATGGCGTGCATTTGCCCGACGAAGTGCTGGAGAAAGTTTACTACGAGAATGCTCTGAAATTGCTGCCGAGCATCAAAGAAAAATACGAGCGCGCAGCTGCGAATGTGCGCTGAATCACACAGTATGGCAGCAGCAAAAAACGGCCGACTTTTCTCCTGGATTTCATTAGCATGCAAACTATGAGATTGGCTATACTTCTCCGCACAGAGATGATTGGTGGACGATAATCATTCCGTAGTAATGGAACGGGCCATGTCGGATTCGAGCGAGAAGATTTCGGTTGCCTGTCCGCAATGCTTCAAACGCCTGTCAGTTCCCGCAACCACCGTTGGCAAAAAAGCTCGTTGCCCCAATTGCCAAATGGTCTTTAGGCTGGAGCCGATCTGCGACGCAGAAGTCGTGCCTGAATTGGCACCACTTCCCTCCTGGAACGAGCCTGCCGCGCACTCCAATGCTTGGGGGCAGCCTACACCGCCTGCTCCTTACGGTTATGACCAGCAGTCCAGCTTCCAGCCCGCGGCACCGCCCTTGCCTACGTCGAATTTTCCGCAGACGCAGTTTACTTCGTTGTCGGTGAATTCGAATCCCTATCAAAGTCCGTCATATCAAAAACCAGCGTATAGCAAACGCAAATCTCGTGGCTTGAGCAATTCCGCCTTGGGTGGGATGGCCGCGATGGCCATTGCCCTGGTTTGGTTTTTTGGCGGTCTGGCTTTGGGGGTGATCTTTATCTATCCCCCGATCATGTTTGTGATCGGCTTCTGTTCGATGATTGGCGGTCTCGCCGGTGGCTCAAGCGACGATTGACGCGCGGCACACGCGATCGGGCTAAGGCTTGATTTGCTCCACTAGCAGAATCTGCTTCTTTGCGCGGTTGATACCAACGAGTCCGCCTGTGACAGGATCGTGCGCGATGCCTTGGCCGGTGAAAGGCGCTTTCTCTTGGCCGACGAATTCAAGTTCGACCGGCGTCTTCTTGTGCGGGCGTGATTCGTCGGGGACCTTCAGCCGGTAGAGCACGCCATGGTCGTGATCGGTAACCAGGAGCGTATCGTTGTGCCAGATGCCGCCCGAGATGCTGGCTGTGCCAATCTGCTTGATGACTGCGGCGGGATAGACCCAGCGGCCCGTTTCCTTCCATTGATCGTCGAAACGCACGAGGAAAGTCTCGTTGTTTTTCGGACCGTACAGGGCGAAGTTGCACCACCAAGCATCGCCACGTTTGATCGCCCACGTCAGGCTGCCGCCGAAATTGCCAAAATCCTTGAACACGGCAATCTCCATCGTCGCCGGATCGAGCAGCATGATCTCGCTCCGCTCGGGAGTACGCGGATAGTTCGAGTGGGCGCAATACAACTTGCCCTCGTGGAAGAATCCGCTATTGAGATGCTTCACCGCGACTTGGCTGGTGCTGAGTGCGACACGCTCGCCTGACTTGCGATCGTATTTTGCGATCTTGTCGTTGGTGATTGCATAGAGGAACTTCTCATCGGCGGCAGCAGCCTGATGAGCCACGGCGGCATCGATCACGCGAGTTTGTTGCCATTCTGCTATGACGGGCTGCGGTTCGATCGCCTTTGCTCCACTGGGGAGACAAGTGGCATTCAGCACTGCGAAAGCAGGAAACGCTACGGCAATGGCAGCCACGAGTAATTGCTTGTGCATGGCACGGTGCTTTCCGTTACTTCAGCAAATGCTTTTTGAAAAAGTCCATGACCTGCGGACGGAGGTCTTTCTGCTTGGGTTGCAAGTCGAAGGTATGCGGTGCTCCTTCAATGATGACCAGTTCGTGCTCAATGCCCGCTGCTTTCACGGTTGCGGAAAGTTGCTCGGAGGTTGCTACCGGCACCGTCGTGTCTTTGGTGCCGTGCATGATGAGGAAGGGTGGATCGGTCTTGTCCAGGTACTTCGTGATCGCACTCACGCCGGACGAATCGCCCGAAACTTGAATGGGCCCGTAGAGATCGACGACGCAACGAACTTCGCAAGAGACATCACCCCAAGGTTGTTTGGGATCGAGTCTGTCGTCGGCATCCGTGACGGCGACCATGGATGACAGATGCCCGCCGGCACTCCCACCGATAACACCAATCCGCTCGGGATCGATTCCGTACTTTTCTGCATTCTTGCGCAACCAGCGAACTGCCGTTTTGCAGTCGTGCAAGTTCTGCGGCCAGGCACCCATCGCATTTCCTTTTTCGCCCAACTTGTAGTCGATGCTAAAACCGACCATGCCGTGTTCGGTGAGGGTGGTGCCGATGTTCAGTTCCCGCTTGGCACTCTTGCTGCCTCCCACCCAACCGCCACCATGGATCATGAGCACGGCCGGCGACTTGACTCCTGCCGGGCGATTGGCTGGCAAGTAGAGATCTCCTTTTTCGGTCCGGTCATTCCCGAGGTAGGGAATATCCTTTTCGATGATTGGCGATTCTCCCTGGGCTGGCAAAATGCCCCCGGCTATGACGACAATAATGAGGACAACCTTTGGCAGTAGGCAGGTGATCCAGCGAGCGAGAGAGTGAGCCATGGCCGGGATTCTCCGATGGTGGTTCAGGCAAGTGCTGCGGATTGTAACCCCTGCGGCGGCTGTTGCCAC
Organism: Anatilimnocola aquadivae; assembly: GCF_049819085.1. Lineage (GTDB taxonomy): Bacteria > Planctomycetota > Planctomycetia > Pirellulales > Pirellulaceae > Anatilimnocola. Next base: position 5,105,312 of record NZ_CP187419.1, read on the forward strand.
CAATTCTGGCGAAAACTGCGGCTGGCGAGTCTCGGAAACAGCGCTCGGCCGCACTACCATGTAAAATGATATCCACAGCTGACTTACGCCGCCGCGATCCACCCGTTCAGGCGATTGGCGGCCGACCATTTGGCTGATTTGAGTACTTTGCCTCTTCTCAAGCGTTCGACTATTGGCAATGAAGTCTGCACCAATCTCCACGGCGACTGGGTTTGATCCAGTCCGCCTGATAGAAACCTATCAGGTGGGGATTTGGCGCTATTTGCGAGCCATGGGTTGCGATGCCGCCCAGGCCGAAGACCTGACGCAAGAGACTTTTTTGGCCGCCCTGCAACGTCCGTTTCAAGACATCAACGCTGCAGCCACTTCCGCCTACCTCCGCAAAATCGCCTTCAATCTTTACATTTCGTACCGCCGCCGCAGTGGCAAAGTGACAGCTGTCGAAAATGTCGAGGACTTGGATCGCACCTGGTCGACCTGGGCTGGGGACGATGATGGCGAAAACGCCCTCGACGTACTGAGAGATTGCCTAAAGGGACTGACTGATCGGGCTCGCCGCTCCTTGGAGATGCGATTCCGCGAACAGAAGTCTCGCACCGAAATTGCTGCTGATTTGGACATTACCCCTGACGGAGCCAAAAACTTGATGCAACGGGCGAAGCAACAACTTCGCGAATGCATCGAGAGCAAACTGAAATGACCCCCGACCGCGACGAACGATTGCTTGATGGCTGCCTGGACGAAGTCCTGGGAGGAAGAACTCCCCCGGATCTGACCGCGCGCATCATGCAAGCCTGGGCGATGCGCCGGCAGATGGGTGTCGAGGGGACCGCTCACGAGTTGAATGGCCAGTTGCCACAACTGCCCGGTCCACCGATTGAAACCTTGCCGCCAGAGATTGCGCCTCGCGAGGCGATATTGCCGACTGCTGTGGTGCGAGCCATTGATGCTCCGCCACCTACGGTTGGTGTGCCTGTGGCCGCTAAAGAGAGCGGCTTTTCGCCCGTCCGTCGCACGAAGTTCTATCGACCACGCCAACGGGCCAGTGCCTGGCCTTGGCTGGCTGCCGCCTGCATCGCGGCAGTTGGTGTGAGCATCCTCTTTGCGACTCGCTCGCAATGGAACCCAGGACAAAACACGGTCGTGGTGAAGCCCTCGCCGAAACCAGCGCCTGTACCAGAGAAGACGCCAGAAAAGGCCATCGTTACCAAGCCGGCAACGAAGCAGGCCGAGCAGGATTTCAAACCAGCGCCGCAAATCGTGGACAAGATGCCTGACAAGCGTCCGCTGCGCCCCGGCTTGTCGCCGAATGACCAGCCAAAGGTTGCTCGCACGCCGGCCGCTAAGGTGAATGTGCACGACTTGGTGAGCAAGACCTATGATCGCGCCATTAGCGATGCGGAGGTCGTTTCGTTCATCAATACCTCGCTGACGCAGTCGTGGAAAGAAAACAACGTCCAGCCTTCGCCCGCGGCCAGTGACGAAGAATGGTGCCGGCGCACGTTCCTGCGTTTGCTAGGTCGCATTCCCACGGTCGATGAAGTTCGCAAGTTCGCCAGCGATAAAAGCAAAGACAAGCGAGATCGCCTCGTCACGCAGTTGATGGAAGGCGAACAATACGCCGGGCAGTTTAACGACCATTGGGCCAACATTTGGGCCAATTTGCTCGTCGGCCGCACGATGGGGCAAGAAGCCGAGAAGATCGCCAGCCGTGATGGGTTGGAGCAGTATCTGCGGCAGTCGCTGGCGAAGAAGAAGCCCTATTACGAAGTGGTGTACGAACTGCTGACGGCCGAAGGCTCGGCACAGCCTGGCAGCGAGGATTACAACGGCGCGGTGAATTTTCTCGTCGCTTCGCTGGGCCCTGATGCAACTTTGGCGACTGCCCGCACTTCACGATTGTTCCTAGGGCAACAGTTACAATGTGCTCAGTGCCATCAGCACCCAACCAACGACTGGGGTCAACATCAATATTGGGCGCTCAACGCGTTCCTGCGTCAGGCCAAGGTCGAGCAAGTTGCCGGTGTAACGCGCCTGACCGATCAGGACTTCGTCGACAAGAAGAGTGTGACGACCGAGGGCGAAGTCTATTTCGAATTGCCGAACGGCACGATCCGGGCTACGGGTCCGCAGTTTGTCGACGGCACCAAGATTGCCGCCAGTGGCCGCTTGGACGAAGTGAATCGCCGCCAAGAATTGGCCAAGCTGGTTGTCACGTCACCGCAATTCAGCCCGGCGCTCGTCAATCGACTGTGGTCGCACTACTTCGGATTCGGCTTCACGCGCCCCGTCGACGACATCGGCCCTAACAATCAGCCTTCGCATCCCGAGTTGCTTGGTCGCCTGTCGGAGCAGTTTGCTGCTCATAACTACGATCTGCGCAAGCTGATGAAGTGGATGGTGCTGAGCGACGCCTTCAGCCGTTCGAGTCGCATCACGCCGCAAAACATTGCCGACGCACCCGATGCCGGCAGTGCTCCGCTCTTCAGCCACTATTACACGCGGCAGTTGCAGGTCGAGGAAGTTTACAACTCCCTGCTGATTGCAGCTGACCTGCGGAAGAAGTCGGCGAATCAGAAGGACCTGGAGAACGCCCGGATCGATTGGCTGGCCCAGTTCAATCGCCCGATGGGAACCGACGACAGCGAAGAGGAAACACACTTCAACGGCGCTGTGCGGCAATCGCTAATCATGATGAACGGCGACCTGATGCGCAAGGCAACGAGCAGCGGCGACGGCAGCCTGCTCAAGCACCTGCAACAAAGCACACTCAAGCAGGACGAAAAGGTCGAGCACTTGTTCCTGGCTGCTCTCTCGCGTCAACCCAACAAGCGAGAACTAGAAGCCGTGAAGAAGATCGCTGCCCAGCATCCAGACAATCCCGCAGCAGTACTGGAAGACATCTGGTGGGCTCTGCTCAATAGCAACGAGTTCATTCTGGATCATTAAGCGGTCGATCGCGAAGTTCGTCTCCGGCCAAGACATAACTCGATGCCCAACCGAACTTCGTATCCGTTTGCGTTCAGTTCTCAGTATCGCTGCGAGCTGGGCGAAGCATTAGCGCCAGGTAAAGCGGTAGTCGCTACTTTACTATCGCCGCCACGGGCTCAGCTAACTCCCGAGGAATGGATGCCGCTCGGCAGCGGAGCGGTTGAGCACCAATGGGGCTTTTTGATTGGCCCTGACCCCTGCAACAAACTATGTGTCATGCACCGGGCGATCGACCAGAGCTTTGGTCTCGCAGAGTTGGTGATTCGCTTTAAATCGAATCCCGGGACGACTACGAGCAAAGAGTGTCGCAATGGCGGTTACTTGGGCCCCACCACTCACTACATAGGATCGGCGCTGGGAGTAATTGTCGTAGCGCGAAGCGAAGATGGCAGTACGCTCTTGATTCGCGCCCATGACATGTGGGGAGCCAATCGACTCACCACTGATTTCGCGGCACAAGTTCCTGCCCATTGGGAGGGCAACTGCGCCATCGGCATGCGAGGTGACCATTGCTTGGCTGCTGGTGTTGTCACCGTCTAACCCGCTGCTATTGGCAACAAGCTTACCATCCCAAAAATCCGAGTAGGCCCTTCTTCTTCGCCACGTTCGCTCGTCGCGGATTGAGCACGAAATCGATGTTCTGCTTCTCGAAGCGGCTTTCTAGTTCATCCGCGCCGGCTTTCAGTTTGAGGTCCATCTCTTCCTGGTAGAGCGGCACCAAGTGGTAAAACGAAATGGGTTCTCCTTCACGGGTCGTCAGTCGAAAGAAATCGGTGGGAAGAAAATAAGGCGGGGCCAGGATCACGCCGGTGAAGTTGGTGTTGGCGATCGGTTCGGCAGGGTCGCCATTGGGAATGGTGTGTCCCCAGCCAATCCAGGTGTCGTACTCGTGCGGCAGCCGACCGATTTGCTTGAGCCAGCGGATGGGCCAGTAGTTGGCCTCGTCCTTGAACGCCGCTTCCGTCAGCGGCCAATTCACCGGGAGCGGAATGAGCAACTCGCAGCGGCGAAACTCGAGCATTTCCGGCGGCACTGCCATGGGCATGTCACTTACGCCGCTAGTAACAAGTAAGTGATAGGGCCGCTGAGGCGTGGCCTTGATGAGGAGCACATCCAGATGCACAAGGTCCGAGATCAGTTCGTGAAAGACCGACTCGATCGGACCGACGTGCTTTTCGATGTGAGCCTGAATCTCTTCCAGGTTCTCGCCCGGATTATCCGGTAATTCCCAGTCCCGCTGGCGAGCTTCGTGTCGCCAGATGGGATCGCCCGATTCGGATCGTTCGACGTCGTCGTCACGCACGAGAAGATTCCTCTGACGTTTGACAAGGGAAGAGGGATTTCCAGGTTGGGTGGATTGTGATGCAACCGAATCGAAAAATCAAATCTCGTTTTCGCCGGCGGAAATTGGCTCCCTAACTTGCGTCCCCGCGAGTGATCTCGACAATGAGCGGACCGCTTGCCGACTTCGACGTTCGATCTCCCTCTGGAAATGCCCAGCTGTAATGTCAGGGTCCGATTCCACCAGTCGCTCTACCAGCAGTGTGCCGCCGAACCGCGTGCATTGCGGCGATTCGCTGAGCGTGCTGGCGAAGTGGCCCGATGAGTTTGTCGACTGCGTCGTGACGAGCCCGCCTTACTATCAGCAGCGGGATTATCACGGCCAGAAGAAGCAGGTCGGTCGCGAAGAGTCGCCCGAGCGCTACGTCGGTCGCTTGCGCGAGCTGTTCGCGGAAGTGCGCCGCACGCTCAAGAGCACCGGTTCGCTGTGGCTGGTGATTGGCGACAAGTACGACGACGGTGCACAGCTGGGCTTGCCGTGGCGCGTTGCTCTGGCACTGATGGACGAAGGCTGGATCCTCCGCAGCGATTGCATCTGGCATAAGCCCAACGCGATGCCCTCGAGCACCAAGACACGGCCGACGACCGACCACGAGTACATTTTTCTGTTGACCAAATCGGCCGACTATTTTTACAACGCCGATGCGGTGCGTGAGCCGCACGTCACCTTCACCGAGAAGAGCAAAATGAAGGGTGGCCGCGGCCACTTTGGCAAACGTGGCGGCACGCCCGAAGCTGGCAAAAACAGCGGCGATACCAACCTGCACAATGGCCGTTGGGATCAGGCCTTTCATCCGCTCGGGCGCAACAAGCGGACCGTCTGGTCGATTCCGCTGTCGAAGTTTCGCGGCGCTCACTTCGCGGTGTTCCCAGAATCTCTCGTAAAGACTTGCTTGCTGGCCAGCTGCCCGCCGCAAGGACTTGTGCTCGATCCGTTCCTCGGCAGCGGCACGACGGCCGTCGTGGCCCAAGAACTGGGGCACTCGTACTTGGGCATCGACGTAGCGGCCGCTTATTGCAAGCTGGCCCGCGAGCGACTGAAGCAGACGAGGCTGTTTTAACGGGACTTACGGCTGGTGAGATACTCGAGCAACGCGCGGTCGAACTGCATGCTGGTATCGAGCGGCACGTAGTCGACACCCGTTTGAAAGCACTCTTGCTTGTAGAGTGCCCGAAAGGCTTCGATCTCGTTTTGATAGTCCCGCCGGTAGGCCGAGGCGTCAACGACGATTTTCTCGTTCGTTTCCGGATCTTCGAATTCGACCATGCCGTCGAAGGGAAACTGCACTTCGGCTTCATCGAGAATGTGAAACAGAATGACATCGTGGCCGCGATGTCGCAGCCGGCGGAGCGCTTGAAAAACCGGCGCTGGCTCGGTGAGCAAGTCGGAGAAGACCATCACCAGGCTCTTGTGCCGCAGCATGGCGGCGACCTGCGTCAAGCTGCGACCGATATCGGTCGCGCCGGTAGGCTTCAGCTTGGCAAGGTGAGCCAGCACGTTGCCCAGTTGCGTCCGCTTGCTCTTGGGGGGCAGCGAGTCGCGAATTTTCTCATCGAACGTGATCAGCCCGCAGGGATCTTGCTGCATGATCATCAGGTAACAGAGCGACGCGGCGAGACAAATGGCGTAGTCGAACTTCGTCAACTCTTGCCGCAGGGTGTAGCCCATCGACTGGCTGAGGTCCATCACCAGGTAGCCGGTGATGTTGGTCTCGGCCTCGAACTTCTTCACGTAGTACTTGTCGGTCTTCGCAAAGACGAGCCAATCGATGTCCTTGGGATCATCGCCGGTCGAGTAACGCCGATGTTCGCTGAACTCGACCGAGAAGCCATGAAAAGGACTGGCATGCAAGCCTTGCAAGAAACCCTTCACCACGAACTGAGCCCGCAGGTCCAGCCGCTTGATCTGATTGATGACTTCGGGCTTCAGGTATTTTTCGACGGCCATGTTGCCATCTTACTGCCTTTGCTCGAGGCGAGGTGTGCCGCAAAGGCTTCATTTTGGGTGCTTCCGGCCGCCGGGGATTTAGGTCCCCGCCGATTACGCGTTATCCACCGAGATCTCGGCACTTGGCTGGTTGAGGGCAGAGAGGTTGTCTCTTGCTAGAGCGGGGCCCGTCAGATTGGCAAAGAACAGATCGAGCGCACTCGTACTGCCAGTCAAAGAGTCGGGAACACCATCCGGATTCAGTTGCCCGCTGAGGTCTATCTGCAACTGAGCTGCACGAGTCGCATACGTTCCGGCAGCGGTCCAATGCGAGAGCAGTAGCGCCAGGCCATCAATCGAAGCGTCCAGATCGGTCGAGCTGTCGATGAGCACATTCTCACCGCCGCCACCCTCCAGGGTATCTCGGCCAGCGCCGCCAATCATGATCGCGTAGCCGGCGGAGGTTCCGCCCGTTGGTGTAGCACTCCCGCGTAACAGGTCGTTGCCGCCGCCACCGACGAGCACTGCGGGGCCTGTTCCAGCAGTCAGAATGTCATTCCCCTCGCCACCCAGCATAATCGCATTGCCAGAACCACTAGCAAGCCTGTCGTTGCCGCCGAGGCCGCTGAGCTGGAGTTCGCCGCTGAAAGTGCGCCCGTCGATCGTATTAGCGCCTGCGCCTCCGGTCAGTTCTGCGGCTTCAAAACCACTGTGCGTGATGTTAGCTCGGCCGGTGCGCGTTAGCGAAGTATCACTGAGGACCATCGTGGTCGCATTATCGGTGACCAGCAGCGTGTCCGCGCCGCCTGCACCAGCCAGTGTGGCTGTGCCAGTCCAAGCTCCAACAGTAAACGAGTTGTCTCCGACCCCGCCAGTGAGAATGGCATTCTCTACGGTGTTCAGCACCACATTGGGCAACCCGCTCCGCTGCAGAGAAGTGGGAGTCAGCACAAAGTCGACATCGTTCGTAGCGACAACCGTATCGTTGCCCGCCGCGCCATTGATGCGGAGCGTGCGTGACCAGTCGGTAATCGTGAATCTGTTGGCGGCGTCTCCGCCGGTAAGAGTGGCCGCCGAGATGCCAGTCATCGTCACGGTCGAGACAACCGAGCCGGCCGTGTGGGTCAGCAGCGTATCGGTCAGGACAAAGTTACCATCATTCGTGTAGGCGACGGTATCAGCGCCACCCTTGCCATCGATCAGAACATTGACAGTCACGCCACTCAACACAAAGCTGTCAACAGCAGCCGTCCCGATGAGTTCGAATTGCTCGATTTGCGAATACGCATCGTTCGAGGCACCGACGCGAATCCGATTATTGGTGATGTTCGCCGCGCCTTGCTCAACAATGGTGTCGACGTTGGCACCGCCCATGATGTTGTCGCTGCCAGCACCGCCCAGGATCACATCGTCTCCCGCGTTGCCGGCCAGCCAATCATTGCCAGCGCCACCGATGATCATGTCGGGGCCAGCGCCACCAGAGATCGTGTCGTTCCCTGTGCCACCATACAACGTCGACGGCTTGCTGATCGGCGCTTCGATTTTGATCGAATCGTTGCCGCCGTGTCCAAAAATGGCGATGCGGCCAAATGAATTGAGAGGGAAGGTGCCGGCCACCCTGCCACCGATGTAGACGGTGGCGACAGTGGACGAAGTTTGGCGCACGATGATGGAGTCGGCACCGACATTGCTGCCATTGATCAGTAGTAGATCGTCATTCGACAGACCCGGATTCTCAGGATCATCAATGACGACGGCACCGAAGGTCGTAGCGTACTCAAAAGCGGTGATCGAAACCGTGTCGCTGCCAACCCCAGCGTCATCGTCCGTGGCCGTGAACGTCACCTCGTAGGTGCCGGCCAGCGTGGGCGTAAAGGCCAGCGTCGAGCTCGTGCCGGTCGCGACTTGCGTCGAGCCGTTCATGACAACCCAGTCATACGTCTGGGTGTCGAGCGTGCCGGGGTCGGTGACACTGCCGGTGAGATTGATGGGCGTGCCGACTTGAACCGACGTTGGCGCTCCGACGATGGTGGCAACTGGATCAGCGTTGGTGATGGTCAGCGCCTGCTGAGCAATGCTTGCTTGTGACGCCGAGTCGGTCACGGTCAGCGAGACGTTGTAGGTGCCATTGTCATCGGGCGTGAAATCGAAGGTGCTGCTCGTGCTGGTGGCGAACGGCGAGCCGGCACCTTGCTTCGTCACGGTCCAGGCGTAAGTGTACGGACCACCGGCACCAGGGGCGGTAAGGTTTGCCGATAGGCTGATTTCTGTTCCTTCGGGGCCGGTGTTGCTAACCGGTAGACCGGAGATCGATGCCACAGGGGCGAACGAAGCCAACCAAGGTTCGGCACCATTCGTACCGTCATTCGCAGTGAAGTAGAGTTGGCCACCGAGGTAGGTCAGCGCGCTCGGATAGCTGCCAGCGCTGGGATTGATCTCCTGCATCAGCGTTACCGCGCGCGTGGTGGTGTTGATCTGCCACACCTCATAGTTGAAGCCGGCATTGGCGCGCGAGAAGTAGAGGTAGCCATCACCCGCCACGAGCGGCGAGCCCGTATAGAGGTTGTTTCCGCGATACTCGACCGGCCCGGAGTCCGGGAAGTAGACGATGTAGTTATACGTGTCGTAGTGAACGAACGCGCCAGCGGTTTGATAGACAATCGAAATCGGGTTGGATCCACCGGAGCCGGGCGTGTAGTCGTTGACGATCTCGGTGTTCGGGGAAGTGCCGTCGCTCTTCCAGAGTTCGCGTCCTGCCGCGGCGGTGGTGGCAGAGAACCACAGCTCGCCGTTGACATCCGCCATGTACATTGGATTGCTGTCCGCAACGCCCGGGTTGATGTCTTGCACCATGTAGGTGCCGTTGGTGGTACCGTCGGAGACGTACAACTCGCGGCCAAAATAGTTGTCCGAAGGGCCGACCGCAGTGAAGTAGAGCTTGTCGCCGACCGCGATCAGTTCCTGTGGATTGCCGCTCTCGAAGGACAGGTCCGCAATGTTGCGGACCAATTGAATGCCGTTTGTCGCATCGTATCTCCACAGCTCACGGCCGATGGAGTCGGCATTGTTGGCACTGAAGAACAGCGTGCCGTTGACGTTGGTCAAGTAGTCCGGTGTCGAGCCGAAGCTGCCGGGACGCAAATCAGCCACCATCGAGGCCGTCGTGCCGTCGAACCGCCACAACTCATCGCCGTTCGTGGGGTCGTAAGCAGAGAACATCAACTCGTCTCCGACCACCGTCAGAAAATCGGGCGACGAGGAAGCGATGTTGTCGATGTCGATCACCAGCTGCGTGCCGTTCACCGTGCCGTCGGTGACCCACAACTCGCGGCCATGCACCTGGTCATTGGCGGTGAAATAGAGCTTGCCTTGGAATTCCGTCAGTTCCTCCGGCGAGCTGCTCGGCGCACCCGGCGCGATGTCCATCAACATCTCGGTCCCGGCGTCGGTGCCGTCCGTTATCCACAGCTCCACGCCGTTCGTGTTGTCGTTCGCGGTGAAGTACGTCAGGTTCCCGACGCGCACGTAGCCTTCGGCGTTGGAGTTGCCCGCGTTGGGCGCGACGTCGCGCAGAATCTCGGCGGCGAACAAGTCGCGTGCTTCCAAACTCTCGACTCGCAATGTGGCGGTCTTGCGGCTGGGCGATTGCGAGCGAACCGGGCGGCCATCACTGCGATTATTGCTGAACCACATCGTAAGTATTCCTGCACCAAGGTGAGAGCCAGCGAAACATGCAGGTTGAAGCGCGAAGGGGCGACCAGCTTCAAACTGTGAGGGGGCAACGCCGACCGCCCAATAGCGGACGCTGTGCGCAGAACGGTCTCGTTTTCGAGACACGCGTACGTCGCCAGAAGAGAGGCGCTGCCCGAGCCTCATCGCGAGCATCGTCACTTTGAACCAACACTCTGTAGCCAGAATGCCTAAGGAAATACCCTTACTGCCAGACCTCCTCGAAATGCTGCAAGCCATGACCGTTAGCGAAGATATGACGACACCGAAAAGTGCTGCTTCGTGGTTCCAATTACCTCCTGCCGACAATCGCTGCTCTTATGGCAAGGGAGGCACAACCCAGATCGGCTCATGGCCATCCTGGGGCAAATGCGGCCCGCGGATCGCTGGGCAGCGAACTCCCGGCAGCGACTGCAGGGCAAAGACCTCTTCCATTCCTTCGGTAAATTGCAGTGTCGCCACCGTCCTACCGACGCGCAGATCGACCACCGCGATCCCGCACCGCAACTCCTCGCGCATCTCAGCGATCGGTACCCCGCCAAAGACGGCCGTCTCGCGAATGCGGCTGAGCCCGACGAACGCCAGCGGCCCCAGAAAGCTCAGCCCGCGCGTGTAACCAGGAAATCGTTCTACCGTCGTCCGCAGCCCACTCGAGGGATCGACAATCTGCAATTCGCCACAACCGCTGTTGAGCACCCACAGGCGGCCCTCGTGCAAGCGCGGCGAGTGTGGCATGCACAATCCGTGTGACACAATCTCTCCGCTGGCGACGTCAATGACGATTCCGCCGCTCGCCTTGTTGTCTCGCCACCCCTGCCGCGAATCGGTCGCGCCCATCGCCGTGACGTACTGAACCCGCTGCCCGTCGGCCGACACCGCCATGCCGTTCAAGTGGCAGCGATCGTCCGGCCCTTGGATCGCCGAGATGAATTTCGGTTTCCAGCGCGGCACAAAATGGTGCCGCTCATCCAACGTACAAAGGCAAGAGAAGAGGGTATTCACGATCCACAACTCATCGCCCAGATACGCCATTTCGTGGCCGTGAATCGTACCCGTGTGAATCGAGCGGCGCGTGAGCAGGCAAGCATCGTACTTGCCGCGAGGCTCAATGGTCGCTGCGATGTTCGGCACCGCTTCCAGCATCCAAACGTCGTGCCTGGCTCCGACGGCAAGTCGCAGCGGATGGATGGCAATTCCCATCGCCAGTTCGAAGTTGTGAAACTCCAAAGCCAACTGGCCCTGATTCGCACAAATCGTCACCAGCTTGCCGGCGTGATAGGTCGACAACAGCAGCGACGACTCGCTCCCTTCCAGCAACGGCACGAAGCCATCGGAGGCCGAGTAGGAAATTCGTCGCCCGGTGCGGGGCACTTCGGAATGGACTGCCATCGACACGACCCTTTGCTGCCCGACCCTTGCTGCCGTAATTCCGAGATTGTATCCGCTCCACGAACATGCCTTCCGCGCAGGCGCTAACTACGGCACGAACGACGAATCGCTCCGTCGCTTCACCCCCGCCCAACCCGGGTTGAACAGTCCCAATTCCCTGCTGCCGATCACTGGTCATTGATAACTTTTTGCGCGAAAAATCAGCTTCGACGAGTCGCCGTAAACCGTTTGCAGGACGATTGTTGCGTTCATCATTGCCCACCAAAACCCGATTTCTTGATAACCGTTTGATAACCACTCTTTGCCCTGTTCACTCAGCTGCCTGAACAGGGGGCTTCAGTCACTGGTCTCACGTCAGGTCGCCACGCTTGGTGCGAGCCACTTCGCCGTGCTTCCGGCGTGCTCCGCAGCAACGCATCGCAGGCGCTCTACCCACAGTGCCCCGGCCCCGCGATCAGTCCTGAACAGTCCCCATTGGCTGCTGCCGACAACCCGTTTCTGATAACTTTTTGCGCGAAAAACCTCGCCCGACAAGTCGCCATAAACCTCTGTTCCTAAATCATTTGCACTCACAATTCCTCACCAAACCCCGGTTTCTTGATAACCGTTTGATAACCACTGTTCGCCCTGTTCACTCCAATGCCTGAACAGGCCCTAAACAGGGGGTGCGAAAGGCGAGCGTTGCCAGAACTCACAGTCCCGCGCCCGAGCCTCGCCATCACACCATAAAATTTACAATGTACTTGACAGTGTGTCAATACTTTTTTACAATGCAGCACCGGCGAACGCCCTCACTCGGGCAACTCGCTGGTTGGCAACTTGTCTTTGCTTTTGGTGTTCTTTCCTTTGATCCAGAACGAGACCACGCTGCCGACCGCAGCACCAGCATCGACATCGGCCACGTTGATTTCACGAACCTTGTCGAAGAACATCTTCGCCACTACGACGAACGCCACAATGGCAATCACCCACACGTATGTTGTTTCCATCGCATTCACCTCAAGAGGGTGCCTCAATTACTGCCTTTATTGTGCAGAAAGGGTCTCAAAACACGAGACAGTAAGCGGCACTCGTTTTAACTACTTTGCGCGTCTGATTTTGCGCGCAGTCTTTCAAGTCGTTTCGGCAGGCCTAAACTGGAACGCATAATGGTGAGATTGGATGCACACCGCACAAGTTGTGATGACCAGTACCTCATCACTTATCGGCTTCCGTTGTCATAGCGGCAAGAACGATCCGATAAAAATGCGCAGAATCGCTAAAGTCTGCTGCCGACCTGCCGGACTCGATCATTAGGGGACTTGGCGGAGGTAGTCGCAGGTGATGAATGGTGCATGCCTTACGTTCATCGAGATTGTGAGCTATGCGAGCCTCAGTCGTAGGTCGTGTCGTAGCAGTTTTGGATGGCCATGCCCAACTGCTTCACGTTGTTGGGTGGTGTGTATGGCAAGTCATCGGTCGACTGGCGGTCGTTGTTTTTCACGCTCGATACACTTGACGTTGATTCGGTCAAGAATTTGGAACTGAATCTCATTGAATTTGCTGGCACTTGCCGCCCAGATCAAACCAGCAGTCCCGGCGATGCACACGACGAGTGTTGCTGAAACGGTCAGCATCCAACTCATTGCTATGCTCGCAGGTGTTGCTGGTGGCGGCTTTCGAGTTCGCTTAGGTTTCGCTGTCACAATTCACCTCAAATGACTGCCTTAATCACTGCTATTATTGTGCAGAAATTGCCCCGAAAGACGAGCCATTAAGCGGCAATTTGGCGATTAATTGGCTCGTTGTAACTGCCTTATATGTTTGATGTTGCGAGCAGCCGCCTCAGCCACTTCGGCGGCAGTCGAAAATGCCCCGACTTCCCCAGCCACATAACGGGTCAAGTGTCACTCTTCTTGTCATCGCGCTCTTCCCATGCAAGTTCACCAGTCAGGTAGTTGCCAACGCTCAGGCTTGCCTTGACCTTCTTAGTCCGAATCCGATCAAGTTTCATCAGCAGTATGATTCCCCATGCGCCAACGACGGCGATTATCGCTAGCCAAACAAAGTCGCTCACTTTGTATCTCCTTGTGTTGCATTCAGTTCTATGGCGATTGGTAAATCCATCAACCGGTTGTTGTGAGATATCTTGTATTGCCCCTCGAAAGCAGGGGCGTGCGGCTGGATTCTATTTCGACGTTCGACTATGGCAATCACCTTGGCGGGCAGAACTCATCCTTCCTCGACAATTCATCAATAGGCGGGTTTGTGAAGTGTGTCCCCTAGGTTTGTGAATTTTCGTAGGTGTGATCCGCAATCGGGCTTCCCAATTCTTAGCGAGCGGAACGGGGCGTTCGGCATTTCGCAAGTGCTCGGGCCAAATCGTTGCGGTTCGTTCCATTTCCGCCTTTTGGCCATGCGAAGTACCCATGCTTTACCATAGGCGGGCAACTCGACCGCAGCGCAGAACTCATTCGCCGCCGTTCGTTTGCCCGCCATTTTCTGCGCTGGGCTAAATCGGTCACTGTTTTCCGTTCCCAATTATCTCTTGCCGCCGCAGGCGTTCGGCTTTTCGCCGCAAGGAAGTATTGCCAGCGCCTCAGCGGATCGGAAGGGCGAAGGCCCGAGTACGACCGAACTTTGCAAAAGAATGGCGAACTCGGGCAAAGGCTCTTGGATATTGTTCGAGGCGGGCATGCAGTCGCAAGAAGTCACATCGGGCAATGGTTGAGTTTCGTGCTTCTGCGACATCCTCGGGGGCCCTTAGCAAGCAGATCACACGAGCGAAGCAAGAGCCGCAATGTTCTTGTCAGCAGTCAGCAGCGACAGGCAGGGCTTGAGAAGGCCCTCGAAGATGCAGCCGTATGAGTTCGAGCACGGGCAACACGGCAACTCTTGGCTGGAAGTCTGCTCGGTCACCGCCGTTGGTTGGTCAAGCGTGTTGTTCATCGCCTGATTGAATGATTGCTCCACGAGGCGCGAAGTTCTGCCGTAGCCCGACCGAACTTGTTGACCGGCGCAATGTTCACCAGGATACTGGCCTCAGCGCTACTTCTCCATTCACTTACCGGCACATTCTATGCGACTTCACGCTTTCACTGCACTGATTCTCCTGAGTGTTGCGACACTGTTCACGGGTGGCCCGTCGTGGGCTGCGGACAACGCCCCAGCGGGACGGCAGCCGAATATCGTGGTGGTGATGGCCGATGACTTCGGCTACGAATGCGTGGCGGCGAATGGGGGCGAGTCGTACCAGACGCCGAACTTGGATCAGCTGGCGACGAGTGGCGTTCGGTTCACGCACTGCCATGTGCAGCCCTTGTGTACGCCAACGCGCGTGCAATTGATGACCGGGCAGTACAACGTGCGGAACTATTTTAACTTTGGTACATTGCCGCGCCAGGAGACGACTTTCGCAAATCGGTTGAAGAAGGCCGGCTATGCCACGGGCATCTGCGGCAAGTGGCAACTGGGTCGCGAGACCGATTCGCCGCAGCACTTTGGCTTCGACGAAGCTTGCCTGTGGCAACACACCCGCCGCCCGCCACGGTTTGCGAATCCGGGGCTCGAATACAACGGCGTCGCCAAGGATTTCCACAACGGCGAGTATGGCCCCCAGTTGATCAACGACTTCGCGCTCGAATTTGTGACCAAGCACAAGGATCGGCCTTTTCTTCTCTACTATCCGATGATGCTGACGCACAATCCGTTTCAGCCCACGCCGGATAGTGCCGACTGGGACCCGAAAACCATGGGTGAGAAGGAGAAGCAGAATCCCAAGTACTTTGCCGACATGGTCACCTACATGGACAAGATGGTGGGCCGCCTGGTGGCGAAACTCGACGAGTTGAAGATTCGCGACAATACCTTGCTGATCTTCATCGGCGACAACGGCACGAACAGCGGCATCACCAGCAAGTTTCAAGGCCAGGACTATCGCGGCGGCAAAGGCACCACCACCGCCCGCGGAACCCACGTACCGCTGATCGTCAGCTGGCCCGCGACGATCAAGTCGGGCAAGGTCGACAACAGCCTGATTAGCAGCACCGATGTGCTGCCGACGATCTGCGCCGCAGCAGGGGCGAAGATCGCCGGGCCCCTGGACGGCGTCAGCTTTTTGCCACAACTGCGCGGCGAAAAGGGTCAGCCGCGCGAGTGGCTTTATTGCTGGTACTCGCCTCGTCAGCAGCAGAATCTCGCCGTGAAAGAATGTGCCTTCAATCAGCACTACAAGCTGTATCGCACGGGCGAATTCTTCGACCTGCAAGCGGATCCCTTCGAACAAAAACCACTCGAGCGCAGTTCGCTTACCGAACGTGGCAGGGCCCAGGCAGCTGCCCTGCAAAAGGTACTCGATCAGTTTACCAATGCGCGACCCGCGCAACTGGATCGCAAGTTTCAAGCCAGCGGTGGTGGCGACGAAACTCCGAAAAAGAAGAACAAAAACAAGCAGCAGCAAGACGAGTAAGTAGACCTGCAGCGACAGCCACTACTCGATCGTTTCTTCCACCAGCAGCGCTTCGCCATCTTTGATCGCCAGGTAGTGCCAGCGATTCTCATCGTCGAAAGCGACTTTGCCGCCCCCGAGCGTAATCACATGGTCGTAGCGATTTCCTTCCACGCCATCGACCACAACCATCTCGTGATCGGCCGCGGAGGTGACCATGGCTAACCGCTGGCCCGTGGGGCTGAAATACAACTGTTCCTGAATGACGTCATACTGCTTGCCTTCTTTGCTGTTGTCCACGAGGACCGTTGGTCCTTGGTCGGAAAGATCGGCCAGATAGACCAGTCGCTTACCGTCAGGACTGAACTCAGGCTCGCCGATAAAGGCATACGTCTTCTGCGGCTGACCATTCAGGACGATAAACTTGCGCTCGCCAACGCCGGCACCGTGCGCGAGCGACTTGCTATCGGGACTGAACACAGGCAGCCCGAGTTCATCGTAGGGAGCACTCTCGCGGCCATCGGCCACGACCAGCAACTTGCCGTTCTGCACAGCCCAGTGGGCGACTCGCTTGCCATCGGGACTGAAGGTGAATTCGGCGACGCGGGTGTAACCTTTGCCCTGCTTGCCATCGATGACCGGGTACTCCACCCGGCGTTTCTCAATGCCATACGCGGCCCGCCCACCAACCGGGCTGATCGCCAAGCTGTCCTTCACATAGTCAGCTTCGAGTCCGCCATACACCGGGCTCGCCTTGCCATCCACAATCACGACGCTGCGAAAGCTTTCTGGCTCCACCACAAACGCCCAGTGCTTGCCATCTTTGCTGAGAAAGAATTTCTTCAGTGCTTTGAAGGTGGGAGCCAGTTCCTTGCCGTCGTACACCATGAACTTCTCGCCCTGCCGGCTGGCTAAGAAGCCGAGTTCTCCGGCGGGACCATAAAAAAAGTTCATCGTCAGTTGGGCGGGACCATACTTCCGCTCAATTCGCGGCTGACTTCCATCGACGCTCGACTCGCGCATTTCATAATGGTCGCCGGTATCTTCGGCCCAAATCACACGCTGACCATCGGCCGAAAAGGTGAGCGCCCACGCGGGAGACTTCAGAAAGACTTCTCGCTCGATCCCATCGATCATCAGCACATATTCCACGTCTCCCTTGGCGTAACGGCGGGCGGTATAAGCCACGTGTTTGCTATCGCGGCTGAACATGCCGCCATCGTGATTGGCGATGAAGTTCCAGCCAATCTTCTCCGGCACTCCGTCGAGCACCAGCGTTTCGCCTTGTCCTTCGCCTTGAAGTTTCCCCTGATGAACGACCCACGAAGTCCGCTGACTATCGGGACTGAACCGGAAGTTCATCAGGTACTGATCGGCCTGACGAATTGAATTCGCATACTGATAAGTCTTGTCGTCGACGGCGATTCCCTTGTCGATTAAGTAAGCCAGCCGGCGACCATCGGGACTGACCCAAAAATGCGGCTTCTTACTGTCTCGTTTGGTGAAGTCGACATCACCGACTTTGCCGAGGCGGCGTTCCTTGGCGACTCGCTTGAACGTAGTTGCCGCTGGAGCGGAGGGCGCTATTGTCGGTGCAGCTGTTTTTGGCGACGTTGCTTTCGGTGGAACCGTTTTTGGCGTAGCTACCGGCGGCGCAGTTTTCGGCTTGGTGCCTGGCACTGCGGGAATTGCTGGAATCGCTGGCGTCGCAGGTTGGGTTTTGGGCGGCTGCTTGGCCTTCGAGGAATCGTCGAGTTTCTTGAGTTCCTTTAACGCCTTGTTCAGTTCCGCTTGAACTTCTGGGGGCAGATCCAAATCCGGCGGCAGGCCGGGAATCACCGGCGGAGCAGCTTTTTTGGCGCCCCCGGCCGCCTGAGCCCAAACCAAGGCTGGGGCCAGCAGTAGCAAGCAACTGGTTAGGAATAGGACGGTAAACAGCAGACGACTTCGGGACTGGGTGTTGATCATGGCTCAGAACCTTGTGGCAGGGATTCGGCTCGATCGCAAATATACTACGCCGCTGGCCACCTTGCCGAGATCAAGGAACCGTCAAAAAACCGGCGAAGCCAGAGACCTCAGTCCTTCTTTTTCTTGTTCTTTCCCTTGGTCTTCGTCTTGGGAGAGGTCGCGGTGCCATCATTCTTGGTTGGCATGGGTGCGTTCACTTCCTTGCGCCACGCGATCAGCCGATTGTGCATCTGCTTGGTTCGTTCGGGTTCGTCTTTGGCCAGGTTCTTGGTCTCGCCAACATCGGCTCGCAGGTTGTAAAGCTCCAAGCGGCCGTCTTCGAGAAACTCCATCAGCTTCCAATCGCCCATTTGCACCAGGCTGACCGGCGTGGTTCGCCAGCTATCGGCCCCAGCCCCCAGGTAACCAGGAAAGTGCTGAAAAATGGCGTCTCGCTTCAGCTTGGCGGCGGGGTCCTTCCACAGCGGCACCACGCTTTCGCCGTCGAGCACCTGCTTGGGCTTTGAGGCACCCGCAAGTTCGAGAAACGTCGGATAAATGTCCACATGAATCGTGGGCACATCGCAGGTCGCACCCGCCTTGATGACCCCCGGCCAGCGAACGATAAACGGCTCGCGCGTGCCACCTTCGTACAAGCTGCCCTTACCACTGCGCAACGGTGCGTTGTCGGTCACATCGCCGCCACCTTTTTTGATTCCCTCGCGAACGTAGCCACCCACGCCTCCGTTGTCGCTCGTAAAGATCAGCACGGTATTGTCGGCCAGCTTGAGATCGTCCAGCGTCTTCATCACGCGACCGACACTTTCGTCGACGCTGGCGATCATGGCCGCGTACGTGGGATTGTCGTGACCGCCGACACCTGGCTTGTCCTTGAACTTGGCAATCAAGTCTGGCTTGGCATGATGCGGCGAGTGGACGCCAAAGTGGGGCAAGTACAAGAAGAACGGTTTGTCTTTGTGTCGCTCAATAAAGTCGACAGCTTTGTCGGTGAGAAAATCGGCCAGGTACTGACCCTCGGGATACTCGGTCTTCGGACTCGTGCTGAAGTTGAAGTGCTGGCCCGCGGTCGAGATGGCCTCGTCAAAGCCGCGCCGTCCAGGGTGGTAGTCGCCGTTCTGGCCGATGTGCCATTTGCCAAACATGCCCGTTGCATAGCCGGCAGCCTTCAGTTGCTCAGGAATGATTTGCCGGTCGAGTGGCAGGTCGGTGATGTTGTCGACCGGTCGCAGGGGCCGCTTGCTCCAGTCGAAGCGGTCGATTCCGCCAACGGTGTAGATACCCGTGCGCGCACCGTATTGTCCACTCATCAGCGCCGCGCGCGTCGGCGTGCAGTTCTGGCAATGATGGTGACTGAGCATCTTCAGCCCCTGCGTCGCCAGCTTGTCGATATGGGGCGTCTCGTAGTACTTGCTGCCAAAGCAGGCAACGTCGGTGTACCCCAGATCATCGGCCATGATGAAAACGATGTTGGGCGGCCGACCCGAAGTCGCTTGTTCGGCGGCGGCGGCAGGAGCAGTCTGAGTGCAGGAAATAAGGCCGGCAACAAGCAGTGTCGCGAATCCTGGGAGTAAACGCATAAATGTATCCGCGGCAAGAGAATGGTGTGAATCTGGCTCTGGTAACGCTGCCCGCGCCGAGTGCGCAACGAACGGCTGCAGTATCTCGCGTGGAAAATGCCTGGTCAACCAATCACTACCGGGCAGTACTCGCCGCCAGTGAATGAGGCTGTATGATGCGGCTTCTTCAATTCAGCTTGCTTCGGTGGAGAATGTGATGGCGCAAACGATCCTGATTGTCGGTGCCGGGCCTGTGGGACTTACGGCCGCTGCTGCCCTCAATCACCACGGCCTGAAGTGTCGCATCATCGACAAGACTCCTGCGCCTTCCGACAAGTCAAAAGCTTTGGCCGTCTGGTGCCGCAGTTTGGAACTGCTCGATGACCTCGGCCTGGCCGAGAAGTTCGTAAGCACCGGTTTGAAGCTGACCGGTGGCGGCATGTACGCCAACGGAAAGCGGCTGGTTCATCTAGAATTAACGACGGGCGAAAGCGCGTTCGGCTTTCCCCTGATGATTCCGCAGAACGAAACGGAACGTCTTCTAACGGAGCATCTCTCGGAACAAGGAATCCATGTTGAGCGACAAGTTGAACTGGATACATTCGCCGAGACGCCGGAAGGAGTTAATTGCGTCTTGCGGCACGCGGACGGCCAGACGGAGACAATTGAAACACCCTGGTTGATCGGGTGCGACGGGGCGCACAGCACCGTGCGGCACACACTCGGAATGGAGTTCACCGGAAAGGCGGAGCCGAATGACTGGATGTTGGCCGACGCCAACATCGAGGGCCCCCTCCCGAAAGACGAAGTGAGTATCTATTGGAGCGAGCAGGGTGTGGTCGCCTTCTTCCCGATTAACCGAGATCGGTTCCGCATGATCGCGAATACCGGAGCTGCGGCGGACCATGTAGCGCCTGCCGATCCCACGCTCGCCACGGCGCAAGCCATGATGGATGCGCGAGGCCCCGGGGGGCTGACCATATCGAACCCAGTTTGGCTGGCCAACTTCCGCATCAACGAGCGAAAAGTGAGTGAGTACCGCAAAGGACGCGTGTTGCTTGCTGGCGACGCGGCTCATATTCATAGCCCGGCTGGAGGCCAAGGCATGAATACCGGAATGCAAGACGCGTTCAATCTCGCCTGGAAGTTGGCAGTCATTCAGAGTGGAGCCGGCCTTGCCGAACCGCTGCTACAGAGTTACTCGATGGAACGAAGTAGCGTGGGGGACCAAGTCTTGAAGAACGCCGAGCGGTTCACAACCGTGGCCACGCTCCATAGCCCGGTCACGCAATGGCTGCGAAACCATATCGCTCCCATCCTCGGGTCGTTCCATTTCGTCAAGGACAAGATCCGCAACGACTGGTTTGAACTCTCAATCAACTACCGCCATAGCCCGTTGTCCGCCGAGACTTGGCCTTTGCTGACTGGCGGGCTGGCAGCCGGCGACCGCCTGTGTGACGCACCAGTGGCATCCACGAGTAACGGCAGCCCGACCAGGCTGTTCGCCGCAATCCGCGGTACCGTACCCAGACATACCTTGCTCTTGCTGCCGGGTAAGAGTGATGAAGCGACGGTAGCTAACCTGCTGGCGATTAGCCAACAGGCCGAGAGCGCGTTCCCAAATGCGCTCTCGACCCATGTTGTCTGCATGGCTGGTAGGGAAACAAGGATGCCTAAAACGACCTTACCAGTCTGGTTCGATTTGGAAGGAAGAGTGTACGAGAAGTTGCACGTGACTGGAAATGCACTGTTCTTGGTACGACCCGACGGGTACATCGGCTTCCGCTGCCAACCGGCCGACGGGAACGCACTTTTGGAGCATCTGAGTCGTTACATGGCCCGCAAGAAGTGAGACAACACTCAGGGTGGAGCCGGAATAGAACTCGCCGGGCAGAGCAGCATCGATTGCACACTAAACTACGCGACCGAGTTCCTGACGAAAGACACCTCGACCTGGTTGGCGGGCAAAGTGGACGGTCGAAGTGCTAACGAATGTTGGTCGCGCTGTTTTTATGTTTTGGTGAATATCGATCGTGCTCGTAGGATCGCAAGCTCCGGCTGCATTGCAGAGACGCGTTGACGCTGCCGGCGATATTCAGCTATGATACGCGAACCATTTGCAGGCAGAGTCCCTCTCTGTCTGTGGCAGCTCGCTGCCGATTGCTCGGGATGTAGCTCAGCCTGGCTAGAGCGCCACGTTCGGGACGTGGAGGCCGCAGGTTCAAATCCTGTCATCCCGACTTTTCCCCAAATTAAGCCCTTCGACGAATACGTCGAAGGGCTTTCTCTTTGTGGTGACTAGGTTTACGTCGTTCAAACTACGGTTCAAACAAACCAAATCCAAGATCTCGCGACGGACCGCATTGTTTGAACGCTGCCACCGATCGGCTGCCATCTGCGTAAAGTCGAAGATCGAAAGTGCGATCTCACCGCGGGCCGGGTCCACGTCTCCGAGCGTACACAGCGACTCTTCTGTTCTAGCGGCCTCTGACTTCAGCTCGTTCGACTTAGCTTTGTAGGTCTCCTCTTCGATCGTGCCAGCGAGATACGCGTTCAATAACCGGTCCTGCATCGTCGCGAGTTCAGATTTGCGCTTGGTAAGGGACGTGGACTGACGGCGACGATGAGAGGTAAGGTCGGTAATCGCGTCGCTCAGATGGCTCCGGAACCAAGCAGCCAGTTCGGGTTCAAATCGTAAAGTCGCCAAATCATCCAGGATTGCCCGCTCGAGATCTTCCGATCGCCAGCGAACCGTGGGATGGTCTGGGCCGGGATGGTTGTTCGCACAACGGTAATAAATGTGTTCGCGGACACCCCCACCCTTAAGTTTGCGACGGATTCGTTCTCCGGTGATCGACTGACCGCAATAGACGCAGCGGATTAGGCCACCGGCCAACGGATGATCGGGTGTGCTGGTTCGCCGATTTTTCCCGGCCATGATGTCTTGGCACGCGTCAAATGTCGGGCGATCAATAAGTCGCTGATAGCGCCCTTCGAAGACCAGCTTGTTGCGATGCAGTTCACCAATGTAAAAGCGATTCGCGAGAATGTACGAGAGTGCCGTTCGGTTGAAACGGTGCTGACTGGCGCGGAAGACGTGGCCTTCGCGCTCGAGTAGGTCAGCGAGCGTCTGAAAGGTGTAACCGCCGGTGGCATACAAAGTGAACAGGCGGACCAAAGTGTGCGCTTTCTCCGGATGCGGTTGAACAGGAGCGTCACGATCAGCTGTATTGATGTAACCGTAGGGGGCCAGCCCCGTAGGCCAACCCTGCTTCACTTTTTCATCGAGGCCCTTCAGAACTTCCGATCTTAGGTTGTCACTATAGTACTGGGCAACCGCGGCCATCACATTGAACGATAATGCGCCGGCCGCGCCGGGACCGAATTGGTTATCGACAAAGGCCAGTTGAACGCCGCAAGCGTCCTCCAACTCCTGCAGCCGAACCGCATCTCTCATGTTACGACAAACGCGGTCGAGCTTGTGGCTTAGGATCGCCTTGATTTTCTCTCGTTTGGCGTTCGCTTTGACCCAGGCGAACATTTGGTTGAAAGCGAGGCGTTCAGCTCCCCGCTTGGCAGATTCCGCCACCACGAACTCGCGGGCGACGTGCCAGCCATTGGCGCTCGCCCGTTCACGGTTTACTCGCAATTGAGCATCGAGCGAATAACCTTCCTTTTGCTCACGGGAAGAAACACGTGCCCAAACAACAACATTCATGTTCGTCGCTTCTCCTCTTCGGCATGCAACAGGATTTCAGCCAGCCGGCGGACGTTCATGAGTATTTCAACTGCCTCGTCATCACTGATTACTCGGCCATAGGCCTTGGACCACACTCGACGAGCTTCGCTGATGCGTTCATCCGACAGCCACTGAGTTGACAGCGGCCGTACTCCATCCGGACCGGGCTCGTGACCATGATGCCCGGTTGTGCCCGAAAGTCCAGCTAGTTCTCGAAAGAGCGCCACAGAAGAATTCTCCCCGCGAGCAGAACGGGAAACGGCCTGGATCCCGGAATGCCCTTCGAGGAAAATTGTCCGCGCCGATTATGGACATGTCTGTGGACACCTACCCGCGCAGGCAAAACACATATGCGCGCATGTCCACAATCGTTCTGCGCATGTCCTGCGCATATGCGCGCATCTGACTTTTCTCTGTCCGTATTCGCGCCTGGCCAACTCGATCTATAGGATCTTGATCGACAGGCTTAACTTCTCCGGTGTTACCGCAAGCCACGGATGCTTTGAGCGACGCCGAAGATGGAGAGAACCACTGGAAAGCAGAGATATGGCCGGTGATTGGATCAAATGGTGCAAGGGGCTCACGAAGAAGCCGGAGGTCATAGTAATGGCTTCTCTGCTGAAGCGCGACCGTCGCGAAATTGCGGGCCGTTTGATGGAGCTTTGGGAATGGTGTGATGACAACTTGTCAGAGGCTGACTTCGAGCCGAATGGAGATGCTTCCCTAACTATCGGCGACAACGCGTTTGAATTCTTGGATGAGATCGTGGCACTACCTGGGTTCGCAGCTGCGATGGCTTCCCCGAATGTGCGTTGGCTTATCGCAAGCGAGAACGGCCGGTTGACCTTTCCACATCTCGCGAGAAACAACGGAATCACTGCCAAGTCTCGGCTCTATGAGTCGGCGAGAAAGTCAAAGCAGCGTAATTCGTTGTCCCAAAATTCTCGGGACAATGCGGGGACAGAAACCGGGACCAGAGAAGAGAAGAGCGAGAGGAGAGAAGAAAAGATTTCCAATCGCGATAGGACCGATCGGCCGATCGTGCACCTATCGGACCAATCGCCCTTAGAAATCTTTAGGAAGGAGCGGCAGGAGCCAGATGAGCTGTCGGCGCCAGTAGGTGAACCGATGGACCTGTCATCTGTGGACTGGTTTCAAGTGATTCGATTGACCGAGAGCTTAGCAAAGAAGGTCCCTCCCTTTTCGAAGGCAGACCGGCGCCAATGGTTTAGATTCGCAGTGATGGTTGAACGCAACATCTTCAGCGAGCACTGGTTGATCGATGCGGCAGAAGCCGTGGTGAACGCTCCCCAACACGCAAAGAATCGTCAGGCCCATCTGGTCGCCGTGCTGAAATCAAAGGCTGCTGAACAAGGGATCTGCACAGATGATTTCTTGGGAATAGCTAGGCGGATCGAGATCCCCGCTGACGTTTGGAACCAGCCAATCGTAAAGGTAAAGAAATGACCAATCTCGGAATCCCACAGTTAACAGATCCTCAAGGTCAATTTGCGAAGGCTTGCCAATACGTCGCACACGTTCGCGATACGGGCGTCGCACGCGTGGGCCACACGGTGCGTCGACGGCCGGCAGGCCTACCCCCGGGGGTATCTAGGTACTTCCTGGCGACTTCACGGTCAGGTTTCCCACCCCCACCTCGGCCACCATAGACATACTCCCGGCGGTGCGCGTGCGATCTTGTTAATCCCAAGAACATCAGCGTTTTACGTCACATGTGTTGTTAACCCAATGTCGAGCGATCGTACATTCGCGCCCAGGAACAGCTGGAGGTAGCCCATGGCTGAAGACATTTCAAAACCGAAGCCCAGGAGCTTCCAACGCCACCTTCGAGAGGAGCAAGTAGTCATCAATGGCGCCACGGTCATCTTCTACCGCGACCGAAAGCGCCGTCGCTGGAGCTGGCGTGCACTCGATGCCCAGGTAACTCTTCCCCCTTCTTTCAACTCCAACCGCGCGAAGACGCCCAATAATGGTTCGGAAAGATAACCGCAAAGCGGGCGTGGCGAGCATAACAGGTTTTCTCGGCAAGCCGACCAGGGTCCGTTATTCAGATGACGACGAGCCGATTGACGACGAATGGCTTCGCGTCGAGGGATATTTGGTCCGCCCGGGTGAGCAAGCGATTGTCTCGCTGGATGATGGTAGACCTGAGTGGGGAGGAGTTTTGGTTCGAACCGACAACGGCTGGTTATTCGAAACTCCTTGGCCACCGCACGATTCCGTGCTGTTAGTTCCACAACCGATAACGCGCGGCGACTTGCGGAAGGTGATCACCATTTTGATAGCCTGCTACCGAAATCGCGGGCCGCTTGACATTTTTGACGCTCTTCACTTAGTATTCACCACGCACGGGGATTCGTTCCCTCTTTAGCGCCGGGTTTTCTGGCGCACGTCAACAGCTACAGCTGCGCGTGCGCTTCTTCGTGAAACCGACACGCCGCAGCTCTTACCGCGAGCGTCTCACTGTGAATATCCAAAATCGGATTAGCGAGCGTACGACGCGCGTGCAGACCACGCTCTCGTGCGAGCCTGGGAACCGGGATCGATGTAGCAGCACCCAAGCGAGGTTACTCGCCTTCCGCCGCAACCATCTGGTTGTGCCAGCGCTGCAGCTGAATCTCGTCGGCGGTCGCGGGGCGGATGGTGTAGATCCTGATCGTCACCTGTTTGCCCAAACGTGCCGCGTACATCGCCTGCAGAACGGCTTGTCCAAGCTTGCTTGCTTCGGTTTCGTCGGCCGCTTCGACCAAAACAAATTGAGCGCGGGTGGCGACGTAGAAAGTGATCATCGTGAAGCTCCGGGCGTGGGCGGTTGCGATAACACACATAAGCCAGCAATCGCTGCGAAGTTCAATAGCCGGCCCCCAGAATCCAGCAGCTTTTCGCCGGCGCAATCAGTCGTCCAACGTGGCGTAGGTTTCCCCCGGTCCGCATCCTCGGCCAAGAAACGCAAAACGCCCCAGCGTGGCAAACGTGGGGCGTCGTGGGGCCAAGTCTGCCGGGGTGCGCTACCCGTTGAACGCGAAGTTCCCCCGGTCCGTCTTCTTGAACCGGGCTTCGTGGCCCTTGGTGGTGATCTCCCGCAGGATCGCGCTGTAGAGCGTGGCGTGCGGAGTCTTACCACCGGGGCTCGACCAGTAGCCCTTCGCCGCGATGGTTTCGATCATCGTCTTCGTATTCATGGGTTCTTTGGTTTCGCCGAGCAGCTTGGCGGCAGCGTCGAGGGCCGACATCTTCTTATTGGTTGCGAGTTTGGCAGTCTTTGCTTTCTTCGCCCGCTTGCGTTTCGCCACCTCGGGCTCTTTGCACTTCGCGCAGAACCGTTCGGCACCTTCGTCGGTCCATTCGTGGTCGCCACCCTTCGGGCAGGTACCGGCGGGCTTCGTCTCGAGTGCTTCGGGAATGGGCTGGGGCGCATCGGGCTTTGCCAATTCTGCTTGGGCCTTCGCCTTCTTCGCGGGTTTAGCCTTGGCGGTCTTCGAGGCGGGCTTCTTCGTGCTGGTCTTCTTGGACATGATCGTTCTCCGGGTTCGCAATGGATTGGCTGCCATCATCAGGCTCGGCGAACCACCGCCGAGCGACGCAGGGCGAACCTGCGTTTCGGCTTAGAACCCGAGCTCATCCATCTGCCGGTTGAAAGTCTCGACCCCGATCATGTCGAGCAGCGTGTGGCGAAACCACAGCACCTGCTGCAAAGCCTGCTCGCCTTCCGGTGTGCTGGCGGGAAAGGAACCCGCCGGTTGCAGTGCCATCACCAGGGCTGCGACTCCTTCCGGCGAAAGGTTGTCGCGAATCACCTTCTCAAAAGCAGCTTGATCCACCGCGCCGCTCGTTCGGTCTGCGCTCATCGTTCGTTTCCTGATGTGGTTGGGAAGTTGTCATTCGACAGACACACATCAGCCATGCGCCGGCCAACAGCTCAAGCCAGGCAGGCCGAATCTCAGCCGGAATTCAGCAGGTTTTCACGCGCCGAAATTTAGGTCGACCGAAATCGTTCCGATCGCACGCCCCAACAACGGATGAACCAGCTGTGGAGAAGATTCCCGAACTGCGCAACAAGGCCAAGAAGCTGCGGCACCTGCTGCAGCAAGTGGAATCCGTCCCGGGCGTGGGCAACGTCGCGGAGCGTGATCGTGATATTCGTCGCAAGCGTGAACGGAGCGCAGCCAGCAAAACCGTCGTTGTCCCCGCCTGTGCCGATCCGGAGCGACGCACGCGGCTCGAGGCCGACGATGAGGCCTGGTTGCGCTGGTACTTTGCGATCGAGAGCGGCTCGGAGAATCCCTTCTGGTATGACTTCACCGATCAACAGAAGGAAATGATCGCGGCGATTCGTAACGCCATTCTGCACGGTGGTGATCAGTCGATCGCTGCCAGTCGAGGCGAAGGGAAGACCACGTACTTCGAACGGATGCTGCTCAAGTACACGCTGCAGGGACTCATTCGCTTCGCCGTCCTCTTCGCGGCCACCGGTAGTGCCGCCCAGGATTCGCTGGAATCGATCAAGCTGGAGATCGAAAACAACGATCGGCTGTGTGCCGATTATCCGGAAGTCTGTGTTCCCGTTCGCGCCCTGGAAAACACTCCTCAGCGTGCGCACTTTCAGCTGGTCGCCGGCAACCGCCCTGACGATGGCGAGCAGTACTTACCCACCTCCAGCCGCTTCTCCTGGTGTGGCCAGGAAATCTACCTGCCGAAAGTGCCCGGTTCGCCCTCGGCGGGAGCAATCATTGCCACGCGGGGTCTCGATGCTGCCATCCGCGGTGTGAAGAAGAAGGGCCGCCGCGTCGACGTCGCCTGCATCGACGATCCGGACACCGAAGAGACTGCTCGGAGCCCCGAGCAGGCTGCCAAGCTTGAAGATCGCATCGATCGAGCGATCGCCGGCCTCGGTTCGCAGCAGCGGCGACTCGCGCGGGTCATGCTGACCACCATTCAGAATCGCACGTGCGTCTCCTACAAGTACACCGATCGCGATCAAAAGCCCAGCTGGAAGCCGAAACGGTTTCGCTTCCTGGTGAAGAAGCCCGACCGAGCTGATCTATGGCAGGAGTTCGTTGCCCTTAAGCAGGCCGACTGGGTGAATGGGACGAACAAGGCGCACGAACTGTATCTGGCAAACCGTGAGTTGATGGATGCCGGCGCCAGCGTGGCGAATCCTAACCGTCACACCCCGGCCGAGGCCTCGGCGCTCGAGTTCTACTATTCGGAAGTTGCACGCTTGGGTGCTGATGCGGTGGCAACCGAATACGACAACGATCCACCAGCCGATGAATCGACGCAGAGGATCTTGCTCACTCCTTACCACATCCAGAACAACTGCCTGGGCGGTCTGGAGAAGCGCGAGGCACCAGATGAAACCATCTGCATCACGGTCGGCGGCGACGTGCAAAAGCTGGGTCTGCATTGGGTCGCGATCGCCTGGAATGAGCACGGTGCCGGCTCGATCATCGACTATGACTTCTTCCCGTTCCTCACCGAAGGGCGGAAAGCGGCGGACTGCGAACTGCTGATCTTGGAAGGTCTGTTCGCCTGGCACGCTGCCCAGGAAGAGATCCCCTACACCACCCCGACCGGCGAGAAGCTAATCGCTGATCTCACCCTGATCGACCAAGGCTGGAAGGAAGAATCGTGGAACATTCAGCCGGTGCAGCATTTCTGTGCGCAAGTCGGGTTCCATTCGTTCATCCCTTCCAAGGGCGAGCCGAACTACCGACGGCCGCTCGATTCACAGCACATTTTGATCGGTGACAACTGGCACGTGGTCTTCCGGGGCGGGATCCCATTGGTGATGACGAACGCCGATCACTGGAAGCTGAAGGTGCATGAAGGTTTACTGTTAGACGCCGGTCAACCGGGTGCGTTGACATTATTCAATCCAGCGCGGGTCGACGGCCGCCGCAACGTTACCGGACATCTCAACTATTCGAAGCATCTTCTGTCCGAAACTTGGGAGACGCGGCACAAGCCTGGTTTCGGCGGGGCTCGGACTGGCTGGTGGAAGTCACCGAAGCCGAATCACTACTTCGATGCGACGTATCAGGCAATCTGTGCTCGCTCGATGCGTCGGATTTCGGTACTTGCTCCAGTTGCGACTCCACCGCCACCGGTCGAACCTTACACACCTGCTGCCTACTATGATCCGCCAGCTGAGCGACGAAATCGTTGGTAAATGGTTGCTTTGCATCTCAGGCAAATCGCAACTTCGGCGTGTCGGTCCGAAGCATTCCAGAAGGCCAAGCCAAGGTATGTTGTCCTTCTTCTAACGCTGGTTAAGCTTCACTGAACAGTTTGGCCGCCATCCACTACCATTGCATGGCCAATCACAAAACCGGCCCCATCGGAACAGAGCCACATGACGGCCGCAGCAATCTCTTCAGGCGTGCCCATGCGCCCGACCGGCTCCTCTGAGATGACCTTCGCGCGTCCTTCGGAGGTGCCCCCAGTGAAGCGCCCCAACATCGGTGTGTCGATGTACCCGGGGCAAACAGCATTAATACGGATGTTCATCGCGGCGTAATCAAGGGCTGCTGCCTTGGTGAGGCCAATCACGCCGTGCTTCGCGGCGGTGTACGCCGGGCTCCCCTTGATGCCGACGACACCCGCGCCCGACGACGTGTTGACGATCGCGCCACCGCCTCCATGTTTGAGGATCAGTGGAATCTCGTGCTTCATGCACAAGAACATGCCGCGCAGGTTTATGTCAAAAATCCTGTTCCACTCCTCCTCGTCATAATCGGCCGTGGGCGCCGGACTTCGCGGCTCGATCCCCGCGTTATTGAACGCGAAGTCCAGCCGGCCTAAGGTGTCGGCGGTCTTGGTCAGGGCCGCTTTCACTTCTTCGCCCCGGCTTACGTTGCACCGGACTGCGAGCGCCCGCCCGCCTTGTTGCTCGATAAGGCGGGCCGTCTCTTGGTTGCCCTGCTCAGACACATCAGCTGTGACGACACTGGCGCCCTTACGGGCGAATGCCAGCGCCGACGCGCGGCCGATACCGCTCGCGCCGCCTGTCACAAACGCCACCTTGCCGCTGAAGTCCAAATCACTGTTCACGGTCGCACCTATTTTTCTAGTTCGAACGTCACTGTCACGTCTGCCAAACCGACTGCTGCCTCAAGCCCGGAGGGATCATCAATTCGTCCGAGCCGCGTATAGCGATACGATGACTTGAACGTTTTGTAAAAAACAACAATCGTGTCGTCTTGCCAAAGCATGAGATCGCCATTTTGGATCGTTCCAGGGCTTTCCTCCTTTTTTGGAAGCAGGCGGCGCTCCCGAACAGCACGCCGGCGACAAGAGCGATCATCAGTTGCGATTTCGACATACGTCCTCCAAGTCTCGTGGCTCACTTACTTCAACTGCTCCTTGAAAAACTTCGTGAGCTTATCGAAGGGAATCAGATTCACTCGATCGTACAAATCGACGTGTCCAGCGTCGGGTACAACGACTAACTCCTTTGGTTCACCTGCACGCTCGTAGGCGTCCTCGCTGAACTCCTTAGAATGGGCCGTGTCGCCGGTGATAAAGAGCATAGGCCGGGGAGAAATCGTCTCGATGTCGTTGAACGGGTAGAAGTTCATGAACTTTACGTTGCTAGAAAGCGTCGGGTGCGTGGTAAGTTTCGACGACGAACCTTGTGGCGTGAACTCGCCTCTGGGGGTGCGATAGAAGTCGTAGAACTCGCGCTGGATCGGATGAGTTTCCGCAGTCAGCTCATGCTCTGTGCCGCTGGTGTATTTCGATTCGCCGCCAGCGAACTCGACATACCGCTGTTCTGCTGCCGCCGCAATGAGTTTCTTACGCTGCTCTACCGTTTGCGAGTGGTTCAGTGCGTTCCGGTTGGCCGCGCCCATATCGTACATGCTGACCGTGGCTATAGCCTTCATGCGCGGATCAATCTTGGCCGCGCTGATGACAAAGCTCCCGCTGCCGCAGATGCCGAGAACACCAATCCGCTCGCGATCAACAAAGGGCCGAGTGCCCAGGTAATCCATCGCAGCACTGAAGTCCTCGGCGTACATATCCGGCAGAACGGCATTTCGAGGCTGGCCATCGCTCTCGCCCCAGAAGGACAGATCGAGAGACAATGTCACGAATCCCTGTTCTGCCAGTTTCGTGGCGTACAGGTTTGCGCTTTGTTCCTTCACAGCTCCCATTGGATGACCAACGATGATCGCGGCGTGTTTGACGCCCTTGTCCGCACTCTTTGGCAAGAATAGATTGCCTGCAACCTTCATCTTGTATTGGTTGTTAAAGGTTACTTTCTGTACGGTGACCTTTTCACTCTTGTAGAAATTGGCTGCTCCTGCCGCCATGTCTTGAGCCTCCCCAGTGGTTGCACGGGTGAGAAAACCTGCCACAAGGGCGAGTACAGTTCGGAACAACAGGCTTCGCGCGCCAAATGCGGCGCAGCGGTAACCATTTTCAGTAAGATTCATCGATGTTCTCCTTGATTGTGCGTGAAAACGGCCGCAATTATTGGGCCGGTGGGTTTCCAGGCGACCGCTTCCACAAAGTCAGCATCGCCTGGCTGTCTCATTCCAAAGGAATCTTAGGGATGGTCGCTCAAATAGCGATAGAATGATGCTCCGGCGAGATTGCCTAATCCTCTACGACTTTGCCCGGTTGCCAGAGCCAACGAGAAGTCTGGCCGTAGAATAAGGGAGTCCCCATCGTTTCTAGGAGGGTTATCAACGTGAGCTTGGATAAACTGGCTTCGTTCATCGAACGACACGTCGACGAAGATGGCGAACATGAAACCGCCATTCCCGAGTTAGCTCTCTACCGGGCATCGTCCGTCACGGAGCACAATGCCTCGACTTACGTGCCGTGCCTGTGTGTCGTCGCCCAAGGAGCTAAGGAGATAGTTCTCGGTGGTGAGCCATACCGCTATGACCCTTCGCACTCGCTGCTCGTCTCAATTGATCTACCGGCGACCTCACGAGTGGTCGAGGCTTCGCCGAAGCGGCCTTGCCTGGTCGCCCGAATTAACCTGAACCTCGCCGTGGTTGGGGAGATGCTCGCGGAGCATGCAACTGCTCCAACATTGAAACCTGGTCGAGCACTTGCTTTGGCCCCAATGACTCCACCGCTGCAGGATGCCGTTGAACGGCTAGTCGCGCTGCTCAGAACGCCTGAAGATATCCGACCGCTGGCTCCGCTGATCCTCCGAGAGATCATGTATCGACTGCTGACTGGGCCCCAGGGTTCGCGTCTCCGTCAGATTGCCTCCACCGGCGCGCCGGCTCATCGAATATCGAAGGCGATCATGTGGCTCAAAGACCACTTCACAGAGCCCCTTATCGTCGAAGAGCTTGCTGGACGAGTCGGCCTGGCTCCCTCAACGCTGCACTTGCACTTCAAGAACATCACAGCAATGAGTCCCTTGCAATATCAGAAGCAGTTGAGGCTTCAAGAAGCTCGGCGGCTCCTGCTTGCCGAGTCGCTAGACGCCGCTAGCGCCGCCTATCGAGTGGGATACGAGAGTCCGTCGCAATTCAGTCGTGAATACAGACGAATGTTCGGAGCACCGCCGCGACAAGATGTGGCAGCGGTTAAGATCGGAACTTGATTTCTCGTCCGCATACGCCCCAGCTGCATGGCTAGCCAATGTGCCTCGGTTACATCGACCGAGCTGCAGTCGGCGTGTCGGACCGAAGCAGCATCGCACTGATGCTACACGCGCAGAAGTAAGGGAAGGTCAACCTCTACGCAGTGATGACTCGCCTTTTTTGCTGCTTAAACTCACGAATGAGTAACGCAATTTCGTCAGCCTTGGTGTCTAGCGCAAAATGGCCCGCGTCCAAAAAATGAATCTCGGCATCAGGGACGTCGTGCAGATAGCGATGAGGCTCACTAATGTCGAACGAGGGATCGTACTTGCCCCACAGCACCAGTAGACGTGGCTGCGCATTTTTGAGCCATTTTTGCCACTCCGGGTATGCGTCGACGTTCGCACGATAATCGTAGAAAAGATCGCTCTGTATCTGCCGCTGGCCTGGCGAACACAGAAATGCATATTCGTCGCCCCACAGGTCGGGGTCGTAGAGTTCGATATGTGGGTCGTTGCCGAGGTGGCGTAGTTTTGCCGCTTCGAAGGACAACAAGTTAATCTGCATTGCTTCCTCGTGAGCGGCCCGGTCTTCCCAGAATGCACGGCGTGCTGCCCAGCGAGGTCCCAAGCCCTCGTTATGCGCCACGGCATTTTGAATGATTAGTGCCCGAATTCGCTGGGGGTCCGCAAGTGCGATCCTAAACCCGACTGGGCCACCGTAATCCTGCATAAACAGCGTATATTCCGACAGGCCAAGCGCCTCCGTGAAGCTCCTCATGACTGAAGAAATATGGTCGAAGGTGTATGGAAATTGATTCGGGTCAGGCCAGTCGCTGTGTCCAAAACCGGGGTAGTCAGGTGCCACAAGGTGGAAGCGGTCGGCTAGGCGGGCCAAAAGAGGCTCGTACATCCGTGACGACGAAGGCAAACCATGCAAGAGGATCAGCGTGGGCAAATCCCGAGAACCGGCTTCTCGATAAAAGATTGAAAGCCCGTCTACTTTAATCGTGCGATAGTGGGTGCGTTGGCTCATGGCGTCTCCTCCCCAGCGATAGCTGCCTGTGTGCCATCTGCCTCTGCATCAGATCGGCGACCACTTCAATTGTAGAAATTGCCTGACACTTCTTGCTCTGACATCAGCCCTATACATTTCGCTTCTCGGGGAAGCCCATCTGTTGTCGGTATTCCAAAGCAGGGAAGCCCCCAACACCCCAATTCTCCGTTTCGACTTCCTGAATCAATACATGGGTCAATGCAGGCGGCTTGTCGAGTACTCGAGTAAGAACCTCGGTCATGCCGCGGATGACTTCTGCTTTTTGTTGCGGAGTCGCCCCCTCGCGCGTGATCTGGACGGTGACAATGGGCATTTTAGCTTTCCTGTAAAGGGAGTTTCAAAGAACTGGAATGCGGCGAGCGGAAGTTAGATCGATTCGCTTTACCACTTGCCGGCATGGGCACCACCGTCGACGTGCAGAGTCTCGCCGGTTACGAACGAAGCGGATTCCAAGTACAGCACCGCTTCGACGATTTCGCGAATCTCTCCCATCCGCCCGAGCGGATGGAGATGTGAGAGGAAATCGTAGGTCACGGGGGGATGCATCGGCGTCTTGATAACTCCAGGGGCCACCGCGTTGACGCGAATGCCCTGATCCGCATATTCAATCGCCAGCGAACGCGTGACGGCATCCAAGCCTCCCTTCGTGAGCGAAGCCAACGCTGATGGCACACTCTTCACCGGTTGGTTTACGAGGGTCGTGGTAATGTTGACAATGTGCCCGCTCCGCTGCGAGAGCATCTGTCGCACAGCTTGTTGCGAAACGAAAAAGAAACCTGCCAGGTTGAGCGAAAGCTTCGCAGCGAAGTCGGCCGCCGTGTATTCCGTGAAGGGCTTGGCGATGAACATGCCGGCATTGTTTACCAGTGTATCGACACGGCCAAATCTTTCGACCGCACTCTGAATCACACGCACACCGACTGCCGGATCGGTAATGTCGCCGGCGACGGTGAGCAAGCTTGACGATTCCTCTGCCTTGATCGATCGCGAATTCGCGACGACGCGGTAACCACGTTCGAGGAATCCGCTGACGAGACCGGCACCGATTCCTTGCGAGGCACCTGTAATCACCGCTACTTTATTTTTTTCGGGCTGAATCATCATCATCTCCTAAATCGAGTGAAAACCATGACGGATTTCTGTGACGATCCGCCTTCACAAGTACTAGGAGTAGCGACTGGACAGGCGAGCGTTCCTGACACCCCAATTGACGGCGGCAGCGAAGCCAAATTCGGACTATCTGCGGAAAAATGACACGATTTTGCGGCGAAGATAAGAGAAAGCTACGTCGTTTTTTTGACGCGTGTGTAAGACTCGCCAATCACATCGGTATATCTCGGAGTAACGCGAGCAAAAGCTTCGCCAGATAGCTCCAACCAAACGGGGGAAACTCGAATGCCGAGTCTACTTGATCCTCTCGTTGTGGGTGATTGGAACTTGCCCAACCGCGTGGTGCTAGCGCCCCTAACGCGGACGCGGGCTAGTGCGGGACGCGTTCCGAATGCGATGATGGCGGAATATTATCGTCAACGGGCGGGCGCGGGACTGATGCTGACGGAAGCGACCAGTGTCACGCCGATGGGTGTGGGTTACCCGAATACGCCGGGCATCTGGTCGCGCGAGCAGATCGAAGGCTGGAAGTTGGTGACGCGCGCAGTGCATTCAGTCGGCGGGCGAATTCTGTTGCAACTGTGGCATGTGGGACGCGTATCGGATCCGTCGTATCTCGCCGGCAAATCGCCCGTCGCGCCCAGCGCCATCACGCCTGCCGGTCACCTGCATCTGTTGCGGCCGGAACGACCATTTGCTACTCCCCGTGCGCTTGAGACCGTCGAAATCCCCGGCATTGTCGAGGCCTTCAAGCAAGGTGCTGAAAACGCTGAACGCGCTGGCTTTGATGGTGTCGAGATCCACGGCGCGAATGGCTACTTGCTAGATCAGTTCCTGCAGGACGGTTCGAATCAACGCACCGACGAGTACGGCGGTTCGATCGAAAACCGCGCGAGGCTTATGCTCGAAGTTACCGACGCGGTTGCTTCCGTCTGGAGCGCCAATCGTGTGGGAATGCATCTGGCCCCTCGTGGCGATATGTACTCGATGGGTGACTCGAATCCAGCAGCGACGTTTGGCTATGTTGCTGAGCAACTTGGCCAGCGCGGCATCGCCTTCATCGCTGCACGCGAATCAACCGGCCCCGATCGCCTTGGCCCTCGACTGAAACGTAAATTCGGCGGGATCTATATCGCCAACGAAGGTTTCTCGTTCGAAACCGCAACCCAGGCGATCGCCGCTGGCGAGGCCGACGCGGTCGCGTTCGGCACACTCTTCATTGCGAATCCGGATCTGCCCAAGCGGTTTGCGCTCCGCGCCCCGCTCAACACACCCGACCCCACCACGTTTTACAACTCCGGGCCCCACGGCTACACGGATTATCCGGCACTGGAGGAAGTCAGCGTTACCGTGGATGAGCAGCGACATTCCGCCGCGTGAATGCAAACCGCGATGGCGAGGTTCAGGCCAAGCCCTTCAATTGCGCGGTTGCCGCCATCAGATCCTTGGTTGCGAAGCCCTCGGTAAAAGCGCCGTAGACTGCGTCGAGCGCGGCGTGGCCATCAGTACCGCGGCCTTGCAGTTGCCAAAGTCGAGACAGACTCATCGTGGCTCGCAATTCCAGTGCCTTTGCCTGATGACGGCGGGCGATGGTGATGGCTTGTTGAAAACAAAGCTCCGCGTTTGCCGAATCACCAGGCTCAAGGGACAACAGCAACTCACCCTTGAGCCGGTGAATTTCCGGTTCGTACATGCAGATGCCAGTCTGCTCTACCACGTTGACTGCGTTTGCGATGGTAGCGAGGCCTTCTGTGAAGTTTCCACCTTGGCCATACGCCTCCGCCAAGAGCGCGAATGAATAACTGCGCCAGTGGGCGCGCGTCGCTCCACCTGTTTCAAAACCCTGGCGAATCAGTGCAAGTCCTTGGTCGTGGTTGCCGAGCTCAACCTGAGCCCAACCCTTCAGAACCAAGCCGCCTGCGAGATAAAACACGAGTCCCTGATCGGCAGCGAGCTTGATCAGTGCTTCGGAGAGTTCGAGGGTTTCAGCAGCATCGCGGCGGAACTGGTGCAAGATGGCGACGGACATCTGCGTATGGGCCAGGCTGGTGGGATGTCCGAGCTGCCGGGCGAGGACCAGCGCGTCGTGTCCGTTCTGCAGCGCCTGTTCCGGCAAGCCGAGCATCCACAGCGACTTAGCCAGATAGCCCAGGCAGCACACACCGGGATCGTGGCCACCATACAGCAACGCATGCGAGCCGTGCTCGCGCGGGTTGTAGTGAGCGATCGCCTGACCAAGGCCGGTTCGCGCGGAAGTCCAATCGCCGAACAGCGTGTGGATGGGGCCCAGCGCGTGATGGGCTTGCAGCAGCAAAGCAGGATCCTGCTCGCGTTCGGCCAGGTTCAGGAGTTGTCCACCGAGATCTAAACCCGTGTGAATCTCCCCGCGGGCGATGTGAAACAGGAAGAGTCCGAACAGTGCGGGGAAGCGATCGGGCGATTCTCCGAGTTGGCGGCAAAGATCATGGGCCCGCGTGTAAGCGTTTTCGACTTCGGGCGAGTTCCAGTCCTTGGTTGCGAAGAGCGCTGGGCCGAGCGTGATTTGCAGGGCGAGTTCTTTGCGTGCTCGGTCAGGAGTGGCGGGTAGTGA
Source organism: Anatilimnocola aquadivae (assembly GCF_049819085.1). Classification (GTDB taxonomy): domain Bacteria; phylum Planctomycetota; class Planctomycetia; order Pirellulales; family Pirellulaceae; genus Anatilimnocola. The sequence goes on from NZ_CP187419.1 coordinate 5,142,706, forward strand.
GAAAAGTACCTCGATGCCGCGGTGCGCGAGGACGATGGCTTCTTTGTTCGCGAAAAGCTGAGCCGCGCTCTGGGCGGCAATCAGGAAATAGTCGGCAGCCGTCTCAACATCTCGAGCCGCTTCGAACAGCAGCGCCAAATCAGCGGCGATTTCCTTACTCTTGTCACCGTAGTATCCCACCAATGCCCGCGCCACGGCAGCGCTGAGCGATGTTCGCCGCGTCGGTTGCAGGGAAGTGTGCAACGCATTTTGATACAGGACATGCACGAAACGGTAGCGGACCGTCGGCGTGCGATCGGGAAACTCGTGTTCGCACACCGCGCGGACAAAAGCATGGACGCGCTCTAGCTCGTCAAGCCGATCTTCGATGTCCGCGGCATCTTGCTTCAGGACCTGAGCGACGACGGCGGAATCAAATTCGTAGCCCTGCACGCTCGCGGCCACCAGCAAGCGGCGATCGTCATCGCCGAGCTGGTCGATCTTGCGCTGGATCATCCCGCGAACCGATTCCGGCAGATCTCTTCGCAAATTGGAAACCGATTGCTGGAGCGTCCACCGGCCCTGTTCCTGCGTGAGGACCTGCTGGTCGCGCAGATAACGCAGCAAGTCGGCCATGAACAAGGGGCTCCCTTCTGTTCGAGCATGGATGAACGCGGCGAACTCTTCTGGAAAATCATGGCCGGGAAATTCGAGCGTCAAATAGCGATCAAGTTCAGCGCGGGGAAGGAACTCGAGCGACAGTTCGCGACAAATACCGCGAGACTGCAGGTCCAGTTTGACGGAGCCGAAAGCATGTTTGCTCAGCAACAGATCGGTCGGGCGATAAGTCAGGATCGTGAGAGTCCGCATCCCTTCGCACTTGCCGCCCAGGTATGCGAGCAGGTCGACCGTTGAGGCGTCTGACCAGTGCAGATCTTCGATGAGAAGGAGCACCGGTCGTGACTTTGATAGTTCCCGCAGAAAACTGCCCAATTCTCGCTTCACTCGTTCCTGCGAAGCCGCCCGCGACTCGGCGAGGGTCCTCCGCAAGTCAGAGTCTTTCGCGGCGAGCGGCGCGACCTGGTCGTACCAATTCGGAGCGACGGCTTTCATAACTTCAGCCACCGCTAGGCTTCCTTCGTCGTGGAGCAAGCTTTCCAGCGCTTCGAGGACTGGCAGATAGGCCTCGGCGCCGGCGAGGCGTTCGGAGCAACGACCTCGAGCCAAGGCGAAGGGACGGCCTGATGTCGTTAACTCCTGGACGAAGTCCTCAACGAGCGTGGTTTTGCCGATGCCTGGTTCGCCGGTCACGCACAGGAATCGGCCTTCACCGGACGCCGCGGCTTCGAACGCGCGGTGCAATTCGGAGAGTTCGCTTTGTCTTCCGACCGTGTGACGTTCGATGGCCACTACTGGCTTCGTTGGCCAATCAGCGCGCGATGTGCTCGGCAACAAACGCCGCAGGTCCGCGGCGAAGTCGGCAGCCGTGGTGTAGCGATCCTGCTGTTGCTTGGCAAGCGATTTGAGGCAGATGCGTTCCAACTCAGGCGGGATGTCGGCTTTCAGTTGTCGTGGCGGCTGCGGTTCGTCGTCGCGAACTTGCCGCAACAGTTCCGAAGTTTGAGTGGCGCGAAAGGGAACTCGCCCCGTGAGCATCTCGTAAAGGACGACACCCAGGCTGTAGATATCGGTCCTGCCATCGATGCGATGCGCCATTCCTTTGGCTTGCTCCGGTGACATGTACCAGGGCGTGCCGGCGACGATTCCTTTCGCGCGACCGCCGGCGTGGTTTTCGTCGAGCGCGAGGCCGAAGTCAACGAGGACCGGAGCGGAATCGGCGCCGAGCAGAATGTTCGCCGGCTTCACATCGCGATGAATGATGAGCCGGGTATGTGCATAAGCTAAGGCATCGGCCACGCTGGCCACGACCGACGCGGCTTCGGCCCAACTGGGGCGACATTCGCGGAGCCAACGGCCGAGATCAGGGCCATCGAGATATTCGGCGACGAGAAAAAACTGCCCCTCATGCACGCCTACATCGTGAATCGCCACGATGTTGGGGTGACGCAATTGGGCCAGGCGTCGCGCTTCGTGCAATGCGATTTCGTCATCGCTTTGGTCTGGCTTCGCTCGAGGCCGCAGCACTTTTATGGCGACGAGTCGGTCGAGCTGAGCATCCCGTGCCAGGTAAACCGCGCCGAAGCCGCCGGCTCCCAAGGTGCGTTGCACTTGATATCGACCAAAGGCAACAGGCTGCGCTGGAGTTGGCGGCGATGCAATCAATTCGCGCGCCGACTCTGAACGAGGGTCCTCCGCAGTCGCTAGGCCAGGCAGCAAGTTTCTGATCTGACCATCGATGAATTGAAAATTCTGCCAGCGCTCCAGAACTTCCTGCAGCAGTTCCGGATAGTCGCGACAGACTTCCTCCGGCGTCTTTTCGGTTTCGAGCATCTCCTCGAGGAGTTCGAGGACCTGCGGATTGCCGGCCATGGTCGGTTCTCTTCAAGTCGCCGAGGCGTCGTGTGATTCGGGGTTTTGTTCGCGAGATTCGGCCGGACGAAGATCGGACAGGCGTTCGGCCAACAGCAAACGAGCCCGGTTCAATCGGCGCTGGACGGTTTTTTCCGAAGCTTCGATGACCTGCGCGGCCTCGGCATGCGTCAGCCCCTGAATTCCAACCAGATCGAACACCTCACGCTCGTCGTCGGGCAGTCCCTCGATCACCTCCAGCATGCGAAGACCGTCGGGCGAAAGACCGGAAGCCGTGCTGTGCGGAGATGGCACGATCCCCGCATCGGTCAGCCCCGCAATCAGTGGCCGTTCATCTAGTCGGCGGGCGAGGTCATTCAGTTGCCAGCGCATGTGCTGATTGGCGAGCGCAAAAAATCCGCGGACGGTTGTGGGGTGCGTACTCTGCAGCGCAGTCAGCAAACCCGCCACGACGCCCCCCAGAAGCTCATCTGCATCCAGGTTCAGGGGAGGTCGCGTCAGTCGTGGATAGCTCTGGTACAGAAATTTCGCGCACAAGAGGTGCAGGCGCTCGGCGGCCCGTTCCAGCACCACTCGCACGACCGGTTCGGTCGACGCATCTCCAGGCAGGGCATCGAGATATCCCTGAATGACGACCGTAGTGGGAGTTTCGTCCATGGCAGTGGAAGTTTGTCGCTGCGAATCCGCAGTAAAACGTAACAGAAGTGGATTGTCATCTTATCGAAAATGTTGTCCACCCGCTCCTCCTAGTAAGAGTGCAGGCGAGAGTGCCGATCTGAATCGGCGGTCCTTATCGCGCACAAACTTTTTAGGGGGCACGAACATGTTTCGGTCACTGGCATTGGCTTTGGCGGTGGTTATCGGCAGCGCGGCGCTGATGTATGCGTCTCACCACGACGCCGACGGCGAAAAGGTGAAGGTCCTGTCGGCCAACGACATTGTAGAGAAGCTGAACGGCAAAGAGGGGATGGCCACGGTGGTGGAAGTCTCCATCGCGCCCGGCCAAGGGGGTGTTCCGCATCGCCATCCCGGCTCGGCGATTGGCTATGTACTCGAAGGCGAATACGAACTGGGCATCGACGACAAACCTACCAAGGTGATCAAGGCGGGTGAGACGTTCTACGAACCGGCCGGTTGCCTGCACCGAGTGTCGCGGAACCCGGGCAAGGTCAACACGCGACTCATCGCAGTCGTATTGCATCCGCGGAGCAACAAGGAAATCGCTGTTCCGGAACCCGCGAAGCCCTAAGGCGACGCGGCGAATTCAAAACGTTCCCTCACTCTTTCCATCACATCTCACATCACATTCGTTGGGCACCCAACAAGGAAATCCAAAAATGAAGATCGTCGTCATCGGTGGTAGCGGTTTGATTGGCAAAAAAATGATCCCCCTTCTGCGACGAAGTAGACACGAAGCCGTGTCGGCTTCTCCGTCGTCGGGAGTCAACACGATCACGGGTGAAGGACTGGTCGAAGCGTTGACGAATGCAGATGTCGTCGTCGACGTGACGAACTCGCCGTCATGGGAAGACCAGGCGGTGCTTGCATTCTTCGAAACATCGACCCGCAACCTACTCACCGCGGAAGCCACCACGGGTGTGAAGCACCATGTTGCCCTTTCAGTCGTCGGGGCCGACCGCATTGGCGATAGCGGCTACATGCGGGCCAAGGTCGCTCAGGAGAATCTGATCAAGGCAGGAAAAGTGCCGTACACCATTCTACGAGCGACGCAGTTTTTTGAATTTCTCGAAGCGATTGCTGGGCAGGGCGAGGGCGCAGTCCATGTTCCCGACGCGCCGATGCAACCGCTGGCAGCCGACGATGTGGCCGCGGCGCTGGCGGACGTCGCCGTGAGTTCGCCGGCCAATGGCATTCTCGAAGTCGCAGGGCCCGAGTCCCTGTCGATGGCTGCGTTCATTGGCAAGGTTCTCGCCGCGAAGGGTGATACGCGAGGTGTCGTTGTTGATCCACAAGCTCGCTACTACGGTGCGTCGCTCGATCAACTCGGACTCAATCCACGGTTTGCCAATCCGCGTCTCGCCTCGACGCGCTACGAAGCTTGGTTCGATCGCGCGAAGTCCAAGGCGTAGTTCTCGTATCGAAAGTTTTATCTCACGTCCAAAAACAGGAATCTAGACAATGTCGAATTTAGAGCAGTTACAGCAGGATTTTTCGACCGCGGACTTTGACACCGCCACAAGGGCTGACGAACTGGTGCCGTCGCGTTATGCTTTGCGGGTGGGCGAGATTGACGTGCTGATCGTCAGCGATGGTGTCCTCACGCTGCCGACCGCGATGCTCGCCGGCAACGCCGCCCCGGCGAACCTGGCTGATTGGCTCGATCGCCAGTTTCTGCCGCCGGAAGTGCTCGATTGGCCGCTCAATGTCGTCGTGGTGCGCAGTGGCGGCCGGACGATCCTCATCGACGCTGGCTTGGGCGCGGACCCCAGTTTGGGTTTGCCGCGAGCCGGGCGGCTGATTCAACGGCTTGAGTCCGCCGGCATCGATCTGGGCGAAGTGACCGACGTCGTACTGACCCACATGCACATGGACCACATCGGCGGACTTGTTGCTGGAGGTGTGAAGGAGCAACTGCGTCGCGACCTGCAGATCCACGTCGCCGCCGCCGAGGTCGATTTCTGGAAATCGCCAGATTTTTCCCGCACCAACATGCCGCAAGGATTCCCCGACGCGCTGCGAGCGACGGCCAATCGGTTCATGGATGAGTACCGCAGTCTGTTGCGAATGTTCGATAAGGAACATGAAGTCGCGCCAGGCGTGATCGTTCGTCGCACCGGCGGTCACACTCCCGGTCACAGCGTGGTTCGTCTGACATCCGGCGGCGAGGGACTCACATTCGCTGGCGACGCCATCTTCACGGTTGGCGTCGACCACCCCTATTGGCACAACGGCTTCGAACACGATCCCGAAGAAGCGGCCCGCGTGCGTATCGGTCTCCTCCGCGAACTAGCCGCAAACCGCGAGGCATTAGTGGCCACTCATCTGCCGTTTCCGTCTATCTACCATGTGGCCGTCGACGGAGACGCGTTTCGTTGGGTACCGGCGACCTGGAAGTATTAACTGCTAGTTACTAGAACCGGTTTCAAAACCGCCTGAGGACGATCATCATACAAGCCAACTTGGCGAAGCAAAAGAGGAACGAGTAGTACTCGTATCGAGTAACAAGCCTGCGAAAAGAGTGCAGCCAACTGATGGTGCGTTCGATGATCCAGCGGCGGCGATAGCGACGTAGTGGTCGGCCAACTTGAGTAGGCGGCCGCACTCGGCCCCGGCGATGGGGGCAGATCAGTTCGACGCCGCGATCCGCCAGGCGTTCGCGCAAAGGATCGCTGTCGGCGGCGCGATCGTAGATCAGACAATCAGGAACGTAGTCGGTGACGGCTTCTTCGAGCAGCGGCTCGATCATGCGGACTTCGGCGGGGCTGGCACTGTCGACAACGCCCCCCAGTGGCAAGCCGTTGCCCTTGACGAGCAGCATGAGCTTTGTGACCTTGCCGCGTTTGGTGGGGCCGACGAGATCGCCCCGTTTTTTGCCGAGGCAAACGTGCCATCGGCAAAACCTTCTTAGCACTCAATGTCGCCACGTTGTTCGAGCGTGAGCACGAGTCTTCGCCACGCCGCTTCCCAAATTCCGGCGACCGACCAGGCGGCAAAGCGTCGCAAACACGTGGCGTACGACGGGAAACAAGACGGCAAATCTTTCCAGCGTGAACCGCTCTTCAAGACCCACAAAATACCTTCGAGACAATGCCGAACAGGGGCCCGCGGCTGCCCCCCGCGCGGGTCTGGGTTTGGCTCGACAAATAAATACGCAATCAATGCCCACTGCTCATCATTTAGCTGCGGACGATACTCCAACTCCGTCGGTTCCAACCTGGATCCCGCCAACTCGCGAGACCTTGAGCACATTGACGAACTCCTTTCGTCAATCTTACGATCACTAACACTCAACAGTTCAGCTAGCGAGACGCGGTTTTGCAACCGGCTCTAGTGCGACTGCACCAGTCTGCGTCACCAAGCCGACTCAGGCAGTAGTATCCGCAGAAGGGAAACGGAGCCGAACGGTGGGTGCAAATTGCTGGCTGCTTCGGACCGGGTGACCCTGGGTCGTTGCCGACCCAGGGCTCCCACACACCCGTACTTGCTCGCATTAGAGCATACGGTTCCTCGAATCATGGCTTTGCTTCGTGTCTGCAAACGGAATGAATGGTGCGGACGCGTGCCAGCGGATAACGCTGAAGCGTCCGGCGAAATCGAGTCCAGTTGAACGAGGGATTTCGATTGCGGCGATAAAGCCACTTCCGCCAATGTCGCTCAACTTCCCAGAGAAACCGGGATAAGGCCCCCGAGTTTCCAGTGACACCGTAATACGCGTAATGACCGCGTAGTTTTTCATTCAGTTTCTGTTGCTGCTCTTTGATCGAGATGTGCCGATTGTCGCGGCACCAAGAGTCAATGCTCCGCACTGCTCGGCTGAAGCGGTCGGCGGCCGTCTTCTGTTTGACAATCCAGTAGCCCTTGAGGGATCGGCCCCAATAGTGGGTAAACCCCAGAAGGGCGAACGTCCCAGGCCAAACATTGCTTGGCTCATTGCGATCCACTGCCCATGAGGACGGTGGGCGGAAAGGCACAAGCCTCGTTTTGGTCGGATGGATTGTCAGACCGTACTTAACAAATCGCTTGGGCAGAACTTCCATGACGCGTTGAGCATCGCAACGATCGCGGAACCCAATCACGAAATCATCTGCGTAGCGAATGAGGAAGGCACGGTGACGCATTCGCGGTTTCACGTCTTGTTCAAACCAATGGTCCAGCACGTAGTGCAGGAATACGTTCGACAAGATGGGTGAAACCACTCCGCCCTGAGGCGTGCCGGCGTCAGGGTAACTCACGTTTCCCAGGTTACACGACAAAAGCCGGAGAGTTTCGACGTTACGTGTCATATCTCTGCCCGGGCTACCTCGGCGGTCACTTCCCCAACTAAACACGCGTTCCTGAAGATTGGTTGCGCGAGACGGTGGTACGCACCGTCACTGAGCGGCTCTTCACTGTTACCTAACACGTATCATTGACATAGGAATCAAATATGCAACATTTAAACAACACACGTTCTGACTTTGTGAAGGAACTGCAAGTGCTGGTGCAGCAGCGTCTGGACGCAAATGCAAAATGACGTAGCCCCGCGTCTTGGCGAGGAATTGAAGTCTCTTGACGAGCAGAGCCGGGGCTTATTCCCAAACTCTCGCAAACTCCAATCTGGCTGGATGCCTTCGTCAACAGCTTGAAGGAGACTTGACGACCATCTTGGAGCGAAAGCAGGACATTGAATCGTCCCTGCTAGAGATATGCAAACTTGGCGCGTCGCCGGATATAGTCGACATATTGGCTATTGAAGAATCTACGGTGGAAGGTGCGCCGCAAGCGGAAGCGCCCGTTGGCTCCGCGAAACCCCGGCGCCGAGCACGGCGGAAATTCTTCAATGCTGACCGCGGGAGCTTGGAAGACCGAGCTCTGGCTGACTTTGCCGCGGACCCAAACCGTTTCGCGGGATTGCCAAACGAGTTCTTCTGGACCGATGTGTTTACATTTCCGGTGAACACATCATGGTCAGAGAGTCACGCGCTTGAAGTTTGGAACTTCTGGAAGGCTGAGCCAGGTCGGTCAAAGAACGAAGTTGCCATGCGATTTAAGAAGAGTTTGCCCAAAATTCGTAGGGCGCTCAAATTCGCCGAAGAACAACTCGATCGAAATCGGACTGGCGATTAGATCGAAAGCGCGTAACCGAGTTCATGCCGCAGTTCCCGCTCCGCAAGGGGCGGGCTGCGGCTTTTTTAGCTATCCGAACCTCCGGCCACGGCGTGCAAGGCCCTCGTATCGCGGCGCTTACGCTGAAGAAAGAGTTCTCGGATCGCAACCAGTCCGTTGTACTGGACTGGTTGCGATCCGAGAACTCTTACGAAGGCCAGAAACTGTCAGCTGCAACTCGGCGTTTCCCTGGCAGGCCATTGGTTTTCTGGCGAACGTAGTAAGCGTTCCTGGAATACCAATCGTGATTCACTCGCGACTGACGACGATGTGGCGATTACCCGTGGGCGAACCAATCAAAATCAATAGGCGATCGGCCTTTTGAAGTTTGTGAACCACTGACTTGTAATCATCGAGTGTGGCGATGGGCTTGCGATCAACGGCAAGAATCAGCATACCCGCGCAGACACCCGACCGGGATGCTGGCTTGGCAGGCAACACTCGGCCGACGAATATCCCTTTTTCCTTCACGTGATAGCCCAGGCGCTCAGCCTGCTGCGGCAACAACGGTTCAAGCTCTAATCCCAGATCTGCGTCAACAAAAGACTTGGCTGCCGTTCCATAATTCACAATCTCAAGTAAACGAGGGCCAGGCGATGAAACTTGTTCTAGCACCACCTTTACAAGCAGCGTTCTACCTTGGCGATTGATCATAACGTCATGCGGTTTGGTCGCATCCGCCTTTTCAATCAAGTGAGCTAGATCGGTCGCTGGCTCAACCTTCTTACCGTCCAACGCTAAAACCACGTCGCCGAGTTCCATGGTGCCGCTTGCTGCCGACCGTTGTGCCACCGAATTTACAATCATGCCGGTTGCTTCGTGCATTCCAATCGACGCCGCGATCTCCTGGGTTACGGGCTCAAAGTGGCAACCGAAATACCCCCGGCTTACCACTCCAAATTGTATCAACTGGCCTGTGACATCTAGTGCTACATTAGCTGGAACGGCAAAGCTGATGCCGGCAAAGCCAGACGTTTCACCGTAACTGCCCTCGCAAATACCGACAACCTCTCCATTGACGTTTAGCAGAGCTCCGCCCGAGCTGCCGGGGTTTGAAACAGCATCAGACTGGATGAGGCGCGCTCCCGGAACCTCAGGAATTGCTCGGTCTACGGCGCTTACAAGCCCAGCACTAACAGAATTTAATAATCCGTAAGGATGACCTACAGAAACAACCCAATCCCCTTTCTGCAGATGATCTGAGTCGCCAAACTTTGCAGGCGACATGCCAGCTGCCTCCGGTACGTAAAGAATCGCCAGATCGGATAGTGGGTCGCTTCGGACTTCTCGGGCTTCGAGGCGGCGTCCATTCGCCAGTGTGACAAACACGGCCTCCGCATGCCCTACGACGTGATTGCATGTTAGGATATACCCCCTCTTGTCAATGATTATGCCTGTTCCATACCCGCCACCTTTGCATTCTGGCTCAATGCGCCCAGCGACATCCGAAGAATGTGCGGTTGAAGGCCTTTCGGATGCGCATTCAGCCCGATCACACTTGGCATCGACGAGCACCAGCGAAGGCTGGACCGATTTTGCGGTTTGACGGAACTGGGCAGAAAGCTGGAGAACCTTGCTCTTGGGTTCCGCAGGTGGCTGCGCATATGTTGGTACAGGGTCTATCGCAGCGACTACAAGGGCAATTTGCGGAAGCATTAATTGCCATCGGAAGTGTCTTGCCATGCATACCTTTCTGCTGCCCATGCCGCGATCGCAAGTCCAGCTGATTTTGTTTTCACGAAGGCAATGGACAGCAAATCTGTAACCCTGCCGAGGCTGGAATGTAATGCGGAGCCGGGTTTCGCAGATTCTTTCGGCGAGGTCAAGTCATTAGCAATTGCTTCAGCATTGCTGCTGCAACGTACACGCTGGAAGCCTCGGCTTCACGAGTTTATTTTGCCGGGAGCTAGACATTGGAAGCGGCAATGAAGCCGAGCGACGCGGCAAAGTGCGCAAAGGCTGAACTGTCATCACTATGAACATCAGTGACGTCAGTATGACCACATCTTCGCGGGCTGAATCTAGCCGAGGTCATGCGAGGTAATTCGCAAGGCGTTCACAATACTAGACTTAGAAGTTCGAAGATTTCCTGGCACGCAGCATGCGTAAGTGATCAATCACAGACGGTTTGGTGACCGTCAGTTAGTAAAACCAGCATAAGGATCTATTAAATGAGACGGCTCTCGATCGGGCTTTTGACAGTTATGGCGTTTTTCATAGCCGGTGGCACTGCGGCAAACGCCGCAGGATGGGGCCATCACGGCGGCCATGGCGGGTCTGGCTACGGACATGGCGGCTACGGTCATAGCGGATACCAGCATGGTGGCTACGGCGGATACCAGCATGGTGGCTACGGCGGGTATAGCGGTGGCTACGGCGGGTATAGCGGTGGCTACGGCAGTGGAGGTTATGGTCGAAGCAACCATCACCATCACCCCGGGATCTCGATCCGTTTTTAAGCCCATCGTCAAATTCGCAGAAACTGGTCCCCCGCAGTACAGCGGGCTAGATAATTGGGCGCGGGCAAGAGTGAACTAAATCGACATGGCCTCTTGCCTTTTCCCGTTGGGCATGCATAACGTCGCATCCGGCACCTTTTCGAATTCAAGGCGGCATATGTTACGCCGTATCCGCAGAACGGCGGGTCCGGCCGCAGAAGCAATTTGGAACGCGGACTGGTTTCCAACTCAACAAAATCGATGGACTGCTCGAGAATTGAAGTATGGATGCCTCTTCGTTTTATTTGGCAGGGCGACTGATGATGCATACGGCACTCATATTCGGATTCAGCTACCGATAATCGGCGACGATCGTACGGGAAAATGATCTCGTGGGAAAATGGCGCTATCGAACGATCGCGTCAGCACGCTTTTCTTCGAACTTACGGCGTTTAGCGAGCAACTGGAGCAGCCGCTCGGACGTTTCAGCCACCTGCAGGCGGTGCGCCAAAACATTCGATTCCTCAATTTGAAGTTGTTGAAGAGCAAGTAGGCATTTTCGATACTCCGCTTCCGCGTCGTTCACCCTTCCCATATCTTCGAGTGTGCTGGCTAGTCGTGTCCGTACTTTCGTTAGGACGAGTTTGTGCAGGCTAGTGGGGTGCTCTGCGACTAAGTGTTCAAGCACAGCGACAACTTGAACGAGTTTCTCTTCCTTCGGGCTATTCTTCCGGTCAGCAGTGGGCAGTTGCCGCAACCGAGTATGGATTTGCGATGACGCGCGAGTCGATGCCGCGTCATGGAGACTTATCGCTTGGCGAAGTAAATCGGGTTCTTTTTGAGGACCATGCGACCCCTCGATTCGTGAAGACTCAATGATTGCCTCTGCTAAGGCGGCTAAAGCACGCCGAGCCTGATCCTTAGCTTCTGACTCTGCGGCCAAGATCTCGCGGGTTTCAATTTCAGCCATACGAGCACGCAGAAAGCCCCACGTTGTTCCAATTAGGCCGAAGCAAATTGCTAGCAAAATCACGCAGACGCTGCCAACCATTAGCGAATGGCGTTTCAAGAATTTGCTAATCGTATAAATATGCGACGGTGGATGTGCGTCCGTCGGACGGTTGCTTAGAAATCGTTCGATGTCGAGTCGTAAACTAGCAACGCTTTCGTAACGCTGTTCGGGCTGTTTGCTCAGCGACTGCAAGATGATCGAATCAAGATCACCGCGGGTCATTCGCTGAAGACCGGCCAAAGGTATTTGACGGTTACTTGCGATTGCTATGCCGTCTTTAAGCATTTGCAATCGGCGGCTTGGCCAATCCGGATCTTGATGCAGAATCCTCCGATACGTTTCGAGCCAACCGTCGCCACGAAGTTCGATCTCGAATGGCAGCGTACCTGTTACTAGTTCGTAGAGGATGACTCCTAAAGCGTAAACGTCAGATCTAGTGTCTATCGACAGGCTCCCGGTGATGATTTGTTCTGGAGCCATGTATGCTGGGGTGCCGACCGCAATGCCCGGAACTGTCTGTCCCGATGCCCCCGTAGGGCATTCGGACCCTGGCAAGGTCTTGGCCAAGCCAAAGTCGATCACTTTAGGAACGGCAATAAAATTGTCTACAGCCACGAGGATGTTGGACGGCTTTAGGTCGCGGTGTATAACACCTCTCTGGTGAGCATGCTCGATTGCTGAGCAGATTTTGGCGAAAAGTCTCAATCGTTGTTTGATGGTGCAACGATGTTCATCGCAATAGGCCGTTAAGGGAATTCCTGGAACAAATTCCATGACCAAGTATGGCAAACCATTTCCCGTCCTTCCGCCATCGAACACTCTCGCAATGTGCGGATGGTTCATATGAGCGAGCGTTTGATGCTCGGTTGCGAAACGAGAGATTACGCGGGCCGACAGCTTATCAGGGCGCAGAAACTTGACCGCCACCTTCCTTTGAATTGGTGTCTGCTGCTCGGCAAGCCAGACGGTTCCCACGCCACCCTCTCCAATCCTCTCACGTAAGAGATACTTGCCTCCTATCAACCTTTCGGTATGCACGCCCTCGATGTCGAATGCAAAATCGCCCACAACGGATGGGTGACTCGAATCAAAGTCCACAGTTTGGTTCGCCTGCGGAGCGGCAGCAGCCGAGCCATGAATTCCTCCGTGGACTATCGCCTTCTTGCAAAGAATGGCGTATCCGAAAGCGTTGGATTCATCAATATCTGGATTACAACTCAGGTCGTCGTTCACTGACTTTTCACCCATTTTGTCCTCAACCGCATTTTTGTCTTTCGGAACCGTCTTCCCCAAGGCGGAGATTCACAATCGCAGCGTTTTACCCGCCTCACATAAGTGTGATCCGTTAGCCCTTACTGCAACTTCGCTTGCGCCGATTTTTTGGATGCTGTTCAACGAGAGACAGTGCGCGCGACAGATCTCCAAAGACCAGGCGGCCAACCAGATATTGCTTGGTAATCGCATAGGCAAATGAACTAGCGTGCTCCGTCAACGAGTTCGGTGGCTCCTTCTTACTAGGCCAAACTTTCGTCGAGCTGCATAAACCGCTTTCATTGTGCGATGAGTGCGTTTCGCCACCTCAGACGGGCACAACGTGCGCAGCAATTCAATTTCAGCTGCAGTCCACGGCACTCCCGCGGCCGGCGGATGTGTACCTCGGAGTTTGTGCACTAATGACATCTTAGTTCTCACAGCGATCGGCAAGGTTCTGCCAGTATTGGCCTTGCGAAGTTTCGCAATGACTTCAGGCGGGCATTGCCTTCCGCGTCTCGCCGTCGCAATTTTCTGCCGACGTTCCGATGCACCTGCGACTGCGGTGGCTGCCGCCGTCATCCGACGATTGCGCTTCGGTGTCATGTAGTCTTGTCGTAGTTGCCGGTCGCCATTTGTCAGCGTGACACCGAGTGCATTTCGCCACTTCCAAATTATCTGAGTGCTTATACCCCACCAATAGCGAACGGCAACGGCTGCTTCACTTCTAACTGCCTTTGCGAGATCGCCGAAGAGAATTAAGGAAAGTGCTGAACCCTTCTTTCCAATTGGCCAAGGAATACGTCCATCAGACTGCCCCCAGATCGTGACTTCCCCTCGGGCCAGGCATTCCACCTTTTCACCATACCTGAAAGGTGGAGCACGGTAGTGGCCATAGCGAAGCTTTGTGTTGTCAATCTTCATTTGTCACTCACGAGGCAGTAGATCTTCTCTCACTGCCACTACTGTGAAAGTGAAGTCTAACGGTGTTTCGTTAGAACTGCGCGACGCACTGCAGTCTGGCGAATCGTGAATAGCGCGAGGTCGTTGCCCGAACGATTTAGCGGCCAATCGAGCCCGGCGTAAAAAAGCGAGAACTCCATTTCTCGCCTAAGTAAACAAGGGCCGGATTGCTGAAAATTACCTTAACGTGAGGTCACCATTGGCATTACTTCTTATCGTGTCCGTGATCGCCCTCATGTTCGACGTTCCCGCTGTAGCTCTTGCCACCAATCGTCACGTTGAGGCGACCAGTGGTCTTCGGAGCTTCCAGAGCTTCGAGGATCTTCTCATCGACAATTGTAAATTTCGAGGCTTGTCCTTCGGGGTCGCCCGGTTGCTTTTCAGCAGTCAGCTTCGCTTGCATGGGTTCCCCGGCGACGACCAAATTAAGCATGATCTCCGCGTCTGGGATTGAGACGGCAGTTTTGGCATCTGCCCCTAGCAAATAGATAACCACTGACTTAGCAGCGTCATCATGGATCAACTCCGCGTGAAACTCCTCTTCGCCCAATTCGATCAAATGCCCCTTGTGAGGCCCTTCTTCGGCATGCGCCTCGACCTTTGGTCCGGCGGATGGCGGCATAGCAGGCTTCGCTGGGCAACCCGTCAACGCAAGTGTTAGGCCAAATACCAACATCCAAACTGGGTGAAAACAACGCTGAATCATTGGAAATTCCTGAAAATGGGTAACAAAACTGAAAATCAAGTGTGGACCGATTCGCCAGTTGTGCGCAACTGAGCGGCAGAAGAAACTTGTGCGGCGTGCTCATCGAAATCGAGTTCATCTTCTTCGGAATCGTGTAAATGTTGCTCCGCTTCCTTGCGACCAAAGCACCAGAAGAGGGCCGGATGGACAAAAAAGTCGAGCAGGGTCGAACTGATCAGCCCCCCCATAATGACCGTCGCCACCGGATACAAAATTTCTTTGCCGGGTTCGCCTGCTGCGAGGACTAGAGGCACTAGAGCAATGCCTGCGGTCAGTGCCGTCATGAGCATCGGCGCAAGGCGTTCTTTGCCTGCTCGCTCGATCATTTCCGGGGTAAACTGTTCCCCTTCGTGCTCTACAAGATGTAAATAATGCGCGATCAACAAGATTCCGTTGCGAGAAGCAATTCCGGAAAGCGAAATGAAACCCACCATACTAGCTACAGTCAGAGACTGTCCGGTGATGACGAGCGCCGCGACAGCTCCGATGGCTGCCATCGGCAAGGCGGAAAGCACTTGTAGGGCAAGATTCGTGGACCCGAACAGCGTATAAAGTGCCAAGAACATCGCTGCGAGCGAGATCAAGCTCAGGAGTCCAATCATTCGAGTTGCATTTCGCTGGCTCTCGAATTGACCGCCGTACTCTATGAGATAGCCGGGGTGCTCCTTCGCCAAACGTGCCTGAATTGGAGCCAGTTTCTTTTGAATATCCATTACCACACTGTTAAGGTCGCGATCGGCGGTGTTGCACTGAATAATGATTCGTCGTCGCACGTTCTCGCGATTGATCGTGTTGGGACCGCTGCCGCGGCGAATGGTGGCCACCTGGCTAAGTTGAATGCGCCCACCTGCCGGCAAGTTGAGCGATAGACGTCCGATCTCATTCAAGTTCTGCCGATGCTCGTCGTCGAGGCGCACGACCAAGTCGAACTTGCGTTCGCCGAGCACGATCTCGGAGACGGTTCTACCGTTCATCGCTGTTTCGATAAACTCATTGACATAGTCGGGCGTCAGACCGTAGCGCGCGAGTTGATCGCGATTCAGGTCGATTTGCAACTGGGGAATCTCGATCTGCTGCTCAACCATCAAATCCTTCACGCCCGCAACATCGGTCATTGCCGCCTTCATCTCCTCCGCGGTGCGGCGCAGTACTTCTAGATCCTCGCCGTACAGTTTGATACCCACCTGAGCCTTAACTCCCGAGAGCATATGTGAGATTAAGTGCGCCAACGGCTGTTCGACGGCGACAACCACCCCGGGCACTTGCGTTAGCTCTTCGCGCAACTCTGCCAAGACTTCCTCGCGACCCCGGTTTGCCTTGGGATCGAAGCTGATGATGATCTCCGATACGTTCACCCCTTCTGCGTGTTCATCCAACTCTGCGCGGCCAGTGCGGCGGCCATAGGCCAGCACTCCGTCTATTTTACCTATTCGATCATCAACCATCTTTGCAATTCGATCCGAAGTGGCCAAAGAGGTGCCCGGCGGGAGGAGCACGTTGACTTGCACGCTCCCTTCGTTGAATGGAGGGAGAAAATCCCGGCCGAGTTGCGTCACGGTAATCATGCTGACGATAACGGCTAAGGCAACTGTCCCCAGAATCGGCCAAGGATATTTAACGCTTATACGAATAGCAAAACCGGCGACCCATTTGAGCACTCGCAAAAGTAGGCCATCTTGCTCGTGGTCCATGAATTTGGCGTTCGGAAGCAACCAATAAGAAAGAACCGGGGTGACAGTAAGTGACACGAAGAGGGAAGCAATGATAGAGACGATATAGGCAACGCCAAGAGGTGTAAACAATCGACCTTCCATGCCGCCGAGCGCGAACAGCGGAATGAAGACCAGCACGACCAGAATAGTGCTGAAGACAATCGAATTGCGGACTTCGCTGCTAGCTTCGTAAACAACGCGCAGGGCCGACTTTGGGTTTGGACTATGCTTGTTTTCGCGTAAGCGGCGATAGATGTTTTCCACATCGACAATTGCATCATCTACGAGTTCGCCGATGGCCACTGCCAAGCCGCCGAGGGTCATTGTGTTGATCGAGAGACCAAACCACTTGAAGATTAGGCCGGTCACGACCATCGAAAGTGGGATGGCAGTCAGTGTAATAAATGTTGTGCGAAAATTGAGCAAAAAAACGAATAAGATGATTACTACCAGCACCCCTCCGACAACGAGTGCCTCGATGACATTGTGGATGCTCAAGTCGATGAACTCTTTTTGCTGGTAGACTTCAGCATTGATCTTCAAATCAGGAGGCAGCGAAAGCCGCAAGTCCGCCAAGGCGTTGATGACGTTCGTAGTCAGCAGGCGAGTGTCAGCGCCAGGTTGCTTGGAGACGATGATCATCACGGCCGGCGAACTATCGACCGCGGCGTCGCCGCGCTTTACTTGAGCAGCCTCGCGAACAGTGGCGACCTGATTCAGTAAGATGGAACGGTCATTGCCGGCTTTTACAACCACTTTATCGATGTCTTTGATGTTGCGCAGTCGGCCCATCGAGCGCACGAGCAATTCTTGGCCGCCTTCTTCCAGATAGCCGCCAGTTGCGTTACTGTTGCTGCCGGCCACCGCCTTCTCGATGTCTTCAAGCGTCACGTCGTACTTTAACATTTCACTGGGATTGGCCAACACCTGATATTGTTTGCGGCCGCCCCCCATCGTGATCACTTGAGCGACGCCAGGAATGGTCAACAGGCGTTGCCGAATGACCCAATCGGCGAGCGTGCGGACCTCGATCGGATCTGTCTTGTTTCCCTCGCTGGTAACGCCAATTTGGATTACTTGCCCCATGATTGACGAAATAGGAGCCATTTGCGGCTTCACCCCTTTCGGCAAACGGTCGGCGGCCAGAGCCAATTTTTCGGCAACAATTTGGCGATCGACGTAGATGTCAGTGCCCCAGGCAAACTCGACGTAGATCACCGAAAGACCCACACCAGAGGAACTGCGTACGGCTTGTACACCGGTTGCGCCATTCAATGACGATTCCAACGGAAACGTGATAAGGGTTTCTACCTCTTCCGGAGCAAGCCCCAGGGCTTCCGTCATGACCGTTACCCGGGGGCGATTCAAATCGGGAAACACGTCGATCGGAAGTTGGTACATTTCATAACTGCCGTAAACCGTAATCACGATCGCCAGGGCAATCGTAATCAAGCGATAACGCAGCGACAGTTTGATAATTGAGTTGAGCATGGGGCTAGGTTTTCGCTTCCTGCGTTAGTGGCTATGTCCGGCGTGCGGATCGGGAGCGCCGCCTGATTTGTTCTTGATTGCGACCTGCAATTGCTGGGCACCTGTCAGTGCGACCATGTCACCTGGAAAGACAGATCCATCACTGGCGATTACAACCTGCCTGGGGTCGCGATACTCTACATGCACACTGCGACGTTCAAAGCCTTTGCCGTTCGGTGTGAAAACGTATGTTTCCGTGCCATCTTGGGCCAGAGCGTCGATGGGCAGCACTATTCGATTCGGAAGAACTTGAAGTGGGATCTCCAGCTGCACGCGTTGGCCGGGCCGGTACTTCCAGGCAATGAATCGGCGGCCATCTTCATACTTGGAGTCCCGCTGAGGTTGATTCGGAAGAGTAACGTAAAAATCGAGCGTTCTTTTGGCGGGATCAATCTTTGTTGACAAGTACAGCAATCGCAGGTTTTCAATTACCTCGCCCTTGTCACCGTCCGTCTCCAACACGGCTGCGATGGGGGCCTGGCTCTCCGCCACGCGGTTGAGATCTGCTACGTCTCGCTCAAATGCTTCCCCTTCGATGTAAAGCTCCGCGTGATCCGCGAGTATGGCGAGCGTATCACCGGCATCCACCTGTTGACCCTGGGCGACTTTGATGCCCTGCACTTGAAAGAGATTCCCGGCCTGACTTTGCTTTCCGTTGGCGGAAACATTCGCGACCGTAACGGTCATTTCCTTAAACAATTCACGCTTTTGCACAATGCCATCTACTTGCGCTTCTGTCAGGCCGTGCAACAACAGCGCTTGGCGTCGAGCGCGGAGGACGGCATCACTCTTGTCCTTTTCATATTTCAATTCGAGCAGACGTTTGCCGGGAATAGTGCCGTCGATAGCAAGTTTGTCCAGTCGTGCAATTTCCTTGTCGGTAACTTCTTGCTCAGCCGCAGTCTGAAGCAGATCGGCTTGTGACTGCACCAAGTCCTCATGAGTCAGTCGAAGGTCGAACAATTTGCGCCCAGGTTCTAGGGCCTCGCCCTCGGTTGGATAAATTCGTGTCACGACTCCCGTGAAGGGAGCCGTGACTTCAATCACGGATCTCCCTGGGCGCTCCACGACGATTCCTGGCACGCGAATTGACTTGGTGAACGCCTGCAACTTTACAGGCTTAATAAACTCATCCGTCAGTCCGATGTTCTTGCGGCCTTGCAGACTGAGTTCGATGGAATCGTTGCTGCCGTGAGAAGCGTGACCAGCTTCCTCCGTCTTGCCCTCGACCGGCCCCGCCTCACCAGCAGCGCTCGGCAGAATTTTTGCGAGCCAAGGCCTAGCCGCTGGTTCCCACTGTGGATAAAGCACAATTGCCGCCACCGCAATCAACCCAAAGATCGCGAACGGTATCCAGCGAATCCAGGCAGCGGGCGTTGATTGCGACGGGGAAGTTGTTTGCGCCATAGAACGCGCCCTTGCGAAAAAGCATTGACTGAAAAATCGCGCCGACGAATGGCATGCGCGCGACAGGGGTTACAAATCCAAAGGAGATGCAGCCGAAAGAGTTGAAATCGAACGGCCGATTGGACTGCAAGGCTCAGTTCAAGAAATGGCGCAGCGCTAGATGCCTGCGCACATGCGGTTGAAAAACATTGACTTCAAATTGCCCACGAACGACGGCATTCGCTTGCCCGCAAACGATCTGGTCGGCGGTCGTCGCTGGCACGACTGCTACATCGTTAGCGGAAGGTATCTCGGCATGTCCTGCATGCAAAAAGACGCACTTTGGGCCACTACAGTTGTCAGGTGACGCCGGCTGAGAATGGTTAGGCTGCTGTTTCGAGTGACCGGAGCAGGGCGCGTGGTGCGCATGAGAGTGGACACGCGAACCATGCACTTCGCTGGCACTTTGCGCAAAATGCCAGCCACAGCCCAGCAGAATATGCAGACTGAATGCGGCAATCGAAAGCAAAGTGGTGATAGAGGGCATAGGGGCAGCTACAGGAGGACGATTTACTTTCAATTGTTGGCCAGGAGTGGGGTTTAGTCAATACCGAGAATCAGCTCGCGTTTTTCACAGATGATCCGTTCAAGAGTCGTAAGCCGTTTAGCACGACAAGAATGGAAACGCCTGCATCAGCAGCAATGGCGGCCCAGAGAGATGCAAATCCCGCAAAGGTGAGTACGACGAAAAGAACTTTGATCGCCAGTGACGCGAAAATATTTTGGCGGATTATCGCCATTGCTCGTCGCGAGTGACCGATCAGCCAAGCGACCTTCGACAGATCGTCGCTCATCAGAGCCACATCGGCAGTTTCGATAGCAGCATCACTGCCGACCGCACCCATCGCGATTCCGAGTGTTGCGCGCCCAAGCGCCGGTGCGTCATTGACCCCATCGCCAACCATGGCGACCTGGCCGTATTTCTTCAACAGTTCCTCAATTGCGTTTACCTTGTCAGCGGGGAGTAGTTCGGCTCGGAACTCGTCGATGCCTGTCGCAATCGCGATTTTCGAAGCTGTCGCATGATTGTCGCCGGTCAGCATGATTACATGCTCTATACCTTGGCTGCGCAACTCGGTAATTACCTGCGCAGTAGCAGGACGTAGCTGATCAGCTAATGCGATCAAGCCGCAGACGTGTTTCTCGTTGCCAACAACAACAACAGAGCGACCGGCGCTAGACATTGCTTCAAGCTTCTCATGAATCTCGGGCGTCTCTTGCTTGCGTTCTTCCAAGTAGCGATGGCTTCCCAACCAAAATAGCCGACCCTCGAACTTGGCCGTGGCACCTTTGCCTTGCAGAATCTGAAAATCTTCTGCTGCTGCGGCGACAACTTTCTTTTCGGCGGCGTAGCGTATTATCGCGACTGCCAGTGGGTGATCGCTGTGTGATTCCATCGCTGCAGCGCGTTGCAACAACTCTTCCTCCGAATGCCCATTCAACGGCACCACTTCAACCACAGCAGGTTTACCTTCTGTCAGCGTGCCTGTTTTATCCAGAGCAATGGCTTTCAACTGAGCGGGGATCTCCACGTACAGTCCACTCTTGATGAGGACACCCGCACGCGCGGCGGCAGCAATCGCAGCAACGATGCTCACAGGAGTCGAGATTACGAGCGCACAGGGACATGCGATCACTAGTAGCACAAGCGAGTTGTATATCCATGCCGACCATTGGCCGCCGAGCAAGAGCGGCGGAACGACCAGCAAAATCAAAGCAGCGATCATTACTGTTGGCGTGTAGTAACGGGCAAACGTCTCCACCCACTGTTCCGACGCTGCTCGTTTTGACTGCGCATCGCCGACCATGCGGATAATGCGGGCCAGCGTAGTGTCGCTGGCGATCTTGGTGGACTTGATGTGCAGGGCCCCGTCGCCATTAATGGTACCAGCGTATACTTCGTTGCCGCGGGTCTTGTTGACGGGCACGCTTTCGCCGGTGATCGAGGCCTGATTCACATCGCTGTTGCCTCGCTCGACTTGGCCATCCAAAGCGATCCGCTCGCCGGGTTTTACGAGAAAGACCGCACCGATGGAGACTTGGTCTGGGGGCACTTCCCGCTCGGCGTTATCTGAATCGACGATCCGTACCGTTAGCGGTGCTAGGTCCATAAGCGCTGCGATCGCCCGTCGAGCTCGCCCCACGCTCCATGATTCCAGCGCCAGCGAAACTGCGAACAGAAATGCCACGGTCGCTGCTTCGGACCACTCGCCGATAGCGACCGCTCCAGACACTGCCACGGTCATTAGCAGGTTCATATCTGGCCTCAGCCGAACGAGTGAAAACCAGGCTTTGGGCAAAAAATGCCAAACGCCCGCGATGATGCTCAGGCCGAAGAATACCTTAGCGCCCACGGGTGTCACTGGTGGAGACTGAGCGAAGCCGAGGGCGGCTGTAATACTGCCTGAGGCGAATACCTGAATCAGAAGCCCACACAATCCGAGAACGCCCGAAGCAACCGTGAATATCGTGCGCCCGTTGCGAGCCCAAAAACTCGCTTCCGGTTCGTCGCCCTTCGCTTCCCGCCAAACGTCGGCGGTCATGCCGGTTCCAGCAACTGCCTTAATGATGATTGCTGTGGCTACTTGTTCCTCAGGAGCTGTTACGCCCATCCTAGCGTTAAGAACATCGAATGTCAGGAATTGTTCGCCGCCAACGATCGGACCAATATCGCTTTTGAGGACAGCTACTTCCTCGGCGCAGTCCATCCCGTGAATCTTGAAGTAGCGAGTCATGTTAGAATTATTTCGAACGAAGTTGGTCGGGTTTGACATTGCGGTTAGGAGCAACGCACTATGCAATTCGTTTCAACTACGGCACTCTTCATGTTTACAGCGATCGCTGAAATCGTCGGTTGCTATTTGCCTTATCTGTGGCTTCGGCAGGGCAAATCGCCCTGGCTTCTCATGCCTGCTTCGATCAGCCTAGCGATTTTCGCTTACCTTCTCACTCTGCATCCCACGGCCACCGGTCGTGTCTATGCCGCGTATGGAGGTGTTTATATTTCGGTCGCGCTGGTGTGGCTATGGCTTGTCGACGGCATTCGACCGTCGTTTGCCGACTACGTCGGGGTGTCATTTTGTCTGGCTGGCATGGCGGTAATCATCTTCGCGCCACGCCAATGAACGCTCCTGCCGAGCGTAGTGCCAAATGGCCGAGTTCAATGGTTGCACCCAGGTCCGCAACTACCGCTACTGCTGCCGCTGCTCCCGCCGCGGCTGAAGGGATTCCAGCCAAGTGTACCGGAATCGGAAGCACAGCCACTCAGCATGAGTGATCCCAAGATCAGACCACAGACAAACAAAAACTTTAGTAAGTTACGCATCGAGACTCCCTTCCGTGATTTGTTTTTTTCGTAGCCACCGCTAGCGGCTGTATTCGCCATCGGCGTTGAACTGGCGCCTTCCCTAGTCATTTTGCTGCGCTATGACGCGGCCATCCACAATCAGTTTGACCGGTCGAACGCGCGCCCGTTCGGCAGCATTCCAGAGTGACAAATGCAGCACAGGCGCATCCCCATGAACAGTAATCTGTATCTCACCTTCCGACACGGATTGTTTAGTAGCGGTGACTCCCGCTACTCCGCGTAGTTCCTTCGCCGCATCGCTGGCGCGTTGGTCGCAGCACATGCCTCTCACCATTAAAACGGCTTGTCGAGGTCTATGAAACGGATCGACATAGCAAACCAGCATGGCAGCGATTGCCGACACAGAGAGCAAGAGCATCGTTTCGTGGAGATGATTGATTCGCATGGGGGAACCCGGTGAGTGGAATTGCTAAAAACTCGCGTGGCGACAACCGGGTCGCCACGCGGAACAATTTGGCGAGGTCTATCGCTGCGGCTTCGATTTGTAGACCCCAACCAAGGTTGCTAATTCAGTTGGTGGAACTTTGGCCCGTTCGGCAGCTTCCCAAATAGCTCGGTGCGAAATAGCGTTGGACGTCGGCATGATCGTCAAGGTTCGGGTTTTGTAATCGGGTACAACCTTAACCACGCCTGGAATCTTAGAAATCTCGGCGATTGCTGGGCCCGATTCTTTACCGCAGCACATGCTCGGCACCTTGAGAATCGCCGTATAGATTTGCTCCTGCTGCGGAGCTGGTTGCTGCGCAGAAACTAATCCGCCGGTGAATAGCAGCATGGCAGCAGCACTGACTAGGCAAAGACGACGGTTGGCGAAATTCGACATGTTCAACTTCTCCTGAAAGGGATTAATAAGTCCCGCGAGCCTTCCTTAACTAACGGGACAACATCATGGACCTGAACCAATTGGCCGACTGTTTTTAGCGAATGAACACAGCTTACGGGCCTCCTGCTTGCAAGCTATTGGAAAGTAATAGCCCTTCAATTTCTGCCGCTGCGGTTCGCAGATCTCGCAGAGCATCGAGGTAGGCTAGGTTTGTTTGCGAATACGTTCGCTGGGCTGTGAGCAAATTTAGAAAGCCCGTTTCGCCAGCTTGATACAGCTGACGACTGAGATCGAGTGATTCTTGCGCTGCCGGCAGGATGTTCTCGCGATACTCCTTCACCTGATTGAGTGCGTTCGAGTAACGCTCAAAGACCGGCGCGAGTCGATTCTGCAAACTCAATTCCAGTTGCTCAAGGGCACGTTCGGCAGCGGCTGCCTGATGCTGGGCCTGAACGAGCGCTCCTTGGTTGCGGTTCCAAATCGGCAAAGGCAGGCCGATGGCAACGGTACCATCGGGATCGCCGTTGATGCCGTTATCAATGACGTTCACCATCCCGCGGACGGTGATATTTGGAGTCTTCTCAATGCGAGCACGCTCAGCTTGCCAGCGGGCGCGCTCGATGTTGGTCATGGCGATCGCGATTTCGGGACTGCTTCCCAATAGTCGTTCTAATGACTGATGCCACGTGTGCTGCGGCACGGAATCCAGATCTCCAACCAGGTTCTGCATCTGCCAATGTGGTCGTCCCACAACAGTAGTCAGGCCTTGCCAGGCAGCAGCACGCCGGTTCCGAGCATTCACGACTAGAATTTGCACGTTGCGTACTTCCAGTCGCGCTTGCAAGACGTCGAGTTTGCCGACTTCCTTCTGCTTGAGCAAATTCTCGGAAGCAGTCAGATTTTGGGAAGCATTCGCGGCCAATTGATTCGTAAGTCGCTCCTGCTGTTGCGCGATCAGAGCCTGAAAGAACAAAATTCGCACGTCCGTGGTGACTCGCTGCAATTGAGCTGTCAACTCCTGATTCGCTCGGCCGATTTCCTGCGCGGCAATTTCGCGATTGATCCGCAGCTTGCCGCCACGAACCAATTCTTGCTCGACATACACCCCTTGTTGCTCGGCCCTGCCGCCGCTGCCGAGTTGCTGACCTTCATAGCCGGTCGTTGGATTCGGAGCGAGACCGACTTGAACCCAGTTTCCTTTGGCTGCTTCGACTAGAGACGCGGCTCGCGCAATGGACGGGTTCTCCGTCTGGGCAATGGACTCCAACATCTCCAACGTCAACTCCTGCGCCGGCTGTGGAATGCCAGGCGGCGGTGGCAGAGGCTCCCCAACTGGCATGGGAGTAGGGAGCGGCGCAGGCGGCGGGGAAATCGGTTGACGGGCAGACGCTGGCTGAACGTACTGACCTGGGGCCGGTTGAGGTCGAATGTTATAGCTATCTAGCCCTGGCAGGGACGGCAGTTGCAACTGCGGCGCCGGTTGTGGCTTCGGCACAGGGTACTGCGCCCAGAGGCTAACACCAATTCCACCCGGGGCGAGCATCAACCCGCTGATGATGACTAGGGCATAACGAATATTCATCGGAAGCCTCCATGCTTCTGAAGTGCGATCTGAATCACGCATGACGCAGTGCTTTGACAATTTCAGTTCCAGCGGCTTGCCAACCAGGAATGATCCCGGCGAGCAAACCCACAGTCGCCGAGACAACAACTCCCAGCGTGGCCACTTCCAGCGAGGGCTGAAAGGCAATCGTTACCCCCTCAGCGCCAATGGCGAAGCCGCCGAGAAACAGCAGCAAAGTTCCGCAGCCAATGCCGAGGACACCTCCCGCAATGCTCTGCAAAACGCTTTCCGCGAGCACCAGGCGGAAAATACGAGCTGGCCGCAATCCTAGCGTCTGCAGTACGGCATGTTCTTTGATTCGATCTTGTACCGCCATAACGGTGGTCGTCGCAACGAGTGCCAACACCAAACCCACACAGGCGTAGCCCAAGTAATGTGCGAAGCCGATGAGTTCGGCAAGGTCCGCCAGCGTGTCGCGCTGAAAGACACCCT
Source organism: Anatilimnocola aquadivae (assembly GCF_049819085.1). GTDB lineage: Bacteria > Planctomycetota > Planctomycetia > Pirellulales > Pirellulaceae > Anatilimnocola. The sequence goes on from NZ_CP187419.1 coordinate 5,168,344, forward strand.
TCGAGCGAGTTGTCGTTGCGACCGGACCGCTGCGGAACTCGGCGTCAATCGCGCGACTGATTTCATCCGCCTTGGTTCCTTCGGCAAGTTGCACTTCGAGTTGCGTTACCGTGCCCACGGACGATTTTCCGCGGGCCCGCTGCAGGAAGTCGAGGTGGGTGTAAATGAAGTTGTCTTCAGCAGCGACCGTTGATTTGAACGTACCTACGATGGACACCGTGACATCGCCAATGGTGAACTTCATTCCCGGTTTCAAATTGCGCCGCGCCGCGATCGCCTGGCCGACTACTGCGGCATCGGTCCGCGAATCGAAGTCGGCCCAGTTGCCAGCCTGCAACTGCAGCTTGCGCGCGGTCCGCAGCTTTTCGGGCGGCAGCCCGTTAAATACAACGACATCGAGACTGGCGCGGCAGTTGTTGGTAAAGACCTTGATCGGGACGACGTCTTTCACGCCTGGCATCTTGGAAACAGTGCGAGCGTAGTCTTCAGGGAGCTTGCTGCTCGCTGGACAGAAGCGGTTTTCTTGGAAAACCACCAGCGTGCGTTCCGCTTCCTTGCTGCTCGTCAGGCGCGCCAATCCTTGTTGTACCGCACCAACAAAGCAAAAGACGAACAGGGCTACGGCGGAACCAGTGACGGTCAGCATGGTCCGTCCGCGGTGTCGCCACAGACTCTTGAACACATAAGGGGTGAATTTGAACATCCGTTAAGCTCTCCGTTGTTCAAAGGAACCACTGCCGACAAGGGCTACTTCATGCCCTTTTTCAATCAGCTTTCCTTTTTCAAGTTTGATCTGTCGCTGGGCCAAAGCACCAACCCGTGGATCGTGCGTGACGACGATCATCGTCATCCCCAATTCGGTGTTCAGTCGCTGAATCAAATCGAGAATCTGATCCGTTGTTTCGGCATCGAGATCGCCGGTCGGTTCGTCGCCAACGATAATTGTCGGGTTGGCGACAATCGCCCGTGCAATGCCGACGCGCTGTTCTTGTCCGCCGGAAAGTTGCCGCGGGTAATGATCCTTGCGATCGACCAGGTGGACGGCTTCGAGCGCCAGCATCACCCGCTTGTGCCGCTCGGCGGACGACATGGGTAATAACAGAAGGGGCAACTCCACGTTTTCATAAGCCGAGAGCACCGCAATCAAATTGTGCATCTGAAAGATGTAACCGATATTGGCCGCCCGCCAATCCGCCAGCGCGGAGCGCGACAGCTTGGTGATGTCCGTTCCCTTGATCACGATCTCTCCCGACGTGGGACGATCAATCCCCGCGATTGCATTCAGCAACGTCGATTTGCCTGAGCCGCTCGCCCCCATCAGGCTGACGAACTCGCCCTGTTCGACGTTGAGATGAACTTCGCTTAGCGGAGTGATGACTTCATCCCCTTTGCGGAACTGCTTCGTCAATCTGGAAATTTCAACGAGTGACATGAGCGATCTTCCTTTACTTTTGGTTCTTTGATTCAGCAGCCATTTGGGGTGCCGAGGCGTTCGCGTTGAGTGAATTCGTTGCACCATTGAGGTTGTGGTCTTCGCCGGCTACACGAATTCTCTTTCCCGGCGAAAGTTCATCGCGACCCGACACAATGAGCTTGTCGGTGGCAGTCAGTCCTTGAACAACCTCTACCAGTCGATCGGTGCTCGCCTTGCCCAATTGGATCGCTTGCTGACGCGCTCGCGAGGTTTGTAAGTTGGCAACCCACACCGTGGTTCCTTCCGGCGTTGTAGTCACCAATTCCTTGGGAATGAGTTGCCGCAATGGATCTTGGGCGGCAATGTCCTTATTGCCGGGTAGCTCCGGGGCTAGGAAAGTCACTTGAACTAGCATTTCCGGCTTGATCACTGCAGGCGGGTTGTGAATCAACACTTTCACTTGAAGGGTGTTCTTCTGAATGTCCGCTTGCGAGGTAACCGCGACGACTTCACCTGTTAGCGGTGCTGCTAACGCTGCGGTCGAAATCTGTACCGGCTGACCCATCTGAGCATTGGGAACATCTTCCAGCCGCACATCGGCCCGTACCTGAAGATTCTTCGGGTCGTATAAGCTGACCACCGCGCTAGAGTCTCGTTCCGACGCGGGAGAGAGTCCCATCAAGCGACGTCCAGGTTGAACGTGCAGCGCGAGCACGCGCCCATCAATGGGCGAGGTGATCGTCATCCGCGCCAAACGTAACTCCGCCGTCTCGACTGCTAGTTTGGCTTGATCCACGCGGGCAGCGGCAATGTTGCAGCCGGCTTCGGCTTCCTTCACACGGCGATTCTCGTCTGATTTCAATGTGAGCTGTGAACGAATCGCTGCCACTCGGTCCTGCCACGACTTTGCTTCTGACTCCAAGCTCTTACTGCGTTGCTCAAGTTCATGAACCGCTGCAGTGGCGGAATCGAGTTCACTCTGAGCACGCTGCACCGAGCGCTGTGGAATCGCATCGCCAACCTTGAGTTTCCCTTCCAAATCTTGCTGGGCTAATTGCAGGCGTGAGTTAGCGCCCTTCAAAAGCAGCGGAATACTCTGCGAATCTGTCGCTACTTTGGCGAGCGACGCTTCGGCCTCGGCGACTGCTGCTTGCAATTGAACGGGATTGGCTAGGCTCGTGTGCGCCGCTTCACACGTCGCTTTGGCCAGTTCAAGCTCCGCATCGCGCAACCGCAGAGCTGCTTTGGCTTCAGCCAGCGAGATTCGCGAATCGGCATCGACAAGTTTGGCTAGCGGTTGACCTAGTTCGACTTCCTGCCCTTCGACTACGAGCAAGGTTTCGACGATCCCTTCCACCTGCGCAGACACAACGGTTGCCGTGGGACGCGGCTCGATCCAACCCGCTGCTTGGAACACAGGAGTACCCGATTGTTGCACTTCGGCACGTGTCAGCACCACCGGCGTGATAGTTACCGACTTAGCTGGCAACAGGCTGTCTTGCAGTGACCAGCCAATGACCGCCGCAAAGGCCACCAAAATTCCCAACGGCAAGCCATAGCGCGTGGCAAAGTTGCGAGATTTGCCCGCCGTGACGGCCGCAGATCCTGACCGATCCACGGCGAGTTGACTTAGATCCACTTGATTGGCCATCGACGAATCCCTTGCTCAGTTATGTACAGCTCAGTTGCGAACAAAGATGCCATTCGCCAAAACCGTCAGATTGCCGGCTTCATCCCGCTTCGCAGTACCGCGGACGACAATCGTCTGCATTTCCTTCATCCCAAGCAATTTCCGGGCATCGGTAGCCACGGGCTTGCCACTCGCATCAACAATCTTGACGAGCGCCTTGCACGCAGGGAGTTGATCCGTGTCGCAGCAGTAATCCCAAGGAGTGGCGCAACCTTCTTTGGCGTCGCAGGGATTCAGCGACGTATCGACGAAGAGAAATGCGGCCTGGCCTTCGATCCAGGGATTCGTGTCGCCGCCGATCCGTCCCTCGGCAATAACTTCATCGCCATCCTTCGAGTCGACTTTCAACTGCTTGACACCTTTCACACCGGCCGGCTCTGCGGAAAGGATGTACGCCTTGCCTTCCGTCGATGGTCGCGCCACTGGCGTTGCGGTGGGGCCGCAACCGATTGACAGAGCACAGAAACCCAAAACACCTATTGCCATTAACAATCGCATGACTGAACTCCAAAAATGTATACGTGTTGTCAAACTGCTTTGAGTCCATCCACGACCGAATGTTGCATGGCCTTCCAAGCCGGCGGGATTGCGACAAATACACCGAGCAGCAACCCCGTGCCACATCCAACTAAAATCGCCACACTATCTACCCGCAGCGCAAACGCCCCCATCGTGAAACGGACGGCGGTGCCGTTGATCAGGAAGATGGCGACGACTGCTGCAACCAACGAAGCCGATGTCGAAAGCAACACGGCTTCTTGAATCAAGCTAACGACGATAGCTCGCCGCCGATAACCGACCGCCTGCAGCGTGGCAAGTTCGCGCACGCGGCCCATGACCGAGCCATACATGGTGTTTAGCCCGGCAAAGACGCCAGCGCCGGCAACCAGCAGCACGACCAGCCAGCCGAGCATCCGCACTGGCTGATAGTGTTTCTGCAGCGAGGCGTAGTATTTGACTTCGCCGATCGCTTGCAATTCCAAGTCGTACCGTTCCTTGCAGAACAGTTCGACATCACTGGGCGAGGAACCATCGGCCATGCCAATCGCCACCAGGCTCAAATCCTGCCGTTTAAGTGCGTTTTGAAAATCGGTGAGCGGAACCCAGATCTCCGATTCAAACGCGGCACCATTGGCGGCGAAGTGTCCCGCGATATTCCACTCTTGACCGTCGAAGCGAATTGTCTTGCCGATCTCCAAATCCGAGGCACTGCAGCTCAACTTGGCCGCGACGAGTTTACCGACAATTACTTCGCCCGGTCCTGGCCAGTGACCTTCAGTCACTTGTACTTGGCGGCGAACGAGGGGCGCGGCATGCGACACACCTCGCACGATACCGAACATCGGAGAATCGTTTTCTCGCAGCGCTATGCGCGTTCCGACATAGAGTTCGGGAGAAATCCTCGCGACGCCGAATTGCTTCTCAACCCCCTCCAAGCTCGCTGATAACAACGAAGCGGAACGAGCTGGAATGGCAGAGTTTTCTATGTCTTCCGCTGCGTTAATGGAGTACACGAGTACGACATTTGGCTGGCCGCTGACTGCTAGCGAGCTTTCGAGACCACGAATGAACGCGACGACTACGAAGACCAGCAGCACAACGGTCGCCAGCGCGCCTAATGTCAGGATGCTACGAGCTGGGCGACGCAACAGATTGCGGACCCCATACTCCCACGGCAGCAAGCGAAGCCGAAACATACGCAGCGTCCAATCGAAAAAGCAGACTTAATGGAGGTAACGAGTCAACTGCCAATCATGAGGCAGAATGAACCCATTCGTGTATTGGTCAAGGGAGACGCCGCAAGCCGCCGATGAGGCGACCGCGAACTGACCAGCAGCGCAAAAAGAGCGCTTACAGCAAGAGAGAACGGACGGCCAGGCGCAGGCTCATTCCCGAGCCATCGCCCGGTAGCCATCGCCAAGTTTCAATGATCGACTCGCCAATCGCTCGCGCTTGCGGGCGAGATTCGACCACCGTCCAAATTGCCAGAGAGTGAACATCCTGTTCGACTTCGACAGCACTAATGGTGTTGACCGGGCTGTTGCAAAAGCACTCGTTGCAAGCCCCGTCTTGCTCGCCATTGCCGGGCAAGCTTTCGTGGTTGCTTTGTTTTCGCTGGCAACAACGGCAGCCAACTTCCGATCGCACACCTGCCGAAATTGTGGTCACGCTCGCCATACAGGCGTACGGGCACCCCACAACTTGGCAAATCATCGCGATGAGAAGCAGCACACGCAACATGTCGACCTCAGGTTTCCTTCTCAACAATTCTAACTCTGTTACTGAAAACGTGCAATCTCATTGGCTGTAGTCGGTTCAGGGGAGTCTATCGTTTAATAAAAATTCCGCTCGCCATGAGCGCCACGTTGCCGTCGGCGTCGCGGTTAGCGATGCCTTGGACGACCACAGTCTCCTCCTCCTTGATGCCCAACAGTTGACGCGAATCAACAGCAATTGTCTTCCCCTGTTCGTCCACGAACTTGACGACGGTCGTGCTGGCGGCAATCTCGGCAGCGCAGTGTGGGCAATCGGGGCCACACTTATCATCCGCGCATGGCAGTGGAGCGCCACTATCGACGAGCAAAAACGCAGCCCGGCCTTCGATCCACGGCTTGACTCCGCCGCCGACGCGGCCGATTACCGAGACTGCTTCGCCGGACTTCGCCTTACCCCGGAAGTCGACAACTCCTACCGAGACACTTGGCTCGGCCGGAAGAAGATAACGCGGGTCGGCTGCAACTGCAGGCGGTGTCGGGTTCTTTGCACAGCCAGCTAAGGCAACGGCTGTGAACAACAAGGCAACAGACGCTGGGAAATAACGCAACATGGTCTATACCCTTTCCGGGGCTATGTATTGTGGTTAGCTAGAAAGCAGGGCCAGCCCGCAACTGGACCGAAGCCGCTAGCATAGTCTAAACGATTTCCGACGAACGGTCGGACAAACGCAAATGCGAAACGAAATGGCGCAGAAAAATGCGACTAAATCGTAAAGCGGCAGAGTGCCGCGCAGAGTCCGAGCGCAGTTTCGCTCGGCACATTGGTTGCTACGAAGAAAGTGGGTGCCCGTCGGGTGTCAGGCCTCAGCACAGACTCAAAACGCGAAGCATGCGGTAGAGCAACCAAATCGTTCCGAACCACCTTGATGCTCTGAACGCGCACGGCGACATGCGGCGCATGCCGCAGGTGACATGGGCAACTGGGTGGGCAATCGCACGGGGCATATTCGGAAATCGGAAATTTGAGCTCCGATGACGAATCACGATCGGCTTTGCACTTGTGATTGGCTGTTCGAGGCGATCGATGGCCATCGTCACACCCATGCTTGCATTGCGAATCGGCATCAATATGCGCTGAAGAGTGCTTGCATGTGCATTGTCCAGCTACGAGCGGCTGAACAGGCAGCATGATTGCCACCGTCCACACCACGCATCGCAACCAAACTTTCGCCAGCAGGAGCACAATCTCACCTCCACACGCCAATGAATAGGAGCACAATTCTACTATTACATACCACCTGTATCGTCTGCCGCGCCGATCATCCATTCACGAAAAGAGTCGCTAATTGAGAAAGTGTTTACGAAAGTAATGGCACCTTGGCTAGTGCAAAATCTGATTGTCACTAACTACGGTACACCAGCGTTGCTAGCAGAAGCTCTTTTTTCGGCCAATCGAAATTATGTTATTGGATGCGCAAAAACCACCCGAATATCAGCATTAGTGTCAATATGCAAACTTGGTTAAATCGCCATGCAACGCTCTTATATATTATTACTCGCCACGCTGTTAGCTCCGTGTTTGGGTTCTGCTGCAGAGCTAGCATCGATGGATGCAGTTTTCCTTTCGGTGCCGACCGGTAGCAGCGCGTCGACTTCGCGCCTGAGTCTGTTTCATTGGAACTCGGATACGCCGGAGGAAGGTGGCCCACCGAGTTGGGACGAGCCATTGGCAAGCGATCGTCCCGATTTCACTGAGGCATCATGTACGGTAGGACGCGGCAGATCACAGCTAGAAATGGGTTACACCTACTTTCTCGATGACACCGCAACTGTCCGCTCTAGTAGTCACTCATTTCCGGAAATGCTGTTACGAATAGGGATCGCGGCCGATTGGCTGGAGTTTCGGATTGCCTGGAACTACAGCCGGGAAACTACGTCCACCCCCTTCGGCGGCGCAACCGCACAAGGTTTCGAGGATTTGTACGCAGGAGCAAAAATCGGACTGACCCTTCAGCAAGGCTTCTTACCTGAGATGGCCGTTGTCCCGCAAATGACAATTCCAATGGGCAGCAACGTTAGTTCAAATCGTGTCTTGCCGGGCATCAATTGGCTATACGCATGGGAAGTAAACGATTTCATTTCCACCGCGGGAAGTTCTCAACTCAACTTTGCTGTCGATCCTGTAACCGAATCAGAGTTCACTGAGTTCGCCCAGTCTTGGACAATCGGATACACGCTCACCGATCGACTGGGAGGATACACCGAGTGGTTTGTGCTTGTACCGACAGGAGCGGACACGGCTCGTACAGAACACTATTTGAATGCGGGCCTGACGTTACGAATCACCAACAACGTCCAACTTGACATTCGAGCAGGCAAGGGAGTTAGCTCTGCAGCAGTAGATCGATTCGCAGGCGGAGGTGCAGTATTGCGATTCTGAATTTGCTCTGATTACCATAGGACGATACCGAATCAAAAGCCTGCGAACCAGCTTGGCAATGCGAGACCGCAGCAAGCTGGCGGCGCAGAATCCGACCACAACGGGTAAGTTAGCAATCCAAGCAAGGGAGTCTGATGCTCGAGCAAGCAACTCATCGGCGGTGTTGAACATTCGATTGCGATCGTTTTTTAGATCGTGGTCCCGTGCCCGGTGAAATATTCGTGAAGGTGTGAAAGAGGCTCCGGGGAATCCTGTCCGCTCCGTTGATTTACCAGACGCCTGTTGCAAAACAGCAACTTGCGACCGGCGTTTTTCGTTAGTCCCAGTGACTGGGACAAAACCAAATCCAGCTTCAAGGTTTGCTACCTGCAGGCACCTAAAACTGTCCCACTCGTCAGGAAACTCTCCCTTCATCAGAGGCTGTTACCGACGCCGGGTTTCCAAAACTAACTTCCGGTCCGACTTTCGACCCGGTCCAAGAACCGAATTTGGCTCATCTTACGCTGGGCATCTTCACCGCGCAGATGGCGGTAGTGCTCGACCATCTTTGAGTGCGCGTGACCCAGCCATTCTTTGATCTCACCTTTTGACGCACCGCCAGGAAAGCACTGGCTACAGAAGTAATGGCGAAAGCTATGCAACCTGCTATGCTCGAAGCCAATTTTCGCCTTGCGGTGTCGGGAATTTGGTTTGCAAAGGTTTGATGACGTTTTTGACGAACTGCTACAGCACGTTGCGTGCGCGAACCCGTCCACCGAGCGCAACACGAAAGACGAAGCCATCGGGCTTCCGAGTCAGGCTGACCAACAGGGTCCGAAGCTCGGGATGAATCGGGATCGTCCTCGGTCGTCGCCCTTCGTGGTGCGCGCTGAACCCGCTTGCTGCTTGAATCGACTGGACCGTTCGTCCGCGACGCGGACCATTCCCTTTTCAAAGTTCACATCGCTCCAACGCAGCCCGGCGAGCTCGCTGATCCGCATTCCGGTGAATGCGAGGCCCATCAGCAGATCTGCCATCCAGATGAGCTTGCGATCAGCGCGACAGTGGTTGACGATTGCCGTGACCTCCTGCGAGCCATAGCAATAGGTATCCGTGCCTTGCGGCTTCTTCAGGGGCAGGATGATTTTGGCCGAGGACGGCAGCTGCTTGTGGTTGATCAGCCATGTGTTGATTGCCTTTAAGAGTGTTAGTTCCAGATAAACAGTACGATCTGCCCACTTTTGAGATAGATAGCCGTTTGCCATAAGCTCGCAGCGCTACCCCATCAAATGCCGCCTAGGTTTCAATGCCGTGCTTCCGGCAATCTTCAACATGCTTATCGCGAACCGAGCCGTAGCGCTTGATCGTGAGCCCTGTAGCCCAAAACCTCGCATGCTGGCCCGATGTGGCAGCGATACCGGACGGATCGCTCCTACCGTCCGGTATCGCGCCTTGCTAGGCTGTTCGCAGCCAGCGGGTAAGACGCCAGCGGGTAAGACGCCAGCGGGTAAGACGCCAGCGGGTAAGCAATCGTTGGGGAAGAGGCGAAATGATCACGGGCGAAATCAGAAGCAAGATCGATGCAATTTGGAACGCGTTCTGGGCGGGAGGAATCTCGAATCCGCTCGAAGTCATCGAACAGATCACGTATTTGCTATTCATGCGGCGGCTTGATGATCTGCACACGCTCGAAGAGAACAAAGCCAACCCGACTGAAGAAACCGATGGAGCGACCGGTCTTTCCGGAAGGGAAAGACAGCAAAAAATGCCCGTACACTTCGACCTGCGCTGGTCGCGGTTCAAGCACAAGTCGCCGAGCGAGATGTACACCATCGTCGGCGAGCACGGCTTTCCGTTCCTCCGCACGCTCGGGGGCGCTTTTGGACTTGCTCAATTGACGTCTCTTCAGGTGCCCCCAAGATGCCCGTACCCACATTGTTGATGAGCACTTTCAGTCGCCCCCAGTTGCCGGAGGCTAAAGTCGATGCGATCAAAGTTTCTTGAGTTCGCCGAGGATGCGGGTTTAGCGCGTACACAACGCCGATTTCTACGCGGTCAATAAGTAACCGTTGCTCATTAACGCGATCACGATTGAGTAGCACGTGAACGTCCAGAGGGCGGAACCAAGGTGATGCTTCCAGAGCGAATTGCTCTTTCGAAACTCGATGATTCCCAGGATCACCTGCCCGCCAGCAACGAGCCAGGCAAAGAGGCCCGACACCAGAAACAGCAAGAGCAAATTTGCGACCAGGACTCCCGACAGCCCGCCAGGAACCACCGGTAAGAAGAACGGGGAGAAATAGCCGATGCTCGCCACCGTCAGCACGATGGGGTTACCGTAGATGAGCCAGAGCGGCATTAGTCGCGCCTGTGCAAAGGGAAACTTTCATTCGCATTTTTTGGATTCTAGCACCCCAGCAGGTCGGTTGGCCGAGACAGATGTCTTGCGGTGTTGCACACCACAACATTCAGCCCTTTTCAGCGCGAGTTCTTGCCACCAATAACGAGCATAGTGCTCAACGCAGTTGGTACCGCCGCCGACAGCTTGCGAGTTCAAAGGTTCGAAGAGGGTTGCGACCGTTTCGGGGACCGATCGGGACTCGGAATCAGCAAGTGCCGCTCTCAACAGCACTTAAGAGAACCGAAAAAGAGAGTACTTTCACGTAGAGGGTTGCGCACAGAGAGGTCGCTGGTCGCCGAAGCGGGCCGACTCATGCATCTCATAGAGCATGATGAGCGCGAGCACTTTGCCGACGCCGGGAATCGTCTGCAGCAGATGATACGCCTTCGGATCGTCGATCTTGGCGTGCCGTGTGAGATACAGCTCCAGCGATTTCACTTGTTCATCGACGTGATCGATCAGATCGAGATCGGCCTGCACCATTCGCTGCACGCTCTCCTCGCTAAAGAGCTCCGCGACCCCCTCGCGATTGGTGGCATAGCCGAGCTTCTTAGCCAGCGGGGGAGATTGTACTGGCTGACTGTGTTCTGCACGTGCGCGAGCGCCTCGGAACGCACACGGACGAGCTTCGTGCGTCGCCGGAGCAGGTCGCGCGTCGCTCGCATCTTCTTCGGATATGCATAGGCGAGCGGCAGCATGCCACCCTTGAGCAAGAGTGCAATCTTGTGTGAATCGATCTTGTCGTTCTTGCTCTTCCCGCCGTGAATCGCCTTCATGTAAAGCGCGTGCCCCAGAACGAAAGGAATCTTCTCCTCTGCACACAAGTCGGCCAGCCAATACCAGGCGAACATGCACTCCGCGGTAACAGTAATCAGAAAAACAGAGAATTTGTTCGAAGTGGGTTGTGCACGGGGCGCTATCCTTTTATCAACGAAACGAAACTGACCCGCCAGTTAGCTCTCGTCAGTAAAACCTCGTTTGTCGGAAGTCGCGTTCTATCCGCCTCTCTGAAAAGAACTTGCGACTAGCGCCTTCGAAGACGCACGCTCTCGGTTGTTTCGCAGAGATCGCCATAACCGAGTAGGGTCACGGTGTCGCCGAAGTCTCTCGCTCTCTGCCGTCGTGCCCCTTCCTTCTTAGCAACCCGGTTCGGGTCGCCCCCCGATCGCAACCGGCCCTATTGTGCGCAAGAATTGCCGGTCTGCTTATCAGTTGACATTCGGGGCTTAACGGAAAACTCTGCCCTCGAGTTCTTCGTCAACGTGTTTTGAATCGATGAAGTGATCGCGATCTCCGGCGAAATAATGGCACCAACATACAGGAGAACCAGGAGACGAAAGCGTCTACAATCGTGCCCTAGAGCGTTGCTCAATGGTTTTGAGAGCCGTCGGATCTGCTTGTCGGACGCACCCATGAGAATTAGGTCAGTCACTTTAGAGGGGTTCCAGTGCTTTTCGTCACCCACGGTGATTGAGCTCGACCGTTTGACCACACTAATTGGTGCAAATGGGTGTGGAAAGTCAGCGGCACTGGAGGCCATGTGCCGCATGTTCGGTGTGACCTCCGCGAGTCGCCAATTGCGGAAATCGGACTTTCACGTTCCAGCCAATAAGCAACACGAAGATTTCAATGAGCTGTCGTTGAGCGTCGAAACCGTGCTTGAGTTCCCGGAATTGGAAGGGGCACAACCGGAAGGAGCGGCTGTCCCGGAGTGTTTCAATCAAATGCTGGTGACGGTGGCTGGTGAGACACCGATTTGCCGTTTGCGGCTGGATGCCAAATGGCACAAAACCAGCCTGGCAGAGGGTGAAATTGAAGAGTCCTTGTCTTGGATCACCACGGCGGGTGAACCCACCGCGGACGATCGCAAATCGGTCCGGCCGCACGAGCGATCCCGCATTCATGTGCATTACGTTCCTGCGATTCGCGATCCGGTGAGGCAGTTGAAGCAGGCATCAGGAGCGATTCTTAGCCGGCTGCTGTTAGGGACGAACTGGTCAGAAAAAGCCCAGCAAGCGATTACGGCTGCGTCCGATTCGGTGACGCAGACGTTCCGTAGCGAGGCGGCCGTCAAACTCATCGAAGACGAGGTCGGTCAGACGTGGAAGACTCTGCAGCAGTTTCCGGAATTGGCCGCCGTTCAGCTCCACCCGCTGGAGAGCCGTATCGAGGATTTGCTGCGACACGTAGAGGTTCGCTTCAGCGATGCCAAGGGCGCATCGTCGCTGGAACCTGAGCAGCTGAGCGATGGGCTGCGATCGTTGTTCTACTTTTCGTTACTGACCGCGAGTTTCCGAGTGGAGCAAACGGCGAGTCGAGAAGCTGCTGAAGCCAAAGACGGTCAGGCGAAGACCTTTTCGGAGGAGGCGATTGCCGCGCCGACGCTGACCTTGTTTGCGGTGGAAGAGCCAGAAAATCATCTGGCCTCGCATTATCTGGGCCGGATAGTGCAATTGCTCGACGAAGTCACCGCAGACTCGGCCGCCCAAGTCATCCTGACGAGTCACTCGCCGGCCATTCTGGGAAGAGTGGATCCAGCACACGTGCGCCATCTGCGCTTGGAAGAAACCTTGCGCACCACAATCGTCAAGAAAATACAGCTGCCTAGTGGCGAGGGCGAGGCTTTCAAGTACGTGAAGGAAGCCGTCCGTGCCTATCCCGAATTGTACTTTGCTCGGCTCGCGGTCCTCGGCGAAGGCGACAGCGAGCAACTGGTTCTGCACCGCTTGGCGGAAGTGATGGGCCTGGGCGCCGATGCTCACGCGATGGCAATCGTGCCGCTCGGAGGTCGCTACGTGAACCACATGTGGAAACTTTTGAATGATCTGGCGATTCCACATGTAACATTGCTCGATTTGGATCGCGAACGTGATGGCGGCGCCTGGGGAAGAATCAAATATGCCTGCGCGGAACTGGTCAGCAACGGCGTGGCGCGCGAGCAACTCTACACGATTGGGGATGGGACGACGGAACGAGTGCTCACGACGGACGAAGCGGAAAAAATGCACTCTTGGAATGTGATGCCTTCGAGCGCGCTGGACGGCTGGCTTACGATGCTGGAGGCACACTCCGTTTTCTTCTGCAGTCCGCTGGACCTGGATTTTCTAATGCTGACGACGTTTCCTGCCGAGTACCAAGCAACCGGCAAACGAGGCCCACAGATTCCAGCGGAGGGAACGCCTAAGTATGCCGAGAAACTGCAAAACGTGCTCACAGCGACGTTGAAGGGAAATAACTCAGGCGGCGACACGTATTCTGAAGCTGAGAAGAAGCTCTTCATCTGGTACGCGTATCTGTTTTTGGGCCAGGGGAAACCAACGACCCACATTCTCGGGCTGAATGCGATCGGGGCCGACGCGCTCCTGCAAAAATGCCCGGCTCTGTTGCAACGGCTGATGAAACGAGTCCGCGAGAAGCTCGCGGGTCAGGCGTAGTCTGCGATGCGATTAATTGCTCCCGAGAATTGGATCCCCATCGAGATCGACGGTCTAGAACCGGCGGCGGATGCGGCGGTCCGCGACTTGTCCTCGGGGATTATCGTCGCCGGACCTGGCGCAGGAAAAACCGAACTTTTGGCCCAGCGTGCGTGCTTTCTGTTTCAGACAGGGTTGTGCCCGGCGCCAAAACGCATTCTGGCGATCAGTTTCAAACGCGATGCAGCCAGTAATCTTCGCCGCCGAGTGCGGAAACGTTGCGGTCACGAAGCGGCGCGACGGTTCGACTCGATGACCTACGATTCCTTTGCGAAAAGTTTAATCGACCGGTTTCTGGCCGGTCTTCCCGCCACCCATCGTCCAACAGAGGACTACGGCATTGAGCTTGATCTCGACCGCGCCGTGAAGGTGCGTCAGGTGCTTAACGTGGCGGCCCCTGCGGCGTCCTCCCTGGTGGAGGCGCTCATCCGCAGTGAAGCGGAAGAGGCTTTTTTTGATCGCCAAGTCGTGGGTCGAAAGCTCGTAGAAGTGACGAACGCAGGATCAGACCAACAACGTCTCGCTGCGGAGGTGTGGAGGGTTCTTCTATTTGGCGGAACTGCCTCGCGATTGAACTTCACCATGATGGGTCGATTGGCTGAGTTGATGCTCCGCAATAATCCCAAAGTGTTACGAGCGCTTCGCGCGACGTATCAGTTTGTATTCCTGGACGAGTTCCAAGATACGACCGGGATTCAGTACGACCTGACGTTGGCAGCATTCAAGGGATCTGCGAGCAGCATGACCGCTGTTGGCGATCCCAAGCAGCGGATTATGCTCTGGGCTGGCGCTCTCGATGGCGTGTTCAAACATTTCCAACAGGATTTCTCGGCGAAGCATCACCAGCTTGCCATGAACTACCGCTCGGCTCCCGACCTGGTCCGAATTCAGCACTATCTGATTGCTGCCCTGGAACCGGGCGCTGTGCTCCCACAAGCCCATCGCCAAGCAAAGGACGGAGGCGGCGAGTGTCGGGCCTTTCTGTATCCCGACCATCGAACCGAAGCACGCCACTTGGCTGAATATCTGGCTGGTGTCATCCAGGCCGAGGGAACTGCGCCTGCTGACGTGTGCATCTTGATGCGGACTTGGAACGACCGCTATTCAAAACTACTGATTGAAGAACTCGGCGGTCGTGGCATCGCAGCTCGAGTCGAGAGGGACCTGCAAGATCTGCTGGCAGAGCCTGGCATCAACCTTGTGCTTCAGTTTTTGCGGCTGTCCATCTCAGCGCGTAGTCCGGAAGCTTGGACGGAAGTGATGGAGACGTGTTTGGAATTGTGGGGGATCGAAGCGGGAAGTCGCACCGCAGAGAGTGTAGAGCGGAAGTTGGCGTCGGCCCGGCGTTTGGTCGGCGACCTGGTTCAAGTGACCGACGGGAATATCGAGAGCGTAACAAAGGTGCTCAAGCAGATCCTTGAGTTGTTTGGTGAAAAAGCTGTCAAACAGGCATTCCCGCAGTACCGACAAGGAACATTTCTGGCCGGACTGCTGGATCAAGTTGCTCAACAACTTTCCATGAGAATCTTGAAGCCGCTGTCATGGCTGGAAGCGCTCAATGACCTAGAGGGCGCTAATTCGATTCCGATCATGACGGTTCATAAGAGCAAAGGCCTGGAGTATCACACGGTGGTTTTCGTCGGGCTGGAAGACTCCTCGCTCTGGAACTTTCGCAAGTCGCCCGATGAGGAGAAATGCGGTTTCTTTGTCGCCTTCTCCCGCGCAATCAAAACAGTGGTATTCACGTTTTCGGAATACCGTCCCCGTACTGAGGGTGGAACGCCAGAGAAACAATCGCGAGCGGCCATCGGGGAGTTGTATGCGCTCCTCGAACAGGCGGGCGTCAGGGCAGAGCAGATATCTACCGCCGAATAATGACGCTCCCGTTCCCACGGGATACGAGGCAGAAACAGAATCTATTCCTGAATGTCGGGAGCCAAGCAACGACAATGATCTGCGTCATGTGCGCTATTGTGGCGAAGTGCCCATGACGATAATGGCAATCGCACTGGCATTGTGAGGATCGCCTTAGAAGTCGTTTTCGCCGTAGACTCCTCGGGCTGTTCACGGCGCTGAAAGTTCAGGAAATGATGCCACAAAGGAATAACCGGATGGCAGAAAACATTCAACATTCATTGTTCGAAGAGGGGTATCTTGTCCGATCCCTCGGCGCGGTCACGCAGCAGCCCGACGTTGCGCTATCTGAATTGGTCGCGAATAGCTGGGATGCGGGGTCGTCGGTTGTGAAAATCGAAATCCCTGACGAGCTTGGCGGAGTAGTCGCGGTATCCGACGATGGCGTCGGAATTAGTCCGGAGCAATTCCGAAATCGCTGGATGAAACTCGGCTATAACCGCGTCAAGCACCAAGGTGAGTGGGCTGAGTTCCCACCCGAACGTAAAGATTGGAAACGCCGGGCGTACGGCCGCAATGGCATTGGGCGCCACGGCCTTTTGTGCTTTGGACCAGATTACACGGTCGAGACAAAGCACTTTTCTGCGAAGGAAGGTCACAGATTCACTGTTAAGCCGAGCAGCGGAGAATCCGCGTTCGATTTGGTCGGCGATGAACCAATCGCGATCAGTCAACACGGAACGAAGGTGTGGACAACCGCAACGTACAACCTTCCGACCGTCGACAAGCTCCGGGACTCCTTGTCATTGAGCTTTCTTTACGATCCACAGTTCAAAATCTACGTGAATGACACGCCGATCACGCTGGAGGAGTATCCGACGATCGCCAAAGAAGAGGTCCGAGTAGATCCGATGACCGTCGTAACGGTCGAATGCAAGGCCGTCGAAGGTGCGAAGAGGCGGAAGATTTCTCACGGCGTCGCTTTCTGGGTCGGCGGCAGGCTCGTGGGCGAACCTAATTGGGGATTGCATGGCGTGACATTCCTCGACGGTCGAACGTCTGTCGCGAACAAACACCTAATCGTCGTACAATCTGACGATCTCTTTGATGAAGTGCAACAGGATTGGACCGGCTTCAAACGGTCACCGCGGATTGAGCGAATGGCGGAAGCCATACAGAAATACGTCGACTTGCTCGTAAACCGATTAATGGCCGACAAGATCCAGGAGAACAAGGTCCTTGCACTACGCGAGAATCGGGACGAAATCGTGAAGCTGAAGCCACTGGCGCGAATTGAAATTAACGAATTCGTCGAGCAAATGACAACTGAACATCCCTTGCTCAACGTCGATGTCCTCTCCACTGCGGTTAAGGCAGCGGTTAATCTGGAAAAATCCCGTTCGGGAATGGCCCTGCTGGAGAAGTTAGCGACGATCTCGCCGGAAGACGTCGATCTCATCAACAATTTGCTCGATAACTGGACGCTACGCGATGCAATGGCGGTTCTCGACGAATTGGATCGGCGTATATCGGTTATCGAGGCTCTCTCGAAGCTCATGGGCGACCCGAAAGCGGACGAGCTACATTCGATCCACCCACTGGTAACGCAGGCACGGTGGTTATTCGGGCCAGAGTATGACTCGCCCATGTTCAGCTCTAATGTCACGATCCGCCGCGCTGCAGAGAAGGTGTTCAAGAAAGCGATCGATGAGTCCGCAATCGCCCACCCCCGCCAACGCCCCGATCTCATCTTTTTGAAGGATGCAACGGTTTCTCTTGTTGGGACCGAAGAGTTCAGCGAGGATTCCACCATCGTCTCCCTGCAACGACTTCTTCTGATTGAGCTGAAGAAGGGGGACGCGGTCATCAAACTCAAACATCTTCAGCAGGCTCAGAATTACGTCAACGATCTACTAAATTGTCAGCTACTCGATGGAGAGCCCTTCATCCAAGCGTTCGTTGTCGGCGACAAGGTCGATAAGAACCTGCGTCCCATGACCGTTGGAGAAAATCCGACTGCGGCGAGAATCGTTCCATGCAGTTTCGGCCAGCTAGTTCGCACGGCTCAGAACCGACTCTTTCGGCTAAACGAGATTGTTTCTGAACGTTATCGTGGAATTTCCGGGGCCGAGCTTGTGAACCGCGTTTTAGGAGAAGGAAAGCAGCAATCGCTGTTTGAAGGTGACGAGCCGGAGGCCAAACCAAAGAAAAAGCGTGCCCGAAAAAAGGCGTAGCGGCTTTCAGGGCATTTCGACTCCAAGAGGAGCCACTGCTCCAGGAAAAAAGCCCACGTGGCTACGTCGTGCAATTCGTTAAATGAAGTCCGATCAATTTCAGGTGAGTTCACGTTTTTAAGTTTAGGCCCAGGTTCCAACTTTTAGAGCTTGACACCGGCAGAGGGCTGACGAAATTACGAGAGGTGCGAGTTCCATTGCAGCTTTGGGTGTTGCAGCTTTGGGTGTTGCAGCTTTGGGTGTTGCAGCTTTGGGTGTTGCAGCTTTGGGTGTTGCAGCTTTGGGTGTTGCAGCTTTGGGTGTTGCAGCTTTGGGTGTTGCAGCTTTGGGTGTTGCAGCTTTGGGTGTTGCAGCTGGCGACAGAATAGAAAACATTTGCCGCCAATTGACAAAGTGCTAGCATGCGATACACTTGTACACGTTTCACCGAAGCCGCATAGTGCGGTGGCGACCGGCCTCCTAGCTCCGTAATGCTTGGTTTCTAAGACTTCAGTGGCGCTTCTCGCCACACCATAGCGCAGTCCTCCACGCTCGCGAGCCACGCCGTTGCTTGGCTAGTTCCTGACGGGATATCGGTTTGCGCTTCCGAAGCCGCATTTCCAACTCTTGGGGAGTTTTCCATGAACGCAAACGCTCCGGCACATCGGATTCGCACGATCGCGGTCGTCAATGGTTTCCTAGATGGTGCTCGGTTTGAACTGAGCGACCAATTGAATTGCTTCATCGGCGCCCGTGGAACGGGCAAAACCACTGTTCTCGAGTTTGTTCGCTACGCATTGGACCAAGTGTCTGGTCGAAGCGACCAACCCGCCGAACGGCGGCGGCTGGAGTCTCTCGTCGAACGAAATCTAGCCGGCGGCCGGATCGAGGTAACGGTTGAGACCAAAGACGGTCTGTCGTACATCATCAGTCGATCCGCTGGGGAAAGACCGCTAGTTTTGACGGCCGAGCGAGTGCCCACTGAGATTTCAATCAAGTGGGGTAGTGTTTTCCGCGCGGATATCTACAGCCAGAACCAGATCGAAGGCATTGCCGACTGCACAATGTCGCAGCTCGCACTCCTGGACAACTTTGAGGCCGATGAGATTGCCGAAATAGAGATCCGCCTTCAGCAAGTGGTCTCTGCGCTTGCGTCGAACGCGAGTCAGATCATCCCACTACAGGCACAAATTGCTGCGATGTCGGAAGAGCTTGGCACACTCACGGGAGTCGAGGAACGCCTCAAGCAGTTCGCGGAAATCGGTGGTGACGATGCGGAGGAGATTAACCGCGCGCATCGGCTAAAGTCGTGCCGCGACCGAGAGCAGCGAATCGTTACTGATACAACAAGCATGCTGCAAGTTCTCTCCGAAAGGATGAGCAATGCGAGTGACAAGGCAAATGACAGTTATCGTCTACTTTTTAAAGAACTGCTGGCTGTATTTAAGGAGACCGACGACCTTGCACCGAATACGGCGATCATCGATGAGATGGTTGACGAGGCGTGTCAATGTGTAGAGCAGATTTCACTACAGGCTTCTCACATCAAACACAAGATTGAGGCAGTGCAACTTTCAATCGCGGAGTTTGGGCGGCAGTTGGTAACAGCACATGGACAGCAAGAGATGGAATTCCGGGTGCTGATTGAGAAACACAAAGAAGCACAAGGCCAGGTCGCTGAGCGATCACAACTTGAACGACGTCGCAATGATCTCTTGGTGAAAAGCCGCCAGCGGCAACAGCTCACAGAACAATTGATCGCCTTGGAACGTGAACGCGATGCATTGCTCGTACGATTGTCGGAACTCCGAGACGAGCGCTTTGCGATACGCGTTCAAGTCGTGCAGCGTATCAACAAGCATCTTTTACCATCGATTCGCGTCAGTATCTCGCAGTTTGGCAATACCGAGCTGTACCAGAAGAAGGTCGAGGAGGCGTTGAAAGGAGCTCGGCTCAAATCCGGAATCGTTGCGCAAAAGCTAGTCGACGCGTTTTGTCCTGCGGAGCTGGTATCTGCACTACGCCGATGCGATGCAGGCACCTTGATCGACAAAGCTACTGTGAACCCTGAGCAGGCGGACAAGGTCGTCACCGCGCTTGGCAACTTGCCTCTCCTATTCGAACTGGAGGCCGTCGAACTCTCCGACTTGCCTCGCATTGAACTAAAGGATGGCGCAACGTACAAGGATTCGCTGTCCCTATCAACCGGCCAGAAGTGTACGACGATTTTGCCAATCCTATTGCTCGACAGCGACAATCCTCTGCTGATCGATCAGCCTGAAGACAACCTGGATAACCGATTCATCTACGAAGCCGTGGTAGAGAGCATTCGTAAGGTCAAGTGTCGCCGCCAATTAATCCTGAACACCCATAACCCCAACATTCCGGTTCTGGGTAATGCGGAACGAGTATTTGTGCTCGAGTCAGATGGGACGAGTGCGCGCATGGCAAATGAGGGAACAGTCGATCAGTGCAAGACTGAGATCGTCACGCTACTGGAGGGTGGTGAAGATGCATTCAAAGCTCGGAAGCGCCGATATGCCTACTAATTCGACTGTGAATATTAGTGAACTTACCTTTCGCGAGGCTTTGTCGCTACTGAAACAAAAGGGAGACTTGCTTCCTTGGCCGCAACGTCGTGACCTCGTTCACCTCTTGCGCGACGCGTTTGCAGCCGGTACTGCGAATCAGGACGCCGTTGCACTCGTTCATTTTCTGGTCGCGGACCCCAAGTGGGAGGTTCGTGCTGCTCTTGCCGATATTCTTCCGTTCGTGCCTACCGGAGTGTTCGACCGGATTGCGGCGCAATTTGCCGCGGACACCAATAACTACGTGCGTGGGTCCTTCGAGCGAGCAAGCGGCCGTCGCACGAAGGATGACCGTGCCATAGGGAAGACCCGTAGATCAGCCGACCAAGTCAGTCAACATCTGCGGGCGATTGAATCCTCTCACGGAAAGCCGGCGGCTACGAAAGCTCTTCGCCTGGCGGAGCGATACTGCGAACTGTTGGTCGGTTCAATGATCCACGACATCCGTAGCATTCTCACGCATCTTACGTGCAACTGCCGCACTTTAATGCGGGAGGCAAACTCCACTGCCAAAGCAAAGCGAACAATAAACCAAGTCCGTAACGATCTGAATTTTCTTGAATCGACGATCAAAGACATGGGCATTTTCGCCCAACCAATTCCTCTTGAGCGGCGGCCGGAACGGCTAGCTGCAGTCGTCGCCGATGCATTCGGCATGGCATGTGAAAACTTGCGAAAGTCGAAGTTTGATCCCGATTCAGTCGAGGTCGATTTCCAAGTGCCCCAATCGATTGTGGTTGAAATGGCGCGCCATCAAATCGTAATCGCGGTCGCAAATGTCGTGACGAATGCCTTCGAGTCATTTGCAGTTGGCACTGAACTTCGAGCAGGACGAATTGAAATCGCTGCAGCTCTGGTAGGCGACCGGGTACGAATTGTCACCCGCGATAATGGTCAAGGAATGTCGGAGGAAGAAATCCACGCGCCGTTACTACTTACTCCGGGCCGCCGTAACAAATCGAAGCGAGAAAGCACCGGTTACGGTCTCCCGATCGTGGCTCGGAATCTGGCGGCCCATGGTGGTACGGTGGAGTTTGAGAGTCAGGAACACGTGGGAACTACCGTCACATTGACATTGCCACTCGTCAGTCGTTAACTGCGGTCGCAGCATGAACATCAAGGTAAATGCACTGATCGTCGACGACGACGAACGAATTAGCGATTCAGTCGCAGATACTCTCGCTTCGCTCGGCCACGCTTTTGACATCGCGACGAACCAGCATGATGCCCAATGGCTGCTCGAGCGGAATCTTTACGACTACGTCCTGCTCGATCTGCAAATCCCGGCGAAACCCAACCGCGGTGGCGCCCATACGGAATTTGGAAGCAATTTGCTGCGCTACATTCAGCACCTAAAAGGAAATGGCCAACTTCCTGTGATCGTGATGACCGGATACAGCGCGGATTGCCTCGACCTGAGTACCGAGTTGTTGGCCAATGGCGCCAGAGAATTTATCGCCAAGCCGTTCCCGAACAAAGGGCGAACGCTTGCTTGCGTCATTCGGAAGGTTTTGGGAAATCCTACTGCACCGCGCACGGAATCGGCGTTGACGAGGCAATTTCCTGGCGCTGAGATGGTCTTCTTCACTGATCGCGTTGAGATCTGTGGGGCCTCAATTTGTACTAGAAAACCATCGGCGACACGGTGGATAATTCTCAATGCTCTAAGGGAACGCCATCTGAACGGAACGTACATGTCATTGACGGGCCAAGAACTCGCGAAAACAGCTCAGATCAAAGAGTCTAGTGTTGCGGGAGCGATTCGAGGACTTCGCACGAACATCAGCCAGGTTCTTTCAAATCAGAATATCACATCCGATGGATCCGACGTCATTCACAATCGCGGGGCCGGGTACCAGTTCGGACCCAGGGTCCGTGTCATTGACGGCGAATCATCTGTCCTGGGCGCGATCATGGACAATGTTCCCGGGCGAGATGTCCACAATAGAACTGTCCATGATGTCCATAATCCGCGTGTCCATGATGTCCATGATGTGCCTATTCCCGGTGTCCACAATCGGGCTGTCTATGATTCGACAACGGATGTGCTGCGCGACGCCGATGACGACGTTCGCATCGAGTGGATTTTGCAGCAAATCCAGATGGGGCGTCGGCTCAAAGGCCCCGACATTGTCGAACGGTTTGGCTGCTCCAGCAAAACTGCATATCGGCTTCTGAAATCTCTTCGAGAGCGAGGGGAAATTCAGTTCGTCGGCTCACCTCGAGTCGGTTTTTACGAGCGCAGCGAGGAGAGATAGGGTGACGGACGCTCATGCTGAAAGTTGAATAACTCGTTGCGTCACAACGGTTTCGGCACTTGGGGAAAGCGCCGCATCGACAATTGCAGCGATCAGCGGTTCAAACGAAGGGCAGTCACCCCGACTTTTCCCCAAATTAAGCCCTTCGACGAATATGTCGAGGGGCTTTTTTATTGTGCGGACTAGAGTTACGCTCGCTTGAGGACTGTTCCGCCAGGTTCAGTCAAACGGCATTCTGGGCGCAGATCCCCAGGTCAGCTGAAGATCAAAGGCTGAATCTCAGCAAATATGTTGATAGCGAAAGAGAAGCACAAACATGAACCTGCCAAACCGAACACTCTTCCACATCGTGCTGGCCGGCGCGGTTTCTCTTTCCTTCTTCGCTGGCTGTGCGAAGAAAAACGATCCCATCTCCGCCGCCGCTGAAGCCGACAAGAAAGCGGGGATCGCTGTGCCCGGCATCGCAGAAACCAAGGCCATTGCCGAGGAAGCGTTCATCTATGGACTGCCGCTGGTGATGAACTATGCGGTAATGCAAGAGTTCGCCGTGGACAAGAACTCGGGGCAGTTCAAAGCGAGCTTCAACGAGTTGCAGAACGAGCACCATGTCGCCACTCCCGCCGACACGGCAGTCATCACGCCGAACAGCGACACGCCGTATTCCATCTGCTGGATGGATCTACGGGCCGAGCCGATGGTGGTCTCGGTCCCGGCGGTGGAAAAAGAGCGCTACTACGCCGTGCAACTCATCGACGGCAACACCTACAACTATGGCTACATCGGCAGCCGTGCGACTGGCCCCGATGCTGGTGACTACCTTATCGTCGGCCCCGATTGGAAAGGCGAGAAGCCCGAGGGAATCAAGCAGGTCTTTTCTTCCACTACGCCGTTTGCGTTCACGCTGTTCCGCACCCAACTCTTCAATGCCGAAGATATGCCGAACGTGGAGAAAGTGCAGGCCGGTTACAAGGTGCAACCGCTGTCGGCCTTCCTCAAACAACCAGCCCCGCCCGCCGCACCGAAAATCGATTTCCTCCCGGCCACCACGGCCGGGATTAAGACGAACTTCTACGAGTATCTCGACGCCGCGCTGCAGTTCGTGCCCGAAACGCCCGCCGACAAGGACATCCGCGCAAAGCTCGCGACGATCGGCATCGGTCCGGGCAAGACGTTCGACTTCAAGGACCTCTCGCTCGAACACAAGGCCGCCGTCATGTTCGGAATGAAGGAGGGAGACAACAAGGTCGACAAGTTCCTCAGCGGTGGCATGAAGCACATCAACGGCTGGAATGTGGGAGCCATTTTTGGTGACGCTAACTTTTACAAGGGCGATTGGCTCAAGCGTGCCGGAGCGTCGAAGGGCGGGCTTTACGGGAACGATGCCATTGAAGCCGTTTATCCCTACACGCGCGTGGACGCCACAGGGGAAACGCTCGATGGCAGCAAGCACAACTACACGATCACGTTCCCCGCCGGGCAGCTTCCGCCAGTGAACGCCTTCTGGTCGGTGACGATGTACGATGGCAAGAGTCAGCTGTTGATTAAGAATCCGATCAATCGTTACCTCATCAACTCGCCGATGCTGCCAGAGCTGAAGAAGAACGAGGACGGCTCGCTCACGCTGTATATCCAGAAAGACAGTCCCGGCGCCGACAAGGAAAGCAACTGGCTTCCCGCCCCCAACGACACCATTTACCTCGTCATGCGTCTCTACTGGCCGAAGACGGAGGCGCCATCGATCCTCCCGGCTGGCGAAGGCTCGTGGCAGCCACCCGGTATCCAGCAAGTGAAGTAGGTGAACAGCACCGGCCAGCTTAACGTGGCAGCCACTTCCGCGAGAACTTCGAAGGGCTTTATTATTGGACAGACAAGACTTGCATCTTCGTGTGCTGGTACTGCCGACGTCTCTAATGTCGAGTTGCTGAACCGGTCGTGGGTGTCGTCCCGACTCGCCGCGCGGCGACTGCTGAGGGATAATCGCTGGACATCCCTGCCTGCCTGGAGTGTTGAGTTCTATGTCCAACGACGTCCGGCGATTGCTCGGCACCTCGGCTGCGGATCGCACCGCGGCGGCCGGCTTGCTTCCACTTGTCTATGACGAGTTGCGGAAGCTGCGCCATCTTGAACAGTGCTAGTTCGCGCGGCTAACGATCGAGCAAGCTGCGGCGGAGATCAAGTCTTCGATGCCGACCGCCAATGGGCCCAGGCCTAGCTTTATCAAGGAAGACACGCCGAAAAACCTGGCAGACATGAGGGCTGCCAGGTTGAGATTTTTGATAACTATCGACTACAACCAAAACGTCGTGCGCGTACTGTTTACGGGAATGAGAGCACCGTTCGCGGGGCAACAAACACGTTGAATGGGCTATTGGTCAGGGTATCGGTACCTGAGCCGCCGTTCGCAATCAAACGAGCGAACGTGACAAAGTCGTTGGCGTCGAGGCCGGCGGCCAACTCGTCGTTCCCTGCGCCCAAGTCGATGCTGAGCGTACTGTCGAAGCGGGTGCTAATCCCGTCATCAAAGGCCCGTTCCAACAGGACGCGGTCGTTGCCACCGCCGGTTGAAATCGTCATCACGCTGCGGAAGCGCGAGTTATCGAGTTGGAGCAGGTCCGTGCCATTGCCTGTGGTCACCACGGTGGCGCCACGCACATCCAAACCGGCGCAATTGAACGTCGTGTCTCCCTGCGACGTGATGGTTAAGCTCGAACGAACGATCGTCGCGCCGAGCAAGTTGTCCATGTACACGGCATTGGTGCCGGCTCCCAGCGCCAGCGTAACCGCCAGCGTATCGAATTCTTCTACCTCGAGTTGGAAGGTATCGCTCCCTGTGCCACCGACGTACGTAACGGCGCCAGTCACTGCCACTTCATCGGGACCAATCCACAGCAGATTCTGCCCATTGCCGAGCGAGGCAGTGATCGAACCCTTAATCGTATAGTCGCCGGTGAAGACACCAACGTAGTTGCTGTCGGCACCAGTGCCGCCGAGTAGGGAAATGCCGCCGTTCACGACGGCCGTCTGCGCCTGCAGATAGAACTGGTTGTCGCCATTGGCGCTACTCACGCTGAGCAAGCCCGTGGTGACCGTGGCGGTTTCGGTGCCGATCTGGACATTATCGGCGAGTCCTCCGCCTGCGACGCTGGTTGTCCCCAGCACCACCGTATTCACGGCGCCCAGGAAAGTATTATTTAACCCCTCACCATTCGAGATGACGACCGTGCCGGGCACGCGGAAGCTGGTTTCCGCGAGATCAACCGCAATCACATCGTCTCCCGCTGCCATCGTCGCGGCCAGGCTGCCGAACGAATTCGTGCCGCTGTTCCCTTCGCCGAATAACAGTTGATCGTGCCCGTTGCCGCCGTTGAATCGCAGCAGGCCTTTGACGTCAGTCAGCACGAAAGTGGCTTTGTCGTCGCCGTTGCCCATCTCCATGAAGATGTTCTGAATGTTGCGGGCGGTAAACTCACCACCGACAACGCCATTTACCTTGGTGAGATTCGCACCTTGCACTTCAACCGTGCCCGCGGTCACTCCCTCAATCCGCACCTCATTCGCGAGGTTGTCGCCCGTAACATAGAGATTAGCTCCCGCGACATAGGCCACCACGTTGCCGGCGAGATTCAGGCGGCTTTCGAGCGATTCGCCGCGAGGCCGGTAATTGCACCGGGTACCCGTAGATTCAATACGAGAACGACGAGCCTTGCGGTTTCGACGAGTGCTGTGGGGAAAAAATGAATGGACCCAAGAGCGCAGGGACATCGGCAGGTTCCTCGATGGTGATAGTGAGTTCGTTTGTGCGAGACGAGCAGCGAGGCGAACAGAACGCCGGCTGACCTCGACAACCCCCAATGCGAAAAATAAGGCGAAAACGTCTCACCAAAAATCAACCATTTGTCATTTCAAGTAAGCAAACCGTCGAGAAAAACCGGCCAGAAGTTTCTGCTGACAACTCGCTTGGCAGAGACGGCTGAATGATAATGCCTGGTCCAAGGAGCGATTGCAGACGAACCACCAATCTCACCCCTCCCTGCCCGGAGTGTTAAGTTCTATGTCCGATGACGTTCGGCGATTGCTCGCCGCCTCTGCCGCAGATCGCTCTGCCGCGGCCGGCTTACTTCCGCTTGTCTATGATGAGTTACGGAAGCTGGCGCAGCACAAAATGGCCCAGGAGAAAAGCGACCATACGCTCAATGCCACGGCGCTCGTCCATGAAGCCTATTTGCGATTGGTAGGGGACGGTGATGAGAATCGCTGGGACAACCAGGGGCATTTCTTTGCCGCCGCCGCCGAGGCCATGCGCCGCATTCTCGTGGAAGCAGCGCGGCGGAAGCAGGCCGAGAAGCATGGCGGCGGCTGGGTTCGCGTGGAACTGGAAAACGCCGAGCAGGCCGCCGGAACGACCGAACACTTGGTGGCGCTCGACGAAGCACTCAGCCGACTAGCGCTCGATGAGCCCGAGGTGGCTGCCATCGTTGAATTGCGCTACTTCGCCGGGCTGACGATCGAACAAGCGGCAGCCGCCGCCAAGATCTCGAAGAGTACCGCCAATCGCCATTGGGCGTACGGCAAAGCGTGGCTTTATCAAGAGTTGGGGCCTGCCCCCTGAGCGATTGAGAGGTCTAAAAATGGCTGCACCCCATGTCAAAGCGGTTTTCGATCGGGCCAGCGAAATTAAATCGCCTGCCGATCGGGAAGCGTACCTGGCCGCAACCTGTGCGAATCACCCCGACGTGCGGCAGCGAGTCGAGGCGCTGCTCCACGCTGCGGCCGACGCCGGCAGCTTTCTTGAAGTTCCCCTTGCGGCCGTGGTGCAGGCGACTGCCGAGTTCACCCCAAGCTCGGAAGTGACGCGCAGCTTGGCGCGTCAAGGCGAAAGCCTCGACGAGGTCATTGCCGGCAAATACAAGTTGCTGAAGATGATCGGTGAAGGCGGGATGGGCTCAGTTTACCGGGCTCAGCAAACCGAACCGGTGAAGCGCGAAGTCGCCGTTAAGGTCATCAAGACCGGCATGGACTCGAAGGGGGTGCTCGCCCGCTTTGATGCCGAACGCCAAGCGATTGCGGTCATGGATCATCCCCATATCGCCCGCCTGTTCGACGCTGGCTCGACCGACAAAGGCCAGCCTTTCTTTGTGATGGAACTTGTGAAAGGGCTCCCCCTCACGGAATACTGCGATCAGCACAAGCTCTCGGTTGCCGAACGGCTCCAGCTGTTTCTACAGATTTGTTCGGCCGTCCAGCACGCGCATCAGAAGGGGATCATTCACCGCGACTTAAAACCGTCGAACATCCTGGTCGAAACGCAAGACGGCCGGGCAGTCCCCAAAGTGATCGACTTCGGCTTGGCTAAGGCAACCTCCGGTTTGCCGCTGGCTGAGGGGGCGATGCTGACCCTGTTTGGCAACGTGATGGGTACTCCCAATTACATGGCCCCTGAACAGGCCTCGTTCGAAGCGCTCGATGTCGATACGCGCGCTGATATCTACTCGCTGGGCGTGATTCTGTACGAACTGCTCACGGGTTCCACGCCGCTGTCGCGAGCCACGATGAAGAAGGCCGCGGTCGAGGAAATGCTCAAGCTGATCCGCGAACAGGTGACACCGAAGCCCAGCAGCCGCCTGCTCGACAAGGTATCGAGCAGTGAGATTGCCGCTCGGCGGAGCATTGATGCAGTCCACTTAGCCAGGATCGTGCGCGGCGACCTCGACTGGATCGTCCTCAAAGCCCTGGAGAAGAATCGATCGCGGCGATACGCAACCGCGGGCGATCTCGCCGCGGATATCCTGCGGCACTTGCAGCACGAGCCGGTCATTGCGCGGCCCCCTAGCAACTGGTATCGCTTGCAAAAAGTCTGGCAGCGGAACAAGCTTGCCGCCGTCACAATCTTTGCCGTCGCAGCCTCGCTGATTCTGGGCTTGGCGATCAGCCTGTGGCAGGCCACACGCGCGACCATCGCCGAACGGCGAGCCGTCGCTGCCCTCAACGAACTTCGCGAAACGGCTCCCGCCTTTGCCGAGCAAGCGCGGGCTCTGGCGGCACAGGAGAAATTCAGCGAAGCGGTCGCCAAACTCGATTACGCGATCAAGCTGCGCCCTGATGCGTCCGAGTATCTCATCAGCAAAGGTGATCTGTTGCAAAGTCAGTTGCAACTGGACGCAGCTTCCAGGCAGTATCGCACTGCGCTCGGACTCGATCCCAAATCGATGCGCGCTATGGAGTCTGCCAGAATCTGCGACGAACTCCTCGCAGCCAAACCGACTGCCGCGGGCAAGCTAACCAACGAAAGTCTGGCCAAACTGCGCGCCCTCATGCAACAGCAGCAGCGCTCGGCGGCCGAGCTTATGCCTGTGGCTCGCTTGCTCGACAACGAGCAAGACCTGCTGGTGGAGTATTGGCTCAAGCGGCTCGCCGATTTGCCGGTGGCCGGCGAGCGCCCACTGCGCGATCGCCTGAAGTCCTGGCCCGACGGCCGGCTGTCGCTCGACCTGAGCAATTCTCAGCTGACCGACCTTTCTCCTCTGGCCGGCGCGCCACTGGGGCTGCTCGATTTGTCCGAAGCCCAGACGCGGGGGCAACTGCGCGATATCAGCCCGCTCCGCGGCATGGAACTGAAAGAACTGAACCTGAACAATACCAGCGTGGCCGACCTAAGTCCGCTGCGGGATATGCGCTCGCTGAACAAACTAGGCATCGCCCAAACCAAAGTTACAAGCCTGGCCGATCTCGCCGGCCTGCAGCTGAACACCTTGTATCTTAAGGGCTGTGCGATCAGTGACCTGTCGCCGCTGCGCGGCATGCAGTTGGAGACTTTGGAACTGTATGGTTCGCGCGTGACCGATCTCACACCGCTCGCGGGGCTGCCGATCAAGGATCTCGATCTGTCATTGACGGGCATCATCGATTTTTCTCCCGTCGCTCATCTGCCACAACTGGAGCATTGCAAGCTGCAGCGCAACCGCATTCGCGATCTATCGGTCTTCAGCGGCTTGAAATTGAAAACGCTGGCGCTGTGGAAATGCGCCGACGCGCGCAATTATCGGGCCTTGCAGAACATCAAAACGCTCGAGACGTTGCTCCTGCCCTACGAGTATCGCAACCTGCCGATCGAGGATTATGAAGCCATCGGCGAACTGCGCCAGCATCCCAACTTGAAACGAATGGACGCCGAAGTCTCGGCCAACATGACGCTCGACGAACTGGGCCCGAAGGAGGAATTCTGGAAGGACTGGGACCGCGAGAAAGACTTCATCCTCCCCCTGCGCAAAACGGGGGTTCCGTTTACCTGCGCCAAGCTTCCTTCTGGTAATTATCTGCTACAGATCACTGATGGCGCGCTTGGCGATCTTTCGATGCTCAAGGGAGCACCCATCGGAGAGTTGCACCTCGCCAGCGGGTTGGTGAGCGACTTGTCGCCGCTCGCGGGCATGCCGCTCGAACGGCTGTTTGTGGCTGGGGAATTTACTGACCTGAGCCCGCTCCGCGGCATGTCGCTCAAGACTTTGGAATTGGCGAGCAACAAGGTCGTCGATTTCTCGCCGCTGGCAGAACTGCCGCTGCGCGAGCTCTTTCTGCAGTACTGCATCAATGCCAGCGATGTCGCGCCGCTGGCGAAAATTGCCTCGCTCGAATTGCTCACGCTCCCTCCCAAAGCGTTGAATTTTGACGTCTTGCAATCTCATCCCAAGCTCACCCGCATCGGCTATGAGTTCGGGGGCGTCCTCACGCCCAAGACCACTAGGGCGGAATTCTGGCAGCTCTACGGCCCGGACAGCTGGCTCGGCCGGCTCCGCAAATCTGGCATGATGATCCACGCGCTGCAATGGAATTTTGGTGAGAACTGGCACATTGATGTGTCGAATCAACCTCTGACGGATCTCTCGATCCTTAAGGACGCGCCTCTCATCAGCCTGGGAATCGACGGGACTGCAGTCACTGACTTGTCGCCACTGCGCGGCTTCAAACTCAAACACCTTTACGCTCGCAACACACCGCTCAAAGACCTCAGCCCGCTTGCCGACATGCCTCTCGAAACGCTCTGGCTGAGCGGCTCGCAAGTCGACGACCTGTCTAGCTTGCGCGAGTTGCGGCTGAAGAATCTGTATTTGAACAAGACTCAGGTCAGCGACCTGTCGCCGCTTAGCGGCATGCCGTTGCAATTCCTGGAAATCGGCTACACGGCGGTCACCGACCTGACGCCGCTCCAAGGCCTGCCACTTGTCGACCTGGGGCTCAATGGCACCAAGATTACCGACCTCTCGCCTCTCACCGGCTCGCCGCTTACACGCCTCCGCTTGAACGGTTGTCAGAGCGTGACCGATGTCTCGCCGCTCCAGCAAATCAAAGGGCTCGTCAACTTGACGCTGCCCCCCAAAGCCCGCGACTTCGAGTTCCTGCGAACTCGCCCGAACCTCGCCCGCATCGCCTTCGCGGAAGATCCTGCTACGGGTTTCAAACCGATTACCACCGCGGCAGAATTCTGGAAGGAATACGACTCGCAAGGTTGGCTCCGCGGCTTGCGCGAACAAGGTTTTTTGCGCAGCAGCAAACAACTGCCGGACGGCACTTGGCAGCTTAACTTCGACAGCAGCCAGCTCGTCGATCTCACCCCCCTCACCGATCAGCCCATCAGCGAACTCAGCCTTGGCGCAACGCCGGTCACCGATCTCACTCCGCTACGAGGCCTGCCGTTGAAGTCGCTGGACCTGAAGAACAGCAAAGTGACCGACCTAGCCCCGCTAAAAGAGCTGAAGCTCGAAGCTCTTAGCCTGCGCGGAACCAAAGTGACTGACTTGTCGCCGCTGCGCGGTCTCCCTTTAAAAACGCTCTGGCTGAGCAACTGCAAGGAACTCACCGAACTTTCGCCCCTGGCCAATTGCCAGGAGCTCACGGCGATCACCCTGCCACCGAAGGCGAAAGACCTCGATTTTCTTCGCAAGCTCCCCAAGCTCGAACGGCTCAGCTTTCGTGAAGACACGAAGGCCGGCAACCGCCCCACTCAGACGGCTGCCGAGTTCTGGCGAGACTAACAAGTTAGTTTCGCTTGTCACCGTTGCTCGCGTTGGAGTTGAAATCCCAGAGGAGATCCATCAGAGCATAGTCGACCATCCAGTCGCGGCCTTGATTGCCGTAGACCCAATCAACCTTGCCATCGCTGGTCACTGTCGACGAGTTGATGTCTCCGGCCAAGCTGCTAATCCTGGTTGCGAACGGTTGATTGGAAGTCCACAGAGCTTGAATTGCTTGCAAGCTGGCTACATCGTTGCCTTGGCTGAGCACGCCACCGATCAACAAATCATCGCCTTCCAGACCGAACAAGCGATCGAGCCCTCCACCGCCGTTGAGGATGTCTGCTCCCGCACCGCCCAGCAGATAATCGTCATCCGTGCCACCCATCAAAACGTCATTGTCGGCTTCACCGTAGAGATAGTCTCTGCCAGCATCGCCCAAGATAATGTCGTTGCCGCCACGGCCCCAAATGATGTCGTCACCTGTTCCGCCGTCGATCAAATCGGTGGCAGCTCCACCGGTGATCAAGTCATTGCCGGCATCGCCATAAATGGTGGTTGGCTTGGCGAGGAACGGATCGAGAATGACTCGATCATCACCGGCCAGGGCGTTCACCACGATACGGTCGAAACTCGCATTGCTGAAGGTCTGCAGGATCTTGCTGAGTGGCATGAGAACCAGGGTTTGATTCGCCCCGTATCTCGAAATGGTGATCAGGTCGAGCGACGACGTGCCATTCACCACCAGCAACCCGCGACCAGGATTCTCAGGATCATCGACGATCGCGGCTGTCCCTGGAACATTGGTGACCGGCGCGGATACCGTGACGGTAAACGTGCGAGTCGTGGTGTTCACTCCGCCATTGGCTGTTCCTCCTGCGTCCGTAACAGTGACCGTAATGGTCGCAGTTCCCGATTGATTTGCCACGGGCGTAAAGGTCAGCGTACCGGTGCTACCAGGCGATGAATAAACGATCGTCGGGTTCGCGATCAAAGCTGGATTGCTGGAAGTCGCAGTAACCGTGAGCGATTGCGTCTCTCCCGCACCCGCGGAGATTCCCGTGAGAGGAATGGACTGGGTAGCAGCGTTCAACGGCAGCGGTGCTGGATTGGCAATTGCGTTCAGCGTCGGGGCGTCGTTCACTGCGTTGACAGTTACGACAAACGTATCCGTCGATGTACCACCTTCGCCATCATCCACCGTCACCGTGATGGTGGCAGTGCCAAAGGCGTTGGCCGCCGGCGAGAGGCTGATCGTGCGATCGGCCCCCGTACCGCCCAACACAATGCTTCCTGCGGGGAAGAGAACCGTGTTGTCAGATGTTGCCGTCACCTGCAAGCTGCCTGCGGCGGTTTGACCATCGCTGACCGTGAACGGAATGTTGGTGATCGCTACATCTTCATTCGTCACCTGGTCGGCAATGTTCGAGATCGTCGGAAGAGATCCAGCTTCATCGTTATCGACGCTCGTTACCGAGACGTCCATCGGATTTCGGCCGTTGTACGCTGGGTCCGTGCTGCTCGTGAGACCTGTTACGATCGCATACGCAACATCCCCGTCGTCAATCGCGTCATCCACTCCCGTGATCGTGATTGTCTGCGGGACATTCCAGTTGGCAGGGGTAAACGTCACGCTGCTCGTCGATAGCGAGCCTTCGGAAGGATCACTGCTCACCAGCGGAATGGTGACATTGCCGGTAGGCTGCACTCGCAAGACGATGGTAAACGTAGCTGTTCCACCAGCCTCGGTGGTGACCAGGTCTTCGACAGGAGAGATGGTAAACCCGGGCGTGACTCCAACCGTGTCGTTATCGCTGTTCGCAACCGAAACGTCGGCTGCGTTGAGCCCCGTGTAACCGGCGTCAGTGCTTGTAGCTGCACCGGTGACAATCGTGTAGGCAACCGAGCCATCGACAATGGCGTCGTCGGCACCGGTGATGGTGACGATCTGCGGAACATTCCAGTTGGCGGTGGTGAAGGTCACGCTTGCCGGAGCTACCGTGCCTTCCGTCGTGTCGCTGCTGGTCAGCGGAATGGTCACATCCGCCGTCGGTTGCGAGTTAAGCACGATGGTGAAGGTGGCAGTGCCGCCCGCTTCCGTCGTTGTGAGACCGGCAGTCGGAGTAACCGTGATGCCAGGCGGAGTCGCCACGTCGTTATCGCTGTTCGCAACCGAAACATCGGCCGCGTTGAGCCCCGTGTAACCAGCGTCAGTGCTTGTAGCTGCGCCGGTGACAATGGTGTAGGCAACCGAGCCATCGACGATCAGGTCGTCCGCACCTGTAACCGTGACGATCTGGGGAATATTCCAGTTGGCAGTGGTGAAGGTCACACTGGCCGGAGCTACTGTGCCTTCGGTGATGTCGCTGCTCGACAACGGAATGGTGACATCCGCGGTCGGTTGCGAGTTAAGCACGATGGTGAAGGTGGCAGTGCCGCCCGCTTCCGTCGTTGTGAGACCGGCAGTCGGAGTAACCGTGATGCCAGGCGGAGTCACCACGTCGTTGTCGGTATTCGAAACCGAAACGTCGGCTGCGTTGAGCCCCGTGTAACCAGCGTCAGTGCTTGTGGCCGCACCGGTGACAATGGTGTAGGCAACCGATCCATCAACAATGGCATCGTCGGCACCGGTGATGGTGACGATCTGCGGCACATTCCAGTTGGCAGTGGTGAAGGTGACGCTCGCCGGAGCTACCGTGCCTTCGGTCGTGTCGCTGCTGGAGAGCGGAATGGTGACATCTGCGGTCGGTTGCGAGTTGAGCACGATGGTGAAGGTGGCTGTGCCGCCCGCTTCCGTCGTTGTCAGACCGGCAGTCGGAGTAACCGTGATGCCAGGCGGAGTCGCCACGTCGTTGTCGGTATTCGAAACCGAAACGTCGGCTGCGTTGAGCCCCGCGTAACCAGCGTCAGTGCTTGTAGCTGCGCCGGTGACAATGGTGTAGGCAACCGAGCCATCGACAATGGCGTCGTCGGCACCGGTGATGGTGACGATCTGCGGAACATTCCAGTTGGCGGTGGTGAAGGTCACACTCGCCGGAGCTACCGTGCCTTCGGTCGTGTCGCTGCTGGAGAGCGGAATGGTGACATCTGCGGTCGGTTGCGAGTTAAGCACGATGGTGAAGGTGGCAGTGCCGCCCGCTTCCGTCGTTGTGAGACCGGCAGTCGGAGTAACCGTGATGCCAGCAGCGTCGTTATCGCTGTTCGCAACCGAAACGTCGGCTGCATTGAGCCCCGCGTAACCAGCGTCAGTGCTTGTAGCTGCGCCGGTGACAATGGTGTAGGCAACCGAGCCATCGACAATGGCGTCGTCGGCACCGGTGATGGTGACGATCTGCGGCACATTCCAGTTGGCAGTGGTAAAGGTGACGCTTGCCGGAGCTACCGTGCCTTCCGTCGTGTCGCTGCTCGACAGCGGAATGGTGACATCCGCCGTCGGTTGCGAATTGAGCACGATGGTGAAGGTGGCAGTGCCGCCCGCTTCCGTTGTTGTCAGACCGGCAGTCGGAGTAACCGTGATGCCTGGCGGAGTCGCAACGTCGTTATCGGTGTTCGAAACCGAAACGTCGGCTGCGTTGAGCCCCGTGTAACCAGCGTCAGTGCTTGTGGCCGCACCGGTGACAATCGTGTAGGTCACTGGGCCATCGACAATGGCGTCGTCAGCACCCGTGATGGTGACGATCTGCGGAACATTCCAGTTGGCAGTGGTGAAGGTGACGCTCGCCGGAGCTACCGTGCCTTCCGTCGTGTCACTGCTGGTCAGCGGAATGGTGACATCCGCGGTCGGTTGCGAGTTAAGAACGATAGTAAAGGTGGCTGTGCCGCCTGCTTCGGTCGTTGTGAGACCGGCAGTCGGAGTAACCGTGATGCCGGCAGCATCGTTGTCGCTGTTGGTCAGCGAAACATCAGTCGAATTGATCCCTGCGTAGTTCACGTCCGTGCTTGTGGCCGCACCGGTGACAATCGTGTAGGTAACGGCACCGTCGACGATCAAGTCATCGGCTCCCGTAACCGTGATGATCTGTGGGACATTCCAGTTCAACGCGGTGAAGGTCACACTGTTGACCGCAATGGTCCCTTCGGTCGTGTCGCTGCTCGAGAGCGGAATGGTGACATCGGCCGTCGGTTGTGAGGTAAGCACGACGGTAAATGTCGCAGTGCCTCCCGATTCGGTTGTCGTGAGACCAGCCGTCGGTGAAACGCTGATTCCGCCCTCGAAGACATCCGTTAGGTTGATCGTGACAGTGGCCGTGCTTGTCAGCAAATCGGCGTCCGTGACAGTTACCGTGAGGCTGTAGCTAGGAGTGGTCTCAAAGTCGAGGGCCGCACTATTGGCAACGGTGATCTGGCCGGTGGTTGGATTGATCGCGAAGGCGGTACCCGTGTTACCCGCAGTGATTGCGAAGGTTTGCGAATCGCCAGCATCGGGATCGGTCGCCACCACGGTGCCCACAGGCACCGCGTTGGCCGAATTTTCCGCGATCGAGAATGTCTGCGCACCGGTCACCGGGGCTTCGTTCACGTTCGTGGCGGTTACGGTGAAGGTGCTTTCGACAAACAGACCGCCCGCATCCGTCGTGCGAACGCGAATGCTGTAGGTTGGCTGAGCTTCGAAGTTAAGGCTGTTGGTGGCTTGCAGTGTGCTGCCACTGATATTGAACAGCCCATTGTCGGTAGCACCGGCGCCGGCGACGAGCGAGTAGGTGAAGGTATCGCCGGCATCAGCATCGGTCGTGCTAAAGGTACCGACGACTGCGTTGGCGCCAGCATTTTCCGCGATCGTCTGCGGAGCCAAGGCCAAAGCCGTCGGTGCGGCATTTGCAACACCGACGATGACGGAGCCGTCACTCGAATCGACACCCGCTGTAACTGCCGGGGCAATCAACAGGTCGTTCGTATCGTTGTCCGAAGCGGCGGCAGCCGTAATGTTCAGAGCTGAGGTGCCAGTGGCCGCCGCAGGCAGGGCGTTCAAGGTCACATTGAGAATGGTACCGATGAAGCCATTTGCCAGCGCCGGACCGAGGTCCGAAGCATAGACCAATCGCATGAAACCCGGAGTAGCTGTGTTGTTGCTGCTCGAGAAACTGAAGCCGGTCAGAGCACTACCCAGCGTGGCACTGCCAAACGTGAATCGGGTGGCATCGTAAGTAATCGTGACGTCGAAACCTGCCAGTGAAACGCCAGTCGGTTCCGTAACATTGATATTTACCGGAATCGTAAGGGTGCCACCGGGGGCGACCGTGAGATTGTCGGGAATGAAAATCTCTGGATCAGCTCCCGGAGGAGGAACTGGGAGGCCAGTTGGCAAGGCTGGAATCGCCGGGAAGCCACCCGCGGCACCGGAGATGAACCGCAACAGACCTGTCGCATCACCGGTCGTCACCGACAGGGAGTCGTTCATGTCGCCGAGCAAGATCGGGTCGCTTAGTTTCAGGCTGGTGAATCCCGTAGTGCTGAGCGCACCCGAGATCGACCGCAGCAACGCGGTCACGTCACCCGTCGTAATCGAGCGACTGTTGTTCAAGTCGCCGCGGTATGCAGCCACATGAATTCCGTCATCGCCCACGCTGGGCAATGTCGCGGCATTCACCGCGGTCACCGTGACGTTCGTCAAATCCAAAACGTGCTTGGAACCATTCGAGGCCGAGGCTGGCACGGTGGCGGCCAGGTTGGCAATCGTGATGGGTGTTGCCGTCGCACTGAATTCTGTGGCACTGGTGATCGTCACGATGGCCACGCCGGGCGTGGTGACGTCAACCGTGATGTTGGCCCCGGCAATGGGGGTTGTACCTCCGGTGATTGTCAACAAGCTCGGGTTGTAATTGACCGTGAAGCTCGTAGCGCCAACATTCAAGCCACTGCTTAGCGTGATCGGGATTCCATTCGATGTGGAAGCGGGCAGATTCACTGGCTGGCCATAGCCGCGAACAAAATCTGGGATGCCGACGACGAGGGTACCCGGAGCAGGGGCAACGACCGTGAACTGCGTCACATAATCGCCGCCAGCAACGCCATTGCCGTCGCCATCCAATTGAACGCCGGTGCTAGTGATCAGGCCATTGGCCGCGCTGCGGAGCGTTACCGTGTAGGTATCGGGCACCAACTCACCACCCGTCTTCACGAACGTGAATCCGCGATTGTCGGCGTCCATGATGACCGAACCGCGGATGACTCCTGCGGTCGCGCCCGACACGGTGATATCACTGGCTCCTAAGGTGCCGTTGGAATCGACCAGGTTCAATACGGTTGGATCCAGGACTTCGTTGAAGCGGACCGCGAATGTGGAACCCGCGTTCGTGAAAGTGCTTACCGAGAAGACGATCGGATCGGCAATCTGGACGTTTACGCTGCCAATGGTGAGGCCGTTGTAGGCGGCATCGCTGCTGGCGGCAGTGAAGGTCAGCGTGCCCGTATGGTTTCCTTCGGCAGTGGCATCGTTGATGCCTGATACTGTCACGTTCTGCGGTGTATTCCAGTTCGCTGCAGTGAACGTCAAAGTTGTCGGGGCAGTCGTCAGTTGCGTACCAGCATTGATCGTGACCGTGACATCGGCGGTCGGCTGAGTTGCCAAGACCAGCGCGACAGTATCGGTTGCACTCCCTTCGACAACCTCAGTCGTGCCGCCGGTTTGAGTGACGGTGACCGCAGGGACCAATGAATGGAAGATGGTCAACTGAGGACGTAAATTGATATTGGCGGTTTCGGAAGAGCTAAAGATCCAGCCGTTAGATCCGCTTGCCCAAGGCAGCATTGCCCAGCCATTATTGCCCAACGAACCACTGACCCACGACTGCACGTCGCCCGTCACATCAAAGACGTTGAAGCCAGCTTGAGCATCTGGGTTGCGTGAGGCGTTACCAGCTTGAGCAATCGACGTCAGACTGGCTTCAACTCCATCAGCGGTGATGCCAGCGGAGAAAGAATCCCAGGTCGCGGCTTCCGTCCAGCTTTGCAGCATGGGGTGGAACGAACCGCCATCGCCGGGCGCGTTGTTGCTTCCCATCGCGGGGAGCGTGAGTGTGGCGGCATACACAATGGCTCCAGCCGGAACCTGGCTCAAGGCTGCGCCGATAATATCCTCGAACTTCATCAAGACATGGACAGAGTTATTGCCAGCATCGGTGAAATCGACATTCAAGTCAGTGGAGGTTGCCCCGGCAGCTGAGGTCGGTGCTGCTTGCTGCAATTGCGTATCGACGGTTCCCGTGTAACCGTCCACGCCATCGCGGAAGCTCTTCACGGCAGTTCCGGCGGGCACCCACTCGACGCGCAACCGTGGACGACTCGTCAGGCTGGCAACTTCCGACGACGAAAAGCCAAAGTCGTTAGTGTTCGTCGCTAAGGCAGGCAACATCGCCCAGCCATTGTTCGCTTCGCCGTTGGACCAGGCTTGCAAGTCACTTAGGACCCCAATTCCAATCGATCCCGTCGTCGTCGCCGCCGCTGCACCCGAAGCATTGTTCAGCGTGGCTTCGTATTGAGCACGAGCTTCGACATCGTCGGTTTGAATGCCTCCTGTCAACGTGTTCCAGGTCGCGGTACCTGCATTCCAAGTCTGCAACATGCGGTTCAAGCGTGGACCGCTACCGGTGTTCGTGACATCCAGCACAAGTTCGGCAAAAGTAATCAGCGAGCCCGGCG
The DNA here is from genome assembly GCF_049819085.1 of Anatilimnocola aquadivae. GTDB lineage: Bacteria > Planctomycetota > Planctomycetia > Pirellulales > Pirellulaceae > Anatilimnocola. Next base: position 5,207,516 of record NZ_CP187419.1, read on the forward strand.
GAATTTGTCCAGGTCCATTGCCGAACAGGCTATCGAAGCGAAGCAGAACTTGTGAGTTCGTGGTTGTTCCACCCACCACAGTCAGGCCACTCGCCGTGCTACCTTCGGCAAACACGGTATCTGGCTGAGCCTGCGACAACTCCACGTCGGCTGCGCCCGTGTAGACCCCAAGGCCGTTATCGACACCCTCTTGAAAGCTGACGGCTCGCCGTAAACCAACGACAATTCCCTTGCTCAGCGGCTGGCTATTGGAACCATCCCCATCCGACATGGTCACCATCACCGTCCGCGTCGTGGTGGCCAGGTTGGTGCCAACATTGCGGAAGGTGATCCCTCGCAGCAACGCTTCCGCGGCAGCGGGGGTCGAACTGGAATTGAAGGTGATTGCCAGCGGTGTAGCACCAGTGCCACCGGTGAACGTACCAATGGCCACACCACCAAACGTGACGTTGCTGCCGGAAACTCCGATTTGTCCCGGCCCGGTGCCGACGTTGCGAATTTCTACTCGATCGTCGGCAGTTGCCCCAGCCGACAAGGTCACTGTGAGCACGCCTGTATTCAGGTCGGCGGAGTCCAAGTCGATCAAGGTTGCGGTGCCATCGATGCCGATGGCTGTTCCGCCGATACCGTAAACTGCGGGAGTGGCAGACAACGTGAGAATCGGTTGCACGTCCACATTGGTGACTGCCACGTCCGCTGGATTCAGACCGTTGTAGTTCAAGTCGGTGCTGACAATGGCTTCCGTGATGATTCCGTAGTCCACCGAAACATCGGTGAGAGCGTCGGCCACGCCTGTGATCGTAACCGTTTGCTCAACATTCCAATTCGCTGGGGTAAACGTCAGACTGGGCGAGCCCACGGTTCCTTCCGCGGTATTGCTCGAGGCTAAACCGAACGTAACATCGGCCGTTGGACGGCTGTTCAGCTTGACCGTGAAGGTAGCGGTGCCACCCGATTCCGACGTTCTCAATCCACTCGTCGGCGTGATGGTAACTCCAGCCACGTCGTTATCTAGATTGGTCAAAGTCACGTCGGTGGCATTGAAACCGTTGTAACCAGCATCCGCACTTACCGCAGGCGAAGTTACGATGGTGTAGTTCACTGCCCCGTCGATGTCGAAGTCATCGGCGCCAGTCACGGTAACTGTCTGCGGAATGTTCCAGTCCGCGGTAGTAAACGTCAGTGTGGTCGGTGCCACCGTTCCTTCGGCCGTGTTGCTAGAGTTGACAGTGATGACAACATTGGCGGTGGGAGCAAGGTCCAATACAACCGTGAATGTTGCCGTATCACCAGCTTCCGTGGTCACCAGTCCGCTGGTGGGCTGAACGGTGATACCAGGAATGTCGTTGTCTGAGTTGGTGACGGTGATATCCGCCGGATCCAAGCTGGCATACGCAGGATCTGTGCTCGTCGCCGCGCCAGTCACAATGCTGTACGCAACCGCACCGTCAGCGAGTGCGTCGTTGACGCCCGTGATGGTCACGGTTTGGGGAACATTCCAATTCGCTGGCGTGAAGGTCACGCTTGCCGGTGTTACCGTTCCTTCGCTCGAGTTGCTCGAAGAGAGCGGAATGGTGACATTGGCCGTCGGAGCGGTGTTGAGTTCGATGGTGAAGTTGGCGGTGCCGCCAGACTCGCTCGTGACGAGTCCGCTTTGCGGAGTGATCGTAAAGCCGGGAGGAGTGAAGAACACACGCAGTTGTGGAAGTTCTTGCGGAACGAAGGCGTTCGAAGTGATGAAGCCCCATTCGTCCGTACCACCGGCCCAAGGAAGAATAGCCCAACCATTGTTCTGCTGCGCACCGCTCACCCAGGCTTGCAGGTCAGCCGTGACATCGAATGGATTGAAACCACCTTGCACGGTCGGGGCCAGACCGGCATTTCCGGCTTGAGTATTGAAGGTCGTGCTCGCCTCGATGCCATCTGGTTGGATGCCATTGTTGCCGAACAGATTCCAGGTAGCGGTGGCTTCCGTCCAAGGCTGTTGCATGGTGAAGAAGCGACCACCAGCACCCATGGAGTTGGCGTTCGCACTGGCCAGCGTGAGGGCCGCTGCATGAATGCGCGAGCCGGCAGGGATCTGTCCCGGGCCAGTGCCCACAATGTCGTTAAACTTCAGTAGAACCTGTGATTCATTCCCGGCATTGGCTGCGTCGACATACACCGAAATATCGGTGCCCAGATTCAAATCGGGGCTGGCTTGCAACAGGGCGGCGTCTTCTGCGCCTGTGTAACCATCGACACCCTGGCGGAAGCTGGTCGACTGCACTCCTGCAGGAACCCAAGCCACTCGCAATTGGGGACGAATCGTCGAATCGGCCGACTCTCCTGGGCTGATGCCTGTGCCGTCCCGGCGTTCCGACCAGCCGGTGATGAGCCAGCCATTGTTGGCTTCACCATTAGCCCAAGCTTGTAGATCGGGAGTCACTCCAATCGAAACTCGACCGGTACCCGTACCGCCTGATCCATCAATCAAGCCCCAGGCCGAATCGTAGCTCGTGCGTGCTTCGGCATTATCTACCTGCACACCAGGTTGCGCGTTGCGAGGAAACTGGGCGTTGCCAAACGAGTTCCAAGTCTCCGTGTTGGCGTCCCAGGTGGTATTCAAGCGATGGAGCGTGCCTCCGTCACCGCTATCCGAAACATTGAGCACCAGTTCGGCACCCACAATCGTAGCACCGAGCGGAATCTGCCCCGGGCCAGTTCCAAAAATGCTGTCAAACCGCATCAAGATCTGCGAAGTGTTGGTGCTGCCCAAATCTGGCCAGTCGAGGAACATCTGCGTCCCGTTGCCGATTGGCAGCGCGGTATCCGGAGTGCCTTCAGAGAGTTGAATGTCGGCTTGGCCGGTGTAGGTGCCGTAACCGAGATCGACGCCCTCCTGAAAGCCCGACAGATTCACTCGACCCACTTGAATGTTGCTGGTAACCGTATTGCTCGTGCCGCCATCGCCATCGTTCAGCACGATCGAAACCGTGCGCGTGGGGAAGGCCGGGCTGGTGCCGATGTTTCGGAACGTAATTGCTCGCAACAACGCTTCGGTCGCCGCAGGTGTCGCGGCCGCATTGAGCGTAATCACCAGCGGAGTTGAGCCGGAGCCACCCACAAACGTGCCGATGGCAGTGCCGCCGAAGCTCACCACGTTGCCCGCCACGCTGATTTGTCCGGCAGCAGTTCCCGTGCTCCGAATTTCCAAACGATCGGCTGACTCAACACTGCCGGTTTGAGTCACCGTCAACGTCCCGGCATCGTAGTTGGCTGTGTCAGCATCCGTAATCGCCGACTGCGGTCCCAAGGCAATTGCTGGAGAACCCAGGCCATAGATCAAATTCCCGCTGGGGAACGTGATCAGCGCTTCATTGTCTTCGGTCACCACCGTGACGTCGCGAATGGGCGCGTTGTTGTAGAGAGGATCGGTCGAGGTTGCCGTGGTGAGAACGGTAAACGTCTGCGCGCCGTCTCGCGCGAAGTCGTCGGTAGGTGTCACATTTACTGTCTGGGCAACATTCCAGTTCGCGGCCGTAAACACAATCTGAGCGGGAACGGTTCCAGCCGTCAGATCGCTCGAACTGAAAGCAATGGTCACGTCAGAAGTTGGCTGACTCTGCAACTGAACCGTAAAGGGAGCAGGAGCCCCTCCTTCCAGCGCCGTGATTGGAATGACTGGCAACTGCAGAATGCCAGCCGTGTCGTTGTCGATGTTGGACAAAGTGACATCGTCGGCGTTGACTCCCGCGTAAGCCGGGTCGTCGCTGGTCGCGGCAGCCGTCAGGATGGTGTAAGTCACATTCCCTTCGTCAATCGCATCGTTGACGCCGGTTACCGTGACCACTTGCGGCACGTTCCAGTTAGCAGCCGTGAAGGTCAATGTCGGAGCAGATACCGTTCCCTCCGCAGTATTCGAAGACGACAGCCCGATCACCACATCGTTCAGGGGTTGGGTGTTCAAGTACACCGAGAAGGTTGCGGTGCCGCCGGCTTCGGTGGTTGTCAGCCCGCTGATTGGGTTGACGGTGATTCCCACTTCGTTGTCGGCATTGCGAATGGCGATATCGGGCACATTCAGCGCCGCGTAAACCGGATCCAAACTGGTCGAAGAATCGGTCACGATGGTGTAAGCAACCGCACCGTCGACCAACGCGTCATCCTGGCCCGTAACCGTCACGGTCTGTGGCACATTCCAGTTGGCTGTGGTGAAGGTCACACTCGGCAGCGAGATGGTCCCTTCCGCGGTATTGGACGACGACAGTTGAATCGTGACATCGGCCGTTGGGGCCGTATCGAGTGTGATATCGAACGTCGCTGTGCCGCCGGACTCGGTTGTCAGCAAACCGATGCTGGGCGTTACTTTGACGCCCGGAGTCGGTCCGGGAATGAACACAAACGAGACCACGGCATCGTTGGCACCGATGTTCTGCAGACCCATGTTGGGCAGATCGCGCGTTTGAATATCCCAGCCGTTACCATTGGCAACAAAGCTGACCGGATTGTCGATGTTGTTGCCGGCTCCACCTTCAGCCGAAATCACCAGGACGCCGGTCTGTGGCGTGTGACCGGGAATCTCCAGATGGTAGGTGCCGGTCGAAGGATTCGTCGCCACGAAGGGAGCGCTGGCAATCGCCGCACTACCGTCGCCACGGAACTTACCCGAGATCACCGTGGTGTTCGATTTGGGGACGTAGACAAACGCCACCGGATCTTGCTCGTAGTCGGTGCCATCTTGATTGTGCCCCTTGGTGAACACACTCCAGGTGCCGTCCGCATTGGCCCGCGACAGGGCAAAGTTGTTCTCATTTTTGCCGTGATTGACGAGCAGCACGCCATCCGTTTGGGAATGAATCCCCATCGAACGCAGGTCAACCGTCGAAATTCCACCGCCGGTACTGATGTAGTGCGTGCCAACGGCTAGACCGGGTGAACCGACGAGCAGATCGTTAACACCACCATTAGTGCCCGCCGAGTTGCGTGCCAAGCCGCCGATCCAGCCATCTGCGTAGGGGAAATAGGCCGCCGAGACATTGAAGTTGTACTCATCGCCACCGGTCAGGCCACTCTTCGAAGTGTTGTGCGTCGCGATAAAGTACGTGCCACCCGCTTCACCATTGACTGCCGAGATCCCGTATTGAACCCCCGAGATCGTCGTTTCGCCGTTGTCGCGACCGTTGTCGTTGATGCTGGTCAGCAAGATGCCATTGGCAATATCATCGGTGCCCACGTTTCCGACCTGCACCGTTAAATCGCCGCGACTCTGACCACCGCGGAGTTGAAAGTCGTTGATCGACATGGGCAGCGAGGTCGTGATTGACGCTGCTGTATTGCCGGTGTTGTTCTGTACCACATCGATGTAAGCCGCTGCGACGGTGTGCAGCGTCGCGTCCATCACTTCGCGACTTTCCAAGGTCTCTAGCAACAATCGGCGCTGCTTGGCTTTCTTCGTTGCGAGCGCTGCCTTCAGTCGAGTGCGAGATCCTGGATTGCGAAACAGACTTCGATTCAGATGTGATAGCACGACAAAACTCCTTGGAATCGCAGCGACGCGGCGAAAACTACTTACTACAGGTGGTGTGCGGTTCAGGCAGGAAGGGTGAACCTTGACGGATGAACCACTTGTAGAAAGTGATTATGAAGAAATGGCGAATAAACTGGGTTAATTAAGGCAATACCAGTTTGATGGTGGAGTATCTGGTCTATTTGTCGCAGCTGCGGCTTGCCGCACTCATCCCATGTTTATTTTTGATGAAGAAGCGTTGCCACTTGACACGCCACCGATATATTCGACCCGGGGTCGAGTCTGTCACTGCCACTGCTTCACCCGCTCCTTGGACTGCATTTCTATTGATGAAGCAGAGCGATGCAATATCACAAGAACCTATTAATAGCATTTATTCTATCAATATTAGTTGGCCCCTTGGGTTGCGCTCCGGAAAAGCCACAGTTTATTCCGGTTCGTGGTGAACTCTTTTATCAGGCGAAGCCGGCAAGTGGTGCCATGGTGCAATTCACACCGACCGCCAATGCCACCAGCGAAGCCTGGCCAAGTGGCTATCCCCGCGGCGAAGTCAAAGCCGATGGGAGCTTTGAGATCGGAACCGAGAACTCGGCCGACGGTGCACCGGTAGGCGAATACATCGTTACCGTCACGTGGATGGTTACGCCTGGTGGCGCAGTAGCCAGCGATCCTGAAGCCGCTACTGTCGACAAATTCCAAGGCAAATACCAAAATCCCGCCAAGTCTGAGCTCAAAGCAACGGTCACTCCCCTCCCAACCACGCTGCCTCGCATCGACCTCAAGTAGATGGCAAGGCGTGATAACAACGCCCGCCCAAGTGCTGCCTTTCACACCGAAATGCACCGCCCAACAGACCGCTCATTAAGGAGAGGACGAATGAACGCCAAGAAATTCCGCGTCCGTAGTTCAGCATTCACACTCGTCGAATTGTTGGTAGTCATTGCCATTATTGGTGTGCTGGTAGCTTTGCTCTTGCCGGCAGTGCAGTCGGCTCGCGAAGCGGCGCGCCGCACTCAATGCTCCAACAACCTCAAGCAAATTGGTCTGGCTCTTCATAACTTTCATGATGCCCAAAATCACCTGCCACCAGGCGGCATCGGCAAGACAGATCCCCTAAGCCAAACAGCCGCTCACCTTAAGTATGGTGTGTCACCCAACGATGTGCATAGTTGGGTAATCTTCGTTCTGCCCTACATGGAGCAGAAGAACATCTATGACCAGTATAAATTTAACGTCGACTTCAAGCATCCTAATAACACCGCGGCGCGCGAGACGGTGATTAAGTCGCTCATTTGCCCGAGCACACCACGCACTCTCCATAGCCAGCAGGTCAACTACAGTGGCTTTGGCACTGTGAAAGTTGGCTTAACTGACTACGGCGTTAATAATGCAATTAGTGCAGCCCTGCTGGGAGCTGGATTAATTGATGCCCAGACTGCTGCGAGCCCGCAGGGAGTTATGCGGGTCAATGAGTTTCAGCGTCTGGCAGACATTACCGACGGCACGTCGAACACGTTTTGGATTGCTGAGAACGCGGGGCGGCCTGGACTCTACCGCACCGGGCACAAGTTGGTCTCGGGAACCACGATTTCCGGAGCCGGGTGGACTGACCGAGATAACGAATACATTACACACGGCTTTAGCTTGGACGGGGCGACTTCGGGCGGGGCCTGTCCGATCAATTGCACCAACAACAATGAGATCTACGGTTTTCACCCCGCGGGCGCCATGGTGATTTTTGGCGATGGTGCAATCCGGATGTTGTCCGCGAACACACCTATTCGCGTCGTCGGCGCGCTGTTGACCCGATCGGGCGGCGAAACAACCCAGCCCTAATTGACCAACTCGCGCCTCGGGCAGGGCTCGGCGTTACTCTCTTCTCGGAATTAGACATGTTCTCGCCACTTCGTTTTCTGGCCAAGTCCCGCCGTCAGGCAACTCGCACCCGACGTTTGGCTGTAGAAAGCCTGGAGCGACGAGAACTGTTCGCGATCGAGCCGTTCACCATTGCGGTGCTGCCGGACACGCAGTTCTATGCGCAAAGCTATCCGGAGACGTTCGACGCCCAGACGCAGTGGATCGTGGACAATCGCGAAGAGGAGAATATCGTCTTCGTAACTCACGAAGGCGATATCGTCCAAAGTGCGGAAACCGCTGCTAATCGCAACGAACTGCAATGGACGCGAGCGGATCGCTCGATGGACATTTTGGATGGCGACCTGACACAGAACCCGAATGGGCTGATCCCTTATAGCGTGGCCATTGGCAACCACGACTATGGCCGCACAAGCGATAAGTCCACCGGCAGTTCTCGCTACCGGCAGTTCTTCGGCGCTCAACGGTACGAAGGTCGAACCTGGTACGGGGGAGACTCGGCGAGCGGGCTCAGTCACTATCAAATCTTTGCAGCTGGCGATTGGCAGTTTTTGCACCTGGCGCTCGAATGGGAACCAGGAAACGCCGAGCTCGCTTGGGCGCAAGGCGTCATTGACGATCATCCCGGCTTGCCGACGATCATTACCACCCACTCGTACGTCAACGACAGTACCCGAGGTCGCACGACGACTTCAACGAATACCGGGCCGAGCAATAGCGGCGAAGAGGTGTTTCAAAAGCTGGTGCGACCGAACGCGCAGATCTTCATGGTGCTCAACGGCCACTTTAGTGGTGAGTATCACCAGACATCGATCAACGCGGCCGGTAAGCCTGTCTACGAAATGGTCGCCGATTATCAAAGCCGCGTGGATGGCGGCCAGGGGTACCTGCGACTCATCACCGTCGATCCCGATGCCGACCGAATTCGCGTCAGGACTTACTCGCCGGTTCTCAATCAGTTCGAAACCGACAGTAACAGCCAGTTCACGTTTACCGTCGATCTGAGCGCACGATTTGGTCCTGGTAACCTGGTGGCGGCGACAGATCCCAATGTGCAGACTACGACGTTTCGTGCCGGTGAGCTGGGCTACTTGGGCGTGGAAGATGCCCAGGTGAAACAGGGTACCGCCAGTACGGCCTATGGTCGCAGCCTGGTGAACGTGCTGGTTGACGGCGCGACGCCGGGCGAGCGAACCGCCAGTCACGCGCTCATCGCGTTTCAAAACCTGGTGGGGAGCGGCGCTCAGCAGATTCCTGCGGGGGCTCGCGTGCTATCGGCCGAGTTAGTTCTGAACACCACGAATGCCGGTGATGGTGGCACCTTGCACCGCATGCTCAAGGACTGGACTGGCGGCAGCACCTGGAATTATTTGGGCAACGGCATTACCGCGGACGGCATCGAGGCCGTACAGGCGTTCACGGCGCAAGTAGGCAGCAGCAGCCGTTCGCCGAATGTCCCGGAAGGGACGACAGTTATCAACGTCACCACCGATGTGCAAGCTTGGGCCAATGGTTCCGCCAATCGAGGCTGGGCAATTCTGCCTTGGGCGGGTAGCACCGACGGTTGGGGGTTCTCGCCGTCGGAAGTGGGCAACGTCAACTTTCGTCCCCAACTGAAGGTAGAGTGGATCCCGGCTCCCACGGCCGAGATCTCGACCTTCGTCGAGGGAGCGAATTCCTACGACGGAACGGTCGATACGACTCTGGCTTTGAATGCGCCGACCTCGCGGCAGGATGCCAACAGTCTCGTTACGGTGGATGGTCCGACGGACAACACCACGCGCGTCGGTCTGATGAAGTTTGATGAGATCTTTGGCACCGCGGCCAGTCAGATTCCAGCGGGGGCGCAAATTCTGTGGGCCGAACTGTATCTAACGACCCCCAGCGGCGTCAGCAATGCCGAGGGCGCGGGTGCCAAGCTGCATCGCGTCTTGAAGCCGTGGAGTTCGTCCGCAACGTGGAGCAACTCTTTCGGCGGCAACGGCATCCAAACCAATAACAGCGAGGCCGCGACCGTCGCCGAACTGAACACCGGAGTGCAAACGATCGGCAGCAGCGGGTTTGATGTGACCGACTCGCTCCGCCGTTGGAAAAGTGGCGAAGCCAATCACGGCTGGATGTTTCAGTTCAACACCAGTGACGCCTGGAGCTTTGGCTCATCCGAGCAAGAATCGCTCCTTCTTCGACCAAAGTTAATCGTTGCCTGGCTGCCGGCGTGAAGAATTTGAGCCTCGCCTCGCTGAGGCTCTCCATTCGCCAAGAATGGCCATTGTCCGGCCAGGATCGCCAGCAGTCCATTCGCAAAGCGTTGGCGACTCGCGACTTGCGAAATACGCCCAACAGGGGTCGAACCTGTAACCTTCGGTTCCGAAGACCGATGCTCTATCCAATTGAGCTATGGGCGCGAGTGGAACGAGCAGGATAACAAATCGGCGGGAAGCCGGGTAGGGTGAAGGACGGGCGAGCGCACAAATCACGCCAAGAGCACGCCGGTGGAAAAAGGTCGTCGACTGGCTCCGCAAGTTGAAGATTCGTCACGGCGGAGTGTGGCGAAGACACGACCGCCACGCCAACATGAAATGGTTACGGCCTAGTTTTTCGTGACCTAACTAGTCACGGACTCCGATAGAGTTACACGCTACTTCGAATGAAGTAGACGGCCCAAAGGTGCGCGCGGAACGATTCCTGAAAGCGGGCCGCGCAAGGAACCTGCGAAGTGGTTATCACCCCCTCCGTTAGGGCCTATTCAAGGCTGTTCAGAATGGCCGGTGAGGAGGGGCAAATGTGGTTATCAGATGGTTATCAAGAAACGGTGGTATTATGCATTTTTGTCGACGCAAGTGATTCACAAAAAGCATCTTGCGGCGATTCTGCAAAACGAAAAAATCGCGCGAAAAGTTATCAAAAAGGGCGGCTGGCGGAGTGCGCTTGATAACTACTCAAGCCCTGTTCAGCGCGCGTTGGGCGATAATCGCGGTGGGTAGGCAACACGAGGCGCAAATGAGTCTTCTGCCAATCTGACAGCAGGTGTGAGGAGGACGAAAAGGCAACTGCCAGTTTCGCCACGAGCGACTGGTGGGGGTTGAAGCGAAAACAGCTTAAGCGACCAGCCGATAACAGCTTACGGCAATCTTGGCGGCTCTGGCGCGCTCTTTGCTTATCTGGGGCCAACTAACCGCTTTTGGCGATATTCTGACAGTCTGTCCAGCACCTTTCCCGCTGGGCCGGCAGTCATTCTCAGCTATACCGTTTGTTTTCCCGGAGGAATTTGAGACATGGCGACCGCGACCAAAGACAAGAAGAAGGCCCCTGCCCAATTGAAGTTGCAACCTCTGGGCGACCGCGTGGTGGTCGAGCGCGAAGCCAGCGAAGAGCGAACCGCCGGCGGCATCTTGCTGCCAGACGCCGCTAAGGAAAAGCCTCAGCGTGGCACCATCGTCAGCGTCGGCAACGGCAAGCTGCTCGAAAACGGCACCCGCGGCGCTCTGCAAGTGAAGGTTGGCGACCGCGTCATTTTCACCAGCTGGGCTGGCGAGAATTTCAAGATCGGCGACGACGAATTGCTGCTGATGCGAGAAGAAGACATTCTCGCCGTTCTCGAAGACTAGTCCGCTCCGTGGCCTGCAGCCGTGCTGCGGGCTTCTCGGGTTTTGCGAAGACGAGTTTCGCAAAGACGACTCGCCCGGAGCATGGCTCCAGGCTACGTTGCCAAGCCCATTCCCCCCGCACACATCCCACATTCGATCTGATATCTGGAGTTTTCGATGCCTAAGATTATCGCTTTCGATCAGGAAGCCCGCGAAGCCATTCGCCGCGGTGTATCCAAGCTGGCCAAGGCCGTGAAGACGACCCTCGGTCCCAAGGGCCGCAACGTCATTCTGCAGAAGAGCTTTGGCAGCCCGACCGTCACCAAGGACGGCGTGACTGTTGCTAAAGAAATCGACCTGGAAGACGTCTATGAAAACATGGGCGCTCGCATGGTTCGCGAAGTCGCGAGCAAGACCAGCGACGTCGCCGGCGACGGTACCACCACCGCCACTGTGCTGGCCGAAGCCATCTTCAACGAAGGCCTGAAGGCCGTTGTCGCTGGTGTGAACCCAGTGCAGTTGAAGATCGGCATCGAGAAGTGCGTGGCCGACATCACTGAGAAGCTGCAAAAGGCTTCGATCAAGATCAAGGAAAAGAGCGAGATGGCCAATGTGGCCTCGATCGCTGCCAACAACGATCGCGAAATCGGCAAGTTGCTCGCCGATGCGATGGAAAAGGTTGGTAAGGACGGCGTCATCACTGTCGACGAAGGCAAGAGCCTGCAGACCGAGACCGAATGGGTCGAGGGTATGCAATTCGATCGCGGTTACCTGTCGCCTTACTTCGTGACCGATTCGAACACGATGACCGTCGTGCTCGAAAACCCCTACATTCTCGTCTACGAGAAGAAGCTTACGAACATCAAGGAATTGATCCCGGTTCTGGAAGGCGTTGTCCAACAAAGCCGTCCGCTGCTGATCATTGCCGAAGATGTCGAAGGCGAAGCCCTCGCGACGCTGGTCATCAATCGCCTGCGTGGCACGTTCCAAGTGGCCGCTGTGAAGGCTCCTGGTTACGGCGATCGTCGTAAGGCGATGCTCGAAGACGTGGCCATCCTCACCGGTGGTGTCGCCGTGTTCGAAGCTCTCGGCCAAAAGCTCGAGAACTTGCCGCTGACCGACCTCGGTCGCGCCAAGAAGGTGATTATCGACAAGGACAACACGACGATCATCGAAGGTGCCGGCAAGAGCGAAGAGATCAAGGCTCGCATCGAGCAGATCCGTCGCGAAATCGCCAACAGCACCAGCGATTACGATCGCGAAAAGCTGGAAGAACGCCTGGCCAAGCTCTCGGGTGGTGTTGCCAAGGTCAACGTTGGCGGTGCAACCGAAAGCGAAGTCAAGGAAAAGAAGGCTCGCGTTGAAGACGCCCTGCATGCCACCCGCGCTGCAGTGCAAGAAGGCATTCTGCCTGGTGGTGGCGTGGCTCTGCTGCGTGCCGCTTCGCAAGTGAAGCCAGCCGAAGGCATGGCCGATGACGAAATCGTTGGCTACAACATCGTCGTCCGCGCTTGCCGCGCTCCGCTCACCATGATCGCCACCAACGCCGGCCAAGACGGCGGCATCGTGTGCGAACGCGTGATCGAAAGCAAGGGCAACCACGGCTACAACGCGTTGACCAACGTCTACGAAGATCTGGTCAAGGCTGGCGTGATCGACCCGACGAAGGTAACTCGCACCGCTTTGGCCAACGCAGCCAGCGTCGCGACGTTGCTGCTCACCAGCGATGCTTTGATTGCTGAAAAGCCAAAGCACGATCACGGTAAGAAGGGCGGCCACGGCGGCGACCACGACATGTACTAAACCAGTACTGTCTTAAATCGTAGTCATCTCGCTCCGCGAGATGGCTCCACCGATTGAAAACTCAAAGGCTCGCGAGTCACACGATTCGCGAGCTTTTTTATGGACGTAACGCAACATGACCGATGATGCCGATCCGCTGATCTACGTCTTTGATGAGTCCGAAAGAAAATCCTCCGGTGCGTACTTCTGGGATTCACTCCGCGAAGAATTACCGGCGTGGAGAGACTTGGAGTATGAATGGATCGCCAGCTCCACATTTGGCGATCAAGTCATAAGAACGCAGAACTCGCCAATTCATGACGGACCAGCAATTTATATGCATGGCCCCGATGTCGCAGGACCTCGATCACCGGATACGAATTGGATCGAGAACATTCTGTTTCTCGGCAATTCCGAGAGTGAATGGCTAGAGCGAGTCCGTCGCTTTGGTGATGAGTACGCAGTTGCTCCGGCCTCGATCGACGACTGCATCGACAACGGAGATGAGTACCGAGCAATCTACCGCTTGCTCAATCCGGGCTTAAAGTGGTGAGCCAACTACGTCGTCAGCGGCAGCGCCTCTCGCCGGGCGAAGTCGAGCAGTTTAAGGGGCTCGCGGGCGGCGGTCATCAGGTTCTTGTTGGGGACGATCCAGCCGGCGATGCGACCGCGGCGGATGACACCTTTTTCGAGGTGCTCGGCAAAGAAGCAGGACTCGATCTTGCCGAGTGAGACTTGCTGCGAGACGAAGTCGTCGGGGTAGATCACTTCGATGTACGACTGGGCCTGCTTCGGCACGCTGAACCAGGTAACACGGCCGGTGGAGAGGGCCGGCAACTTGACGTTGAATGGTTGGTCTGCTTGCGAGCCCAGCCAATCCTGGGAGATGAAATCCCAGATCGCCGTGCGAGCCGTGGGGAGCTTCGATTCGACGGTGCACTTGGGCTCGCTGTTGAGCAGGCTGGTCTGCATCGAAATGAGCAGTTGCACGCCGACTGCTTGGAGCGAGTCTTCTTGCAGCAGCCGCCAGTAGAGTTGCGGTTGAACCTCGGCACCGGGAAGTTGATCGTAGGTGGCGACGAGATCGCTGCCGCGGACGTAGAGATCGACGAGTACCGGCGGAGACTTCGCGCTAATGGGTTCCACGAACTGGAGCGTCGAGCCTTGGAAGGCGTTGGTGGCGGTGCTCGACCAGGTCACTCCGCTGCGAGGAACAGCGGCATCGACCGTCACCTGATATTCGCCCAGGGTGGCGACCGCACTGGTGCCGCTAATTGTCCAGCTTACGGGGAGTGTCGGCGGGTCTGGTTCGAAGATCGGAGCGATCGCAGCCATGCGAGGTATCCTGACGAGTCGGTCGGCGAAGTGAGTCGGGTGCAAACGAAAAAACCCCGCCAGCTCACTTGGAAGTAAGTCGGCGGGGCCGGAACAGAGAAGAGGCCGTAGTTGCAGATCGCAAACAGATGATAAATATAATGCCGGATAAACCAACACTGGCAACTGCGGGAAACCTCATCACCTGCGTTCATATTAGCAAGATCGGAAGCCGTGTCCAGACTTTTGTGAAAAAAAGGAGAATGCCTGGAGTATTTCTCTGGCGTGAATGCGTCAGGTGATTAAATGAGCGGCAGCCCTTTCAAAGCAATCACCCGACACCGATAATCGGCGAAACGCCCGCTTCCGCTCGCTTGGATTCTTGCATGAACTTGCCCGACCCTCGACCTTACCTGACGCTTGCCGAACGTGCCGCCCGCCTGGGTGCAGGCATTTTGATGGAGTGGCGAGACAAGTTCACCGCGCGTGAGAAAGGGCCGAAGGACCTGGTGACCGAAGCCGATCTGGCTTCGCAGGTAGCCATTAAAAAGATGCTGCTGGAGGCTTATCCCGATCACGACTTTCTCGGTGAAGAAGATGCCAGCCTGGGCGGCCGGCAGACCGAGCGCAAGAGCGACTTCCGCTGGATTGTCGACCCGCTGGATGGCACCGCGAACTACGTGCATCGTCTACAGACTTTCGCCACGTCGATCGGGCTCGAATACAAAGATCAGATCATTGCCGGCTGTATCTTTGATCCTGTCACCGACGAATGCTACACAGCGGCGCTGGGCTGCGGGGCACAACTGAACGGCAAACCGATCCGCGTGAGCGATTGCCAGGAGATATCGCAGGCTCTAGTGGCGGTCAGCTTTCGGGCGAACGTGATGCGGGGCTCGAAGGACGTGAATCGCTTCATCGAGACCCTGCATGCGACCCAAAGCATCCGCCGGCTGGGTTCGGCAGCGCTCAATTGTTGCTATGTCGCGGCGGGAAGACTCGATGCCTACTTTGCCACCAGCGGCATTCAAGCCTGGGATGTTGCGGCCGGGGTGCTGATTATGACCGAAGCCGGTGCGACGCTCACGGGCGTCGATGGCGGCCCGCTGAACATCGACCATCCCGAGCTGCTCGCTGCATCTTCGCCCACGTTGCACGGCCAAATGCTCGACGTGCTGAAGCGGGCCGATGGTCTGGCGTAGGAGTGATCGTGATTACCAGTGGCAAGGAGCTGAACCAGCGCAGCCGTTTTATCGCGTTTTTGGCGCGAGTCGCCGAAGGGAATGTCGTCGCGGCGGACTGGAACGAGTTCGTGGTGACGCGTTACGCCGAGGCGGATTTGGAAGCTGCTCGTGGTCGACTGTCACGGGCCGCGCTGCTTGGCGGGCAATGTTCGGCCGAGCCGGCGAACGCTTCGCTGCGGCAAGTCGCAGCCGGTCTTCTTGGTGAATTTGATACTTAGTCCTTGGCAGATTCAGACGGGGCTGGCTATAACATAGCGTCTGACTGGACTTATTTGTGGCTTAGCGGCCACCCTCTCTCCAACGACCGCCAGTCGGGCAAACGGTACGCCGACTCGGTGGTATCTCTCCGTTTGCGGTCTGCACAGGAAGCAACATTCGCCTCCTTCACAGAACATTCGCAATCGACTCGCCGAATCTCCATATCGCAGCTTTACAAATCACCGGCCGTCCGCTTCTCTCCCGCGGATAGCTCGCACACTCGCTGTGCGATGAATTGCCTCGCAGCAACGTCGCTCGCCGTAACCGCTTGGTTCGGCTGGTAGCTTTGCCGCGTCAGCCTTCCTATCGCCGTCAACGCACGATCTAGACCGATCATCGCTTGGAGTTTAGCCCCATGTTGTTTCACCGCGCGCTACAGAGCCTCGCCCGTTCGCATAAAGTCTCTCGCCTTGTCACCCAGCGGATTTTGAAGAACAGGAAGCGTAACTTCCTGAACGGCATCGAGCAGCTAGAAAATCGAACGGTGTTTGACGCGAGTTATCATGATCTGTCGGCAGGAAATTTCTCGCAAAACTGGAATGACATTGGTTTGATCACTACTGCAGACTGGACGCCCATTCCTAGCATTCTTGGTTTGCGTGGCGACGGTATCACGGGTGCAACCGGTGCAGATCCGCAAACACTACTTGCGGCTGACGATCCTGGTGTCAACGACCTCCTAGCAAATCAAACTGCCCCAAATTCATTCTCTACCGGCGGTGTCGCTGAGTTTCATATCACCGATCCAACAATCGCGTTGAACGGATCGGGGACTGCTGACGCGCCATACATTCGGTTGCATATGAACACAACCGGCAGATCGAATATCGTGCTCACCTTCAATGCGCGAGATCTCGATGGCTCCGCTGATAATGCGGTGCAGCCAATTGCAGTGCACTACCGCATCGGTGCGTCAGGCAACTTTACTAATCTCCCAGCTGGTTTTATCGCCGATGCAACTACGGCGGGGACCGCTACTCAAGTGACGCCTGTGAGCGTTACATTGCCAGTTGATGCGGAGAACCAGGCGCAAGTACAGATTCGAATCATGACCGCCAATGCGGTTGGTAATGACGAATGGGTCGGCATAGATGACATCGTTGTTTCATCGACAGCTTCCGGTGGTGGTGGCAACACTGCTCCCACCATTACCAGCAACGGTGGAGCCACGCAGAATCTGAATGTTGTCGAAAATACGACGGCGGTCACAACGATTGCCGCGACCGATACCGAAACACCTGCTGGTCTCACGTATGCACTTTCCGGCCCCGATGCGGCTCGCTTTACGATTGGTGCTTCGAGCGGTGTGATTGCCTTTGCCCCCGCGCCGAACTTTGAAAGCCCGACCGATGCCGGGACGAACAATGTCTACAACGTCACGGTCACCGTGACCGATGGCGGCACGCCGGGCTTGACCGACACGCAGGACCTGGTCATCACCGTGACGAACGTCAACGACGTCGCACCGGTGAACACGATTCCTGCCACACAAACGACGGCCTTCAATACTGCCGTCACCTTCAGCACGGCGAACAGCAACGTCATCTCGGTCGCCGATTCCGATTCGACCACGCTGCAAGCGACACTGACGGTTACCAATGGCACTTTGGCTCTCTCGGGCATTGCGGGTTTGACTGGCAACGGCTCGGGCACTGCCTCGCTGACTTACTCCGGCACGGCCGCCGCTTTGAACACCGCGCTGCAAGGAGCGATCTTCACGCCCACCGGTGGCTTCTCGGGTGGGGCCAGCATTCAACTGGTGACGAGCGACCTGGGCAATCCGGGCGGCGGAACCCCGCTCACCGATACCGACACGATCAACATCACGGTCAACGCAGCCGTCAATCAACCGACGCTGAGCATTCCCACCAACATCACCGGTGCCGTTGGTGCGTCGATTCAGATTCCCGTCATCCTCAACACCAACGGTGCCCCTCCCGACCCGATCACCGGCCTCGATCTGGCGATCGTCTACGACAGCGCGGTTCTTACGATCAATAGCATCGTCGCCGGTCCTGCGCTAACGGGTGGCTGGACGGTGACGTCGAATTTTGCTTCGGACCCCGGCAAGATTGGTGTGGATGCCTCGACTGGCACAGGTGTCACAACGGCGATCAACGGTCAGGTCATCTTGATCAATGCCACGATCAAGGGAACCTCGCCGCTGGGGGCCTCGCCGATCAACCTGGTGATGTCGACTACCATCGGCGCCACTGCCCCGATGACGATCTTCACGCGGCTCAACGACGGTGCGACTTCCAGCTTGATGCTTTCGCCCGCCCCGACCGACGGTGCAGGCGACGCCAATGTCGATGGCACGGTGACCGTCACGGCTGCCCCCAACACCGCGCCGATGAATACCGTTCCTGGCACGATCTCGGGGACAGAAGACACGAATGTTACGTTCAATGCTGGCAATGCAATCACGGTTGCGGATAGCGATTCCGCCTCGGTTACAACGGTGGTCTCGGTGACCAGCGCGGCTGTGGGCACCTTCACTCACCCAGTGCAGGCTGGGGTGACGGTCGCCGGCGATGGCTTGTCGGTCACGTTCACCGGCACACCGGCCGCGGTGACTTCAGCATTGACCACGCTGGTCTTTATGCCTGCCCTCAATCGCAACACGGCTGCTCCGATTTCCGTTGCCACCAGCGATGGCTCGCTGAGCGATACCGACTCAATTACCATCAACCTGACCGCCGTCAACGACGCCCCTACGATCACCAGCAATGGGAACGGTGCGCCGGCGTCACTGAATGTGGCGGAAGGAAGCACGGCGGTCACGACGGTCGTTGCCACCGATGTCGACACCCCAACGACGATCACGTACAGCGTGACGGGGCCGGATGCGGGTTTGTTCACGATCGTTCCAGTAACTGGCGTGCTGACGTTTACGGCCGCCCCGAACTTTGAAGCGCCCGGCGATGTGGGTGCCAACAATGTTTACAACGTCACGGTGGTCGCAACGGACAACGGCACTCCGGTGCTCAACGATACGCAAGATCTGACGATCACGGTTACCAACGTCAATGAAGTTCCCACGATCACCAGCAATGGCGGGGGAGCTTCGGCCGCGACGTCCGTTGCCGAGAACTCGACGGCGGTGACAACCGTCGTGGCAACCGACCTCGATGTTCCGGCTGGGCTGGTCTATTCGATCAGTGGTCCCGATGCCGGGCTCTTCACCATCGTGCCTGCCACGGGTGTACTGACCTTTACGACTGCTCCGAACTTTGAAGCGCCCGGCGATACCGGAGCGAACAACGTCTACGACATCACGATCACGGTCACCGACAACGGCGCGCCCGGATTGACCGATGTGCAAACGCTGGCCATCACGGTCACCAATGTCAACGAAGCGCCCACCATTACTAGCAACGGCGCGGGAGCGACCGCTGCCATCAATGTCGCGGAAGGTACCACGGCGGTAGCGACCGTTATGGCGGGTGATGTCGATGCTTCGTCAACAATCACCTACAGCATCACGGGCACCGATGCGGCACTCTTCTCAATTGTGCCTGCCACGGGCGTGCTGACGTTCCTCACGGCACCTAACTTCGAATCGCCGACCGACTCCGGCGCGAATGGTGTGTACGAAGTTACTGTGGTGGCCACCGACAATGGCACACCAGGACTGACGGATAACCAAGCTCTCTCCATCACCGTCACGAACGTGAACGAAGCTCCGGTGAACACGATTCCTGGCGACCAGAACACAGCCTTTAATACGCCGCTAGTTTTCAACACGGCGAATAGCAACCTAATCTCGATTGCCGATGTCGATGCCGGTGTGAATCCGGTGCAGGTAACGATTGCCGTGACAAATGGCACCGTGGCCCTATCAGGCATTGCCGGTCTGTCAGGCTCGGGCACTGGTACCGCTTCTCTTACTTACTCGGGAACCTTGACCGCGCTCAACATGGCCCTGAACGGCCTGACCTTTACGCCGACGGCCGGCTATAGCGGCCCGGCATCGTTCCAACTTGTGACGAGTGACTTGGGCAACACTGGCACCGGTGGCACGCTCACCGATACTGATACGGTCAACATCACCGTTTCGTCAGCCGCGCCGCAGAGTCCGGTAAATACCGTTCCCGGCACCGTGACCGGAACTGAAGACACGCTCCTGCCCCTCAGCGGAATCAGTGTGATCGACACCGACTCGGTGTCGATCACGACGACCGTCACGCTACCTGCCGGTGTGGGGACGCTGAGTGCGACCTCGGGTGGCGGCAGCGTGACGCCGGTGATTAATGGCCCTGGCACCGTTGTCACCTTCACCGGATCGCCGGCAGCGGTGACTCAGGCCCTTGGTACGCTCTCGTTTATGCCCGTGCTGAATCGGAACAGCGATGATGGCCTGATTACCGTGAATGTTGCCACGACGGATGGCTCATTAAGCGATAGCGACAACTTCACGATCTCGCTGACTCCGGTCAACGATGCTCCGGTTGCCGTGAACGATACGCTCCCCGCGGTGAACGAAGATGCCGCGCCGATTATCTTTGATGCCAGCCTGCTGCTGGCCAACGATCTCGACAAGGGTGCCCCGAATGAATCGGCCCAGACGCTGAGCTTTGTCGACGTGAACACTGGTTCGGCCGTCGGCGGAACGGTCAGCCGAGTGGGCAACACGATCACCTTCACTCCTACGGCGAACTTCTTTGGCACGGCCTCCTTCACCTATACGATTACCGATAACGGCACGCCCGCGCTGACCTCGACCGCTACCGTTGCGATTCCCATCAACAGTGTGAACGATGCGCCCGTGGCCGTGGCTGATACTCTGCCGGCGGTGAATGAAGATGCCGCACCGGTGGTTTTCGATGCCAGCCTGCTGCTGGCCAACGATCTCGATAAGGGTGCGCCGAATGAAAACTCGCAAACGCTGACGTTTGTCGACGTAAACACTGGCTCGGCCATTGGCGGAACCGTCAGCCGAGTGGGAACAACGATCACCTTTACACCGGCGGCCGACTTCTTCGGCACGGCATCGTTCACCTACACGATTACCGATAACGGCACACCCGCGCTGACCTCGACCGCGACGGTTTCGATTCCGATCAACAGTGTGAACGATGCTCCAAGCTTCATGGCTGGGCCAAACCTGACGGTCCCCTTCAACGCGCCAGCGCAGTCGCTAGCGTGGGCCTCGGCAATTGCTGCGGGTCCTGCGAATGAATCAGGGCAGGTGGTGAGCTTCTTGATCGTCAACGATCATCCCGAGTACTTCACCGGTCCGATCACGATCAGCTCAACGGGTATCCTGGAATTTACGCCCGCAACGGGCGCAACCGGAATAGCGACGCTCTCGGTGACTGCCCAAGACAATGGTGGCACGTCGCCGGGTGTCGACACGAGCGCACCGGTCATATTTACGATTACCATCGACGCGGCTCCCACGGCTCCGCCGGTGGCGAACGACCTGAACCTGGTAGCGCTCTTCAACAGTCCCGTGAGCGGCACACTTTCAGCGAGCGATCCCGATAGCCCGACGCTGACGTATGCCATCAGTATGCCACCAGCGCTTGGGACCATCACTGCGTTCGATCCGGCAACCGGGGCTTTCACTTACACGCCCACCACGGGAGCGACCGGCCTCGATCTGTTTGACTTCACCGTGTCGGACGGCACGAGCACTGATGCCGGCACGGTACGCGTGGTCATTCAAGGCTCGACGGCCATCGTCATTCCTCTGGATGGTGACCTCACCATCATTGGCACCAACGCGGCAGACAACATTGTGGTCTCGCGGGCGGGAACGGATTTGGTGCGAGTGCGGACTTCGGCGGGGACGGCCAACTATCCGCTGACGGGTCGCCTGATCATCAACACGGGCGATAGCGACGACGTGGTGCAGGTAAGCGGGATCACCAATCCGGCGACCGTCGACCTCGGCGGTGGCAACGACTACTACGCAGGTACGAGTGGCGATGAAACGATCATCGGTGGCCCGGGAGCCGATACGCTGATTGCCAGTGGCGGTAACAACATAGTGTGGGGTGATGTCCCCGGCGAAGATGAACTGCCCGGAGGCAGGGACTCAATCAGTGGCGGCAGTGGCAACGATACTTTCTACGGCGGTGGCGGCGACGATACGCTCGCTGGCTTCGCCGGCAACGACTATCTCTCGGGCGGTGCCGGAAACGATAACCTCATCGCCGGTGAGGGAGACGATCGCCTGTTTGGCGGCAGCGGCAACGATTCGCTGAGTGGCGAAGCTGGTAACGACATTCTCTCGGGCGGTAGTGGCAATGATGTGCTGCTAGCAAGTGCCGGTAACGATATTGTCATTGGCGGCACCGGTGCCGATAGCATGAACGGGAATGCCGGTCTCGACGTGTTGATTGCCGGCGACACCACCAACGCAGCCAGCACCGTGGCTGGCGACGCCAACGACCTGGCCTTGATTGCCTTGCTGAGCAGTTGGCTGGCCTCGCAACCGGCGGGCCTGGCCACGCCGATCCTGGCTGGTAACGACGGCGCGATCGACAGAGTCTATGGAGATACCGGCAACGACGACTTCTACGTCTCGGCCACCGATAACACGCCCGACTTCAGCCTCACCGGTTACTACGGCACCGACCGCCGCGTGAACATTTAAGCTCCGAAATATCAACCCTACCGACTCCTTCGCCGCGATGAGCGGGGAGTCGTCCGTCCTAAGCTGTGCACCACCCTACAGAGGGGCGTTTACAAACCGGGGGTGGTTTGTGAACAGCAGATGCAGTATCTCTCGGGTGCGGCGCGCATTCGCGTTCACAAACCCAAGGTGTGTGTGAACATGTTTTCTCAGGCCAGCATGCGAAATGCGAACTTGCGTTCGCAATCAAGCCAGAAGAGTTCCTGCGGCAGTTGGCTGCTAGAATGGCTGCGTGCCGGTGCGCACTAGCTCACCACCCCTTCCTTTCCACTTCTCCAGGCTTCATTCATGGACATGCTCAACTTTGGTGGCTTGGCCAAGAGTGCCCTGGAAGAAGCGTTACGCGAACGAGGGCATGCCAATGTCCTGATTGCCGGTCGAACGGGGGTTGGCAAGAGCACGCTGATCAATAGCGTATTTCAGGGCAATCTCGCCACCACCGGCCAAGGCAGACCTGTCACGCAGGACACGCGCGAGATTACCAAAGAGGGGATTCCGCTCTCGATCTTTGATACTCGTGGTCTGGAGCTAGCCGACCACTCCAGCACCAAAACGCTGCAGGCGTTTCTGCAGGAGCGGCGGCGCGATCGCGATGAGAAGAAGCAGATTCACGTGGCGTGGATTTGCATTGTCGAAGACCTTCGGCGAATCGAACAAGCCGAGACAGACCTGGCGGCGATGCTCGCCCAGTTCATGCCGGTGATCGCCGTCATTACCAAGGCCCGGGCCGATCAAGGCTTTCGGGCTGAAGTTCAGCGGCTGCTGCCCGAGGCGAAAAATGTCGTCCGCACGCGATCGATTCCCGAACAGTTTGACGATGGTCACACCCTGCAGCCCATGGGGCTCGTCGAGTTGGTTCAGCTCACGATGGAACTGTTTCCCGAGGGACAAAAGCGGGCTTTCGTCGCCGCCCAAAAAGCGGACCTGGCGCTCAAGCGCCAGCGATCGCATTTGATCGTGGCTACGACTGCTTCCTCTGCAGCGGGCATCGGGGCGGTTCCTGTGCCGTTTGCCGATGCAGCCATGATCGTGCCGATGCAGGTTGCGATGATTGCCGGAATCACGGCCACCTATGGGCTGTCCTTCTCCGATGGCTTTCTCACCACACTTGTCGCCAGCATGGTGGGAGGAACGGCCGCCACAATGACCGGTCGCGCGATTGTTGGCAGTCTCCTCAAGCTGATTCCCGGCGTGGGATCGGTGGTCGGAGGTGCCATCTCGGCCACGACTGCCGCTGCCGTCACCAGCGCCTTCGGCGAAGCCTATATTGCCGCGCTCGACGCGCTGTTTGCCAAGCACAAGGGTGAACCGCCGAGCCAACAGGAAGTGCTCGAAGAGGTTCGGCGGCGTTTCTCAGGCAGCTAGAATGCGGCCTTGGATTTCGAACACTGAAAGACCGGCAATGCGAGCTCAAAGCCCGATGATCAAACTCTCGACCTTCATCGTTTCCGGCATTTGCTCATCCCTGTTGTGCATTGCCGGTGGGGCCATAGGCCGTGCCCAAGAGATTTATCCGACCGACCCGTCGATGCCCGCCTATGTTCTGCCGGAAGCTCTCCGCCTCAAAGACGGCCAGTTGGTTACCACGGCCGACCAATGGAAAAATACGCGACGCGGCGAGATCCTGGAGTTGTTTCGCACGAATGTGTATGGCCGCGTTCCCGCGACTCGCTACGAGCAGTCGTTTCATGTTACGCATGAAGACACCAAGGCACTCGACGGTGCCGCCACGCTTCGGCAGGTGGAAGTACGAATTGCCCGCGGCGAGAAGTCGTTGACGATTCGCGTGAATCTCTTTTTCCCCAATCGAAGCGCTAAGCCCGCCCCAGCCTTTTTGTTGATCTGCAATCGGGGCGAAGAAAACATCGATCCGACGCGCGAGAAGAAGAGTGAATTCTGGCCCGTCGAAGATGGAATTGCCCGCGGCTATGCCATGGTGGCGTTTCTCAACGCCGATGTCGATCCGGACAAGCATGATGGTTTTCAGAATGGCATTCACGGACTGCTGGATGAAGGCCAGCGATCTGCTGAAGCCTGGGGCACGATTGCGGCTTGGGCCTGGGGCGCGAGCCGCGTGCTGGATTACCTGCAAACCGTTCCGCAAATTGATCCTGCCAAGATCGCGGTGATTGGGCATTCGCGAGGCGGCAAGACCGCGCTGTGGGCAGCCGCCGAAGACCAGCGCTTTGCGATGGCAGTTTCGAATGACTCCGGCTGCGGCGGTGCCTCTCTCAGTCGGCGACGTTTTACCGGACGAGAGCAAGTGGCGCGAATCGTGACTGCCTTTCCTCATTGGTTCTGCGCGAACTTCAAGGCCTTCGCCGACCGCGAAGACGAACTGCCCATCGATCAGCATGAACTGCTCGCGCTCATCGCCCCAAGAGCTGTGGCCGTGGGGAGTGCCAGCGAAGATCGCTGGGCCGATCCGCGCGGGGAATTCCTGAGTGTCGTGCAGGCTGCCCCCGTTTATGCCCTGCTGGGTCACAAAGCTCTTGGCACCACAGAGATGCCGGGCATCGATACCGCTCTGCACGGCGATCAGGCTCATTACCATCTGCGTGCCGGCAAGCACAACTTGACTCTCGTCGATTGGCGGCATTATTGGGACTTTGCCGATCGCGTGTTTGCGCGCGAGACTGCTAAGCCTTAGCGAGCGGCATTTACTTCAGCAAGGCACGGATGCCGTCCATCAGCACTCGCTCTACCTGCGGTGCGGTGTTGGAGGAACTTGGCTGCGTCTCGTAGCCGCCCTGGGCATAGGCGATTTCGGTGCCGATGTAACCGGGACCGCAATCGCCATAAGCAGCCATGCAGACGACGGCATTCGGTTTCAGTTGTTGCGCGGCTAGTTGATACTCCACGAACAATTCACCCGGCATGTGAACCACATAAGCGTTGCCCAGCTTTAAACAAGAAAGCTGAACGGGCTCACCCTTCTGCATTCGCAGCACGAATGACAACTTGCCGGCCGCGGTTAGTCGCTCCGCCTCCGGCGCCTTTGTGTCCTCGAGCGTGGCGCGCAGTTTCTCGGCATCGAGATGCGCAGCCACGGGCAGGCGGACCGGCTGGACTCGCCACTCACAGTCAGCAGCGGCCAAGGGAGTTTTCTTCGTTGCCAACCACGCACGCTGCATGGCATCGGCCATACGATTGGTCAGCGTCACACGCATTTCGGCACTGCCGTCGTTGTACTTACCAGCGGCTACATTGCCGGCTCCCCCGGTGAAGTGAACCAACGTGAGGCCATCCCGAGACTGCTCGTGCTTCGCGCGTGCGAGCCCGACAAATTCGGAAGTGACGTCTCCCTTGCCAAAATGACTTTGAGGATGCGTCGCGTAAAAGCTGAGCGAAACCAAGGGCCGATCCTCATGAAAGAAAGTCAGCATCTTGAGCAGCGGATCAATAGTTCCCTCGGGCGCGGCCAGCGATTCTTCCACGCGGGCAGCGCTGTGTTCGTATCCTTGGCGTTTGGCTTCTTCCACCAAGCGCGACAGAATCGGCTCGGGAATTCGATACGAGCTCGCGCGGGCGATGGCAACCTTACCATTCGGACCCAAAATGCGACGATTCGAGGCAACCTTCTCGACCTTGGCTTCTCCGACTCCTAAGTGAGTGACTGGTTGCGATTTCTTTAGCGAAGCCTTGGCTGCCTCGGCAGCGTCAGCAACTGCCTTACGCACAAAGAGAACATCGAATCGTTTGCCCGCTAAACCCTGCTGCGCCGCCAGTTCCTCAGCACTGAAATCACACCGAACGCCATCGTGCTGATGAAGGACATGCACCGTGACGCGATCAACCGTTGTCTCCACGGCCCGGGCGAAGTTCTCACGCCACACATCGTGGCCGCCATTGGCGATGCTAATCCAATCGACCGCACAGATCACAATCGGCTTGCCAACACCCTGCAGCACGATGCCCCGCGCCGAGAGCGGGTCTTCAATCTTGCGTGCCAAAGCGTAGGCCACAGGCGTTCCCAAGGGGGGCGTTGCATCCGCCTGAAACACACTGATCCGCAATTGACCTGTTGATGTTGGCTCGGCCGCAATACCGACCGACAGCATCATCGTCGAAGCGATCCCAGCGAGTAGTGCCCAAGCGGTGTGCAGGTTTTGTAACATCGTCGACCTTTGCGAGAGCTCCGCAGTTCCAAATTCCACTCTAGAATGAGGCCTGCCGCGATTGGCTACAATACCCATTAGGGCCGCTTGAACTTTCACGAAACTTGATTCGCTGCCACCTTCGCGGGGGAAACGACCAAGGCGAAGCGTGCCACCGCAGATTGCTCTGCGTCGCTCAGCAAGAGACAATACTGTTTCGAGACAATCGCCTTCCTCCTAACACACACTCCCGCCTCTCCCCTCGGAGTTTGCACCATGTCCCACTTCCATCCACCCACTGATACGCCTTCGCTCACTCGTCGCCGCGTGCTGCAAACTGGTCTCGCCCTGGCTGCTACCACGGCGTTGATCCGTCCGCGGAGTGCCTTTGGCCAAGCCAGCGACAAGCCTACCGCCGATCAGCTCATTGTTGGCAAAGATCGCCGGCTCCTGGTTCACAATCCAGCCAAGACTGGTTTTGAAATTGAGACCCCGCTGGAACTGTTGCGTGAAGACAAAATAACGCCGGCCGAAAAGCTCTTCGTTCGCAATAACCAGCAACCGGATTGGTCGGCGACAATTAAACCGGCACCACCAGGACCTTGGAAGGTGGAAATGGTTGGACTGCTGGAGTTTCCTCGCACCGTCTCGCTCGAAGAGTTGAAGGCCCTGCCACAAGTCGAGCAAGAGATGGTGCTGCAATGCTCGGGCAACGGCCGCGCGATGTTCAGCAAGGTCTCTCCCGTTAAAGGTGCGCAGTGGAGTTACGGAGCCATGGGCAACGTCCGCTTCAAAGGCGTGCCCTTAAAAGCTCTGTTTGAAAAGCTAGACGTTCGCCCGCACGCCACTGCCCGGTTCTTAACTGCCGAAGGGGCTGAGTTGCCAGGAAAGCCCGGCAGTGCAGATTTCGAACACAGTCTTCCCCTCGACGAAACGATCGCTAGGGCAATTGTCGCGACGGAACTTAACGGCCAACCACTCCCGGCTGTCCACGGCGGACCATTGCGTTTGGTCACGCCCGGTTATTACGGCACGATGCATGTGAAATGGCTGTCGCGCCTGCGGTTCGATGCGCAAGAGTCGGTCAACCATCATCAAGCCAAGCGCTATCGCACGCCCCGGGAACCTCTCGAACCAGGTTCTACTTTTGACTACCGCGTTGATAACAGCGACTCTCATTGGCGAATGAAGATCAAGAGCGTGATTTTCTCGCCCGAGCACGATGCGACCGTGCGTGGAGGAAAGCTCATTGTCAGTGGTGTGGCCTGGAATGACGGAACCTCACTGATCGATGCGGTCGAAATCTCGCAAGATGGTGGACAGTCGTGGCGTCGCGCCGAACTTGAGCGTGCGGGCCGCTATGCCTGGCAGCGGTGGCAGCTGCCGCTGTCGCTCAGCAAAGGCAAGCACACGCTGATTAGCCGAGCCGTCGATACCCTCGGCAACACCCAACCGCTTGATGGCGCGATTGGCTGGAACCCCGACGGATACGTTTGGCACGGTGCAGATCGTGTTACCGTGGAGGTCGAGGCTTAATCCCTCTTTCCACCACAGAATAATAAAGGTGCGGTGCGCATCATTTCCTCACGTACCGCGACCCAAGTGTTGGCGGTACTCCTCTCCTGCATTTCACATCAGCGGCCCAGCCGCCCTTAAGGAAGCCCTCATGAATCGGGTTGGATTGTTCGCCGCGCTGCTTTGTCTTTGTTGGAGCACGCTCGTTTTCGGCCAAGCCGCCAAGTCCCCCAAGGCGAAGACGAAGCGTCCAGCCGTTGTTGGGCCTTCGATCAAGGGAAACAAGGCAACTCCCATCGACCGCATCAAGACGCTGAAGGACTTTCAGGTCGAGCTGCTATATTCTGTCCCCGGTGCTGACCAGGGGTCGTGGGTCAATCTTTGCGTTGACAACAAACAGAGAATCATCGTCAGCGATCAGTACGGCGGTTTGTATCGCTTTGCCGCGCCGCCTCTAGGGCGACCGCTCGATCCAACAACAATTCAAAAAGTCCCTGCTGACATTCGCGCGGTGAATGGCATGGTGTGGGCCTTCGATGCCTTGTACGTGGGCGTCAACGATTACGAAAAAAAGATCCCGAGCGGACTCTATCGGCTGACCGATAGTGACGGCGACGATCAACTCGACAAGGTAGAGTTGCTGCGCGAGATCACCGCGAATGGCGATCACGGTGTGCACGCGGTCGTGCCGACGCCCGATGGCAAGGCTCTGTTTCTGGTGTGTGGCAACGGAGCCAAGCCCACCGCGATGGCTGCGACATCGCCGGTTCCCGCAATCTGGGGCGAGGATCACTTGCTGCCGCGAATTCCCGATGGTCGTGGATTCATGCGCGATGTCATGGGCCCCGGCGGCATCATCTATCGCGTCTCTCCCGACGGCAAAACATTCGAAGCCGTCGCTTCGGGCTTTCGCAACATCTTTGACGCATCGGTCAATCGCGAAGGTGAGCTATTCACCTACGACGCTGATATGGAATACGATTTCAACACAAGTTGGTATCGCCCGACACGCATCAACCATGTTGTCAGTGGTGCCGAGTTTGGCTGGCGCAACGGCGCGGGTAAGCGACCTGAGTTCTATCCAGACAACCTGCCTGCCACGCTCAATATCGGCCCCGGCTCACCAACCGGTACGACCTTTGGCTATGGGGCCAAGTTCCCGGCGAAGTACCAAAACGCGCTATTCGCACTCGATTGGAGCTGGGGAAAACTCTACGCGGTGCATCTCACGCCCGGTGGCTCAACCTACGCAGCCACGAAGGAAGAGTTTGTGACGGGGGCTCCGCTGCCGATTACCGACGCCATCATTCATCCGCAGGATGGAGCCATGTACTTCACCATCGGCGGCCGGCGAGTGCAGTCGGGGCTTTATCGCGTGACCTATACGGGCACCGAATCGACGGCACCCGTTGCTGCCAAAGTCGAGAATCGTGATCTGGCGACCACGCGACATCAATTGGAAGCGTTTCATGGTCGGCAAGACTCTAACGCAGTCGCCACGGCTTGGCCTTATCTAAAGCACAATGACCGCTTCCTGCGCTGGGCCGCGCGGACTGCCATCGAACATCAACCTACTTCTAGCTGGGCCGATCGGGCGCTCAGCGAACCAGACGCTGCCACTCAGGTAGAAGCATTGTTGGCCCTGGCGCGAGTGACCGGCGTCTGCCCGCAGCATCGCACCAGCGAGACCCCGCCGGTCGATGAAGCGCTACGTGCCAAGTTGCTCGACGCGCTCGTGAATGTCGATTGGAGCAAGCTTGACGACGAGCGACAGTTGACCCTCGTCCGCACGATCCAAATCACGTTGAACCGCTTCGGCCGACCCGACGATGGCAGAGTCGCCAAGCTGATCGCTAAACTCGATCCCGCCTTCCCATCCTCGTCGCGCGAGCTCAACTGGCTGCTATGCGAGACTCTGGTTTTTCTGCAGTCGCCCACTGCTGCATCGAAAGGCATCGCCTTAATCGCGAGCGCACCCACGCAGGAAGAGCAAATCGAGTACGCGCGATCACTTCGCATGCTCAAGGCAGGTTGGACTACCGAACTGCGCACGGCCTATTTCGAGTGGCTTGTCAAAGCAGCGAATTATCGTGGTGGCGCGAGTTTCGAGAAGTTTATCGACTTCATTCGCGCGGATGCCGTCGCCTCGCTGACAGATGCTGAGAAATCGTCACTCGCCGAAGTGTTGGCGAAGAAGCCAGAACGAAAGTCTGCCATCGAAAGCTTGAGCGCCATCTTCGCCGGCCGCCAGCCGACCGAGTGGAAACTCGAGGAGCTCTCCGCGTCGACGCAGACCAGCCTCAAGGCCCGCAACTTTGACAACGGCCGCAAGATGTTCGCTGCGGGTGCCTGCTTCTCTTGCCATCGCTTTGGGAACGAAGGCGGGATGACCGGCCCCGACCTAAGTACAGCGGGCAGACGTTACTCGCCCCATGACATGCTCGATCAGATTATCAACCCAAGTAAAGTCATCAACGAACAATTCTCGGCGGTGACCATCGCTACGGATGCCGGAAAAGTACACACGGGAGTCATCGTCAATCTCAGCGGCGACTCGCTGACACTCAACACCGACCTCACCGATCCGAATCAGCGGGTAACGATCGACCGCAAACAGATCGAAGAGATGGAAGCTTCTAAGGTGTCGCCGATGCCCGCCAACTTATTGAGTTTGCTCACGAAAGACGAGGTGCTCGACCTGTTAGCCTATGTGCTAAGTGGTGGTGAGCCGACGCACGAGTTCTTTAAGAGCAACAAATAGAATCTCATCGATCGAGCCCAACCTATGTCTCACTCTGCCTGCCTGCTGGTCATCTCGCTTCTCGCTGCTGATCCCATCGCAGCGGACTACGTCTTGCGGAACGGCGAAATCTACGACGGTGGCGAGGGTGCTGCTTTCGTGGGCGACGTGGCGATTAAGGGAGACCGTATTGTCGCGATCAAGTCTGGCAGGCTCGACGTGCGTGCCGGGACGAAAGAAATCGATGCGGCCGGGATGATCGTTGCACCGGGATTCATCGACCTGCACTCGCACAGCGATGGACCCATCCTGGAGCCTAAGACGCGTTTGAACGCCAACTTTCTCACGCAAGGTTGCACGAGTGTCGTAACTGGCAATTGCGGTGCAGGACCAGTCGACGTTGCCGCTTATTATCAAAAGATTGACGAGCACGGGGCCGGGACAAATATCTTGCACCTCATTCCGCACGGCAGCTTACGAGCCGAAGCGATGGGCCGCACCAATCGGCCGCCAACTCCGGCCGAACTCGAGAAAATGAAGGAACTCTGTGCGCGCGGCATGCGTGACGGCGCGTGGGGTATGGCGACGGGCCTGATCTATGTGCCGGGTTCATTTTCGAAGACCGAGGAACTTGTTGCCGTTGCGGAGATCGTCGGCCAGCATCGTGGCATCTATGCCTCGCACATTCGCAACGAAGGGAGTCAGTTACTCGAGTCACTCGACGAAATTCTTGCGATTGGAAAGCAAGCCAAGTTGCCCGTTCATGTGTCGCACATCAAAGTCAGCGGCAAGGCGAACTGGGGGATTGCACCTGATGCAATCCAGAAACTTCGCGATGCGCGCACCGCTGGCCAACAGGTGACAGCCGATCAATATCCGTATCCTGCTAGTTCAACCTCGCTCGCAGCCATGGTCATTCCTGACGAACTGCGCGAGTGGAAGAAACTGAAAGAGACTTTGGACGATCCAGAGAAAGGCGACAAAGTCCGCCAGCTGATTGCGGCGCAGATTGGCGACCGCGATGGCGGTGAGCGACTGGTGATCGCCAACTTTGCTCCTCAGCGAGCGTGGCAGGGAAAGAGCCTCGCTGCAATCGCCAAAGAAACGGATCGCGCGCCTCTTGAGGTGGCTCTCGAAATCATGAGCCGCGGGGGAGCACAGGTTGTGAGCTTCGGGATGAACGAGGACGAAGTGCGGCTCTTTATGCGAGAGCCGTTCGTAGCTACCGCCAGCGATGGCAGTGCGATGTCCCTGGACTCTGCTGCTCAACCTCATCCACGTTCGTTCGGCTGCTTTTCTCGAAAGATTGGCTACTACGCAATTGAAGGCAAGGTTCTGCCACTGGCGCAGGCGATTCGTTCGGCTAGCGGCTTGCCGGCCGATATCTTGGGCCTGCCCGAACGTGGATATCTCAAGGAAGGCTACTTCGCGGACCTGTTAGTTTTCGATCCAAAGACATTTCGCGACCAAGCAACATTTACCAAACCGCTGGCCTGGTCCACCGGAGTCAAGCTGCTGTTCGTCAATGGACAGGTCACGGTCGAAGACGGCAAACCTACCGAGAAACTGGCCGGAAGAGCGCTTCGCCACAAGTCATAAGCTGGAACCGTCGGCAACCACTTTTAGAGCAGTTCGCCTTGCCAGACAGTGACGGCCTGACCGCCCAGAATGATGCGGTCGCCTTGCATACGAAGCTTTAATTCGCCTCCCCGTTTAGACGCCTGGAAGGCCCGCAATTCCTTCTTGCCGAGTTGCTCGGCCCAGTAGGGCATCAAGGCACAGTAGGCAGAACCAGTCGCGGGATCTTCGTCGATACCCGACGCGGGGGCAAAGAACCGAGCGATGAAGTCGTAGTTAGGATCGTCGGATACGGCACTGACCATGATGCCACGCACGGGGATGGTACCAAGGGCCCGAAAGTCCGGCGCCATTTCGCGAATGATCGTCGGCGAGTCATAGATCGCCACGTAGTCAAATTTGCTTTGCGCGACCAGCATTGGCCGCGCACCCAGGGCGGCTGCCATGACGGTTGGTTCTTCGGCAGCAACGGCGGGTGTCGCCGGAAAATCAAGCTCAATCCAGTCGCCATTGCGGCTACAAGTCAGCACGCCGCTGCGGGTGTGAAAGCGAATCGGCCCTTCGGGAATAATGCCTGCCTGCCACAGCGCGTGGGCCGAAGCCAGGGTTGCATGTCCACACAAATCGACTTCAATTGTCGGTGTGAACCAACGAAGCTCATACCCTTCGGGCAACTTGCGAATGAATGCAGTTTCAGCCAAGTTCATTTCGGCAGCGACAGCCTGCATCCATGTATCGACAGCGTCGCCTTCCAACCAACAGACGGCAGCGGGATTCCCGGCAAAAGGTCGATTGGTGAAGGCATCAACCTGCCAACAACGAATACGTGCCATCAGAGTTCACTCTCAGAACAGAAGAGCAGGAGGGAGAACAGTATTAAGAGTAGAGAGAGTAACTTATGCCCCGCAGACACAAGATACTAGCTTAAGGTTCGCAGCTTGCGATCATCCGCAGACTGGCAAGAAAGAAGGTGACAGGGTCAATCGCGCGCTCTTACAATGTTGAGCCCGCGATTGCCGAGTTCTGATTGGCTAGTCCTGATTGACCAGTCTCCCATGGCCATCACAAAGTCTTGGATGGCGTGGTGATTTCAATTACACGCCCCGCTTAGGTCGTGGTACGCGAGAGCCACCTTTGCCGCCCCGTCGCTTGCCGCGACCACCAGACTTTTCGACTTGGACATCGCTGACCTTCTCACCAATCGAGTCTTGCATCTGGGTGATACGGTCGCGCAGCATGGCAGCCCGCTCAAACTCCATGGCTTCAGCGGCAGCCATCATTTCGGCTTCCAACTCGTTGAGATATTCCTGGGTGACGTACTCCGCCTCGTCGGTGCGTCCTACTGCTTCGTTGGCTTTGCGATGTGCGGAAACAGCTTCCTCAATCCCTTGTCGAATGTTCTTCTTCACGGTCTCAGGCGTGATGCCATGCTCAAGATTGTACGCTTCCTGAATCCCACGGCGACGGCGGGTTTCGTCGATGGCCAGTCGCATCGATTCAGTCATTTTGTCGGCGTACAGAATGACCTTCGCGTTCACGTTGCGGGCAGCGCGGCCGATGGTCTGAATGAGCGATGTTTCGCTGCGAAGAAAACCTTCTTTGTCGGCGTCGAGAATCGCCACCAGCGACACTTCAGGCAAGTCGAGACCTTCGCGCAGCAGATTCACACCCACGAGGCAGTCGAAGTGTCCCAGCCGCAGATCACGTAAAAGTTCCACTCGCTCGAAGGCATCAAGCTCGCTGTGCAGCCATTTGCAGGCGACCTTTTGTTCGACGAGATAGGCGGATAGATCCTCGGCCAGTCGCTTGGTCAGCGCAGTCACCAGCACACGTTCTCCTGCTGCTGCGCGCTCGCGCACTTGCTCCAGCAGATGCGGAACCTGGCCGCGGGCAGGTTGAATTTCGACAACCGGATCGAGCAAGCCCGTCGGGCGAATGATCTGCTCGACCACTTCGCCGCCTGTTGCTCCCAGTTCATAGTCGTTCGGAGTCGCCGAAACGTAGACGACCTGATTGACCTTTTGTTCCCACTCCTCGAACTTCATCGGGCGATTATCGAGGGCGCTCGGCAGTCGAAAACCGTGCTCGACCAGCGTCGATTTGCGTGCGCGATCGCCATTGTACATGGCGCGAATCTGCGGGATCGTCACATGCGATTCGTCGATGACGAGCAAGTAGTCTTTGGGAAAGAACTCATAGAGCGTATCAGGAGTCGAGCCCGGTGGACGGCCCGAAAGCGGGCGACTGTAGTTTTCGATTCCCGGGCAATGTCCGACTTCTTGCAGCATCTCGAGATCGAAACGAGTGCGTGCGCTCAGCCGTTGTGCTTCCAGCAGTTTGCCTTGCTCGCGCAGTTGATTCAGACGTTCGTCGAGTTCCTGCTTGATCGAATCGATGGCAGCGGCGATTCGATCTTCGGCCATCACAAAGTGCTTGGCCGGGTAAACGGTAAGCTGTGAGTGCTGAGAAATGGTCTCGCCGCTCGTGGGATTGATGATCGAGAGCTTCTCGACTTCATCTCCCCAGAACTCGATGCGATAGGCATATTCTTCGTACGAGGGCCAGACTTCGACGCAATCGCCGCGGACGCGAATCTTACTCCGTTCGAACGAGATATCGTTCCGGTCGTACTGAATGTCAATCAGCCTTTTGAGCATCTGGTCGCGGTCGATCACCTGGCCGACGGTGAGCCCGACCATCATTGCCTTGTAGTCTTGCGGCGAACCCAAGCCGTAGATGCACGACACGCTCGCGACAATGATCACATCTTCGCGGCTCACGAGCGAACTGGTCGTCGCCAGCCGGAGTCGATCCAGTTCCTGATTGATCGAGGCGTCTTTCTCGATGTAAATGTCCCGCTGGGGAATGTAGGCCTCAGGCTGATAGTAGTCGTAATAACTGACGAAATAATGGACGGCGTTGTTCGGGAAGAACTCCTTGAACTCGCCGTACAGCTGCGCGGCCAATGTCTTGTTGTGCGAAATGACGAGCGTCGGCTTTTGAATGTTCTGAATGACGTTCGCCATGGTGAACGTCTTGCCGGAGCCCGTCACACCCATCAACACTTGAGCTTTTTGGCCATTCTTCAAGCCGTTGGTGAGTGCTTCGATAGCTGCCGGCTGATCGCCGGCAGGTTCATAGGGGCGATGAATGCGAAAACCCACGCTTCCCGAGCCTTTCTGGAGAGGCACAGCTGATGCGACCGACAATTCGTCTGCACGCCGAACTTAGGCTGCAAACGGTGGCCGCACTGCCCGACAGAATGCGGTGCGCGCCATCACTTACCATACCGCGAATGACGCCCATCGCGATAGGCGGGATCGGAGTGTTGTCCATCATTTCGCCGCTGCAAAACGAATTAGCTGAGTGATTCGTCTAACCGAAGTCTAAGGAGCACACTGCCATGACGTCACCTACTGTTACTGCCGAGTTGCCTTCCGCCCGGCTCCACCGGCGGAGTTGGGGCCAATTCAGCATCCGGACGATGCTCGCTGCCACTCTGATCGCTTCCGTTCTGATGGCCTGGGTCGCTCATAAACGGGCCGAAGCAGCCCAACAACGCCGTGCCTACCAGATCATTGTCGACAAGCGCGGCGCGTCCAATTTCGCGCCAGTATCGAGCCGCTCGCCGTGGCTCTGCTTCATCTTGGGCGAGGATGTTTCCGGCGGCGGGCACTGCGTAGAGTTCGGCGGTGGGGAGTTCAACGACGATGACCTGGCAAGCTTGGTCGCACTCGGGCAGATTCGTCGTCTGTCGCTCAATCGGACTAGCGTCACTGACAGAGGATTGATCCACCTAAGAACACTCTTGCACCTCCGATATTTAAGTCTCGACGAAACGCAGATCTCCGATGAAGGCTTGAAATCGTTGCATGCTTGCCGCTGTCTAGAATGGCTTTCACTCCGCGACACTCGCACTACACCGGAGGCAGTACAACAACTTCGGACAGCGATACCAAACTTGAGCATCATGGACACCGGCGAGAATGAATTGCCGGCCTTGAACGACAAACCATAACTGCTATCGCATACCAACTTTTGTCAGCCACTTCAGTGCGTCTTCTGGCCAGACACGTGCTTCTTTCTCTGAATGCAGGCCGTAACCGTGCCCTCCGGTGGGATACAGTTGGAACTCGTGTGCCACTTTGGCTTCATCGAGCGCTGCATGATAGATCTTGCTGCCAATCACATGACTCTTGTCGTCGTCGCTGTGCACGATCAGTGTCGGCGGGATCTTGGCTTTCAAGTTGAGGTCCGCTGCGACTTTCCCGTTCTTGTCATCCAGATAGGCCGGATAAACCAGCACAGCAAAATCGGGGCGACAGCTTAGTTGGTCAACGGCATCAATGTCGCGATAGGTTCGCACATCAAAATGGGTGCTGGCCCTCGCGGCAAGATTGCCACCGGCCGAAAAGCCAATTACCCCCAACCGCTTCACGTCGATATTCCACTCAGCAGCTTTCGCTCGGGTAAGACTCAAAGCCCGCTGCACGTCCTGAAGTGCTCCCTCGCGGTTGTTTGGGTTTCGGTACTTCAAGACCAAGGCCGTGATCCCGTGCGAATTCAGCCACCCTGCGATTTCCGATCCCTCTTTATCGATCACCACGTAGCTATAACCGCCGCCAGGACAGACGATCATGGCGGGTGAATCTTTCTTCTCTGCAGGAAACACAGTCAGCGTGGGACGGCTGACATTGGTAATGCGGTGAAACTTATCTTTCGAAGGCCTTTCGGCCTCGGGTTGATCGGCACCACGTCCGGGCATTTTTCCTTCCGGCCAAACATCGGCAACGATTGCCGGCGCTGTTGAAGTTGGAGTGGTGATTGTTGCTTGCGCGTAACCGACCTGTGCAATCAACAAGCACACAGCAACGAATCCGGTGATACCCAACACAAGACGGTTGAACATGTTCATCACTCCAATGCCACCTGCAGGGTCTGTGGATTCTCGCGGCCCCGCTGTGAATAATTATTTAACATCAGCCCGTCACTTTGGCAAATGGTTCTTCCAACTTGCTGCCTCCTCGCCGTCCAGTCGCAAGGTCAGGCATTTGGCACTACCACCAGCCTTTACAAATTCACTCAGGGGCGTTTCGAAGGGAGTGTAGCCAGCCACACGCAGATCATGGTGAAGCTGTGGCGAGCCACTGTTTGTGACGATATTCTTGCCGACGACCACTGCGTTGCAGGCAAAACTGTGAGCTTCCTCCGCAGTCACTTCGATCAGTTTGGGCACTGCTTCGCGAATCGCTTGTCGGCCGTAATCATCAAAAGCACCCGGAAACCAAATCGCTTCGCCGGGCGAAAGCGGACAGCAGCAAGTATCGAGGTGATAGTAGTGCGTATCGACCAGTTCGACGGGAATCACGCGGCTATCGACCAGCTTGCCGACCAACTGCTGGCTGTGGATATCGCTGCGGATGCGATAGCCCGCGAGCAGGGTTTCGCCGCAAAAGAGCGCATCACCGGCCCCTTCAAAGTAGCGCCCGTCCGGCAGCCTTTCGACGTAAAAGCCGTGCTCGCTCAGCCAACGATCGCACAGGGGCTCTTCTCCCTGGCGTTGCTCGTGACGAAAGTGAGCAAGGATGGCCCGCTCGCGATAGATCATCGCCGCGTTGGCAGTGAAGACTAAATCTGGCAAACCTGCGACGGGTTCCAAGAGTGAAATCTGAGCACCCAAGTGTTCCAGCAAGGATCTCAAATCTTGCCACTGCTGCTTGGCCAATTCACGATCTGCCTGCCGGCTCCGGCTCATCCACGGATTGATTTCGTACTCAATCCCGTAATGATCGGGCGGGCACATCAGAATGTGCGGTGTTATGCTCATGTTAGGCACCTTCGCAACGGCCGCTAGCGTCGAGCTTGCCAGCAGGCCGGTTGCAATCATTCATCTTGAGTTGTTGTCGCAATTCTTCTACGATTCGCCGCCTTCAAGATTCCTCCCGATTATATCCCATGCTCGACTTCGAAATTTCCCGCTGTACCCGCCGCTGTGCCGCGACCGATCGCGAACTGCAGCCTGGCGAGACGTACTACTCGGTCCTTGTGCCCAGTGGTGCGCAGGTGTTGCGCCAAGACTATTCAGCTGCCGAGTGGAAGGGACCGCCGGAGAAAGCCTTGGGTTGGTGGAAGGCGACCATGGCCGATGCCACCGCTCGCAAACCGCAATGGGCACCCCACGAAGTGATGCTCGAATTTTTTGAAACCCTCGAACACGATCCCTCGCGCGAAGACTTACGCTACGTACTGGCCCTGTTGCTCGTTCGCCGCCGAGTATTGCGACTCGAAGCCGAAGAGACCGATGCCACGGGCAGACAGATCCAAGTATTCGAATGCCCACGCAAGGAAGTTCAATATCGAGTTGCCGTGGCGCTGCCGGAAGCAGCGCGGGCGACTGAGTTGCAGGCCCAGTTGTCGCAATTGTTGCAACAGCCCACTGCAGCCAGTTGATTGCTGAGCCTGCCCCTCGTTGCAAGGATGCAACCTTGAAATCACAAACCCTGCTCCTCCTGGCGATCACCACCTGCGGGCTCCTATGCTCGTCCGGTTGCCGCTGGAAAGGCTGGCCGGGTTTCGTCTCACCTTGGCAACAGCAGCAAGATGCCGGGCCCGTTTTATTCACTTCCATTCCTCCCAAAGAAGAGTTGGTCGCGGCACTGAATTCCAGCACCGCTCGCGTTAATAGCCTGCAATCGCAAGGGGCGAGTGTTTCGCTTTCCGGTTTTCGTGCTCAAACCGAACTGGCCTTCGAACGACCGAACAAGTTGCGTTTTCGAGCGAACTCGTCGCTGCTTGGTCCTGTTGTCGACATGGGTTCGAACGAAGAGATGCTCTGGTTTTGGACATCACAAAGTAATCCTCCCAATGTGTTCTTCGCCCGTCACGATCGGCTGGCCACGAGCAACATTCGTCAGCAGTTGGCCATCGATCCCAACATGTTCATCGAAGCCCTCGGCTTTGTGCAACTCAGTCCCGAAAACGTCGTTGGCGAACCGGTCTCTGCCGATAAGAACCGCCTGAAGTTTGTGTATCGGCAACCAACGCCAGCCGGCGACCTGAACCGCACCTTGTACGTGCATGCTCGGCACGGCTACTTGATGGAGCAACAAATTGCCGATTCTGCTGGCCGGCCCATGCTCAGCGCGAAGCTGTCGCAACAGCGTTACTATTCGCTCGATAGTGTCACTTTGCCCCATCATGTCGAATTGCAAATGCCCGGCGAAGGGATGAAGGTAAATCTGGATGTTCCTCAATATCTGGTGAACCAAGCTTTCAACGAAGGGAATGCCACGTTTGTTTTTCCGCGCGAGCAACTGGGCCAGTACCAGATGGTTGATATCGCTGATCCCAACTTCGTTCCTCCCGGCCAGGCACCACCGGCACAATACTCATCTCCCGGCTATCCTCAGCCCGACGCCCCTCAAGTTCCGACTGCCCAGCGCTATCGCGGGTCACCCGAACAGCGCTGATTCGCCTCCGCGGCGAGCTATACTAGTTTTATCGCCAGGGGCTCGACGGTCAGGAATTGTTCATGCTTGGTTTGATCACAACTCGCGCCATGTGTTTCGCCAGCAGCCTGTTGCTGGTGATCTCGCTGAGCGCGCCTCTGCAGGCTGTCGAGCAAGTTTCAATTAATCAAGCTGGCAAAACGCGAGTTTTGACGGGCAAGGTGATGGTCGAAGCCGAAGACGGCGGTCTGCTGCTGCTGACTCGGGACGGCAAGCTCTGGCCCCTGCCCAAAGAAGAAATCACCGATCGCCGCTCCGACGACAAGCTCTTTCAGCCTCTGACTAAACCAGAGTTCACGAAGCAACTGCTCGAAACGCTCCCCGCAGGCTTCAAGGTTTTTCAAACCCGGCACTACACCATTTGCTACAACACCTCGCCCGGCTATGCCCAGTGGGTGGGTGCGCTCTACGAACGGCTCTATTCGGCGTTCTACAGCTACTGGCCGCGCAAAGGTGCCGAGCTGCGCGAGCCGGAGTTCCCCCTTGCGGCGATTGTGTTCGACTCTCGCGAAAACTATGAACTGTACGCTCGCAACGAACTGGGCGACTCGACCAAGTCGATCATGGGCTACTACAGTCTGCATACCAATCTCGTCACGATGTACGACCTGACGGGCCTGGCCGAAATGCGATTCGCTGGCGATCGGACCGCGGCTCGCATCAGCCAGGTCTTGTCGCAGCCCAATGCCGAGCGGAATGTCGCGACCATTGTGCATGAAGCGACCCATCAACTGGCTTTCAACAGCGGGCTGCAACAACGGTTCACCGATACTCCTTTCTGGGTCAGCGAAGGCCTGGCGGTCTTTTTCGAAACTCCCGATCTCGACAACAGCAAAGGGTGGCGTAACGTCGGTGCTGTGAATCGCTACAACCTCATCAACTTCCGCAAGTACTTGAAAACGCGTCAGCCTGGCTCGCTCGCTTTGCTGTTGGGCGACGACAAGCGCTTTCGCGACCCAGCCTCCATGGCCGATGCCTACGCCGAAGGCTGGGCACTCAATTACTTTCTCATCCGCACGCAAGGCGAGCAGTACACCAAGTACCTGAAGGTTCTGGCCGAGCAAACGCCTCTCGTCATGCAAGAGCCTGCCGCCCGTCAAGAACAGTTCCTCAAGTTCTTCGGTGGCAATCTCGAAGCTCTCGAAAGCGACTTTCTGAAGTACATGCGTTCCGTACAGTAGCGAATCACACGGACGATCTCCTGCCCGTCGGTTGATAACCACTTTTGATAACTTTTTAGTGAGTTATTTTCTCTGCAGCCCTCGCTGTAAACTCTAAACTCCCAAGCAGTTACTAAATTCGTTGGCCTCATTCTGACGATCGTCTGAAAACCGTTTGATAACCTTTTCGGGACCGCTCGCATCTTCGTCATTCTGGCGATTGTCTGAAAACGATTGGCCGTCCCAAGCCACTCTCGCAGGGTTATTGGACAGGCCCCAGATTTTTGCTCCCCATCAAAACCTGCTGCCTGGCAATCACTTCGGTTCTCGCTCCAGACATTTGTACGCGTCCTTTTGTCCAACAACCTCGTTCGCCCTGGAACAGGCATCTACCTCATCGAAGTCCCGGCATTTCGCCAAAAAACGAAGCCGCCTATCCGCGCAGCAGGGCCCGGGCACGATCCACCACACAGTAAAAGTGCACCCCAATATTAGCGCACAGCGGCGACTGATTGTCAATATTTCTTTTTATATTATTGACGACATATACACTAACTTGTCTTGGTAAATTGCTCGCGATGCAATTCCTTCAGCACGCCATGCACGAGGGCCCGCACTTTGTACTTCACTTGCTGGGCGACTTTGACGACGTGCTCGGCGTCGACTTCTTCGCGAACGATGGCATCGGGCCGGGCAATGTTGGTCACGGTTGAGATGCCGAAGACACGCATGCCGCAGCTGGCAGCGACGAGCACTTCCGGGACGGTCGACATGCCGACCACATCGCCCAACTTGCGGAACATGCGATACTCGGCGCGAGTTTCGTAGCTGGGGCCTGTCACGGCGACATACACGCCTTGCTGACAAGCAAAGCCCTGTTCACGGGCCGTGTGCAGACCGGCGGCGATCAGCCTGGGGCAATACAGGCGAGCCTGTTTGCGCGGCATCCGATCGGTTTGGCCCGCAGCAAACGACGCGAGCCCTTCGAGAAACATCAGCTGAATGTGATCTTCGAGAATCATCACATCGCCCACTTCGTACAGCGGGTTTACGCCGCCAGCGGCATTCGAAACGATTAGCGTCTGCGCGCCGAGCGCCTGCATCACACGCACGGGCAACGTGGCTTGCTCGACCGGGTAACCTTCGTACAAGTGGCAGCGACCTTGCATCACGATGACCGGGATATCGTTGATCCGGCCGCAGATGAAATTTCCTTTGTGAGCGAGCGCCGTCGAGTGCGGGAAGTGAGGAATTTCGCGATACGGAATGATCTGCTCCGCTTCGATTTCGTCCGTCAGATCGCCCAGTCCCGTGCCAAGAATGATGGCCACCTGCGGCGTGCAAGTCCAGCGTGAACGTACTACAGCCAAGGCATCTTGCAGCATGCGATCTCGGTCGTGGGTGATGAGTGCGTTCATGGTTTTCGTAGGACGGTAGCAAGTGTACGCACGCAGTTCCGGCCTAGATTTAGGCTTTCTCTTGAGCGAGGACTCCCATTACGAGCGCGCGCAGTTTTGGTTCCGCGGCGTTGGCAGTCGCAATGATCTTCGGCACATCGGCTGGCTCGAGTGCATCGGGGAAGCACATATCGGTGATGATCGAGAAGCCAACGACCTTTAGGCCGGCATGGACAGCGACAATCACTTCCGGCACGGTCGACATGCCCACCACGTCGGCGCCGATGAGTCGAAGGAATCGGTATTCGGCCCGCGTTTCCAGGTTGGGTCCTGAAACCGCGACGAATACACCTTTGTGCGCGACGATGTTTTGCTTGCGAGCCACTTCGAGGGCGCGATCGACCAGCGCGCGATCGTAAGGCTGGCTCATATCGGGGAAGCGTGGTCCGAGGCGATCGTCGTTCACACCGATGAGCGGATTGCCGCCCATTAAGTTGATGTGATCATCGATGACCATGATGTCGCCGCATTGATAATACGGATTCATGCCGCCGCAGGCATTTGAAACGACGAGCAACTTAGCCCCCATTGCCTTGAAGACCCGCACGGGCAACGTGATGGTGTCGAGCGGATAGCCTTCGTACATGTGAAAGCGACCTTCCATCGCCATCACGGGCAAATTGCCGAGCATGCCGCAGATCAGCCGACCGCGATGGCTGATGGCGGTGCTGCGGGGGAAGTGGGGGATGTCGCCGTAGTCGATGGCGACGTCTTGCTGCATCTGTTCGACCAGGCTACCGAGGCCAGTGCCGAGAATAATGCCCGCGTGGGGCTGCTTGTCCCACTTCGAGCGGATGAAGGCGGTTGCCTCTTCGATTTTTGCGAACAAACCCTGCATGACGGCCTCGTCAGACTTCGAATCGAGAACTTTTTACTACCGGGC
This sequence comes from Anatilimnocola aquadivae, assembly GCF_049819085.1. GTDB lineage: Bacteria > Planctomycetota > Planctomycetia > Pirellulales > Pirellulaceae > Anatilimnocola. The sequence continues at coordinate 5,250,666 of NZ_CP187419.1, forward strand.
AAGCGTACCGCAAGCGTCCGCGTGATAGCAAGTGGCGGACGCCGAATCGCTGCCTGCGGGAGCTTGGATTTGCCGGAAAGTGCGGCAAGAAAACGAAAAAACCGGGGTGCTGTGAAGCGACCCCGGTTGGGCATGCAGTTCAGATGTGCGAGGCGACTACCAACGCACTTCGACGCGAGCGGTCAACCCGTCGAAAGTGATGGCACTGTCGTAAGTGCTCATGCCGTTGGCGACAAAGGCGTTGTTCTGCACAGCCGAGATGAACTCGTTCTGTTTGACGACGTTGTACCAACCGCTGTACAGGTAGCCGATCGACAGGCGAATGTTGCCCGAGCAGCTTTGCCAGCCGATACCACTTTCGAGATCCATGATCGAGACGATGCGACCGGCTTCCCAAGTGGTTTGGGCGACAACCGGGTCACCTTGGTTGCTCTGCAGGTACGAACCTCGGAACTCACCACCGATGAAGCTGGTGTAACCCTTGCCGTAGACGAACCACTGACGGTTGCGACCATAGCGTTCGAAGTCGAGACCGAGCCGCATACCGGCACCTTCGAAGTCAACCGACGAGTTGACCGTTTCGGTACCGACGTTGACGAAGTTGGCAGCAAAATTCTGTTCCAAGCGAGTGTAGCGAGCACCCACCAGGTAACCGACTTCGTATTCGTTGCTGTAGGCGAGCAGACCGCGGTAGTCGAGGTCGGCCATCTTGTACTGCAGGCCGCCGCTGGCATTGGCATTCAGCCAGTTCGCACCGGCATTCACGGAGTTGGGATGCAGCACGAGACCGCGAATCACGTTGGTGCCCGTCGCAGCGATCGCATCCGTCGAGGTAGCGTCAAGCTGCGAGTAGCTCAGGGTGATTTGATTGCAGCTGTCGGTGGTGAAGCCGACACCCACGCGGAAGCCTGGCTGATAATCTTGGTCTAGGACGCCGATGCGGCCATTTTGCAAGCCGGGAGCTCCGGCGACGATTGGCCCGTCGATGGCCGAGGCGTAGGCCACATCCACATCGCGAGGGCGAAGGTAGAGGAACTCGCCGAAGACGTTGAAGCGGTGCGTCCAGCCATCGCAGCAATCGCCGCAGCCATCGCCACAGTAGCCGCCAATTCCATCGCTGCAGCCGACGCCCGCGCCGCAGCCATAGCTACCACCAGGAGCAGGCGGAATACCGCCGCCCATGGGTGCTGGAGCATCGCCACCCTGATAGAAGCCGGCTTGCGCCATTCCTGGCGAACCGTACTGAGCCATCGCCAAATCGCTACCCACACAAAGAGCGACACACAATGTCGCTACGACCGAGAGAAAATTGATACGCATTGGTTGTTCCCCCATGAACTGGTGCCCGGTTATTCATTTCGACCGGCATAGGTGTCAAATCGAGTAGAACTAGTACAAGCGGCAAAGTGGACTCACATTACCCATGCTGTGCATAGATCGCATTTTCATGCCATTAATCGCCGAAGGAGCGCCGCACGTCGCCGATTTGGGGGGATGGTGGAGACTGGGCGATTGCTGGTAACGATTTGCCTGCTGGGTACCATTCAAACGCAAAGACACAATTCTGAATTCGGGCCTCACTTCGCGGGAAAGATTGACCCCAGCGAAGCGGGCCAACTATAATTCAGCTCAGTCTTTTCACGGCATCTCATCAATTCGGAACTACTCCGCACCCTAGGGCCCGGAGCGTTCACGCGGTCTATCATCGCGTGCGGCACGAGGCCGCTTGTCTGCTGATCCAAGAAGGTCTTGCGGAGTTACGGGAATGGCCAGCCAGCCGCCTGAATCAAGCACGGGGGATTATCCAGGGAGTCACTTCTCTGGCATTAGCGCCTCTACGCATGATTTGGCGCAAGACGATCTCGCTGGCAGCGGTTCGTACGGTAGTCGTCACCCCGATTCGCGCGTGGTGATCATCCCCGCCGAAGAACGTGCCGCGATCTCGACCGCTGATGTTCTGGCCGATGACAAGACCGTGATCTCGGCGGGCAAACTCGCTCCGCAACCGGCCGATTTGATGATTCCCCTGGGGGCCAAGCGGGCCGTTCAGTACCTGGGCGAAACGCTCATCGGTCGTCGCCTCGAGCACTACGAACTGGTCGAGTTTGTTGGCGGCGGCGGCATGGGGGCCGTGTTTCGTGCGAACGACACCCGTCTGGGACGTACCGTCGCGGTCAAAGTCCTCTCGCGCGATCAATCATCGGAAGAGAACGTCCGCCGCTTTCGCAACGAAGCCCAAAGTGCCGCTCGGCTCGATCACCGCTACATCGCCCGCGTCCATTACGTTGGCGAAGATGCCGGGCTGAACTTCATCGTGTTCGAGTTTATTCAGGGCATCAACATTCGCGAATTGGTGCAAGAGAAGGGACCGTTGCCCCTTGATGAAGCACTGCGGTACACGATGCAAGTGGCCGAAGCGCTCGACCATGCCTCGCGGCGCGATGTGGTACACCGAGACATCAAGCCCTCGAACGTGCTGGTGACGCCCGAGGGGCATGTGAAGCTTGTCGATATGGGCCTGGCTCGCTTGCACCAGGTCGATTCCTCGTTCGACGATCTGACCGCCAGCGGCGTCACGCTCGGCACGTTCGATTACATCTCGCCCGAACAGGCCCGCGATCCTCGCGTAGCCGACGTGCGCAGCGACATCTATTCGCTCGGTTGCACGTTGTACTTCATGCTGGTTGGCAAGCCTCCGTTTCCGGATGGCAGCGCCATGCAAAAGCTACTGAATCACAGCGGCGAAGATCCACCGGACGTCCGCCTGTTCCGCCCCGAAATTGCCACGGCCGTTACGCCGCTGCTGGCCAAAATGCTGGCCAAACGCCCGGTACAACGGCATCAAACGGCTCAAGAATTGGTCGCCGATATTGAGCGAATTGGCCGCGATTTAGGCCTCGATATTGGCCCGACGGTGGCGGACCACCCCGCACTGTTACCCAGTAGCCAGGCAGGCTGGTCGAATTGGTTAGTGACCATCGCCGCACCGATTGCGGTCCTGGTATTGGTGCTGTTCGGGCTTGAAATCGCCACGCGGCAAGCGGGGCGCGATGACCGAATTCAGCTGCGCCCTATCGGCATCACGACGGTGCCGGAAGGTCCTGTCGAAACAACCAACGGCGGTACCGCCCCCGAAGAAAATTCGCTCACCAACCAGAACACAGTCACCACCAAACCAGTCGCTGAGACCACTCCGGGCGCTACCAGTGTTGACGCGAAAACTACCGAGATTGTCACACGCCCCAATGAAGGCTCTCCCTCCGTTTCGCCGATTGCTAGTGCCCTAATCGATCCGCCGCTGGCCGTGGGGCCACCGCCCGATTCGGTCGCCAACAGCGCTGCCATGACGAATCCCTCCTCAGGAAACACAACGACCGCTCCGCCCGTTCCGCCAGCTCCCAAAATTGTGGTTCGCCGCGGCGCAGTTTCGACGGCTGATAACGAATTGGCTGGTTCCCTTTCGCAAGCCATCCGCCGTGCCGTGGAAAGCGGCATCGCCGAAGTGGAACTCGATTTTAACGGCGAAATGGTCGAGTACGCGTTCGAGGTTCCTCCCGGTCGAATGGTGATTCATGCAGCGCCGGGGCGCAAGCCGCAAGTCGTATTTCGTCCGGAACTGTTGAGCGTCTCTGATCCGCGGCAAATGATTCACCTGCTGGGTGGCTCGTCGCGGCTGGTCTTTCAAGACGTCGATTTGCGGATGGAGCTGCCTGACGAACCGTCCTACGATTGGGCAATGTTTGCGATTCACCAAGGCCAAACTCTGGAGTTGAACAACTGTGTTCTGACGGTCGTCGATCGTGGCAGTTCCGGGCAGCCCCAGCATGAGCAGGTCAGCTTTGTGCAATTGCTGACGCGACGTCTGACCGAAACGATGAAAATGGACGACGAAATGGCCATGATCGCTCCGGCGGCCATCGAACTGTCGGATTGCCTGGCGCGGGGCGAAGCTACCTTTCTAAGCGTGCCGGAAGAGTTGCCCGTTCGCTTGAAATGGGACCAAGGGCTGTTCATTTCATCCAAACGCCTCGTGGAAACAGGTGGCACGATCGCTAAGCCTCGCTGGCATGGTCGCATCGAGCTATCGCTCGACCGCGTCACGGTAGCTGCGCAGCAGGGCCTGTTCAAAATGCAACGGCAGCGTGATGCGGCCCATCAACTCGACCTGGAAGTCACGAGCGAAAGATGCATTTTCAGCGTCGGCAACGAGGCACCGCTGTTTGAGTTCGCCGGCATGCCAAATATCGACGACGTACACTTCATTTTTGGCGGTGCCGACAATTGCTACCCGCGCGAAGAAATGCTGTTTCTGCGAGCCAAACCCTCGGGCGCTGGCGAAGGGATGATCGACCACACACTGGCCGATCGCGATCGCTGGGCAGGTAGCGAGCGTTCGCCAGACCTTGGTGTGGTCTGGCAGTCGCCTCCAGCGGCCGATGTGCCCGCACACGCTCAACTTCCTGAACACTATCGCCTGTCCGATTCGTCGCCGCATGTAGCCGGTTTCAAGATCGACGACCTGCCTCGTCCTTACGAGCCAGCCAAGACCAAGCCGGCCCCCGAGGCAATCGTGCCAGAAGTGGAAATTCCGGCGACACCTGCACCAAAGCCCATGCTGAGCAATCCGGTACCGCCCACGCCAAATGAACCGGCAGCGGAGTGAGCTTCGTTCACTGCGTATTTAGCGATTACTTCGGCTTCAGCATCTTCTCAAGCAGCGACATGACGACGCCGCGGTAGACGCGTTCGAGCAGCGGGTTCGATTTGATGAGTTCGAAGGTTTTGTAAGCCGATTCACCTTCTTCGGCCGGCATGGGAGAGTCCATCGTGCGGCCGGCGGAGTCGAGGAGCACAGCAGTGTATTTGAAGGTGCCGTCCTCTAGCATCTCGCGGCGCACATCGTGCAGTTGAGCCGTATCGAGGTCGAACTCGCCCGCGACAGGTTCCTTGGACGGTTCCGTCGCCCGCTGCGAAGTGCCGAGCAACTTGCTTAGCTGAGCAGTCACTTCTTTCACCGATTCTTCAGTCGCTACGTCATTCAATTGGCCCGTGAGATTTTCCAGGCGCTGGAGATTGTCAGCTGAGGAGTGTTGCTCAGCCTCTTTGATCGAGCGCATGACGCGCTCGGCGACAAACGTGCCCGCTGCCGCTTGTTCGGCCGCAGAGCGAGTTTCAAGATCGCCGTCGGTGAGAACCGCCCAGCGAGGATCTTCCTGCGCGGCTTCAATGTCGCGCGTGCTGATAGCTTCTTCGGCCAGCCAATGCTCGCTGTGGGGTGTAAAAGCGTCGATCTCGACGGCTTCGACAGCTGGCGGCTCGCTGAGCGGCGGAGCTTGCAGGGCAATTTGCTGCGGCGGCGCGACCGGCAGCGGCGCGACAATCAAGAGTAGCTCGGTGGCCACGAATGCAACAATCAGCAAATGGAGCAAAAGTGACGATCGCAGGCTCCAGCGCAGGCGGCGCTGGTGGAGTGGTTGCGGCAATCGTTTGGTGAAGAACATGTCGGCCACTCAGCGTGGAGGCGTTCCGATGCATGTCTTACTGTAGGTGCGGCTCGCCACGCATGCAAACCGAGACCAGGTTCGGCTAGCTGGCCCACTTCCGAATCACAATGGCGCTGGCCTGCCCCTGCGGAGTCACGCTTAGGTTAATGCACGTGTCGCCCGCCGCGTCGCCGCGCTTTGCGGGGCGAATCGGGCACTCGGGATCGAGTTCGGTCAACGATTGGATCGGGAACAAGCTGCCATTTTGGAGCGCGAGGATGCTGGTGATGGCTTCGACCAGGCCGCCCGCCGCGCCGAGGTTGCCGAAGTAACTCTTGGCGGCAGTGACAGGCACTTTCGCAGTATCAGAACCCAGTACCGCGGCGATGCCTTGTGCTTCTAGCTTATCGCCCCGGACATCGGAGAGGCCATGAGCATGAATGTGGCCGATTTCGCTGGGCTTGAGCTTGGCGCTGTTCAGCGATTGATTCATTACGTTGGCGATGGCAGTCTTTTCGTCGGGCTCACTCTTGGTGTTCGCCACGATCGATGAGCCGCCGCCAATGATTTCGCCCAGGATCTTCGCGCCGCGAGCTTCAGCCGAGGCCAGTTCTTCCAGCAGGATGCAGGCTGCACCTTCTCCCAGAACCTGGCCATTGCGATTTCGATCGAAGGGCCGGCTCAGCTTGTTCGGGTCGCTACCCTCGGCCAGCGTTTCCTGCATGGCTACGTGTACCGAACGGGCAGGATGAATACGGGTGCCGGTGGCCCCAGCGAGCATGCGATCGGCATGGCCGCGGAGGATGGTGTGATAGGCCTCGGAGACGGCGAGGTTGCTCGACGCTTCGCGCGACGTGAGCGAGTTGTTCGGGCCACGCAGCTCGTTAAAGATCGCCACGTGGGCGGCGGGCAAGTTCGGCAAGTATTTGAGCAGCCAGAGGGGCTCAACCACGGGCAAGCCTTCGTCGGCCCATTTCGTAAAGTCGAAATGCCCCTGTCCATCGAGGCACTTCCGCACACCGCCCGCGAAGTCGCCGGGCAGGGTCAGCATATAGTCGCTGCCGTACAGCACGCCGAGGCGGTCACGGTCGATCGACTCCAGCTTCAGGCCAGCGTCGCTAATGCATAGCTGCGCAACGGCCACGCCCATCTGAATCTCGCGACACATCACCTTCAGGTTTTTTTTGATGTTGCGGCCGAGAGCTTTTTCGAGCGGACCGAACTCCTCGATGGCCCCCGTGAACTCGCGAGCCTCGGCTCCAAAAGGAGTCGGCAGGGAGGAAGTGGGGATCGTGGTGAGTTCGGCGATGCCAGTTTTTTCCTGGGCCAGCGCGTCCCAAAGCTTGGACGCAGAGTTACCCAGGGGGCTGACGAGACCGATTCCGGTAATGACGACGCGACGAGTCATTCGCAGCCTGGTTCCGTGGCTCTAAGTGCTGAGGTGCCGGAGTGTTTTGGCCCGGGTCTGGGCCACCGCACGCCGAAAAAAGTGGACTGAAAACTGTGGATCGGAAGCCCAGATTCTAATTGTCTGAGGGGGAGCGCGTCGAGGCGGGAAGAGCCCGGCGCGGTTGGGTCAACCACTCGCGCACAAAACTGTTTATCGTCCGTTAGTGCTGCTGCGCCAAGCGAATGCGCAGACTGCAGCGAGGTTTTGCCGCAACCGGCCAAGCGTGCGATTCAGGCGTGCTTCCACAGCTAGCGAACTGGCTACGAGCCGGCAGAAAGTTTGCCAAATAAGGGCACTAGCTTGGCCACTCGATGCTAGCTGAGGGCGAATGCCCGCTTGGTTCATTTGTACGACACCTTGAGAACGGCGGCGTACCAAATCCCGTAAAGTTGCAGATTAGGGTTAATCGTAAGCCCTTCCGCCGATCCACTGGTTGACAGGTGCCCATCACGCGGCTTTAATGCGACGTCATTTTCCTCCGACAGTTGAACGCAAGTTCTGGCTGTTGGGGCCGGCGATTCCGTTCGCTGGCGGCGCTCGATGGACAACCTGGAACGAGGACTGACGGATGATGAACAGCGTGCGGCGATGGTGTGGGGCATTGATGGTGGCACTGGTTTGCACAGTGCTGCTCGCTATGTCGAACTCGGTTAGGGCGCAAGAAACTCCCAAGGGTGAGCCTCCAGCGGCAGTGGTTGTGGCACCTGCCGCCGGGAGTACTACGGAAGTGCTGGTGTGGAGCATCTGCTTGTTGGGCTCCATCATCGCGCTGGCTCAGGCATTTGTGTTCTACCGCCAAATGATGGCGTCAGATCCAGGCAACGCGCGCATGCAAGAAATTGCCGGCTACGTGCGAACGGGGGCTGCCGCCTATTTGCGGCAGCAATACAAAGTCGTCGCGGCATTTTTTGTCGTGATTGCCGCCTTGTTGGCCATTCAAGCATTCGTCTTGAAAACGCAAAGTGAGTTCGTCCCTTTCGCGTTTATTACGGGTGGTTTCTTCAGCGGTTTGGCCGGCTTCTTCGGCATGAAGACCGCCACGCACGCGAGCAGTCGCACAGCTGCGGCCGCGCAAAAATCTTTGAATCAGGGCCTGCAGGTGGCGTTCCGCAGCGGGGCGGTGATGGGCCTCGTCGTCGTCGGCCTCGGGTTGCTCGATATCTGCATTTGGTACGCGGTTCTGCGCTGGGGCATGGGAGCGTTCGGCCACGAGGCTCTGTCGTTAGGCGAAATCACGGTGATCATGCTGTGCTTTGGTATGGGTGCCAGTAGCCAAGCTTTGTTCGCGCGAGTAGGCGGTGGTATCTTCACGAAGGCAGCCGACGTCGGTGCAGATCTCGTCGGTAAAGTGGAAGCTGGTATTCCTGAAGACGATCCGCGTAACCCAGCAACGATTGCGGACAATGTGGGTGACAACGTCGGCGACGTCGCGGGCATGGGTGCCGACTTGTACGAATCGTACTGCGGTGCGATTCTCGCGACGGCTGCACTCGGTGTGGCCGCCTTTCTCGGCAACGAACAAAAACAGTTGGCCGCCCTGCTGCTGCCGATGGCAATCGCGGGAGTGGGCATCGTTTTGTCGATCGCCGGCATGTATGTGATCCGTACCAATGAAGAGGCCACGCAGAAAAACCTGTTGGCCGCACTCTTTCGCGGCATTAACGCATCGACTCTGCTCGTCGCGGTTTGCACCTTTGGCTTGGCGTATTGGATTTTGCCAGACCACATGGGAGTAGCAGGTAGCGTGGTGGTCGGCCTCGTGGCAGGCTGGCTGATTGGCTACTACACAACGATCGCAACCAGCGACGAATACTCGATGACCAAGGAAGTTGCCGCTCAGGCCCAGACCGGCCCAGCCACGGTAATCATTGGTGGTATCGCCGCCGGTATGCAAAGCACTTGGGCACCGGTGGTGATTGTGTGCATTGCCACCTTGGCTTCGTTTGGTTTCGCCAACAATTGGGACTTTGCCAGCGTCGACAATTTCGCCCTCGGCCTGTACGGCGTGGGTATTGCCGCTGTGGGGATGCTTAGCACGCTGGGAATCACACTTGCCACCGATGCGTACGGCCCGATTGCTGATAACGCCGGTGGCAACGCCGAAATGTCTCACCTGGGTGCCGAGGTTCGCCGCCGCACCGACGCTCTCGATGCTCTGGGCAACACGACTGCTGCGACGGGTAAGGGGTTTGCCATCGGTTCGGCGGCTCTTACCGCGCTCGCTCTACTTGCCGCCTATATCGAAGAAGTGCGCGTGGGCTTCGAACGCTGGGGCAAAGATCCCACAGTCGTGGCCACGGCAGCCGACAATGGCTACTACAAGATCAACCAGAACTTCGTGCTCCATAAAAACGGAAACGATCCCAAAAACTACGAGATGTACCTCGTCATGCCAACTGAAGCCCGTTTGCCTGCCTGGCAAGCGTTGCCGTTGGCAAAAACCGGCAAAAGCACTGGCCTTCTAGAGACCGATTTCCGGGGAAGCCCGAAGCGGCGCAAGCTTACGATGGGCGAGGATCAATTGACGCTCATCGAGCTGAAGCATGCCACCATTCCCGACTTCGCCACGTACTACGACGCTTCTCTGATGAACCCCAAGGCGATGGTCGGCATTTTGCTGGGCTCGATGTCGGTATTTGTGTTCTGCGCCATGACGATGAAAGCGGTGGGACGTGCGGCCAAGGGAATGGTGGAAGAAGTTCGCCGCCAATTCAAAGAGAACCCTGGGATTATGGCCGGAACTTCGATGCCCGATTACGCTCGGCCGGTACAAATCAGCACCGTAGCTGCCCAGCGGGAAATGATTCTGCCTTCGCTCCTCGGGCTCGTGACCCCGGTCGTCATCGGTTTGCTCCTGGGAGTAGGCGGCGTACTCGGCTTGTTGGTAGGAACGCTGGCCACCGGCTTCTGCGTGGCCGTGTTCATGTCCAATTCGGGTGGCTCTTGGGATAATGCCAAGAAGCACATCGAGGCCGGCAACTTCGGCGGTAAAAAGACCGATGCGCACAAGGCAGCCGTGGTCGGCGATACCGTGGGTGACCCCTTCAAGGACACCAGCGGCCCCAGCCTGAACATTCTTATCAAACTGATGAGCATGGTCAGCGTGGTCGCCGCCGGCCTCGTCGTTCGTTACAGCCTGGCTGCCCTGGGCATCTTCTAATTCTGGGAAGAGTGAGCTTGATTGGCGGGGAACCACTGCAGCCGCAGGTAGTCCCCCGGCAAAGTGTCCGCTAACGATCTTTGACTTCTACCAAACTAGCCACAGCCGCCGGTTTACGACCGGGCGGCTGTTCCTATAATCAGGCTTGATTGGCTTCACACTCTTTCAGGATGTTTCGATGCCCGAGCATGTGGTGATAATTGGTAGTGGTCCCGCTGGTTGGTCTGCCGCGATCTATGCGGCCCGGGCAAACTTGCACCCGATCGTGTTCGAGGGAGCCATCACGGAAGAGAACCGGGTCGCTGGTACCTTGCCGCTGGGCCAGTTGAATCTGACCACCGAAGTCGAGAACTACGCCGGTTTTCCCTCCGGCAACCTGAGCGGCTATATCAAGTCGGCCATTGATCCCGAGCGGCACAACGACTTCATGATCGAAGAGCACCCGCACGCGGTGACTGGGCCCGAGTTGATGAACCTGATGCGTCAGCAGGCGATTAACTTCGGCACCAAGATCGTCACCGATGACGTGGTCTCGGTCGATCTCAGCAAGCGGCCCTTCGTAATCAAGCCGCGCGACGGAGCACCGATTGAATCGCATACCATCATCGTTTCGACGGGTGCTCGGGCAAATTACCTCGGCTTGCCTTCAGAAGAGAAATACAAGAATCGCGGCGTGAGTGCTTGCGCCGTGTGCGATGGCGCGCTTCCCCGGTTCCGCAACAAGCCCATGGTGGTCGTCGGCGGTGGTGACTCGGCCGTCGAAGAAGCGACCTACCTCAGCAAGTACGCTTCGACCGTTCACATGCTGATGCGGCGCGATGTCTTCCGCGCTTCAAAAATCATGAAGGAGCGGGCCGAGACAAACCCTAAGATCAAGATTCACTTCTTCCGCGAAGTCGACGAAGTGCTTGGTGATGAGAAGGCTGGTGTGACGGGAATTCGCCTGAAGAACAATCAGGACGGCTCCAAGGAAGAGCTGCCTGCCAACGGCCTGTTCCTGGCCATTGGTCACACGCCGAATACTTCCTTCCTCGACGGCCAACTCGAACTGAACGAAAAGGGCTACATCAAGTACACGCAGCACTTCCGCACGTTCACCAGCGTGCCGGGTGTGTTCGCCGCTGGCGATGTCGCCGACGATTACTATCGCCAAGCCATCACGTCGGCCGGCACCGGCTGCATGGCTGCACTCGATGCAGAGCGCTTCCTGGCCGCCGAAGGGATTTAACTTGCGCCACCCGGAAGGTGGCGACAACAATTAGCGCAAAAGCGAATGAGCCACCGCCGCAGGGGCGGTGGCGTAATGAGTTCAAGCCCGCAGCTCTCGCGCCTGGCGATGGCATTCTTTAATGCGAGCTTCCAATTCACTGACGACTTGTTCGTCGGTGAGTGAAGCGATGAACTGAGGCAGCAGGGGTTCGCCGATCACCACGGCAATGCGACCGAGGCGCGGGAATCTCGCGCTTCGGGGCCACGATTGATAAGCGCCATCGAGTCCGACCGGTACCAGCGGCACCTTGCTGCGGCGCGCCAAGCTGCAAAAGCCAGGCTTCAGCGGTAGCACTTCGCCGTCTTCCGACCGAGTTCCTTCAGGAAAAATCAGCACCTGTTCGCCCGCTTTCAGTCGCCGCAGAGTCTCCTTTAAACCGGCCAGCCCACCCCCTTCGCGGTCAATGGGAATCGCATCGAGAAAGCGAATCAACGGAGCAAGAATGCGGCTCTTAAAGAGCGTGTCGCGGGCCAGATAATTCATGCGCCGGTCGCACGACAGCCCTACCAGGACTGGGTCGAAGTAACTTTGGTGGTTGGAACAGATGAGTGCGCCGCCCTCTTTGGGGAAATTCTGCGCGCCTTGCCAACGAACTCGATAGAGGACGATCCCGCACAGCCGCGCGAAGGTGCGGAACGCATCGTAGCCAGCACGCTGTACCCAGGTACGTTCCATAGCAGAGAAAGGTGATTCTTGGCAGCAAATTCAAAGGAGGAATGCAGGCAGGAAGGAAGTCAGACCAACGACAACTTCTGTTGCCGCTCGCGCACAATGGCCTCGAGGCGGGCAATCACCTGTTCGGTGTTGAGACCATCGGTGAGCACATCAATCGCGTCTTCGGCGCGGCGCAGCGGACCAAATTCTCGCTGCGTGTCGCGGCGATCTCGTTCGTTGATCTGCCGGAGCACTTCTTCCCACGATATTTGCTCACCGCGAGACTGCAACTCGCTGTGACGGCGGGTCGCTCGTTCCTCGGGCGAAGCGGTGAGGTAGATTTTGCACTCGGCATGCGGAAAGGCAACCGTGCCTTGATCGCGCCCTTCGGTTACGGTGTCATTTCCTTCGGCAAACTCGCGCTGCAAGTGGACGAGCCGCTCGCGCACGCGACGGTTATCGGCGGCCAGATACACCGAGCCAGCGACTTCGCTGGTGCGAATGAGGGCGGTCACGTCGTGGCCGTCGAGCAGCACGCGGTTGTCGTGCATGATGAGCGACATCCGCTGCGCCAGTTCGGCAATCGCGTCGGCATCACCGGCACCGTAGTGTTTGCGCAGCGCAGCCCAGGTCACGGCGCGGTACATCGCGCCGGTATCGAGAAACTGAAATCCCAGATGATGAGCCAGCCTGCGAGCAACGCTGCTCTTGCCAGCTCCCGCGGGACCATCGATGGCAACGATCATGCTCATTGAAACCTTGCGGTCACCCAAATCCATTCGTGAGGTGTCAGCTCGACGCGCAACTTGCCTTCTTCGGCCTCACAGTCACGCAGCACATTACTTTGATAATCGACGACGTGCCCGCTGCCCAGGGCGCGAAACGTCCTGATGCTCGCTTTCGCCGGCCGACCTTCCGTTTCCAGCAAGCGCAGCTGCAAACCGGCCACGCGTCCTTCCTCGACCAACGGCTCGCACGAGGTAACGAGCACATTGCGGGCGTCGATATGCGCCAGCCAACCGGTCGTCCCCGAATGGGGCTTGGCCGCTCGTTCGACGACGACGGGTCCGCTCAGCAGCGAGATTGCTTCCGTGAGCGGATACTTCACGTCGATGCCGATGCCAAACGTAAACTTGCGGGCTCGCTCGCCGCGCGTGATCAGCAGGCTATCGAGCATGCGGGCATCGTGCCGGCGATGAAAGGGCAAACCGCCGGTAAAAATCGTGGTGTTGTCCTTGAGCGTGACCAGGTCGATATAGTGTGGTGCCTCGAACTGCTTGCCGCCCGCGGGTACGCGGGTTTGATGCAAGGTGCGAAAGACTTCAGCAGCTGGGTCGGCCCAGGCAAATCGCGCACAGTAATACGAATTCCATGGATCCGCCCGAGGTTGTTCGATGGGATCGAGTTCCACCTGCACTTGCAGCACCCGGCTGCCGCGCCACACGCGATAGGTCTGCACAAAGCCCGCGAGCTTCTTTCCTTCGCGATCGAGCAGTCGGCCCGTGCAAACGATCTCGCCCATGGCAGTCGAAGCACTGGTTACTTTCACTTCGTCGGCAGCCATCACCGTGTAGACGGCTGTTTCGTCGGGATCGCGATACGTGTCTCCCGGCTTTTGAGATGGGCCAGGCAAGCGAAGCGCCAGCTGTTGCGACATGCGGTTCCCGCGTTTGCCATACTCGTGCAACGCGCCCAGGGTGCCGGTGATCGGGTTGATAATCGCTTCGAAGAACTCGTTACGCAGGACATTCTCTTCGGCCAGAATTGGCTGCTTGGTCTCGCGGGCGGGCTTCGCTTCGGATGGGATCCAGACAAAACCAAAGGGAGGAACATCGACGACCACTTGCCCTGCTGCGGGTGTGCCACCCGTGGCATAGACGGGCTTCTCGATGGTCGGCAAGGCGTTGAGGAAGTTGGTTTCGACATTTTCGCGCCGCACAAAACTGTGTGGGTTGATGACTAGCACGCCATTGCCGGCAGCGCGACTGGTGCCGGCCAGTTTCTCGGCACAGTTTGTCGCTGCCGACGATCGCGCCTCTTGAGCAGCAGCGAGCGAAGCGTCGGTGCACGAAGCTTCCAACGGTGCTTCGCTCGCGGGAGCACTACTTTTTGCATCACCGCCGACGAGCGCGGCCAAGGTCTGCAGCGTGCTAGTGCTGTTGGCGAGAGCCTGCTGCTGCCAGTAGCGGACGGAAGTGGAGATGGGATCTTCGTGCCGGCGAATGACCGCTTGCTTCAGATAGGGAGACTTGTACTTGTCAGCTTCAAAGCGGTCGATGTGCCCAGGCTGGGCCGTTTCGCGAAAGTAATGTTCGACCGTCGCGAACTTACCAAGGGCCGAGCAGTATTTGGCGATGCGTTGCAAATCGCCGAGCCAGCAACTGGCCTGACCGGGCCAGTGGGCCAGACAAATGGTGGCGACATGATCGCCGTCCATCGATTCGCCCAGCTTGGTGGCATAGGTGAGAAAAGTCTGAGGCTTGGAGGCATCGAGCGGCGGTCTCGCGATGGCATCGATGGCCTGCCCATCGATCCCTTCCCAGCGTACTTTTAGCTGAGTCCCTTCGGGGACCTTGCCATCTTCCAGCGAGGTATGGAGCGCGCCCTTATAGCCAAGACGATTGAGCATGCCCGGCAATTGCGGCGTAAGACCGAACTTCCAGCGGCCATACACTTCGGGGCGCTTGCCCAGGTATTGTTCGTAGACTTCGCTCCCCTGTTTCAGTCCCGCAGCGATATCGTCGAGCGATAGTAGCGGCAGTCGCCGTTCGCTGGCTTCGCCACCAATGATGCTGAGCGTGCCGGTATTCAGGCGATCGCGGACCAGATCGAGTGACGCGGGTTCTTTGGCAGCCATCTCGGCGAGCAATTCGCCGGACAGGAGCAAGTTGGTTGGAGTATCCCCGGCCAGATCGGATCGCAAGGGCGCGCCGATCGTCGATGAGGCCATCAGCTTGAGATCGATGACCAATGCATCGACCGGGTAATAATGGTCGCGCTCTTCGGCGAGCAGACTGAAGCAAGCGCCGAGCTTTTCGCGAGCGAGTTCTTCATTCCCTTCGACCGCAGCCTTGGCGGCTGCCACGGCGGTCGTTTTGAAGTAGGTCTCATCGAGATTGCTGGAGTAACGCATTTGCCGCGTGAGGAGGGCAATTTGCAGATATCCATAGCCGAGCGCGAGAAAGTCGGCAGCGAGATCATCGCTCACAGGGTTCGCGCGGGGTCCGAGAAAGGCGAGAGCCGCTTCGACGATGTCTTTGCGGTCGGTCTTCCCACGAATCAGGCAGCCGCCGGATTCTTTGACGCGTTGGGCATAGCCGGTGGGCAAGCGCTGAACGCATACGGTCGGCACGGCAATGATCCGTCCGGCCAGTTCCTGCGGCGGATCTTCGATACGTTTCCACTCGATGGCCTGACCAGCGGCAGCCATCAACTCTGGATGCCATAGGGCTGACCAATTCGCGAGCAGGCTTTGCGAGTCGTCGCCGTCGTGATAGGTCGGAAAATCTTCCAAGCTATGGCACGGGAGCAAAATCAGCAGTTCGGTGGTTTGCGACATCGGTAGGCAAGCAAGTGGGAAGGAAGAATCCTAAGCTTGCCACCTTAATCGTTGGCACCCGCAGCGCCCAGATGTTACTTCGTTTGGGCACTTACCGATTTTGCTGCTCGTCTGTCATCTACGATGACTGATGACAGACTTACACGTTGCTTTCCGAATGTGCTTATTCGGTCTCATCGCTGTCGAGATCGGCTGCGAGCAAAGCCAGCAGGGCTTCATCCGAAACGCTGTTCGCCTGGCCCTCTACAGCAGCCGAATCGATGGCGAACTGCTCATTGGCGGCCGCTTCTGCTTCGTCTGCCGTTGGGTCGTAGCCGAAGAAGTACTCGGGAATCTCGTAGGTCGTCTGGCCCAGATTCAACTTGTTGATGACCAGCAAGGCATCAAGGGCCGTCAGCTGCATATCGCCGTTGACGTCGAGGAAGGCCAGCGGATCGCCGGGCTCGGCATCATCGCCACTGAATTCACCACCAGGAGACGTATCGATGGGACGAGCGCCGGCCTTGTTCAACTCGTTGATGATGACGAGAGCGTCGAACGCGGTGATGCGACCATCGAGATTCACGTCGGTCGCTTCGAACGGATTGGTCATAGTAACCGAGTAGTATTCTTCTTCCTCAATCCCTTCGCCGCCATTCATCAGCGTGGAACCATTCGGGACCGTGGCGGGCAAGGCCTTGCCGAGTGGCTGATAGGTGACGTTGCTGGCAACGGGGTTGGCCGCAGAGCCTGGTGCTCGCACAAAGTCGCGCACGGCCTTGTTGATCGGCGCGAGCATTTTGACGTTGGCCGTCATCGTCAAAGCGCGGGGCAATTGAGCCTGCAACCATTCGATGACCGTGAGAGACGAGGCCGTGATATCACCAACCAGCAGGAACCTGCCTCTGTAGTAGGTATCGAGCCGACCCAAAGCCCAATTCCGCTTCGTGGGCATCTGGGTGGTGGAGTACTTGTCGCCGGGTTGGCCAAACGTCGCACCATCCTTGACGATTTGAATGCGGCTGGTCTTGGTCGCGCTGCCAAACGTGAAGGCCACGTTGGGATTTACGAAGTAGTCGCCAACCAGGTAGGTCATACCCGTGGCGCTGTTATTCGAGGTGGTCATGAAGTCTGCACCGTCGTTACCAAGCAGCACCGGGCTATAGGTGGCGTTGCTAGGAGCATCGGAGCTGATGATGTCGTTTTGATTGCCCGCTTGCACGGCGTCGGTGGTCTTCGACTTGTCGCCGTCCAGCAAGCCCGGCACCGCCGAGCGATTGTGAATGCTGTCGGCACCCGCAGCGGCCTCAACCCAAATACGAGCGACGTTCTTCACTTCAAATTTCGAGCGATCGGTTTCGACTGCCGTTAGATTGCCAATGGTGATCTTGTCGTCGCCGGTCGTACCGACGACGTGCAGGCGGTTATCCTTGGCGAGGGCGTTGGTGCCACCATCGACGGTGATCACCGCGGGCAGTGTGCCGCCCATCAAGATCTGGACGTCGCTATCGTCCTTGCCGGCGATAAAGTTCAGCAGCTCGAAATCACCATGATTGACAGTGACCACGGCTGCGGTCTTGCGAGTTACTGTTGTCGCGGTGATGTCGTAGTTCGTGAGACCGGTCTTCGAGAGATCGCTGATGTTCAGCGTGTCGCCGCTAACTACGCCAGTAGTTTTGCCAGGGATGAATGAGGTCGTGATGGTCGTGCCGGAAACGGTATCCACGGTGGTACCGCCGCTGAACACGGTGCGCGTCGGCGTCGCGTCTTCGCCGCCGCCGCTCACGGTCAAGCCGGCAGCCAGGGCATCGAGATTGCCTTCGCCAGCCGTGATTACATCGTTACCAAGGTTGCCATTCACGCTCGTGGGCTGAGCGATCGTCTTAACGTTGATCGTGTCGCCACCCTTGCCGGTGGTCAGGCTGAGATTGCTCAGCGGCGTGTTGGTGAAATCAACGGTCAGCTTGGCGGGTACTTCGCGGACGACCGACTTGGCATTCACCGTCCAGGTATTGGCGACCAGATCGTTTGGATCAGTGATGTTGAGCACCGACTTGACGTTCGGCACCAGCGGATGGTCGAGCGTGATGACCGTGGGAGCAGTGCCGTAGGTACCATCTTCCACGTTGATGATATTCGCGCCCTTGCTGGCCTTCAGGTTGATCGTTTCAACATTGAAGCTGGTCTGAAGAGGTGCGAGTTCGATGGCTTCCGCTTCGAACGAAATCTTGCTGGGGGTGATGGTATAGGTTTCGGGGCCTGCTTGGGCCGTATCTAGCAACGTGAGCAGGTCGGCATCGGCTCCGCCGTCGAGCTTCAGCGAGTTGATGTTCGCGAGTGAACTCGAAGTTTCGCCGACCGTGAAGATATCGGCACCGGCGTTACCGTTCAGCACGAAGTCTTCAGCGGCGTTCACGCGGACCTTGAAGGTGTCCTTGGCAGTGCCACCGTTGAGAACTTCAAACTCGGCGAACCGTAGCACCTTGGTGGAGGCCGTGTCCGTGTAAGTATTCAGCTGACCAACGGCATTCATTGCCGCGGTGGTATCGAGCGTCCATTCGCTGATCGTATTCAAGCCGGTCAGCGTATCGTCAGTCGCAACGGAATTACCCTTGGCGTTCTCGATACCCTTGAAGCTGAGGAACGGAGCGACGTCGCCGGTGATGCGAGCGTTGCCATCGAACGTGGCAGTGGCAGCAGAGGTGAGGCGAACATCGACGCCCTTGTCGACTGCACCAATCTTCAGCGTCGAGAAGTCCAGCGTGTCATTGCCGGTGCCAGCTTGAATATCGGTCGTGGTGGCGGTTGGTTTGCCAGTGAACGAGAACTTGCTGTCGAGGTTGTTCGACTTGACCGTAACCAGCTTCACGTCCTGATAGGAGATGACGCCGGTTGCAGGGTCACGGCTGATGGTCGAGTCGCCAGTGGCCGAGCCCAACAGGTAGTTGTTGGCTTGAGCGTCCAAGCTGTCATCAACGGTGATCGTATCGTCGCCCGCACCACCGATCACGACAACATTTTTGGTCAGATTGTCGATGGAACCAGCCTGAGTGAAGGTGAAGGTGTCAGCACCGTCGCGACCTTCGAGCTGCAAGGCAATCGTCGTGGTTTTCTGCACCGCGAATTGGTCGGCTTGCGTGCCACCTCGCACCGTATCGAATTTGCTGAACGTCAGCACCGTGCCGCTGATATCTACCTTGCTTTGATTGGCATCTTCGTTGAGCGTGAACTTGGCGGCGGCAGGAATGTTGTTGCTGAGCGTGTCGTCCACCGCCGTGGCAGCATTGATGGCATCGACCTCGGTGAAGTTCAGAACGACTGCTCCGGCCTTGGAAACCGTGCCGCCGAATCCGCCGGCAGTAACAGTCTCCAGCGAGACATCGGCTGGATTGAAACCGGTCAGGTCAAGCGTGTTCGAGCCTGTCTTGGTGACCGAAGCATCGCCATTGAAGGTCACATTCGTGCCCGCAGACGCCGCGGCCTTCAGTACCAGCGAATCGTCCTTTGAACCAGCGTTGACGACGACATTGGTAACATTGGCAAACGCGACCAGCGCACCAGCGCGGCCGACTTGATTGCCGTCGAGTTCATAATTTCGCGCGGTAGCGCCCGCCGCATCATCAATGGTGAGCGAATCCGCGTCGCCACCACCATCGAAGGTGGTCACGCCCGTAGCAGCCGAAGGCGAGGTGACGTTCAGCGCGTCATCTTTCGTACCGGCGCTCAGTGTGAGCGTTTTGATATCACTGAAGGTCACGAGCTTGCCGGTGCGACCGATCTTGTTGCCACCCAGTTCGTAGGTGTGAGCGGTCGTTTCGGCGGAGTCGTCGAGAATGAGCGTATCGTCGTCATCGCCGCCGTTGATGGTGATCTTGTCGCCCATATCGAGGACGGACGCATCGAGCGTGATCTTGTCGTCGCCCTTGCGACCGTTCACCGTGATGCTGGTGATACCGGTCAGGCTGATCGAGTCGTCTTCGTGTTCGCCGTTGACGCTGTCGACAATCAGGTTGCCGGCCACAATGCTCAGCCGCGTGTCGTCGTCGGTGCCATCTTTGGTATCGGGTAGGTTGATCACCAGCGCGGTGATCGTGGTGCCGGTGAGATCGACCGGTTCGAGACCTTCGTAGTTGATCGTCTTGCCATCGAGCACCACGCTTCCATCCGAAGCATTGGTGTGATTCAGCGTGACGGCTGCAAAGGTGCCTCCCGAGATCTGCAGGCGATCGCCGGGGGCGACAACCGGGGCGTCACCTTTAAATGTGAGGTTCGAGTCGAAGGCTCCGCCGCTCAGATCGGCGACCAGGGTGTCGTTGCCGTTGCCGCCGTTCACTACCACATTGCCAGCGAAAGTCTTGAACGTCGTATCGAGCGTGATCTTATCGTCGCCATCGCGGCCCTTCACGGTGATGTCGGTGACGCCTGTCAGGCTGAACGTATCCTTTTGATGTTTGCCGTTCAGACTCTCGACGACCAGATTGCCGCCCGAGATGCTGATCTTGGTATCGTCGTTTTCGCCCATCGGACCGTTGGGCAGATCGATGATCAGTTTGCCGCTGGTCGTGGTGGCGTAATCGGCCTGTTCGATGCCGGTGAAGGTCACTGCGGTGGTATCGAACAGCAAGTTGCCGCTACCCACGCCCGCGTAGCCAAGCGTCGCTGAGGTGAGCGTACCGCCGGCAACGACCATCTTGTCGCCCGCAACAGTAGCCTGCACACCGCCATTGATGCTCAACGCGCCGGCAAAGCTGCCGCCGCTGAGATCAACGGTAGTGACATCATCACCTTCGTCGCCATTCACCGTGATGGTGCCGGTGAATGTCTTCAGCGTCTTATCGAGCGTGACTTTGTCATCGCCCTTGCGACCGTTCACCGTGATGCTGGTGATGCCCGTCAAGCTGATTGAGTCGTCTTCGTGTTCGCCGTTTAGGCTATCGACGATCAGGTTGCCGGCCGAGATGCTCAGCTTGGTATCGTCGTCGGTGGCGTCATCGGTATCCGGCAGATTGATCACCAGGCTGGTGATGGTGGTGCCCGTGATATCGACCGGCTCGAGACCGGTGTAGTTGATGGTATTCGTACCCAAAACCACGTTGCCGTCGCTGGCATTTGTGTGGTTGAGCGTCGCGGTGGCGTGTGTGCCACCGGAGACAATGAGCTTGTCGCCGGGATTGGTCGTGGGCGTGCCGCCATTGAACGTCAGAATCTTGCCGAGGGCGTTGACCAGATTCGCAGTAACGGTGTCAGCAGCTCCCCCGCCTTCGATGATGATCTGTGGGCCGGTGATCGAGCCAATTGGAACGGTGAGCGTCTTGTTGCCGTTAGTGAGTGCAGCACCAGCGATGCCACCCGTTCCCGAGAAGGCCTCATTCGCATCGGTAATGACGATGTTCCCCGCGCCATCGTTGCCTATGGTCAGGTTGTTCACCTTACCCACAACGTCCGAATCGGTGATCACCAGATTGCCCGAACCATTAATC
Source organism: Anatilimnocola aquadivae (assembly GCF_049819085.1). GTDB lineage: Bacteria > Planctomycetota > Planctomycetia > Pirellulales > Pirellulaceae > Anatilimnocola. The sequence goes on from NZ_CP187419.1 coordinate 5,271,701, forward strand.
ACGGGAACAAGCGTGCCCACAGTAGGTTCGGGTACGGTGTCGAGCGTCGAATCGACTGAATAATCGGGAGCGCCAAAGGCAAAAGGGGCTGCGGCAGAAAAATTGCCACCGGCCGAGATATCATAAATACTATCGCGCGATCCATTAATGTCAGCAGCCAATAAGCGCCCAGCACCGTCAAATGTCAAACCAATAAAGCCACGTCCGGTGGCAAAGGGAGTTGCTGCCGCGAAGTTGCCGCCGGCAGTAATATTAAGCACTCTTTGTCCAATGAAGTCGCAAACAAAAATTGCGCCACTGCTCGATTGCACGATATCCGAGGGCGAACCGGTTCCGGATGCGAAAGGAGTTGCTGCGGACAAGTTGCCGCCGGCTCCCAATTCCGTGACTTCGCCATTTCCCTCAAGAGCGAGAATTCTGCCATCGGCGAGCTGGATCATATTTCTAAGACCGCTCAAGCCAGTTGCAAACGGCGAAGCTGCTGCGAAATTGCCTCCGCTGGTGATATCCGTAATTTCGCCACTGCCAGTTTCGGCCACGAGCAAGCGGTCATCGTCGGTCAGAATCAGGCCCGTAGGACCATTCAAACCGGTTGCAAACGTGCTGACCGTGCCCGTAGAGGTGAGAGCCACCACGGTTCCATTGCCGTAGAGCGAGACATAGGCGGTACTCAGGTCGCGCGACCAGACCATTTGCCCCGCCGATGAGGAAGCAAGATTGGCGAGGGGTGTAGCAGCCGACATGTCACCACCGGCGGTGACGTTATAGAGGCCAAAAGGTGAACTTACAAAACTCGCTGCGAAGACATCGCCAGGAGTGAAGGCCATTACCCGTCGGTCTTCCAAGCTCTCCAGAAACAGCCGGCGGCTATGGAGTGGCTTCTTCGCAGGCTTGGCCGAGAGTTGGCGACGACGGAGCTTCGACGACTTGGTGCGTGCATCGGACATTGCAGAACTTCCTAGGTGCGGCTGCGGACAACGATCAATCGGGGCGGGAACAGAAACCCTGCTTCAAGGGGAGTTTTCAGGCGGGGTCCAATCCATGGTAATTGCCCGGCAGGTGGGTACAAGAAGCTGTTATGGATTCCCCTATCGTTAAGGTCAACGGTTTTGCACCTATAATCGGCATAAAACTAGTATCTGTTCCAGAGCATGCCCCTCAGGCGACGGTTTGTCGCTCTACTTTCGGGCGAATGCGAGATTGCCCATCGGAGGGAACGAAACTTACGGTTCTAAGGCCGTAGCGAGAAAGAAGACGCCCTTATCGAGCGTATCCGCTAGCTGACAATGAAAAGAGCTAGCGGTTGCGAGAGTCTGCATGAAGGACATCTTCTGCCAGGGGCACGATAGCCCCCGGAAGTTTGCAGAAATGGCCTATTCTCGTTCGCTGGCAGGAATCGCAATGGAGGTGAGAGCGCAGCTGTCCCAACCCTTGGGATTGGGGCCACGGGCAGCGTTCCAGCAAATGAAGACGCGGCTGCCATCGGGCGTGACCGAGACCGCGTAGGTTCCCTGCGGGGCAACTCCGTACTTCTCTTGATAGAACGGATGCAGGAAGGCGACCACTTTTCGTTTGCCGGTCTGCGTGTTGAATTGCACAACGGGCGAGCCATCGCGATAGCCACCGCCGTGAGCACCAGGAGCATAGTAGATGTACTTGCCCGTCGCTTCCGCGGCCAGCGAAGCGACGTAGTGCTCGGTACCGACCGAAGCGAGTCCGAGTGAGCGAATCTTCTCGGTCTTCACATCGAACTCGTACAACTCGCAACCGCCGGTCGAAGAGCCGGACTGCGAGGCAGCGTAGATCTTGCCCTGAGGCGTCTCATCGGTCGCCGCGCGAATGCCAAGCGAGCCTTCGATCTTCTCTGGGGCAGCGGCCGTCTTGGGATTGAAACGCATGAGTGGCTCGTTGCCGGCACCGGGCACGAAATAGACATTGCCGGTCGACTTTGAGACCATCATCGCGCGGGCCGGACCATTGTCCCCCGAGTAAAGCATCTTGCGATTGGCCAGGTCGTAGGCCCAGAACTGAATGCCGCGCGGATCGGTCTTCGCGCCGGGAGCACTACCGCCGTACAGAATCAAACGGTCGGGATCGAGGTGGGCACAAGGCAGACAATGCTTTTCGACCGGAGCGGCTTGCACTACTTCTTGCACGCCTGTCGCCGGATTGCAACGGACAATCCAGTCCCCTTTGTAGTGGTACTGATCGGTGGTGATGGTGGTCGAGCCACGATGAGTTGTGCAATAGAGCCAGCCATCTTTCCCAATGCCCAGCCGGCTGTGAATCTTACCGGGAGCATAATGCCCCTCCGGCATATTGAGTAGCTTTTTCAGGTCCATCAGTTTGCGCAACTTCTTCGTCGCCGGATCGTACTCAAAGACGAAGGCGTTGCCCTGCGGCGCGAGGTGATCACCAAAGGCGCAGTAGTATTTGCCGTCGTGGACGACGCTTTCGCCCCAGTTCGACCAAGGACGCCCCGCGTAGGTTTGTTCGGGAAAGTAGGCGAGGTCGATCGTCGGCGGCGTTTTGGCAATTGTGACCCCTGCCGGCAGTTCCTTGAAAGTCTTCAAGAATTCCGGAGCGGTATCGGTCACCATTTCTTTGCCGCCTGGCAACTGGGGCGGATATTCAAGCTCGACCTTGGGAGCCGCTTTGGCCTTCGCTTTGGCTTCTCCCTTCTTTTTCGCTTTGGGTGCGTCCTCTTGCGCCCAGCCTACATTGCCGAGCAAGAGAGTCAGGCTGAGCGTGAAAACTGCGACGGGGGCGAGCCAGTGCCAGAACCGCGAGAGGGGAGAAGACGTCGACAAACGGCGCATCGAAAGGTCTCCAGGCTGGAAGGGATGGGGCGGGAGCGTTTAGCATAACCATGTCGCCCAGCAAAACAAAAGAAAATTGGGGGAGGGAGACGAGAGGCGAGAGAAAAGAATGCGACGCCCTATAATATGTTTCTGTTTACTAGATATTTCTGTTTACTCGATGCCTGACTTCTCCCGTCCCTGGCCCCTGGCCCCTGGCCCCCGGAGCTCCCATGACCCTCCTCTATCACAGCCCGCTGTTTCAAACGCATAAGACTGGCGCGCATCCGGAGAAGCCTGAACGGCTGGCGACGATCGATCGGCACTTCAAGATGGTCGGTATGTATGACCGAGTGAAGGCAGCCGAATGGAAACCGGCGACCGCCGAACAGATCGAGCGAATTCACACGAAGGAGTACGTCGGCGAATTGGAAAAATTCGCGGCCAGCGGCGGCGGCCGAATCGAGGCCGATACCGTGATGAGCGCCGAAAGCTATGCGGTAGCCCATCAGGCTGCGGGTGCTGCCTGTGCGGCGGTGAAAGCCGTGGTGACGGGGGAAGACAAGTCGGCATTGTGTCTGGTTAGACCGCCCGGCCATCACGCGCTCGAAAAGAGTGCGATGGGCTTCTGCCTGCTCAATAATATTGCCGTGGCGGCCAAGTGTGCGATTGCCGAACACGAGCTCGATCGCGTGCTGATCGTCGATTGGGATGTGCATCACGGCAACGGCACGCAGGATGTCTTTTATAACGACAGCCAGGTCGCGTTCTTCTCGATGCATCGCTGGCCGTTTTATCCTGGCACCGGCGATAAGGACGAAACGGGCACCGGCAAGGGACTCGGCTTCACCAAGAATATGCCCGTCGCCTTCGGCACGCCGCGCGACAAGATCCTGGGACAGTTTGCCAAGGACCTGGAAGCCTTTGCCGACAAGACGAAGCCGCAATTAGTGCTGATCAGTGCCGGCTTCGATGCCCATGTTCGCGACCCGATTGGTTCGCTCGAACTGGAAACCGAAGACTTCCGCGAGCTCACGAAAATCGTGCAGCGCGTAGCCGATGCTCACGCCAAGGGCCGAATCGTCAGTGTGCTCGAAGGTGGTTATCACCCGCAGCGATTGGCCGAATCGCTGGAAGTCCACCTCGATGAGTTGCTGAAGAAGGCATGAGCAGGCAACGCGTAATATCTGTGCGGAACGGTTAACCCATTTCTTCCCTTACGCCGAAGGCGTGCCACAATCGCTTCGCGGTAAAGATTCAATCGAAATACTCCACTTGAAAAAGGCGGTATTGCGTCGAGCTTGTTTGCGCGCACGATTCGCGGTCGGCAGGCACCGCTAAAAATGCTGCTCTAGATATTGTTACAACATATTGACTTAGTGTCAAGTACATTTTAAAGTTTCTGGCGTGGCGACGATTGGCCGGAGTGGGGCTGCGGATGGTGGTTCGTAAAACGGCAGCAGCGCGGGCGAAGCAAGGAATCGGCAGCACAGGAGATCAGCCGCCACGGGTAGAGGATCCTGCGGCCCCCTGTTCAGGGCCTGTTCAGCCAGTTGGGAACATGATTGAAAAGTGGTTATCAAATGGTTATCAAGAAACGCTGGATTTTTGATAACTTTTTGCTGCAACCGACTGCAGGGAAATGGTTTATGGCAAGATGTTTGCTTCGAAAAAACGCGACAAAAAGTTATCAAAATCGGTTATCAACAGGACTGAACAGGGGCTGTTCAACCGGAGTGGAGCGGGCGACCGCTCACGCCAATAGGTAGCCACATCCGCCGGATGTGATCGTGGCATCGCGCAGCTAGAGGCACGACTTGGCAGCTGACCGCCAGCGGGATGGTTTGGCGTCTCGGCGATTCGGGTTCCGGTCGGCGGCCAGAACCTACCTTCCAGCGTGAGCCGTTTGTGATGGGTACAACAATCAACACCTTCTGCGTTAGAATCTCCGGCTATGTTTATCAGCTTTGATGGCGTGGATGGCGCGGGAAAGTCGACTCAGGTCAAACTGCTGCGCGAATGGCTGCTGGCTCGCGGCAAGCAGGTAGTGACGTGCCGCGATCCGGGCAGTACCAGCTTGGGCGAAAAGCTGCGGGAGGTGTTGCTGTCGCATCACGATGTGGCCATTGATCGCCGCAGCGAGATGCTGCTGTATATGGCTGCCCGGGCGCAACTGGTCGAAGAAGTGATTCGCCCTGCGTTGGCCCGAGGCGAGTGGGTGCTGTCCGACCGCTACTTGCTCGCCAATGTCGTTTATCAGGCGCATGCCGGCGGGATGAATATCGAAGAAGTCTGGCAGACGGGGCGCGTGGCGACCGGCGGCTTGATGCCGAACCTGACCATCGTGCTCGATATGCCCGCTGCTGCTGCCCGTGCCCGGCAAGGCCGTCCGCCGGATCGAATGGAAGCGCAAGGGTTGGAGTTTCTGGAGAAAGTTCGGCAGGGTTTTCTCACCGAAGCAGCTGCGGCGCGCTTGCCGATTGTGGTCTTCGCGGCCGACCGCACACCCGAGTTGATTCATGCCGATGTGATCGCGGCAGTCGAGAAGGTGCTGGATTCGACAGGAGCCTGCCCATGACCTGGCAAGGAATACGCGGCCAAGATGCTGTGGTCGAACGGTTTCGCACGGCACTGGCCCATCAGCGGCTGGCGAGCACGTTTTTGTTCGTGGGCCCCGAAGGGTGCGGCAAACGAAAGCTGGCCTTTAAACTGGCTCAGGCGTTTCTGTGCGAGCAGAACCCCGAAGTGGATCTGAATCCCTGTGGTCACTGCGCGGCCTGCAAACAGGTGCTGGCCGGGACGCATCCCGATGTCGATACGATCGCCCGGCCCGAAGACAAATCGAGTATCCCGCTGGAACTGCTGATTGGCGACAAAGAGCATCGGATGCGCGAAGGGCTTTGCTTTCGGATCTCGCTGAAGCCTTATTCGGGACGCCGGAAGATCGCGGTGATTGATGACGCCGACTATCTGTTTCACGAAGGTGCGAACTGCCTGCTGAAGACGCTCGAAGAGCCTCCGCCGAAGTCGATCTTGATCTTGATTGGCACGAGCGAGCAACGGCAGTTGCCGACAATTCGTTCGCGCTGCCAAGTGGTTCGCTTCCAACCTTTGAGCCCGGAAGATATCGCGGCGATCCTGTTGGAGCAGCAACTGACCGACGATGCCAACGCGGCCCAGCAAGCGGCGGCGATTGCCGAGGGGAGCGTCGCCGCGGCGGTGAGAATGCTCGACCCCGAGTTGCACGAGTTTCGGAATGAATTGATGCAGGCGCTGGGGCAAACGGTGCTGCAGCCTGCCGCGCTGGTGAAGCTGGTGCAAACTTTTGTCGATGGCGCTGGAAAGGAATCAGCCCCCAAAAAGCAGCGGTTGAAAGATGCGTTGCATAGTGCCAGTTCGTTCTTCCGCCAAGGAATGCTGGCTCATGCAGGAGCAGCGGAGCAATTGAGTGGAGAGCGCAGCTGGCCGTGGGGCGCGGAAAGTGATGCGATCGGCATCGATCTGTGTCTGGAAGCTATCGCTGCGGTGGAAGCGAATGCTTCGGCGGCCAATGTGCTGGAATGGTGGGCCGATGAACTGGCAACCTTGCAGCGCACCGGCACCGCAACGCTACTCGCCCATTAGTGTGAGGACCAATGATCGTGCCCCGCCGGCATTCCGATGCTCACACAGGTAAATGCCCTGCCACGTACCAAGTTGCAACTGACCGTTCCTGATTGGCACGGTCAGGCTGCTGCCCATCAGCGAGGCTTTGACATGGGCCGGCATATCGTCCGGTCCCTCGATGGTGTGCTCGTAGGGGAAATCCTCGGGGGCAATGGCGGACATGACCCGTTCCAGGTCGTGCCGCACGTCGCGATCGGCGTTTTCGTTGATCGTAAGGGAAGCCGAAGTGTGCTGGATGAAAACGTGCAGCAAGCCGATCTTGATTTGGCGCACTTCGGGAATCGACGTAAGTACTTCATCGGTAATGAGATGGAAGCCACGCGCGCGGGCTTTCAGCTGCACGAACTTTTGAGTCCACATACGAAAAGTCGCATTCCCCAAGTGTCCAGTTCGGCATGTGACAATCACTTCCGACGATCGGAGTACCCCGAACCTCTGACCGAAGTTGTCTCTCCTTGTATGAAGGTATCAAGAAGTTGACGTCAAGGGGTGGTGCGACTCCCGGTCCCGCTAGGATGCCATTAGAGGAGCTGTGATTTCCCTAGCGCCAGTGGCTGACAGTTTCGTTAGCTAAGTGGTAAGCTGGGTTAACAGCTGCCAGCAGATGCCACTAACCATTCTGCAGAAGCCACTTATGGCGTTTTCTGCGATTGTAAAGCTGTGCCGGAAATGACGTTGGCAGGAGTGCGTCACGACTGGCTAGTGGAAAAATCTCCTTCGTAAAAACCGCAATAAACTTGACCTAGGCTAGGTGCCCACTGATAATGGCCACGTCGAGCCAAGGAAGTGCATCGAGGACGCGACCGAAAAATAGATGGTCGCGAGCGGCCAGGATGGTTGACCCGCAACGTGTACCCGCCTATTTCTCAGCCCGTTTGAACGCCGGCAATTGAGTCGCGATTCACAGGCTGCCATCTCACTGCCCGATACACTGAAGGAGATCGACATGGACAAGGTTCGCAATGTATTTGAAGCCATTTTGAAGTATGGCCACGACGAAGACTTCTACCCAGAAGCCCCCGAAGATTTCAGCTCGACCGATGCCCCCGCTGGCTCGAATGAGAAGATTGAAATCCTCCGTCGCCGCATCGAACTCGGCCTGCCCCTGTGGCACGACGAAGATCGCTGCGATTACAGCGGTTTGACCGGTGCGATTCGCCCTCGCGAGTAAGCCAGTCAAATTCGCGAGTGTCAAAATCGCAATAGTGGCTTCGGCCGCTCAATCTACTGAAGGGATACCGGTTACGGTGTCCCTTTTTTCGTTTCTTGGCGGTCGTGTCCAGCAGGCGAAGATGCCGCCAGTTCTGGGCTGCTGTTGACGTTGTGTCACGAAACGAACCTAATACAGTTTGAGGACGCCCCTGACCGGGGTCTGCGTCGCACACCTCCGCGAAGGATTTGATATGCCTCGTTTGTCGCTCGCCTGGACTTCTCGCCTGCTGGTTCTCCTGCTCGTTGGCTTGCTGGCCTGCCCCGCTGCTGCTCAAGACTTCTCTCCCAAGTCGAAGAACAAGTTCAACTTCGATTTTGGTGGTGGCGGCAACAGCGCGCCTCCGGGCGATATGGAGGTGACCGCCAAGTTCCACGTGCAAAAGGATTCGACCAAGGGACGCCTGATTGTCGAGGCTGTCATCTCGCCCGAATGGCACACTTTCTCGCTTACTCAGCCGAAGGGGGGCTCGCAGGCTTCGAAAATCGACGTCGCCAAGTCTGATCAATTTCAGCTAACTGGCTCCTTCGTTCCCGACCGCAGCCCACACATTGTGCCGTCCGAGGTTTTCTTCAATCCCGACAAGACCCCAGTTCAGGAAGAACAATTTGAAGGTCAAGTGGTGTGGACCGTGCCGCTCGAACTGGCCGCTGGCGTGAAGCCGGAAGATCTGCAGATTTCGCTCGACTATTCGGGACAGATCTGTCACGACACCGGCGGCTGTATTCCCCAGTCGATCAAAGCTACAGCCAAGTTTGCCGGCTATGACGAACCGGCTTCTGTTGCTGGCGAGTTCACGGCCTACGAAGGAGAACTGACCTGGCGCGGGAAGCTCGAACCCAAAACGGTGGTCCCAGGCGGCAAAGCCAAGCTGACGATTTCGGCCGAGATTGCCCCAGGTTGGCACTTGTACCTGAACCAGCCGCAGGTAGGAGACTCGATCAACAAGCCGACGTTGATCGTGCTTTCGAATCACGCCGATTGGACCGTCGGACAGCCTCAACCTTCGAAGGCTCCCGAACAAGCGCATGGTACTTCGGATCTGGCTTATCACTCGGATAACGTCGAATGGGTCATCGAACTGTCCGTTCCAGCAACTGCGAAACCAGGCCCAGTGACCCTCGGTGGCTTCATCGGCTTTCAAATCTGTACCGACCAGAACTGCCTCATGCCGGCCGGTGCGCAATTCACGGTGGAAGTAAATGTCGGAGAGAAGGAAGAGGCAGGCGCTGCACTGCTGCAGTTCACGTCGGCCAGTTATAGCGCCGCGAACAACTTGGCGAAGGAGATGACCGTCGCTGCTGCACCGCGTGCAGTTGCTGCCACCGCTGAGCCGCCCCTGCCTTTGCCGCTGCTGATTGTTGTCTCGTTCGCCGCGGGGCTGCTCCTCAACTTCATGCCCTGCGTGTTTCCCGTCCTCGGTTTGAAGTTGATCTCGCTCGCCCAGCAAGGCGGTGAGAGTCGCAGCCGGATGATTGCCCTCAATCTGTCGTACGCGGCGGGCATGATGGTGATCTTCATGATCCTGGCGGTTCTTTCGATCGTCTTTGGCCTGGCCTGGGGCGAGCAACTGACCCACTTGTGGTTCCGCCTCAGTATCTTGATTCTGACCTTTGCGATGGCTTTGAGTTTGTTCGGGGTGTGGGAGATTCCGATTCCGGGCTTTGCCGCCTCGGACAGTTCGGCCAAGCTGCAAAAGCAGGAAGGGATGACCGGTGCTTTTTTCAAAGGCCTGTTCACGACCATCCTGGGCATCTCGTGCAGCGGTCCTCTGTTGGGTGTCGCCCTGGGAGCCACGTTTGCCTTGGCACCGGTTTACTCGTTCCTGGTGTTTGCCTTTATTGGCCTCGGAATGGCATCGCCGTTTCTCGCGTTGCCCTTTGTTCCTGGCATCAGCAAGATTCTGCCGAAGCCGGGCGACTGGATGGAAACCTTCAAGCAGGTGATGGGCTTCATCTTGCTGGCTGCCTGCGTCTTCTTTGTTTCCGGGATCGAAACGGAGTTGCGCATCGCGACGCTCTGTTTGCTTGTCGGTGTGGCCGCCGGTTGCTGGTGGGTCGGCAAGGTTCCTTCTTACGATCCCCTGGGCAAGCAACTCACGGCTTGGGTTGTCGGCACGGCCGTGGCCGCCATCATTGGCGTAACCTCGTTCAGCCTGTTTGGCCCGCCACCACCAGCGGCAGCCATCGCTTGGGAAGAATTCTCGGCGGCCAGATTGGCGCAACTGAAAAGCGAAAACCGGACAGTGATGGTCGACTTCACCGCTGACTGGTGTGCCAACTGCAAGACGAATCTTATCTGGGCCATCGAGCGGGAAGATGTAAAGAAGTTGCTGGAGCAGCAAAACGTCGTGGCCGTGAAAGCCGACTGGTCGGGCCCCAATCCCGAATTGAAGGCGGAGCTTGCTCGCTTGAATCGCAAACAAATCCCCGTTCTGGCGTTCTATCCGGCGGGCAAACCCGAGGATGTCATCATTCTCGATGGCATCGTCTTCAAATCGCAAGTGCTGCAGGCTATCAAAGAGGCTGGGCCCTCGAAGGTGCCGCTCGATAATCTCAAACCAGCTGCGACGACCACGGCCAAAGCGGGCGATTGATCTAAGCCAGAAAGTGAAACTGCCATGGACTCTGCAGATTCTAATCCCGTGTTTATCTTGCTCGCGGTTTTCATTCCCCTGGGCACGATCGGCGTGATTCTCGGGCTCGCGGGAATCATCGCGTACACGCGACAAGTGATTCGGCGGCAAGAGCTCGCTGCTGAGATCGTCATTCAGATGCTCAATCGGAAGATGAGCGCCGACGAGATCGAACGCGTCCTGCTCGCCTGGTCGCAGGACCCCGAATTGCCCAAGGCTATCCTGCGCCAGCGGAAGATGCTCGCCGCGCATGCAACTTAGCCAAGAGGCGAAACCGCACTCTTTTGCGGTCGCCACTTTCGCGCGGTACGATGCTCGGGCATTCTTCCTCCCCTCCATTCCTGCGGAGCCCACCCGATGCCGCGCCTGCTCGCGTTTCTGCTGCTGTGTGCTATTGCTCAAGCAATTGCTGCCCCCTCGTTCGCAGCTGAAGCTCCCGATTTGATCCTTCACAACGGCAAGATCGCGACCGTCGATAAACAGTTCCGCATCGCCCAGGCAGTTGCGATCACCGGCGATCGCATCACAAAGGTGGGCACCAATGCCGATGTCCTCAAGACCAAAGGGGAGAAGACTCGCGTCGTCGACCTGCAGGGAAAGTTTGCGATGCCCGGGTTGATGGATTCGCACGTCCATCCCAGCAGCGCCAGCCTGCATGAATTCGACCACCCGATTCCCGACATGGAATCGATCGCCGACGTACTCGCGTACATTCGTTCGCGAGCCGCCGTGGTGCCGGAAGGAAGTTGGATCACCGTGCGTCAGGTTTTCATCACGCGGCTGAAGGAACCTCGCTATCCGACGCGCGCGGAACTCGACGCTGCGGCACCCAAGCACCCCGTGATGTTTTCGACCGGCCCCGATGCCATGCTCAGCACCCTGGCACTCAAAGAAAGTGGCATCGACAAGGACTTCAAAGTCACGGGAACCGGCCAGATCGAGAAGGATCCGCTCACCGGCGAGCCAACGGGCATGCTGCGCAGCTGCACGCGTTACGCCAAGCCCAAATCGTCCGGCAAGAGTGCAACCGACGAAGAAAAACTGGCCCGTTATCGCGAACTCTTCGCCGACTACAACAGCGTCGGGCTTACCACCGTCAGCGATCGCAGCTGCGGCGAAGGGGAACTGAATCGCTACAAGCAACTGCTCGACGACGGCCTGCTCACCGTGCGCATGATGGTCTCCGGTTCCGTCGACGCCGCTGGCAAGACCGAGAGCGTGCAGGAGCGGATTCGCTTCTGGGGCAAGCATCCGCTGAGGGCCAAGAGCAATCGCTTGCGTGTTGTCGGCACCAAGTCGTTTCTCGACGGCGGCATGCTGACCGGCAGCGCTTACATGCGAGAGCCTTGGGGCATCAGCGAGATCTACTCGATTCGAGATCCGGACTATCGCGGTGTCCTGTTCGTTGAGCCCGACAAGCTGAAGGCAATCGTCCAGACCGCCGTCGAAGAAAAACTGCAGTTCACCGCCCACTCGGTCGGCGACGGTGCCATCCACAATTTGCTCGATGCCTATGAAGCCGTGAACCATACACTACCCGTTCGCGAAACTCGCCCCTGTATCACGCATTGCAACTTTCTGACGAAGGATGCCGTCGATCAAATGGCCAAGCTGGGAGTCGTTGCCGACATTCAGCCTGCGTGGCTTTATCTCGATGCCCGCGTCCTTACCACACAATTCGGCTACGACCGAGTCCGCTACTTTCAGCCTCTTAAAAGCCTCTTTGAAAAAGGGGCAATCGCCGGCGGCGGTTCCGACCATATGCAAAAGATCGGCTCGCTACGAAGCATCAATCCCTATAATCCATTCCTCGGCATGGCCACAACGATCACGCGCAATGCCCGCTGGTACGACGGTCGGTTCCATCCCGAAGAATCGCTCTCGCGCGAGCAAGCGATCCGCTTCTACACCACCAACAACGCCTACCTACTGTTTCTCGAAGACGAAGTCGGCTCGCTCGAAACTGGCAAGCAAGCCGACCTCATCGTGCTCGACCGCGACTTGCTCACGTGCCCCGAAACCGACATCGCCGGCACCAAGGTGCTGCAAACCTATCTCGCCGGCAAGTTGATCTACGAAGGGAAATAACCGTTGCTCTCACGCACTATTTCTGCCCAAAGTGCTGCTCGAAAATACTGAGGAAAAAGCGATCGGTCATGCCCGCCAAATAGTCGCCAACAGCCCGAGGTGCACCGACTCGCTCGATGCGGCGAAAGTGATGCGGCGGCAACAAGTGAGGCTCATCGAGATAGCCCTGAAAGGCCTGTTGAAGTTTGGCCTGCGCTTCGCGTCGCATGCTGATGAGCTTGTCGTGACGATACACGCGCGTGTACAGAAACCGTTCAAGCTCCCGCTTCAGTTCAGCAAGTTCTGGCCGCGGTCCAATCCGGAAATCAAGCCGCCGCACTTCGTCGCTGCTCATCCCTCGGCACTCATTCAATTGCTCGCCCGAATGCTGCAGCACGCTGCTGACCTGGCGTTCGATCAGTTCATGCACCACCGCCTTACGCAGGCGATCGCCGGCTAGGTTGGCAAACCGCTTGTGGGCTGAGATTACTGCCTCGCGCACCAGGGTCGTCTGCTGCAGTTCTTCCAGGGTGACCAACCCGAGCTTCACGGCATCGTCCGAATCGTGCGCGTCATAGGTCATGCTGTCGGCCGCTTCGACCACTTGCACCTCGAGCAACGGCCCGCAACCTCCGGTCGCGGCAAACAGCGCGGCCTTCTCGGCTCGTGTCTGCTGGCCATCGAGCAGTTCGTGCGTGAGATTCAGCCCAGAGAACTCCGCGTACCGTTGCTCCAGGTCTTCCGCAATCGTCAGGGCAAACTTGTTGTGCGAAAAGCCGCCATACTCGTGCAGCACTTCATTCAGGGCATCTTCGCCCGCATGACCAAATGGCGGATGGCCAATATCGTGAAACAGCGCCAGCGCTTCGACCAGGTCTTCGTTCAGCCGCAAGCAGCGACCCAGCGTCCGAGCCAGACACGACACTTCGTGCGTGTGCGTGAGTCGCGTGCGATGATAATCGCCAAAATCACCGGTAAAAACCTGCATCTTGCCGCTCAGGCGGCGAAACGCAGCCGAGTGAATCACCCGATCCCGATCCCGCTGAAAGGGTCCGCGATACGAGTGTTCGGGCTGCGGATACTTCCGCCCGCGCGATTGCCGACTGAACATGGCATAGCTGGCAAACAGCGCACGTTCGCGCTCGTCAACGGTGCAAATCAAGGAAGAAAGTTCGGCTGGTGTATTCATCGCACTATGGTAGAAGCGAATTCCTTAGCTGGAAAGCCGAGACGTTTGATCTCTTGAGCCAAACAAGGGTCTCCAGGTTACAGTTCCGGCTGAGGCGGCGGTGGCGGGGCACGCTTGCCATCGATCTCAGCTTTAATGATCGTGTTCTCTCGCCAGACGAAGGAATCTCGTACATTGACCAACTTGGCGATTCCATCTTCGGCGGCCGTTTTCTTTGCGCCGCGACCATACTCTGCTGCCAGGCGATACTGACGCTTAGCCCGAATCTTGATGCCAGCCACCAATTCGGGATCGACGTCTTTCGCTTTCTCGGCCCAATCGAGCCAGGCAGTGGCAGCCGTCAAATTAAGATCGAAGTTGGGGCCTCCCGAGTTGTCGGCCCGCTCGTCTGCCGCGAGTGCTGCCTTGAGGCCAGTGAGTCCCGACTTAGCGAGATGAATGCGAGCACCCAACCACGATTCCGAGATCGTCGCATGAAACTTCGCCATTTGCAGATTTGCTGCCCGATCGTTTTCTTTCTCAATCAGTTTTTCGTCCGCAGCTTCATACTTAGCGGCATCCTTTCGCCACTGCTCGTACGTCAAACGCAAGGCTTTCGCCATCCGCTTACGATCGGCATCTAACGGCTCGGAGATCGTAACCAGCGTCAATGTTCCCTTGTCGGCAACATCGATCGTGAATTGCGAGGCAAACGATCCACGAACTTCGACGAACACAAAGTCAGCCAAATCCTCTCGCTTTTCGAGCATCGTGTTTGCTTGAAAGAACGCGAGCACAGACTCAAACCGCAAGTCCCAGCCATTGAGTTTGTCGCCGGTGAACCAGGAATTCTGCCGATCGATGACGTTCCACATGCCGCGAATGTCGCCCGCCCCGATGTAAAGCCGACGGGCACTATCTACCACCATGTAGCGTTCCGCAGCGTCTTTCACACCCCACGATTCCTGTAGAAGCTTCTTGGCAAGTTCGGTCTTCCTTTCGGGGGTGGTCGCCTGTCGCGCCTCGGCACCGTACTTTTCATTGACGGTCACGCGGCCTTTGGCGAGTTGCTGCTCGTTGGGGCGCTCGACCGTCTCTGGCTTCTCTTCAGCCCAGACGAGCGAGCAGACAAAAAGAGTACAAAGCAACATTAAGGATGCTTGGCAGTGCAAAGGCTTCATGGGCATGATCCCGGACAAAAATTGCAGTGAAATGACCGACGTCGATGACGCTCCCCAGCCAGCAGAAGTATCGGCTGGCATCGGGAAGCGGTCAACCTTCGACCGTTTTCCCCGGATTTCCCCCCGGAAAAAGCCGCTCTGACTTCGCATTGATCGTTTTACCAGCAATTCGTAAAATCCGGCCTTGAACTACGACCTCTCTACCAACATCGAGGCAAGGATGCATCGAATCGCCGAAATCACCAAGCTGCACTGGGAGATGATTGACCGGTGGCATTCGCAGCCTCTCGATAACCAATGCACGGGCTTTCTGGGCCTCGTCTGCCAGCAGTTGATGTTCAACTTTCAGCTGTGGCACGAAGAAGACATCGCCCGCAGCAAGAACGTGCCCGATGCCACCATTGCCCAGGTCAAACGAGCCATCGACGGCTTCAATCAGCAGCGGAACGACTACATCGAAAAGCTCGACGATTGGATCACCGAGGAAGTCGAACGGCTGAACATTCAACCGGCGGCCAACGCCACCCAAAACAGCGAAACGGCCGGCAGCACCATCGATCGCCTGGCGATCATCGCCCTCCGCATCTATCACCTGCAAGAACAGGCCGAGCGAGCCGATGCCACGCCGGAACATCGCACCGGTGTCGCTCGCAAACTGGCCATTGCCGTGATGCAACAGCAAGACCTCGCGCGTTCGGCTCAGGAACTGATCGACGATATTTTTGCGGGCCGCAAAAAACATAAAACGTACCGTCAGCTGAAAATGTACAACGACCCCACGCTCAATCCGTATCTCTACCGAGCCGCCGGTTAGTCGCGGAATCACCACCAACAACGATTCCCGAGAGCACTTCCTGGCGAAGTGCTCCCTTGCGTTCTTGGGGAACCTCGCGCGCTGGCGAGCGATTTTTGAGCGTCCTTTTGTCCAATAACTCGCCTCGCTTTTGATTGCAATTCGTTGCCAATCTCGCGAATCCCGCGAGTTGGCACTCAGGCACGCCGGAGGTTTTTGGACACGTTCCGTTTCTCTTGCGGATCGTGGGAACTAACGGAAGACCAACACTCCTTGTTTGCTTGCCCTGCCACCTTGCCCGACAGCCAATTTTGATAACTTTTTGGCGAACTATTTTTCGCCCGATTTTTACCTGTAACTCTTTGCCAAAATGTGACTTGCGGCAACTGAAACCGGTTATTTCACAGGTTTGGTGATAACCGTTTGATAACCAGTTGATAACCACTTTTCACCTCTCTCTGCTGGCACAACAACGGCGACGAGCAGCCCCTTGTGCTCCAACGTCTACTTAACCTAACAAACACCTAAACGACAAGTACGCAACGTAAACTGTACAGTTAACGCAAAAATTACTCACTACTAATTTACGTATATTGACACCTCTTTGTCAATGCTTTCAGAAAGAAAACGCAGACAAGAGTCTCTGCGAACCAGGATGCGTTGCTCGCATGAGAAGGGCCGCCAGCCGGTCTCAATGTCCAGCTGTCGGCTGCAGGTCGCGGTAATAGTAGGTGGTGCTGCAGAAACCACCCTGCGGAAAGAGTGCAAAGCGAGGAATGTCGCCGACGCGAACCCAGCCCAGGCGTTCGTACAAGCGGGAGGCATCACCGCCGGTGACAGCATCCAGCACCAGTAGCGACTTGCCACATTCGACTGCCGCAGCCTCGGCTGTCCGCATTAGGGCCGCTCCTAGTCCCTGCCGCCTCGCTCTGCGGTGGACGAGCATCTTGGCCAAGTCCGCCCGGTGAGGCTGATTGTCCGGCAGGTCAAAAATCAGCTGCACGGTACCGCAGATTCCTTGCTCATCGGTGGCCACGAGCAACACCCGATCGCTGCTGGCCACGCCTTGAGCCACTTTCTGCCAAAACAGCCTCGCCCGCTCGCGCGTCAGCGGCTGCATGAAGCTGACCGAGGCCCCCCCATCGACGCAGTCGAGCAGCACGTCGGTTAGCTGCTCGATCTGTTCATGGGTTACCTCTGTCAAACGGCGAATGGTGGCTGTCATCAGCGTTTCCTTGGCTGGTTCTCACTCGCCATGACAACCGCATAGCGGGCCGACTTCTTCGTGGGATTGTGAAATGTCGTCGGCCCCGTCACGTGCATCGCCAGGCAATCGCCGGTCTTCAGTTGATGCTCGACCTTGCCCACCGTGATATGGATCGTACCTGCCAGCACCCAAATTTGTTGACAGATCGTCACGTCGCGCGCCTGTGCATCGAAGGCCACTCGCTTGCCGGCTGGGAACGCGATCTCCACCAGTTGCATCGGCTGCGGTATGCCTGGCGGCGAGACATTCCGCCGCACATAGCCCGACGCAGGGTCTTTCCACACGGGTTGCTCTGCTTGCCGCGCGAGGGGACTGGGGGGCACACTCGTCGCCTGCGATTCGAACAGCGAGGCGATCGTCACGTTCAGCCCGGCAGCCAGCCTTTCCAAGATGACCGCCGTCGGACTGCTTTCGCCGCGTTCAATGAGCGAAATCATCGAACGACTGACCCCCGACTTCGTCGCCAGTTCATCCAGCGAAAACTTCTTCATCGCGCGTAGCTCTTTCACCCGCTCCGCAATTCGCTGATTGATGCCTGAATCAAGTTCTGTCATAGTGGACACAACATCCACCATAATGGAACACATGTCAAGCGAACTGCTTTCCACTACTCAGCCCGCCGAGGCAACTCGTAACAGGCCGCCTCTCGATCATTGCGGGCGAGCAAGTACCGCCCGGCAACGACCGGTTGATTCCACGTTCGTTCGGAGAGCGCTGGAAAGCGGCTCCATTCGCGCCAGGCTTCAGGCGTGGGTTCTACGACGGCGATCTCACCCGACTCCATTTGCACGAGCAGCTTGCCGTCAGCCAGGATCACCTGACCAAAGCCATAGCGGCCCGCTTTCCAACACCTTTTTCCGGTCGAGAGTTCGACGCACACCAGAATCGCATCGTCGAGACCGTATGCATGGCCCTCATGCACGACCGCACTGCTGAACTTCGCCTTCAGATGTCGATTTCGCCACTGCTCGGTAACGGTGAACTGGTCTTTGTCCTGAGTCACTTCGAAAACTGCGCAGCCCATTCCATAACCTGATGCGATGAAGACCCGATCGGCAACTTCTGCATCGTTGCCCGGCAAAAGGATCGGCTGGCCGACGTTGTTTCGCTCCGCCGGGTTGCTGATCCAGGGAACATCCCAGAGCGGCTGGCCTGTGTGCAGATCGTGGGCAAACAAACCGTCGGCGTTGAAGTCGAGAATCTGTTCGTGACCCGCCAGCTTGACGAGTTGCGGCGAACTGTACGACGCGCCGGCAGTTCCCGCGCGCCAGATGCGCGTGCCCGTTTGCAAATCATAGGCAGCGACCGAGCTGCCGCGCCCGCCAGGATTCACAATCACCATGCCGGCAGCAATCAGCGGAGAACCTGTGACACCAAAGCGCAGGTTCTGCGTCTGGTTGTCGGCCAGAATATCGACGGACCAGAGGGGTTTGCCATTGCTGCCGTCGAGACAGAACAGTTGTCCCGTGGCACCCACAGAGTAAACTCGGCCTGCATGAATCGCCGGTGTCGCTCGCGGGCCAATGCCACTGGCTACTTCGTCAAACTGTGCTGGCACTTCATGTACCCAACACTCGCGCCCGGTCGATAGCTCGTAGCAAACGGTGGCTTCCATCTTCCCGCGTTGCTCTTGCGTTACGCAGTAGTTGCCCACGACCGCAAACGAAGACCACCCTGCCCCCACAGGCTGCTTCCACAACAATCGCGGCGGATGCTGATTCCAATGTGTCGTAAAGGGCTGAGCACTTGCCTGCCCATTGCGCAGAGCACCACGAAACGCGGGACTGTCGAAGGGAGTCGTCGCCATCAAATCGGGAGCAACTGATAGTGCAGTGTCTCGACTTTCCGTTCGGTGCTGTTGCCAATCGTCGGCCGTAGGCACTTCCGGGCTCCACCGCCACTTCCAATAGGGGCGGCCGTCGCCGGCAAAGCCTTCGAAACGAAGGGCCTGGAAAAATCCTGCCTGCGAAGCGATGACCGCGGCAATGACAATCGCTTGCCGATGGAGCGGCCAGCGCGACAATCCCCGAGCCCACGCATAAAACAATAGGTTCGTCGCCGTCAGCATCCACAAACTATCGACGGCCGGGCGAATCGTCACTTGGTAGTAGCCGCGCTGCTCGACGATGATGGCCGCCCAGCCGAGAGCGAGAATCGCCACGCCGATCCAGACACTACTGAACCGATGCCACCAACGTGGTACAGCTGCCTGCGGCTTGCGGTTTTGGGCCATGCCTACTCACTCGCAAAAATTCGGCGAACTTATTTCCGGTAGTCGGAACTTGTCCTGGCCTATTATCTACTTTCCCCGCAGCACTTCTTTCAGCGTGACGGCGCGATGTTCTTTGGCGGAGAGATAGCAGGCATCGACGAGGGCCATCGTCTTGAGATTGTCCTGCCCGCTGATTTCGGGTTCGGTTTTGTCTTCCAGCGCGCAAAGGAGCTGGGCCATGGTGCCGGCAAAAGCATCAGGAAACCAGACTTCTTTCCAGCGAGGCTGCAGCCAATAGCCAGGCTGCGAAGTCGAGGTGTAATCGAGCGTACTCGGAGTCGGATGCGGATAATCGGGCCAGCCAATAGTTCCGCGGGCGAGCCCTGCCGTCCCTTCAACGCGCCAACGAATGCCAATGTCTTTCTCGGCTCCTTCGAGCGCTGGGCCGGTCCACACATCGTCGCAGGCCATCGCTCGCAGGCCGTTAGCGTATTCGAGAATGTAGAGGCAGATGCCGTCGGTATGGGCGAACTTCTTCGCGGTGCGCGGATCAGGCCGCGTGCTGCAAAAGACACGTTCGGGATCGCCGAAGAGCATGCGGAACGAATCGAGGTGGTGGATCGACATGATTCGCAGCGTGACCCAGCCCTGACGTTGCTGCCAGGGCATCCAGTGCGGAATTGCGCGCATGTCGATCGTCGCCAAAACGGGTTCCCCGAGCGTGCCGCGTTCCAGCAGGCACTTGAGCGCCCGCATCGACTGGTCGTAGCGCATGTTTTGATTCACCGCCAGCGTGATTCCCGCGCGGCGGCACATCTGCACAATCTCTTTCGCTTCTGCCAGGCTGCCGCCGAGAGGCTTCTGCGCGAGAATGCCGCGCACGTGCTTCTTGAACTTGCAGACGTTGCGAATCACGTCGACCTGGGTATCGGGCGGCACCGCGATATCGACCACCTCCACCTTGCCGCTGGCCAGCATCTCTTGATACGTATCGAACGCCGTGAGCGAATGCCGCTCGGCAACGCGCTGCGCATGAGCGGGCGTGCGTGAGGCAATCGCCACCGGATTGAAACCCGATTTGCGATACGCCACCAAATGGCAATCGGCCATGATGAACCCGCTGCCGATGCAGCCAATCGCCGCATCGCGCTGCTTGGGCATTTTCGGCAGATAGTCGAGCGGCAGGAGAGTTGTCATAGCTAGGTAGGTTACATCCGCCGGATGTAACCTGGTTGGCTCGATCCGCGCTGAACTGCGAGACAAGATCACATCCGGCGGATGTGATCTACTTCAAGTTGCCAATTCTATACTCGATCGCATGTCTCCAGAGCGCAAACATTTCCAACACAACATTCGTGAATTGAACCACTGGTGTGTTAACGCCCAAAATTGCCGCTTCTCTGCACTCGCGCATTCGTTGCTCGTGCGCGGGTAATGCGTTCAGTGTTACTTGCTCTGAGTCGGTTATGCCTTTGGCATCCGTTAGCCAGCCGTCAAGAATTACATCAAATGCCAATGCCTCGTAAGCATACGAAGAGAACTTGCGTTCCCGACCATCGACTGTCGACTGCCAGCGCTGATCAATCCCTTCAAGCTCTCGCCCCACGCAAAGTTTACGGCAGGTAACAAACGCTTCGAGAAAACGTCGCGCAGGGTGTGATGCTTCCGACTGGAAAAGCGGCTTGTTCAATTTGTAGACACGCATTGTTGGTAGGTCGCGAGACAAGATCACATCCGGCGGATGTGATCTACTATGACTACATCTTCACCCCCGCAGGATCGAAGTACGCCGGTTCGTTCCCTTCTTTCCACTTGATGTTGCAGCCGAGACTGGGGATTTGCTTCTCGGGAGCGGGCTTGCCGGCAAGGAGCGCATCCATGGCAGCCCGCAGGTCGCGGCCATCGGCGACGTCGCCAGCCTTTGGACGTGACGGATCGAGTTGCCCTCGATAGTAGAGCTTTTGGTCGCCGTCGAACAGGAAGAAATCGGGCGTACAGGCGGCGTGATAGGCCTTCGCGGCATCCTGATCTTCGTCGAACAAGTAGGGGAACGCGTAGCCTCGCTGTTCGGCTTCGTGCACCATCTGTTCAGGCGAATCCTCGGGATGCTTCGAGGTGTCGTTGGAGTTGATTCCAACCACGGCGATGCCGCGCGGCATGTAGTCCATGGCCAAGCGAGCCAGTTCAGGCGCGACGTGTTTGACGAAGGGGCAATGATTGCACATGAAGATCACGAGCAGTCCAGGCTGCCCCTTGAAGTCGCTGAGCGAGACCATTTGCCCGTCGACATTCAGCAGCGAAAAATCGGGGGCCTGCGTCTGGAGCGGAAGCATCGTGCTGGCGGTTTTAACCATTGATCAGATCCTTGGAGAAGTGCGATTTTGCCTCCACAGCATCCTATGCTGGGCTGCCTCGATGCTCCAGACGGCGACGGAGCTACGGCCCGCGCGGTGGTCCTGGCGGCGCCGAGGGCGGAAGCAGTTTTTGTAGCCCCTCGGTTAGTTCACGCTGGTCGAGGGTGCCGTTTTTGTTCTTGTCCCAGTCGCGCACGGCCTTGGCGATTCCGGCAGCAGCTTCGTCCTCGGTCAAATTGCCATCGTGGTTGCCGTCGAGCAGAGTCAAGATCGGCTTCGCCAGTTGGTTGCCCGGGCCGGGCGGCGGTCCGAAGCCCATTCCTTGCGTGGGAACATAGCCCTTCTTTTTGCCTTCGAGTTGAGCAAGGATGGAAGTGGTTCGCTGCTGAAGGAAGGTCGTGAGGGGAATGGGAGTTGCGCCAAACATGCCACCACCAGGACCAAAACCGTTGCCTCGTTCTTTACGAGCATCCGCGGCCACTTTGTCTTTGTCGCGTAGCGGCTGCAGTAGTTTCTCGAGCGTCTCGGCCTCGCTGCTGCGCTCGGCAACGAACGTAGGACTCGTCAGCAACCGCAATCGCTGGTGGTACTTCGCCTTCCAGGCAGGTATCGCCAGCAGGCGGTCGATGAGTTTGTTTTCGCCCAGGTGGGGATGCTCGATGCTCAAGTCGACGAGCTGTTGCGGCGTACCATAAAAGGGAAAGGCACCGAAGGCCAGATCGAGATCCCAAGGGACGAAGACGAACTTGCCGGTGTCGGGCCGCAGGTACAGATAGTAGTTGTGCCCCATCCCAATGAAGCCATCGAGACTGGCGAGAAACGTGTTGGCTGCCAGGAAGTTCGCAAACGCATCCAGATCGAGGAGCTTACCGATTTGCTCGCGAAACTCGGCTTCGTCTGCTTGATTGATCAGCTGCGTCAACTTGATGAGTCGGCCCCACTGCTCGGGCGTGCCATCGGTCTTCGCGTTGTAGGTGTCTGCGTAGGTCTTGGCTTCTGGACCAAAGTGAGGCAGGCCGCGAATCCCTTCGGGCTTGAGAAGCAGTCCCTGTGAGTTCTGGAAATGGTGTTTGAGGAACGACTTGTCGATTTGCTCGACGGCCGTGTAAACGCCCAGCCGTTCCTTTTGAAACTTGCCCGGGACGGTCAACGAAACTTCGGCATACGAAGTTCGTGGGGCGGGAATGCCAGCCGCGTTGAACGCAGCGTAGGCCAAGGCCTCGCGAGCCTTCGTCGGGTCCATGACGCCGCTATTGAGGTTGAGCTTCTTCTCGCCGCGCCACTTTCCCTCGGCGAGATAGCGGTCGAAGTCGATCTTCAGCGAGCGTTTGGCCTGCTGGGCCGACATCATGTACGTACCATTGCCCTTGTAGCGCAAGCCAACGTCGGGAAATTTCTCGCCGTCGATTTCTACCGTTGCCCGGACGTAGTCGAATTCGAAGCCAAACTTGCCAGCGCCGAAATCGGCACTTCCCGGGGCCGGTCGCCCCGCAGCTGGCGGCCTGCTGCCGCCGAACATGGTGGCGGGCGGAGACTCCATAGCTGCGTAATCAGCGGCGGAGACCGTCACGTCCACCTTCAAGACGCGTGTGAGTCCAAACGCATCGGTGTCCGCTGCCGACAGCGAGGTGCAGAGCCATCCTGAGCAGATCAACAGACAGCAGAGCCCGCGCATAAAGTGTCCCTTCACTCTCGATCAACTGGAAAGCCAGCAGAGACGCCGAGTATACGCTATTGAACTCGCGGCACGGCAGAAAGTGGCGGCGCGGTTATTTGCCAACGGGCAAGATCATGCTCAGGCAGCGCGAAAGCAGCGAACCGGTCGGTGGCATGGCGGCTCGCTGGTGATCTTGCCAGCGACTTTCGAGCGAAGGCGCGTACTTCTCGGCCGTCACAATTTCGACCTGGTCGTTAGCTGCCAAATGAGCAACCACAAACTGCCCCTCGGCGACGGCTCGAAAGAACTCGCCGTTCTCGTTCGGGCTGGGAGTGAAAATGGTGACCTGATTGCTGCGGCACTTCTTGCGCAGGAATTCGATGAAGGCGGAAACTTCACTGTTACGAATAAGCATGACTTGATTACCGGCGAACAAAGAAACGACGCAAAAGCCTAGCACGCCTGTGAGCGTGCCGATTCGATTGCCGCGGATTGCCAGGCCAGTTGCGGCCAAATCGTCGGCGAGAGAGTGCGAGTATTCCGCTTGGAATGCCTCGCGAACTGCCGCAAGTTGTCGAGCGGCAACTTGCGTTTTAAGAATGTCGTTAATGGCCTAGCGGGCTGCCGGCGCTTCGGGCTTCTTTTCAGGAATCACCGAGAGGTCGCCGCCGGCACGCATGGTGATCAAATACGACGCGCCCTTTTGCAATTTGATCGAAGTGGCCAAGCCGTGGGCAGCACGAATTCCCAAGTCTTCAGCCAGTTGCTTGTTGTTGGCGATGTTCCAGAAATCGCCCCAGATCTTCTTCTCAAGGTCGGTCATCTTGCCGCCCCGCGCGTAGGCTTTCGGCCGCGTGCCGACTTCATCAAGCGGAAAGCCATCGGCAGGCTGCTGCTTATCGCCAAAGATGCGATGAAACAGAATCAGCGAGGTGCCTCGTTCCAGGTCGGCATGTTCGATGTACTTGTCGTCGAACTTGACGATCCAGTTATCGATATAAACTTGTTCGCCGGGAATGCGAAACTCGCGCGGCGTATCGATGGGGTCTCCCTCGTCATTCACTTCGGTGAATTCCACCAGCGAATAAATCTGGCCGGTTCCCTGATCGGTCTCTTGGTTGATCACCGTCAGACGGGCCAGGCGATAATCGACTTTGATGAGTGCGAGGGTTGTCTCCAGCCGCTCGACATCTTTGTTGAGCGCATCGATTTTGACGACCTGCTCTTTGATGGTGCCGTCTTTGACAACAATCTCGGCAGCGGCAGCATCGAGATTCCTCTTGGTCACTTCCAATTGCTCGTTGGCAGCGCGCAGTTCTTC
Source organism: Anatilimnocola aquadivae (assembly GCF_049819085.1). GTDB lineage: Bacteria > Planctomycetota > Planctomycetia > Pirellulales > Pirellulaceae > Anatilimnocola. The sequence goes on from NZ_CP187419.1 coordinate 5,296,030, forward strand.
AGCACTCTTGCGGGCGGCAATTTCGTTCTGGTTGAATACGGTATAGCCAAACCAACTGGCCACACCGACCGCGCCCAGCAGCACGGTGGCCAGCACCGTGCGAATGAAGCTGTTGATGGTCGATAGGTTTTCCATCGTGGATGGCATGACTAGGCTCCCGTACCCAGAAGTTCGCGAACGGCAGCGGCAATGTCCGGCTGACGCATCAGGCTCTCACCTACCAGCATGGCATCGACGCCCGCCGACTGCAAACGTAGCACGTCGTCACGGGTATGGATGCCACTTTCGCCGACAAACACACAATCGAGCGGAACTCTTTCGCGCATCCGTACCGTGCGACCCAAATCGGTGATAAAGGTGCGCAGATCGCGATTGTTCACACCAATGAGCTGTGCCCCAGCGGCCAGGACACGGTCGAGGTTCTCTTCGTCGTAAAACTCGACCAGCGGCGTCAAACCAAGCTCAACGGCTTCGTTGTGCAACTTGCGCAGGTTGCAATCGTCGAGACACTCAGCAATCAGCAGGACGGCATCTGCCCCCGCCGCGCGAGCTTCGAGCAATTGATACGAATCGAGAATGAAGTCCTTGCGCAGTAGCGGCAAGTTCACGGCGGCACGAATCTGCTTCAGGTACTCCAGGCTGCCTTGAAAAAAGTGCTCGTCGGTGAGCACGCTGAGGCAGGTAGCGCCGGCCGCTTCATACGCACGGGCAATTTCAACCGGCTGAAAGTCGGCGCGAATGACGCCTTTGCTAGGGCTCGCCTTTTTCACTTCGGCGATGAGCTTGATCGGACCATCGGCGGCAAGCGCGGCGAAGAAGTCGCGCAGCGGCGGAGCATCAGCTACAGCCGCGCGCACTTCCGCTTCGGGTCGAGCGGATTTGGCGGCAGCAATCTCTTCACGCTTTTTGGAGACGATTTTGTCGAGGATGTTGGTCATGGATTAAATGTAGTACATCCCTTCGCCTTGTTCTTTCAACTGTTGCACCAAGTCGGCAAACGAGATGTCGCTGAGCATTTCGCGCTCCTGGCGGGCGACATCCTGCCAACGATGCAGCAGGATCTTGGCAGTGGCGGAAGGATGCTCGGCGAACGAACGAATGGTGCCCGATTGGCTATCGACGACGGACATCACATCGCCGAGCGAGATCTCGGCCGGTTCGCGGGCTAATTGATATCCGCCCGAGGCCCCGCGCGTGCTGTTCACCAGGCCAGCGCTCTTGAGCTGCAATAGAATCTGCACCAGAAACCGCGAGGGAATGCCGTGCGAATCGGCAATTTCGCGAATGCGCACCGGCTCTCCGCTGTCGTGGCGGGTAGCCAACTCCAGCACGGCAATGCAGGCGTATTCGGTCTTGGCCGAGACAATCACTGGCTATGCAATCCGCATTCGGTCTTAGCCAGGCCGCTCCAGCGACCGGCACGTTCGTCTTCGCCAATGCCGACGGCTCGTGTGCAGGGCCAGCAGCCAATGCTCGTATAGCCCGAGTCATGCAGCGGGTTGTACGGCACGTTGTGCTGGGTGATGAAGTTCCAAACCAGCTTCTTCGTCCAATTGGCCAGCGGGCTGATCTTTACCAGACCGAACTTCTTGTCCCAGCCCACAATGGGAGCCTTGGCACGGTCGGGGCTTTGATCGCGGCGAATCGCGCTCGACCAGGCATACATGCCCAGCGCCGATTGCTGGAGGACTTTGATCTTCCGCTCGAAGCAGCAGCGATCGGGATCGGTCCGATAGACCGGTCCGCCGTTGGCCTGCTCGAATTGCTCGACCGTGAGTTCCGGCTTCTTCAATTCGACTTCAATGCCGTACCGGCGTTTGATCTCTTCTCGCAATTCGAGCGTCTCTTGGAACTGATAGCCGGTATCGAGATTGAAAATCGGCGTTTCCGGCGCGATCTCGGCCAGCATGTGAATGAGGACCATGCCTTCCGGACCGAAGGCCGTCGCCATCGTAAATTTGGGAGCATAGTGCTCGACCGCCCAGCGGAGAATCTCTGCGGGCGAAGCTGCTTCGAGTTGCTGGCTGGCGGCATCGAGTTCGGCTTGCAACTCGGGCGTGTAGACCAGTTTGCCTTCGGCGGTCTCCGCAGGTGGATTGACCACGCGCAGCACAGGAGTCGTCGACGGAAGCGACATAGCGGATAACGATGATCTGGATAACGCAAGACTCATGTCGGTGGTTCCCGGGGCTCGAGTCGCCAACCACGGTTGCGGGGCAATGATACGAATGTTGGTCATGAAAGTCAACAATCGGTTCCGCCCGCCCTATTCATCGGTTGCAATCGTAGCGGTTCTGCAAATTAGCCAGCTTGGCGATCGCAGAATAAGACGAATTCCGGGCTGTCGAGCAGGTGCTTGCCACCCGCCAACTCATTCAACCAGCGGGCGGGCATCCATAAGGCCTTACCAATTGCCGTAAAACGGCAGTTGTTGGCAAGTGGCGGACCATTAGAGCGAAAAAGAGAATAAGGGCGGAATATCTCGCTTCCCGCGGCATTTCGGCCCCTTGGATGCCGGATTCGCTGCCGATAGAATAACGCGAAATCACTCGTTTGCCAATCTTCTCCGGAGACTATTTCATGGCGGTTCGTGTCGCAATCAACGGTTTTGGTCGCATCGGCCGCCTGGTGTTCCGGGCCATGGTGGAACAAGGCATCGTGGGCAAGGAAGTGGAAGTCGTCGCCGTTGGCGACATCGTTCCTGCCGACAACCTCGCCTACTTGCTCAAGTACGACTCGATCCAGGGTCGTTTTGGCGGCGAGTTCAGCTCGAAGAAGTCGGCTGCCGACAAGGCTGAAGACGATGTGCTCGTCGTAAACGGCAAGGACATTGCCGTCGTCAGCGCCAAGTCGCCTGCCGAGTTGCCTTGGAAGGCCATGAATGTTGACGTCGTCATCGAATCGACCGGCCTCTTCACCGAAGCCGAGAAGGCCAAGGGGCACATCACCGCCGGTGCCAAGAAGGTGATCATCACCGCGCCCGCCAAGGGCGAAGACATCACGATTGTGATGGGCGTCAACGATGAGAAGTACGATGCCAAGGCTCACAACATCGTCAGCAACGCTAGCTGCACGACGAACTGCCTCGCTCCTCTCGTCCACGTGCTGCTGAAGGAAGGCTTCGGCATCGACGAAGGCCTGATGACCACCGTTCACTCGTACACGGCCACGCAAAAGACCGTTGACGGCCCGAGCAAGAAGGATTGGAAGGGTGGCCGCGCTGCCGCTCAGAACATCATCCCCAGCACCACGGGTGCCGCTCGCGCCGTCGCTCTCGTATGCCCCGAAGTGAAGGGCAAGTTGACCGGCATGGCCTTCCGCGTTCCTACCGCCACCGTTTCGGCCGTCGACTTGACCGTGAAGACCGTCAAGGAAACCAGCTACGCCGAAATCGCCGCAGCCTTCAAGCGGGCCAGCGAAACCTACCTCAAGGGCATTCTCGACTACACCGAAGACGAAGTGGTCAGCAGCGACTTCATCCACTGCAAGAGCTCGTCGATCTTCGATAAGGGCTCGGGCATCGAACTGAACAGCAAGTTCTTCAAGCTCATCAGCTGGTACGACAACGAATGGGGTTACAGCAACCGCGTTTGCGACCTGCTGAAGCTGATGATCAGCAAGGGGCTGTAAGCCTCGCCTGTTCGCCCGCAATTAAAAATCCAAAGCCCGGCTGGAAGCAATTCCCGCCGGGCTTTTTTGCTTTATCCGATTGGCAACTCTCGGGGAAAATAGCCGAGGCGTCGCCGGAACTGCGTGAGTACCGCTTTTTGCCGGCCCACCTTCCAATCGACGTAAATCTTCGTTTTGGTGGAGTCGCTTGGAAAACTATCTTCACAAACCAGAGAGGTTTGTGAACGCGACCTGCAGTATCTCTCGGGTGCGGCGCGCCTGAGTGTTCACAAACTCCCGGGGTTTGTGAACACCCCCCATTTTCGCTCGTTGGGACTTACGTCGATTCAGCCAATCTCAGCGACCATTTTCGCTGTGCGATTCAACCAGGATTGCAAAGACCGATCGGCACCGCGCGCGGCACCTCCACCCATTAGATGCCGCCCCCGTGACTAGTCTGGTCCGACGTCGGTGAGAATTCTGACGCTGTCATGCCAGCAGGTCATTTGCGCCGGATCGCAGTTGGGCGAGTGACTTTGCAATAAACGCTTAACACGACAAGCTACCTATCGTTACTGACTTTTGCCCAGAAGGGGTGCTGCCGGTCGGCGCGAGTGCGGACGTCTTCGAGCAGCACGTTGACGTCGGGCTGGATGTTCACAAATCGCTTGCCCCGGAATGTAACGAACGGCTTGGCGTTGAAATTGATCATCTCGGGCGATAGATACACCGTCACCTTAGCAGCCGACGTATCGACCGAAACGCCATTGGTAGGCAAGATCGAGCCTTCTGCCTTGGTCGCCAGCACACCACGGCCTGGTGGCCATTGAATTGGCATCACGACGCCATTGGGTGGCATGCTGTCAATTTCGAGGTACCAAAAAAAGTTATCCCAGGGGCGCAGCGAATTTGCCTTAAAGCTCTTGGGAAAGAAGCTCCGCCGGTGGAAGTTCATCCATTCAAACAGGTTCTGAATCTCGTCGTGAAAGTGCTCATGCCCACGGCCCTGCATCTGCACGACGATGGAATCGTAGCCAACGTACTTCAGGTACTTTTCCCAGTCGGGCGAGTTCACTTGCCACTTATCGCCGTCCTTCTCACCGCAGACAAAGTACATAGGCAAGTTGCGGCCATTCTCGTTATAGCGCGAGATGTACTTGTCGGCGCGGGGGACGATCGGCATCACGCCGGCCCAGAGATCGGGATGGGCCAGACCAATATCCCAAGCGGCATCGGCACCCATCGAGTGGCCACTGAGAAAAACGCGATCGGTGTCGATCGAGAACCGGCGAGTGGCATCGCGCAGAGACAGCAACACCGCCGCGTGCTCGCGAATCGAGTATTCGTACTCGCGCTGATGTTCGCGAGTCCAAATCGGGGCGATCACGATGTAGCCGTGACGCGTGGCCTGGCCATAACGCATGCCAGCCTTGCCAGAGTGAGGTCCTGCCCACCAATCGACCTGCTGCAGCGGAGTCGTGCCAGCACCATTGAGCGAGATCACGACGGGGTAGCGGCGATACGGATCGTACTCGGGCGGCAACTGCACGTAGTAGTTGATGATCGGATCTTCGGAGATGCCCGGTGTCTGGATCTTCATCAGGCCCGCGATTCCGTCAACGATTGGCTGGGGGCCCATGGGACTGCCGTCGCGATTGTCGACAGGCTCCGGCAGCAACTTGTTGACTTGCAATTCGCCTGGGGGAATCGGCTTGGGCTTTAGTTCCCGGTTGAGCAAGTCGCCGGGCATGGGTTTCGCGATTGGTCCGGCAACTACGGGAGCCAAAGGCGCGACGGCGGGCGGCACAATCGCCGCGCCGGCAGCAGGCGCTGGGGCAACTGGGGCTTCCGCGGCGGGTTCGTTGAGCGGCTCTTGAGGATTGCTGTTCGCAGGATACGACTCCAGTGGCGGCTTCATGTGCGCGATGATCTTGGCGATGTACTCGGGCGTGCTACCTTCCAGGCTCTGCATGTCGGTGACGATCACGTCGCGGTCGGCCTTGCGAGTCGCGCGCATATAGGCTCGAATTTTCTCACGCACCTCGACGAGCGACAGCGTGACAGCGAGGTTTTCGATGCCCGAGCCATTTCCCATTAGCCAGCCGCTGAGGGCCAGCGACAGCTTTTGGTCGGGCGAACTTTTGTTGTCATCGGCCAGTCGCAAATAGTCAGCCATCCGATCGAGCGAATGGATGTTCATCTCGGTCGAGATCTCTTTACAAACAAGCATCGCCCGTTCGCGGGTGGCTTCGTTGGCAATTAAGTCCACGTGCTCTTTCATCAACGACAGAACACGCTCGCCCTTTTCTTTGACGGTTGTATATTCCGCGAGCATGTCGCGCGACTTGAAAACCGTTTCGCCAGCATCGACTTGCCCCGCTGCTCCCTCTACCGGGAAGTTCGTCAGCATGTTGACGGCCAATTGGTGCTGGCCGGAATCGCGTCGGAGTTGAATCTCTTTGAGCAGCATGTTCGCGCCCGCAACTCGCAGCGCCTTCACCTGCTCTTGCAAGGCAAGCTTGGGGAAGTCGCGAATGGTCGCTTCAAGTTCCGCCCGCGCGTCCTGAATGCGCTGGGCCTGCAGATAGAGCTTGACGATGCTCAGGCGCTGATCGGGATTCTTGGGATCGATCCGATGCATCAAGATTTCGCTGAGCGTTTCGCGCGGGATGGAGCTGGTGGCGATCCGCATCGACCAGACGTATTGGTAACTGCCGCGCGTAAGTGCTTCGACCTTGGTATAGCGGGGCGTGATCTCCGTAATGCCCTGAATGACTTCGATGTTCCCCTTCGAGCCGGCCATGATGAACGTCCGGCGACCGTATTTGTCGAACGGCGTAACCTTCACGATGGGGCCCACCGAAGCAATGCCGGGACCGGCTGAAGCAACCGCTTGCTGCAGCTTGATGCGCTCGAAGCCGGCCAGTGGAGAATCGCCGAAGGTCAGTACTTGCTTCTGACCGACAAAGACGCGCCGCAAGTCGTCGTCGATGATGACGATCTCCTTCGTGGCCACATCGCCGACAGTGTTTCCGGCCAGCGGATTGGCGCCGAGGTTGCCGAGTTTATCGACGCTCCCCTCGAAGCGCATACCGTTCTTGAGGGTGATTACTTCGGCCGAGGCGCAGAGAGGCTGAACCAGATTGGCAATCAGCAGCAAGACAAGAAATGTCCGCCGCAAAACATGGAGGTCGTGCATTTACAGCCACTCCTATCGGCTGAGAGACAGCCCTGGCCAGTCGACAAGCCCGCACCCTTCTATTGTGACCAGCAGACGGGGCAAGTCAACGTAAGTGACACAGCCCGTGACCAGAAACGCAGACAGCCGCGACATTTCGTCACGGCTGTAAGGGTTGTGTTCAATCCGTAGGATGAAGCCATGCTTCGTCCAAATCGCGTTACCATCAGGACGAAGCACGGCTCTCAGTATTACCCACATTTACGTTGGAATTGCCACGGGGGTTTGGGTGAGCCGGCATTGCATGATAGCGGAGGCAAGTCGGGCCGCGGCGGATAGTTGTAGTTTTTGCGGGCCAAGTCGTTGCGATTTTCGTACAGAGTGAATCGTAGCCCCGGTTGTGTGGGGCGGCAGGGTCGGCGGCCAGGGAGGCAAAGTCCGGCAGTGGCAAGGATGTGCGACGATGTCGGTGGAACTTGACGTTGAGGCGTGGGCTGAGCAGCAGTTTGGCCGTTGTGATTTGGGTGACGCGCGGCGTACGCGTCGGATCGTTCGCACGGCGGCGTTGTGTGCGGCCGATCCCAGTGGGACCACGCCCGAGCAGACCGAAACCTGGGAAGATTGCAAAGCGGCGTATCGGTTGTTCGATACCGAGGCCGTCACGTTCGCGGGGATCGCCGGTCCGCATTGGGAACAGACGCGAGCTCGGACCAGCGGCCACTATCTGCTGATTGGCGACACCACCCTGATCAGCTTCGAAGGCGACCGTCAAATTTCAGGCATGGGCATCATCACCAGTGGGAATGCCCAGGGCTTTCTGCTGCACTCGGCCTTGATGGTTGATGCTCGCGACGGCGAAGTAATTGGCTTGGCAGGTCAAACCATTCGCTATCGCCAACGTGTGCCCAAGAAGGAACCAGGAAGCGTGCGTCTGCAGCGCGATCGCGAGTCGGAGATTTGGGGTAAAGTGATCACGGCTGTTGGCGCCCCGTCGAATGAGCAGGTGCGCTTCACGCATGTCTGCGATCGGGGTGCGGACAATTTCGAAGTCTATTGCCATTGCCTGCTGCAGGGCGCGGATTGGGTTATTCGCGCGAAGAGCCTCACGCGCAAAATTTACGTTGCTGGGCAGTTGCTGCCGCTCGCCGATCACTTGCTGACGTTGCCCCTGGCAGGCACCTATCCGCTGGAGATCAAGGCGAATGCGAATCAAGTGGCGCGGACCGCGACCGTGGAAGTGCGCTGCGGACTGATCGGCATGCCGGAACCACATCAGCCCGGCCGCTTCACTCAGGAATGTGGCATCACCTTCTTGACGATGAACGTGATTGAAGTGAAAGAGGTCGATCCGCCCCGGGGACAAAAGCCGTTGCAGTGGGTGCTCTATACTTCGCATGCCGTGACGTGTTGGGAAGACGCCCTGACGGTGATTGAATACTACGAACGCCGCCCGCTGGTCGAAGAGTTTCACAAGGCGCTCAAGACCGGCTGCCGCATCGAAGAACGGCTGTATGAAACCGCGCCACGCTGGGAAAACGTGACCGCCCTGCTGTCGATTATTGCCGTTCGACTGCTGCAACTGAAGACGATCGCCCTCAAAGAACCGAATCGCCCGGCTGCAGCGTTGGTCCCCGCGATCTGGCTGCGGATGCTAACCGCCGTGCGTGGCCGCAAACGTCAGCCGATCGTTACCGCCCACGACTTCCTCCGCGCGCTCGCCGGCCTGGGCGGTCACCTCGGCCGCAAACACGATGGTGAACCCGGCTGGCTCACCATCTGGCGCGGGTTCGACAAACTACAACTCCTGCTGCGCGGCGCAACTACCATGCAACGAAATTGTGGGTAATACTGAGAGCACGGCTTCATCCCACAAAATTAGCACCTCGAACTAGTCGTTTTGTTCGCGGACCATTGGCTCGAGAACTTTGGTGTTCCGTTCTACGGCGATCACCACAGTCCGTTGTTCGACACCATCGGCACTGCTGGAGACGACCGGCAAGACCTGACGCTTGTCGGGCATGCTCAGGCGGATGGTAAAGCTGCCATCGGGTCGCAACTTGACCGGTTCGCCAGCTAAGGTGACGCGAGCGTCGGGCTTGGTGTTGCCGAACACGATCATCTCGGCGTCAACATTGAAGCGGAAGTCGCGATGCTTGTTCATCACGCGATCGGCCCCCACGCCAAAGTTGTTGCCCGTCGGCGAAACCATGGGCCGCTGCAGACGTTCTTCGAACAGTTCCTGCAGCTCACCGCTGGAGCTTTCTTCCGAGTAGCCGCCGCTCAGGGCGTAGACCTTCTCGTAGTTCTCAGCGATGTCGGTCCAGTTTTCGTCAATCGCGTCGGATGTATCCGGCGGTGGTGTCGAAACCGAGTTGCTGCGGCAGATCGAAAAGAACTTGCCATTAACGGCAATGTAGCCCAGATCGGCGCGGTAGCTGTGCGGAGGATTGGGAACGTCGATATACCAATTGGTGACGCCGCCGTGGACGTCGATTTCACGCACCACGCGTTCTGCTGTGCTCGTGGTAGAGCCGCCATCAACTTCCATCAAACGCAGGATGGGGCGGGCTGCATGCCATTGTTCGGCGAGAGCTGCTTCGGCGCGTTTCACGCTCACGCGAGTCACTTGCCAAGAGACTTGCAGCCAGTAAGGATCGCGGACCATCAACACGATGCGGTCCTTGTCGTTCCCCTTCTTGGCGATCGTTCCAGCCTTGGTATAGGCGGTGGAAAGATCCTTCAATCGTTCGCGAAAAGCGTGTTGCTCGTGAATCCGGGCACTGATCTTCTCTTGAGCCTTAGTGGGGGCAGGTGCTTTGACTTTGCTAGGGGGCTTATGAACACCATTGCTATGTGCGACGTGAGCCTTGCCGTTCGCTGGTCGCGGTGGAGCCTTCGGAGCGGGCGATTTCGGACCAGGAGATTTTCGGTTCGCTGCAACCCCTTGAGGTTTAGCGGCCGTGACTTTCACGACGGTCTTCGTTGCGATTGGCTTGGCTGGGCTTGGCTTAGGAGCCGCCTTAGCAGCCGTAGCTTTGGGTGCAGCCTTCGCGATAACCTTCTTGGTGGCAACTACTTTCGCAGGTGCCGCCTTCGGTTTGTCTTTTTTCGGCTTGGTCACGCGCAGCAGCGCTTTGACGAGCTCTTCTTTACGCATGGAGTTGCCGACGGTCACACCATTTTTCTTGGCGAGGCGCGTAAGATCTTTGATCGATTGGCTTTTCAGCGAAGAAGCGGTGGTAATCAAGACGCTAACCTCCATCCTCTGCCGGGCAGTTTGCTTGCAGGAAGCAACGCCAGGATCTGGTGTTCAGCGCCATCCGTGACAGGTCGAAATCAAAGGCAACCAACGACGGAACTACGTGCCCGCCAAGCTTTAACGCTCATGGTCGCCAAGCTGCCAATCTCCATTCGTGGCAGCAGGCCAAGGGTTGATCGGTTTGCCTGAAACAGATTCTGTCAAGAGTCTGAATGTGCCTCTGCCAGCATCAACTGCCGCGAGTCACGGGCCGATCAAACTTGCTCCGTTCAATGTAATTGAACTGCTTCGCAACTGCAATCTCCCCGCAGTCGGAAGACTCCGTTTGTGGCGGATAAACTTCCCTCGTGCCATCGTGTCGTACCTGCAACGCGCATAATCGGAAGTTAAGGGAAAATTGACACAAACCAATCAACGGCCATGGATAAGAGTGCCCAGAAGGCACTCTTTTGGAGGTTTTTGCTAAAAAGCGAACCTCATTCGGGGTCGCAAGTCTTTACTATTAGAACGGTTGCGGCTCCGGTGACAGACTTTGTGAAAAATTACACGAATTACCCCGTCCGCTCGGTTGACCGCTGCTTTCACCCTAGTTACATTTACCCTCTTTCCCCAGCCGGTTACGGAATTGTCATTCCACGGCTAATTTCCCTAGTTTAAGTCCCAGCTGAGTTTGTCGGTCGGCCACCAATCATCGCGCTACTTCCCGCTCATCTCCCAGGCGGTGTCTTGTGCGTCCTTCTGATGCCCAAAACTCCTACGGCGAGCTGATGCAACTGGCGGTTTCGGCCAGTTCCATTGTCGGCGGAATGGTCATCCCAGGTCTGATTGGTTGGTACATTGATCGTCAACTCGGTACGCAGTTTTGCGTTCTTTTGGGATTAGGACTCGGGGTGGTCGTCGGCACCATTCAGCTACTCGCCTTGGCCAAACGTGGGTCCAAGAAGAAACAAGCTGACGAGGATCCTGATCGTGACGCAGGCACGTGAAGCTGCTGCTCAGCCCAACTCGCTCTTTCGAGGTTGGGGCAGCGCGTGCGCGATCTTTGTGACGTGCACCGTGCTCGCTACAGGTGGTTCCTTTCTGGTCGCAAACCTGCTTGGCGGCGAGCGGATCATTGTCGGTGCGATGGTTGCCTGTGCCCTCTGCTGGGGCGCTGCTTTGCTGGGGCTGATGTTGATCCTGGGGGGCAAGGTGCTCGGCCAAGGTTTTGGCGCGACCCTGTTTGCCATGATGATTCGTCTGGCAATGCCCCTGGGAATTGCCGTCTACTTAACTGAACAATCGCCCTTCTGGGGTGAAGCAATGTTGTTGCCGTTTTTGCTTGGTAACTACTTCGTGGCCTTGATCGCCGAGACCGCCCTAGCCATTAAGTTGCTGGGTGGCGAGTCGCCGTTCTCGAACAAGCCAGCTGCGAAGAAAAGCGATCCAGCGACCAGTGAGTTGGCTGGCGGCAAACTCGCTCCCTAACGAATTTTCACCTGACGCTACGGCGTATGTAGACATCTTATGGCTGACCCCATTCTCCACATCAAAGACGCGTACTTCTTCGAAGTTCCGAAGGTCCTGTGGCCACGGGATTTTAAGTCGAAGGAAGACGTCGCTAAAGTCAGCCCCGTGTGGGTGGAACTCGATAGCCAATTTCAGGATTTCGAGTTTCACAAGCAGTATCACGAACTTGAACGCTTGGGCGTGAAGTTGCCGCCCGAGGCAACAGCCCACGACGATTGGCACCACTGGGTGCACGGCGATCATGCCCATCACGGCAAGCCCTTCGATGAGTTTTTGGAAGCCAAGTATCAAGCCAAGAAGGCGGAGTTTTCTGCTTGGAAAGCCAAGCAAGTCGAACTGGCCTCGAAGGAACCAGCCGCTCGGCAGGCCGAGGCTCGCCGAGATGCCAACAATTTGACGCTGGATGCCTACCTGCGATCCGCGGATAACAAGCCGGGCGACTACGACGGCTTCATCGCCAAACGCGATCACAGCTCGTCGTTCTTTGATACCTGGGCCGAATGGAATACTGCCAAAGAACAGATTGCCAAAGACGGCGTCAGCGAATTCGTTAAGTCGGAAGCTCCCGCAGATCAATGGAGCGAAGCCAAGCTGCAAGGCTATAGCAACAATCTGGCCGGCAAGATCTTGATTCCCCAACCCTTCGGCCGCTTGCGAAATTTGCATGAGCCCGAATCGGGACTCACCATTTCGAAGTACATGCTGATCGAACTGGCCGTCGCGTTTATCATCGCCGTCCTGTTCAGCTGGCTGGCCCGCCGCGTTATCGCAGGTGCCGCTCCGAAGGGGCGAGTTTGGAATCTGCTGGAATCGTTTGTTGTCTTCATTCGCAAAGGCATCGCCGAGCCAGCCATTGGTGGCGGTCATCATGACGAACATGACGACGTTCCCGTCGAGCATGGCCACAAGGTAGACGCTGAAGGTCACGCCATTGCGCATGCTTCCGCACACGCTCACGAACATCACGATCACGCCGCTCCTGCTCACGGTGCCAAAAAGCACGTTCACGAGCACGTCAGCCCCGCGACCAAGTTCACTCCGCTGTTGTGCACGATCTTTTTCTTCGTGCTGGGCCTGAACTTGGCCGGCATGCTGCCCTGGGTTGGTGCCCCTACGAGCACTTGGGGCGTGACCGCTGCCTTGGCCCTGGTGACCCTTGCCACTGTGTTCGCATCGGGCATGGCTCAGTTCGGCTTCCTGGGGTTCTTCGCCAACCAGATTCCAACCATGGACATGCCCTGGTATTTGGCGATGGTCCTGAAGCCGGCCATCTTCCTCATCGAATTCGGCGGTTTGTTCATCAAGCACGCCGTGTTGTCCGTTCGTTTGCTCGCCAACATGGTTGCCGGCCACTTGGTGCTACTGGCCATCATGGGCGTCGCCTTCGGTGCCCAAGCTGCCGTTAACTTCACCGCGCCCGATGGCACTGTGGGTGCCATGTGGTGGGTCGCTGCCACAGCGGCGGTCGTCGGTTGTGCCCTGCTCAGTCTGCTCGAACTGTTTGTCGCCTTTCTGCAGGCTTATGTGTTCACGTTGCTCTCGGCACTGTTCATTGGTGCCGCGATCCACAAGCACTAAAGCTGATTTTGATTTCCCTTTCCTGGTAACGCATATTCGTTTCTGCTCAAGGAGTTTTGTTGTGAAGAAGACCGCTCTGCTGACCGCCCTGTTTTTCGCTCTCGTCCTCTGCGCGACTCCTGGTTTCGCTCAAGAGACCGCTGTAGTTGTCGAAAAGGCTCCACTGATCCGCTTCGACCGCTACTTCGGTGCTGCGATCACGACTGTGGGCGCTGCCATGGGCATTGGCAAGCTCGCCAGCTCGGCTCTCGAGAGCATGGCCCGCCAGCCTGAAGTTGCCGGCAACATTCAAACCGCGATGATCATCGCCGCCGCTCTGATCGAAGGTTTCACCTTCTTCGCACTCGTCGTTTGCTTCCTCGGTACATAAGTAAGCGGCAGTTAGCGTCGCTGCTTTGTCTGCGCTCTTTGTGGGTCGAGGATTGGTTAGCCATGTTGCGAAAGCTCTGTTTGTCGGTCATCGCTTTGTTCGCGCTAGTCGCCGTAACGGGCCTGCTGCACGCTCAGGAATCGAAAGAACCTGAAGCCAAGCCAGCTGCTCCTGTCGAGGCAACGAAGGACGAAGCGGCCAAGGGTGAATCGACCAAGGCCGATGCGCCAGCCGAAACGAAGGCTGACGATAAGAAAGCCGACGATCACGCCCATTCGCACGCTGCTGGCGAACATGCCCATCACGATGTGCATGACAATACGCACGCCAATGCGACGGCTGGTCTCTCCGCACCCCAAGAGATGCGGTTCGATCAGGCAATTGCCACGTTCGTCATCTTCCTGTTGTTGTCGCTGCTGCTGGCCAAGTTTGCATGGGGGCCCATCACCTCGGGCTTGGACAAGCGCGAAGCGCACATCGCCGGAATGATCGATCAGGCTCGCTTGGCCCAAGAGCAAGCCGAGGCTCAGTTGCGATCGTACGAGGCAAGGTTGGCTGCGGCTGCTGAGGAAGCTCGGCAGATTGTGAGCCAGGCTCGCACCGATGCCGAAGCAGCCAAGGAGCGGATCCTCGCGGAAGCGAAGGACGCCGCCACCAAGGAACGCGATCGCGCGGTCGATGATATTACCAACGCCAAGAACGCTGCCCTGCAGCAAATTGCCGAGAAGAGCGTGAACACGGCCATCTCTCTTGCCAGCAGCATCGTGCGGCGAGAGCTTAAGCCTGAAGATCACGATCAACTCGTCACCGATGCCCTGGGCAAGTTCTCGAAGCTGAACTAGTCCCGCACTGGTTCGCCCGCTTCCGTTCGATTTGATTTTGTTTCTGTTGATGATTCAGCAAGGCAGCACACGATGACTGACACCGAGAAATCGGAAAGCACGTTTGACGCAGGCCGTCAGCGATTGGGGCAGATTTACGCCCAAGCGTTGCTCGGTGCTGCCGAAGCGGCAAAAAAAGCCGACAACGTGCTCGAGGAACTCGAATCGCTGCAGAACGACGTCCTGAAAAAAGTACCCACGCTGCGAGTGACGCTGGCGTCTCCGCGCGTTGGTCTCGATGAAAAAGTAGCGCTGCTCGACAAGGCCTTTAAGGGCAAGATGAGCGGCGTGCTGATCAACTTTTTAAAGGTGCTCGCTCGTCACGGCCGGTTTGACTGCATTGCCGATGTCACGCGAGCCTATCGCAAAATCCTCAGCGAATCGCAAGGCAAAGTCGAGATCACCGTTCGCTCGGCTGCACCGCTCAGCAATCCGCTGCGGGAACGCATCGCGGCTCGCCTGGGCGATGCCCTGAAGAAGAAGGTCACGCTCAATGTCGAGATCGACCCCGATTTGCTCGGCGGCCTGGTCGTTCGCATTGGCGATACCCTGTACGACGGCAGCGTCTCGACGCAACTCCAACGAATGAAGACGGTCGCTCTGGACCAGACGACTCAAGCCATTCGCGATTCGCTCAGTCGCTTCACTGCAACGTAGTTGCCCCGGCAGCACCGCCACGTAATCCCCCGAACACTCCACGACAACGCACGCATCACGAACACATCCCGCCACTTGCTGCCGATTCACATCGACGCGCTGCAGGTCGGATTAGAGGTTTGCCATGAAATTCAATGCTGATGAAATTGCCTCGGTCATCCAAAAAGAGATCGAGCACTACGAAAGCCAGATCGACGTTCGCGAAGTCGGCACCGTGCTCGAAGTGGGCGACGGTATGGCCCGCGTCTACGGCCTGTCGAGCGCCATGAGCGGCGAAATGGTCGAGTTTCCCTCGGGCGTTCGCGGCGTGGTGTTCAATCTGGAGGAGAACAGCGTCAGCATCGCCGTGCTCGGCGACTACCTGGGCATCAACGAAGGTGACGAAGTCCGCGCTCTGGGCAAACTGCTCAGCGTGCCGGTCGGCGACGCAGTCATTGGCCGCGTGGTCGATCCGCTCGGCAACCCGCTCGACGGCAAGGGCCCGATCATCACCACCGAGTTCCGTAACGTCGAAGGAACCTCGCCCGGTGTAGCCGAACGTCAGCCGGTGAAAGAACCGCTGCAGACCGGTATCAAGGCCATCGATGCGATGACCCCGATCGGTCGCGGTCAACGCGAACTGATCATCGGCGACCGCAAAACTGGCAAGACCACGATTGCCATCGATACGATCATCAATCAGAAGGGTAAAGGCGTTAAGTGCTTTTACGTCGCGATTGGTCAAAAGGAATCGTCGGTTGCTAACTCCGTCCGCGTGCTCGAAGAGCAAGGTGCGATGGAATACACCACCGTTGTCCTCGCCGGTGCGAGTGCTCCTGCTGCGTTGCAGGTGTATGCCGCTGCCGCTGGTACCGCGATGGCTGAGTTCTTCATGTACAAGGGCGAACATGCCCTGATTGTGTACGACGACTTGTCGAAGCAAGCCACCGCTTATCGCCAGATTTCGCTTCTCGTGCGTCGTCCGCCTGGCCGCGAAGCTTACCCGGGTGACGTGTTCTACAATCACAGCCGTCTGCTGGAGCGTTCTTCGAAGATGTCGAAGGAACTCGGCGGTGGCTCGCTCACTTCGCTGCCGATCATCGAAACGCTCGAAGGCGAAGTTTCGGCCTACATTCCGACGAACGTGATCTCGATCACCGACGGTCAGATTTACCTCCAGCCCGACTTGTTCTTCAAGGGTGTTCGCCCGGCGATGAACGTCGGTATCTCGGTGTCTCGCGTGGGTGGTTCGGCTCAGATCAAGGCCATGAAGGCTCGCGAAGTGGCCGGTGGTTTGCGTTTGGCTCTTGCCGCGTTTCGCGAACTCGAAGCGTTCGCTCAACTGGGTACCGACCTTGATGCTGCGACCCAAAGCAAGCTCGACCGCGGTTACCGCATGGTCGAACTGCTCAAGCAGCCTCAGTACTCGCCGCTGGACGTGGTCGATCAGATTCTCGTCATCTACACCGCGAACACGGGCGGTATGGACGAAGTGCCGATCAACCAGGTCCGCCGCTTCGAGACCGAGTTCCTCACCTACATGAAGGATCAGAAATCCGCTGCTCGCAACCTGCTGGCCGAGAAGAAGGAACTGACCGCCGAAGTGAAGGACGCGATCAACGCAGCCATCGCCGACTTCAAGAAGCTGTTCAAGAAGAGCGTCTAGTTCTTTGGCTGACGCTTCGGCTGGTCGCATTTCCCACGTAACTAACACTTTCAACATTCGGCAACGTCATGGCCAAAGCGCGGGCACTCGATAAACGCCGCAAATCCATCCGCAATATCCGCAAGATTACGCGGACGATGGAATTGATCGCCACCGCGCGATTCAAAAAGGCGATGGACCGGGCCACCGCGGCCACGGCCTATACCAAAAAGATCACCGAAGTGGTCGCTGGTCTGGCCAAGGCCGGCCTCAAGGTCAGCCATCCGCTGCTCGAATCGCATCCCGAAACGAAGAACGCCACGTTGCTCGTCCTCACAGCCAATCGTGGTTTGTGCGGGGGTTACAACGGCAGCGTTCTGCGTGCTGGTCTCGCCCGGCTCGAAGAACTGAAACGCACCGTCCCCAGCGTGCGAGTCGAAGTCTCCGGCAAGCGTGGTTTGGCCGCCTTCAAATTCCGCAAGTTGGCGGTGGACGAAGGCTACACCAAGTTCGAGGATCAGCCAAAGTTTGAAGACGTTGAGGCCATCGCCAATCGCTTCCTGGAAATGTACATCACCGGCCAGATCGATCGGCTGGATGTGGCTTACGTCAAGTTCATCAGTGCCTCGCGTCAAACGGCCGTCGTCGAAACGCTGTTGCCTCTCGATTCCATCGGTGGCGCAGACTCGGCAGGTGGCAAAGCGGCTGAAGCTGGCGACACGATGTACGAATTCATGCCTTCGGCCGAAAGCATCCTGGAAGAAGTCGTTCCGGCCAGCTTTCGCGCCAAGCTGTTCAAGTGTTTCCTCGATGCCGCGGTCAGCGAACAGATCGCCCGCATGGTCGCCATGAAGTCGGCCACCGAGAACGCTTCGGAAATGATCAAGTCCCTGTCGACGACTTACAATCGCGCTCGCCAGTCGCAGATTACCGGCGAAATCATGGAAATCATCGGCGGCGTGGAAGCCCTGAAGAAATAGCGACGAACCGCTCCCCGCATACTTAAACCAACACAACCGCAAACGCATCGTTTTTAGTAGAGCACACCCATGGCAACTGCAACCGCTCCCACCACGAACGTCGGCCGCATCACTCAGGTGGTCGGTGCGACTTTCGACGTCGAATTTCCTGAAGATCAAATGCCCGCGATCTTCAACGCCGTCACCGTCACTTCGAAGCACAAAGGCCTCGAGATCGACCTGACCGGTGAGATCCAGCAGCAGATTGGTGGCGGTCGCGTCCGCTGCGTCGCCCTGGGCAGCACCGAAGGTTTGTATCGCGGCATGGAAGTCATCGACACCGGTGGCCCGGTAAAGGTGCCCGTCGGTGAAGGTACCCTCGGCCGCGTGTTCAACCTGCTCGGCAAGCCTATCGATGGTCGTGGTCCAGTCACCGCTTCGGATTACTGGTCGATCCATCGCGACGCTCCCAAGCTGGCCGACCTGTCTTCGAGCACCGAAGTGTTCGAAACGGGTATTAAGGTTATCGATCTGCTCACCCCGTTCGTCCGCGGTGGTAAGGCTGGTCTGTTCGGTGGTGCCGGTCTCGGTAAGACCGTTATTCTCACCGAGCTCATCGCTCGTATTGCTTCGCAGCACGGTGGTTACTCGGTGTTCGCCGGCGTGGGTGAACGTACCCGCGAAGGAACCGACCTCTGGCTCGAAATGCAGGAAACCGAAATCGGTTCGACCGGCCGCAAGGTTATCGAACAAACGTGCATGGTGTTCGGCCAGATGAACGAGCCACCAGGTGCCCGTCTTCGCGTTGCTCTCTCGGCTCTCACCATGGCCGAATACTTCCGCGATTCAACCGGTAAAGACACGCTGCTGTTCGTCGACAACATCTTCCGCTTCTCGCAAGCCGGTTCGGAAGTGTCCGCGCTCCTCGGTCGTATGCCTTCAGCGGTGGGTTATCAACCAACCCTCGCTACCGAAATGGGTGCTCTGCAAGAGCGTATCGCTTCGACCAAGAAGGGTGCTATTACCTCGGTGCAAGCCGTGTACGTTCCGGCTGACGATCCAACCGACCCTGCTCCTGCGACCGCGTTCGGTCAGCTCGATGCGTTCCTTTACCTCGAACGTTCGATCTCGGAAAAGGGTATTTACCCGGCGGTGGATCCGCTCGCTTCGTCCAGCCGCTTGCTCGATCCCCTACTCGTGGGCGAAAAGCACTACGCTGTCGCTCGCCGCGTCCAAACGACCCTGCAACGGTATCGCGAACTGCAAGACATCATTGCGATTCTTGGTGTCGACGAATTGTCGGAAGAAGACAAACTGGTCGTGCATCGTGCCCGCCGCATCGAACGCTTCCTCTCGCAGCCGTTCTTCGTCGCCGAAGTCTTCACGGGCAAGAAGGGTGAATACACTCCGATTGCCGAGACGATCCGCAGCTTCGATGAACTGTGCAGCGGCAAGTGGGATCACCTCCCGGAAGATGCGTTCATGTACGTCGGCCCAATCGAGCAAGCCGAAGAACAATACAAGAAGTCGCTCAAGAAGTAGTCGCTGCCGATTGTTGAGTTCGTCTGCTTCAGCGGGTTTATTCGTGTAGGTTAGTCATGGCCAAGATGTTGCAAGTCGTCGTCGTCACGCCGGAACAAACGGCCCTCGAACAAGAGGCTGAGTTTGTCGCGCTGCCGCTGTATGACGGCGAAATTGGCATCGGGATCGACCACAGCCCGCTGATCGGCCGCCTCGGCTTCGGCGAGATGCGCATCAAGACCGCCGGCAAAGAAGTGCGTTATTACATCGACGGCGGCTTCGTCCAGGTCGTCGATAACGTCGTCTCGGTTCTCACAAACCGCGCTGTTCCCGCCGCCAAGATCAACCTGGCTGCTGTCGAAGCCGCTCTGGCAGCCGCGCAAGCTCGTCCCGCCAACACCGACGAGCTGCTCGCTATTCGCGACCGCGCCGTCCTTCAAGCCCGCGCTCAAATACGCGTCGCCAAGCACGCCCGGGCCTAGCTTTCCTAAGCAAAACGATTCTTGCGAGGACGATGTCCTCGTGGCCAACTCGCATTCTCGGTTTCAACGTGCAAACCGATTGCAAAGCAGTTATTCTTGGGCCGTCGTAACATGGTGTTACGACGTGAGTTTCACAAGACTGCCGAGTCAGCTGATGCAGCTTCATCGTCGTTCGTTGCCGTTCCTCTTGGCGGTTGTCTGCGCCGCAAGCTGCAGCCCGCGCGAGAAGCAACAACGGTCCCCTGTCCAGATTGCTGGTGCAGACAAGGCTGCCCCCATTCCCAACTTTCTTCCTGCAGAGATGGAAACACGAGCAGATATGGCAAGAAAGAACTTGAGTTTCAAGGCAGCGCTCACTGCGAATAAAGGGGACTTTGCGGCAGCGCTGCAGGCAATCGGCCTGGAGGTAGAAGTTGACGATCAGGGTGAGGTGACTCGAATCATCGACGCGATGTTACGCGGTAGTTTGAACGACGAAGAGTTTGCTCTGCTCGCGCAAATGCCAAAGCTTGAAGACATCTGGCTCCGTGGGGCAAAGATCACCGACGATGGACTCGCGGCACTAGAAAAGATGCCACGACTGAAGCGTCTATCGCTTGCCGCCGAGAATTTGACCGATCGGGGCCTCATCCATTTGCGGCACCTGCCGGAACTGACGACGTTGCATCTCGAAGAAACCAAGATCACCGGCAGTGGCCTCGTTCATATCCCCAACCCGCAGTTGCTGACGTGGGTCGGTTTCACTGACTCGCCATTGACCGACGAGGGCCTGAAACAGGTCGGTGCATTCAGCCAGATGACGACGCTTGGATTGTGGGGAACCAAGGTGACCGACGCCGGGTTGCCACATTTGAAGCGTTGCCAGCAATTGCAGCGATTGTCGTTGTACCGAACTGCAATCACCAACGATGGTCTGAAGTTGCTCACCGAGTTGCCTCAGTTGAAGAACTTGCAACTTTCCGAGACCAAAGTCAACGACGCGGGCTTGCCGCTGCTGTTGGCCTTGCCTCATCTGAAAGAGGTCGAGTTCGGCAGTGAGCAAATCGAAGTCGCCACGCTAGAGAAGCTCGTGGCCGCAGGAATAGAGGTTCGTCACGGCCAATTGCTGAACGTACGCCGCACCGAGAACCTGCTGCGCTATGTGGGCATGGACTTCGAAGTCGATACCGAGGCATCCTCTTTGGTGGCTTACGTCGAAGTGGGAAATCCAAACGTGGGATATCGCCTCGAAATCCAATGCACCGATCGTTACGTTCCCGATCATATGCAACCTGCCCACTTAGAGGGGCCACCGTTTGGTTTCAATAAAGGCTGGCAAGCACTGGTAGGCGAGCAGTTTAAAGTCTCCTTCAAGAAGGGTGAACTACATCCCGTCCTCCCCGACAATCCATGTAACATCTATGTGGGATGGCACGCCGCCCCGGACGATCACCGGATTGAATTTCAGCAGCGCAATGGCAACCGCTTTTTGATCGACTGGCACTGTGATGCGCGCGAGTCTGAAGACGATGACCCGGTGCCGGTTTGGGTCTCGGCGGAGATTCCGTTTACCGAAGTGCGACTGATTTCTGCCTCCAAGCTTACGCCCGAGCTCGCCAACAGCGAAGCCGCCAAGCACTTCAAGCTCGCCGAATTCGAGGCTCCGGAAGTCGAAAATAACGAGCATTTTCACCGGGCGACCTTCCGCGTGAAAGCGACGAGCGATCGCCATTGAGAAACTGGCTTTTGCATTCGTCACCCACGGCCCAACGAGCTTGATGCCAAGCAGCCATGCAAGAACCGTCTGCGCCCTGGCGACCACCACAATTCAGCCTGCGCACGATTCTGATCGCGTTGTTGCTGGTGGCGCTGGCGATCGTGAATTGGAAGTTCTTTTTCTATTGGGCGGTGGTTGCCCAATTTGGGATGTTCTTCTGGCCTACCTTCTTGCTCTTCGGGCTACTCGCCTGGAACTTGGGACAATTGGGACCGCCCGCACTCGTGCCGCGTAGCAAACTCGCCACCGTACTCGCCATTGCCTGGCTGTTGCTGCTTACAGCGATCTGTCTCTACAGCCTGCTGATTCGCTACCGCTGGAGTGTGATGGACGCCTACTTTGGCATTCCTGTGCGGCCATTTCCCTTTCCCGATTACCAATTGCATGGCTACGAGAGGTGGCTCGATAAGCAGTACCCAGCGCTGGGATACATCAAACTACGCGGCGAGTCCACGAAGGTTTGGCTGACCGTGAACCCATTGTGTTGGGCGGCTGCAGCGATGTTGGCGTTCCAACTCGGCCTCTCTCTGAAGGTTGAACGTCGCTTCTTGCTGATACCGGTCTGCCGGCGACTCTGGGAGAGAGTCGAGCAGTTCATCGTCCCCAGGCCAATGCCTCCGCGGTGAGACAGGCTGGTCACGAACTGCTGGCTGTTCCCTGCTGATAGGTCCGCAGGGCCAGATCGTATACATCTTTCAGCGGGACGTTTCTCGCGGCAGCGATAGTCCGGCAGCTTTCAAATTCGGGACTAAAGCTGGTGGTCCCGTCGCTAAGGACAGCCAGTTTTCCCAGCACTTCGCCCCATTCGGTCTGAATGGTGTGAGCGCGGCGTTCTAGCTTGTGGCGACTCGCGGGCCAGCGACGAATGCCAAGCGTCCCGGTTTCCTTAAACAGAATCTTCTCCATCTTGGCGATCAATTCGGGCTGGCAAAGAACAGTCACCAGCACGCCCGGACGATTCTTTTTCATCTGAATCGCCGTGGTATAGACATCGAGCGCGCCGGCCTCGAAAAGCTTGGCGGTGCAATGCCCGATCACTTCGCCGCTGATGTCGTCGAGGTTCGTCTCCAGCACCCAGACTTGGTCACTGAGCAAATGTTCGTCGACTTCGCCGACGATCAGCCGCAGCAGGTTGGGCTGCTCTTTCAAATCTCTGTCACCAGCCCCCAGGCCGATCGTGCGAATCATCATCGCCGGCAAAGGGCCAAATTCATCGGCTACGGTGGCAATAATCGCCGCGCCAGTAGGAGTGGTCAACTCGAACGGCACATGCGAGGCCGCGAGCGGAATCCCCTTCAGAATCTCGGCGACCGCTGGGGCGGGCACACTAACGCGGCCATGTTCGATTTCGATGAAGCCCGTCCCTGTCGGCACCGGCGAGCAGACGATGCGATCGACGCCAAGGAGCGACAGACCGATGGCACTGCCGACGACATCCGCGATGGAATCGACCGCACCGACTTCATGAAAGTGAACCTTTCGCAAGGTGCTGCCGTGTACGCGTGCTTCGGCTTCGCCGATGCAGGTGAAGATGCGGCGGGCGAGGTCCTTTTGTGTTTGCGTCAGGACGGTGCTCGCGTCGATCTTCTCGACGATGTGGTGCAAGTGCCGGTGGGCCTGCTCCTTGGGATGATCGATGCTGACCTTCTGCCCGCGAAAGCCTTTGCGTTTCACTTCGGCCACGCTGAACTGAATCTGCGTGAAGCCCAGCGAATCAACGCCGGCCTGAATCGCCGCCAGGTCGACACCACAGTCGACGAGTGCTCCGAGGGTCATATCGCCGCTGATCCCGCTGGCACAATCGAAGTAGGCAATTTTCATGGCAGGCAATGCAGTCGAGTTTAAAAACGAGGAGGGCTATAGCAGGCTGAATCGTACTGTTGAACCTGCGCAAAGAAAACCCGCCGCAGTGGCTCGCACGTACTGAGACTTACGTCGCAGAAGAATGGGCGACCATCAAAACGGGGGGCGTTCAACAATTGGGCCCATTGTTGAACAGCAGGTGGCGTATCTCTCGGGGTTTACTGGCAATGTGTGTTCAACAATCCGAGCCCAGGTTGAACACTTACGTTCTTTTTAGCTCGCGCATTTCCGGTTCGTGTTTGACGTAAGTCGGCGCAGCGCGCGTCAGCCATCTTTGGGCAGCAACGACTTTTGGGGCGATCTCGGGCCGATGCACTCGGGGCCTTGATGCCGCGGGTCGTTGAGCCAGGTCGTGTTTTCGAAAGCTTCCATGCGCTCGGGCGGGAAGGGGATCAGTGGGATTTCGTCGCCGCGCAGCCAGCCGTCGTAGTCACGCTCGTCCAAGATCACGGGCATTCGGTCATGGACCTTGCTGGCCAACGCATTGGCCTCAGTAACGATGACCGCGCACGATTCGAGTGGCTCGCCTTCTTTGTCCCAGCGTTCCCACAGACCCGCGAGTGCGAAGGGCTTGCCACCATCCACTTGATACCGCGTGGGTAGCCGAGCTTTTTTCGGGCCTTCCCATTCGTGATAGAAATCGGCGACGACCAAGCAACGCCGATGCTGATAGGCACTGCGAAACGCCGGTGCCGTGCGAACTCGCTCGGCCCGCGCCAGAAACGTGCTGTAGGTGGTCTTGCGCGTGGGTGACCAGGACGGAACGAGTTGCCATTGAAACCTGGCAAGTTCCCGCTTGCCGTCGACCAGGCGGACCGCGACCACGTTCATGCCCGGCGTAATGTTGTAAATCGGCTCCCAGCCGATAGCGGGGCTGGGATCCGCCGCGAACTCTTCGGCGATTTGATGCAGGTTTGATTTCTGGGTGATTCTTCCGCACATATCCGTTCCATTCTGGTTGGGGCTCAGGCAGGCAGCAACACCAAGATGTTGGGCTTCGAACCGTTCAGGCTTGCTTTTCAACGACCGCCATGCAAACTGTACGCATGTTCACTATCACTCATTGAGGAGAGACTGCCTTGCCGGATCGAGATGACATTCTGGCTGCTCTGCAAGCGCAACTGCAGACCGGGGTAAAGAACTCTGCTGCGGCAGAAGTGATTCCCACCGGCAGCCGGGCTTTCGATTCTGCACTGGGAGGCGGCTGGCGACGAGGAACCTTGATCGAATGGCTCGGCGATGCCGGAGGCGGGGCAACTCTGCTCGCCTTGATCGCTGCGCGCCAAGCCTGCCAGGCAGGACAAAAATATATCGTGGTCGATCAACACCGGCGCTTCTATCCACCGGCTGCAGCGGCGCTGGGCTGTGACCTGCGAACCATCGTCGTGGTCTGCCCAGCTACCAGGCAAGATCTGGATTGGGCGTTGAATCAAACGCTGAGCTGTCCCGCGATCGCCGCGGTGTTGTGTTGGCCCGATCAACTCACCGATCGAGCCTTTCGTCGCTGGCAGTTGGCGGCGGAAAAAGGCCGCAGCCTGGGTCTGCTCGTGCGTTGTCCCTCGGTGATTCGCGAACCCTCGTGGGCTGACGTGCGTTTGCTGATACAAGCCGTTTGCTCGGCGGGAAGACGGCGATTCAAGGTGGATATCTTGCGCTGCCGCGGAGGCGTCAGTGGTCAATCGGTAGAAGTGGAAATCAGCGAAGAAGGATTACTCCATGACGCGAATCCTGTGCATTCGATTTCCGAACTGGCCGGTGCAACGCCTCTTCAACGCGCGCCCCCAGCTCAAACGCCGCGACGTCGCCGTGTATGAAGAGCGCAAGGGACGCCGAATTGTGGCTTCGAACAAGCTCGACGTTCTTCCCGGCATGCCCGTGGCTGAAGCCGGGAACGTGCAACTTGTACTGTACGATCCACTCGCCGATCTTCGCACCCTCGAACGGATCGCCGAATGGTGCGAGCAGTTCAGTCCTGTGGTCGGGCTGGAAGAAGGTGAGCGCCCGAGCAGCTTGTTTCTCGATATCACCGGCTTGGCACCTATCTTTCATGGTGAAGAGGCCCTCGCCGAGCGAGTCTTCCGAGCCTTCGCGCGCCGGGGCCTAGTCATTTATCTCACGATTGCAGATTCCGTCGGAGCGGCCTGGGGAGCCACCCTGCGCGAAGCGTCGCTTTGCATCGTCGAACCGGGTGATCGTCAAACACTGGCCAGTTTGCCGGTAGAAGCATTACGCCTGTCGCCACCGATCGTTCCGCTGCTCAAGGAGCTTGGCATCCAGCAAGTGGGACAACTGCTGGCTCTTCCTCGCGACAGCTTACTCGCGCGATTCGGGCAGCAGTTGCTCAATCGGCTCGATCAGGCCACTGGTGACAGGCCCGAGCCCATCGCGATCCATCGCGCAGTGCCCGATATGATCGCGGAACGTCAATTTGAAGATCCCGTCGAAAGTCGAAGCTTCCTGGAAGGTGTGCTTGCGGAACTCGTTAGCGATGTCTCTCGCGAGCTTGTCGCTCGGCAACACGGAGCCATTCAACTCGAATGCAAGCTGGTGTCTGCCAAGGATAACGTACACCTCTTGGTGGGCCTGTTTGAAGCCAGCAATAACCCACGGCACTTGCTGGAATTATTGCGAACACGGCTGGAACGCTGCGTCCTCCCTGGACCGGTCGTCTCGATTCGACTGGCGGTGTTGCTTTCTGCCCGATTGGTTTATCGACAGCGCGAATTGTTTGCCTCGAACCATGATCGCGAGCGTGAGTTAGCCCTGCTGATCGATCGGCTCAGTAGTCAGCTTGGCCGCGAAGCGGTCTTGCGCCCCGCGCTCGCTGCCGACGCTCAGCCCGAGTACGCCTATCGCTATGAAATCTTAGCCGGCAATGTCAAACGCCCAGCGGCAACGGACAAGCGGAAGTTGCCCGATCGTCCGCTGCTCATGGAACCTCGCCCGATCCAGCTCGAAGTGCTGTCGATCGCCCTCGAGGGGCCACCGATGCAGTTTCGCTTTCAAGGCGAGCAACATCGCACGCGGCAAAGTTGGGGCCCCGAGCGAATTCAAACAGGCTGGTGGCGCGGCCAATACATCCGCCGCGATTACTACCGCGTCGAGAGCGAGCAGGGGCGTCGCTACTGGTTGTTTCGCAGCCGGGGTAAATGGTTTTTGCACGGGATCTTTGACTAGCCATGCCTGAACAACACGACGAGAAACGACCCATTCAACTTCATCCGATCGCGCGAGCGCCGGGGTCGGGCCGGCAGTATGCCGAACTGCACTGCAAAACGAACTTCTCATTTTTAGAAGGGGCTTCGCATCCCGATGAACTGGTCAACCGAGCTGCGGAACTCGACTACGCAGCGCTCGCCATTACAGATCGCAACAGCTTGGCCGGCGTGGTCCGGGCGCATGGAGCAGCCAAGCAAGTTGGTCTGAAGTTACTTATTGGCGCAGAGATCACTCCCGACGATGCCTGCGCAGCCGTCTTGCTCGCCACCGACCGCCGGGCCTACGGGCAACTCGCTCGTCTCATTACCGTGGGCCGACGTAATGCTCCGAAGGGGGAATGCCAACTGACGTTCCACGACTTGGCGGAACATGCCGAAGGGCTGTTGGCTTGCGTGGTGGAACCGCACACAGATGTATCTCGCTATCGAGAAGTTTTCGGCGATCGTTGTTATCTGCTCACTGCTCTGCACTACGGCTCTCGTGATGAAGAACAATTAGACCATGCCCTGCGCTTGGCCAAACAGGCTCGAGTTCCCGTTGTCGCCGCTGGGGGCGTTCATTTTCATCATCCCGACCGCCGACCTTTAGCCGATGTGCTCACCGCGACGCGTGCGGGTTGCACGGTCGTTGAAGCGGCGGAGCTGTTGCTACCCAACGCCGAACGTCATTTGAAATCGCCTCAGGAAATGGCGGAACTGTTTGCCCGCGTTCCGGCTGCCGTTCGCCGAACCATCGAGATTGCCGACCGTTGCACTTTCTCGCTCGATGACCTGCGCTACGAATACCCAGAGGAACTTGCGCCGCGCGGAGAATCGCTGTCAGAGTATCTGGCAAGGTTGACGTGGGAAGGGGCGAAAACGCGTTACCCGGCGGGCATCACCGAGAAAGTCCGGCAACTGATCGAGCATGAACTGAGGATCATTGGCCAGCTTCATTACGAAGCCTACTTTTTAACCGTCTGGGACCTGGTTTGCTTTGCTCGCTCGCGCGGCATTCTTTGCCAAGGACGCGGTTCGGCGGCCAACTCGACCGTTTGTTTCTGCCTGGGTGTCACTGCGGTCGATCCCGACCGGATGGAGGTACTGTTCGAGCGATTCATCAGTGTAGAGCGGAACGAAGCGCCCGATATCGATATCGATTTTGAGCACGAGCGGCGTGAAGAGGTGTTGCAATACCTCTACGAGAAGTACGGCCGCGAGCGCGCCGGGATCGTCGCCGAAGTCATTACCTACCGCCCGAAGTCGGCAGTCCGAGATGTCGGCAAAGCGCTTGGTCTGTCACTCGACGGTGTCGACCGTTTCGCCAAGCTGCTCGACAGCTACCATGCCGAAAAAACGAGTGCGAGGTTGCAGCAAGCGGGGCTCGATACGGAATCGCTGATTGGTCAGCAGCTGCAAACTCTCGTGGGCCAACTGGTTGGTTTTCCTCGCCATCTTGGTCAACACGTGGGTGGCATGGTGATGACGCAAGGTCCGCTCTGCGAACTAGTTCCCATTGAGAACGCCGCGATGCCAGGGCGGACCGTCATCGAATGGGACAAGGATGATCTCGACGAACTGGGCATCCTCAAGGTGGACTGCCTTTCGCTGGGGATGCTGACTGCCATTCGCAAAAGTTTTGAGCTGATCCATCAGCACGGCGGACCAGAGCTCACGCTGGCCGATATTCCCGAAGGAGACAAGCCGACTTACGAGATGATTTCGCGGGCCGACACGATGGGTGTGTTTCAAATTGAGAGCCGCGCGCAAATGAGCATGTTGCCGCGGCTAAAGCCTGAATGCTTTTACGACCTGGTGATCGAGGTCGCAATCGTCCGCCCGGGGCCCATTCAAGGGAACATGGTTCATCCTTATTTGCGGCGGCGCGCCGGTGAAGAGCAGGTGACCTATCCCAATCCGGAGATCGGCGAGGTTCTAAAGAACACGCTCGGTGTGCCGCTCTTTCAAGAGCAGGCCATGCGGCTGGCGGTGGTGGCCGCTGGTTTTACCCCCGGTGAAGCTGACCAACTGCGACGCGCCATGGCAGGGTGGCGACGTCCCGGGCTGATCGGAGAGTTTCGCAAAAAACTGATCGAGGGGATGCTGGCGAAGGGATTGACGCCCGAGTTTGCAGAATGCGTTTTCAATCAGATCAAAGGGTTTGGCGAATATGGCTTCCCGGAGTCGCACGCCGCGAGCTTCGCGCTGCTCGCCTATGCTTCGGCCTGGCTCAAGTGCCACTATCCGGCCGCCTTTTGCGCCGCCCTGCTGAACAGCCAGCCCATGGGTTTCTATGCGCCGGCTCAGCTGGTGCGAAATGCCCAGGAACATGGAGTGACGGTCTTGCCGGTGGATGTAAACCACAGCGATTGGGACTGTACGCTGGAACAAGGGGCATTGCGTCTCGGCTTGCGCTCGATTTCAGGACTCTCGCAGTTGCACGGAGATCGCATCGCGCAAACCAGGCCGTTTCGTTCCATCGCAGACTTTGGCTGTCGCTCGGAACTCGGCAAATCCGTGATCAAACTGCTGGCGAGCGCCGATGCCTTTCAATCGGTGGCATTGGATCGGCGACAGGCACTCTGGCAGTCGCTGGCTCAAGAGAAGCAGTTGCCCTTGCTCGCGGGCTTGGATGACGACGAGAACCTGCCCACAGCATTGCCGCAGATGAGCGGCCTCGAGCAAGTGTTGGCCGATTATCGAACCAAGGGGATGTCGCTGCGTGCCCACCCCATCTCCTTCTTCCGCGAACAACTAGACTCTCTGCACATCACCCCGGCAGCGAAATTGGCCGACACCGAGGACGGTACGTTCGTGCGCGTAGCAGGCCTGGTCCTCGTCCGCCAGCGCCCCAGCACGGCCAAAGGAATCACCTTCGTCACGCTCGAAGACGAAACCGGCGTCGCCAATCTCATCATAAAGGTGGACGTCTGGGAGCGTTACTACCAGGTGGCTCGCACCGCGTCTTCGCTGATCGCCTCGGGAAGATTGCAACATCAGAAAGGTGTGATCCACGTGCTCGTGGCAAAAATGGAGCATCTTGCCGGCCGCGTGGGGGAAATGAAGTCTCAGTCCAGAGACTTTCATTAGCATCCGCTCCAAGCTTCATCCGCGGCACATAACCAATTTTTGAGATCAGCGGTCACCCCAGTCCGCTCGGCGTCGTTACCACTTCGCGGGACCAGTTCTTAAGAAGCTCAGCCTTTTTTCTACTAAAAATGCTTGAAACAGAGATGCTTGCAGCACGTAGACTTGGGAGATTTTCAGGGGCGAAATTACTTTGCTAACGAAAAATGGATCGTTAGAATTGCCCGTGTTCACTGCGGCTTGTCCATGCGGCGTGTGAAACCTCTCTTCTCATTCAAGGTCTTATCAAATGCCTCTCTCTCATCGCAAGGCTCCGGGCTTTACGCTCGTCGAGCTGCTGGTTGTGATTGCCATCATTGGAGTGCTGGTCGCCCTGCTCTTGCCTGCCGTGCAAGCCGCGCGTGAGTCCGCCCGTCGGGCCTCGTGCATGAATAACTTGCGGCAACATGGACTGGCAACGCAAAACTTTCACGATACGCAGTTGTATCTGCCGCCGTTGCGCATGGCCGGTGGCGAAGGATGGGCCACCTACTGGGTCTTCATCATGCCGTACATGGAGCAGCGCGCGTTGCAAGAACAATGGAACATGCGGCTCAAGTATGCGGAACAGTCGCAGGTTGCGCGGGAGACCCAAATCAAGAACAACTTTTGTCCTTCGCGTCGCACGAAAGGCCTCAGCAAGAGCGAAGGGTTTGCAGTAGCGGATACTACGCCGCCTCCAGCTGTCGGGACTTCGACCGAGCAACGCTTTAGCGCTGCCAACAATCTACCGGGTTCGGTGGGCGACTACGCAGCCTGCGTGGGCGACATGCGCGGGACGCCTAACAATCCGAGCGCGCAGAATTGGTTCAATACGAACAGCAATGGCGCGATCATCATTGCAACCCCGGTGCCCGCTCCAGCGAATCCGGCTGCTGCCGGCTTTCAAGTAACCATGTGGTCCAGCAACACTCGCCTGGCGTCGATTGAAGATGGTACCAGCAACACCTTTCTGGTTGGCGAGAAGCATGTGCCGAACAAAATGTTCGGCATGTTGAAAGTCGGCGATGGCCCGATCTATAGCGGTGCCTGGTCAGCCTTTCCCGGTCGCATTGCCGGCATCGAAGATCCGCTCGCGCGGGGCCCGGACGATCTCACGCCCAGCGCTGGCGTCGTCGACGGCATCTTCGCTCGCAAGTTCGGCAGCTTTCATCCCGGCATCTGCCAATTTGTGTTTTGTGATGGCAGCACACGCAGCATCAAAACGTCGATCGACAGCATCAACCTGCGTGCGCTGGCCGTGCGCAACGATGGCGAAGTCGCCAACGACTAATCACTGGCGAGAAGCATTTCTGCCTGTCCACCTCACCGTCGCTGGCTAGTCGATGACGAGGCTCGTTTTTGATTCCTGTCCTGCAAGGATTCCACGATGTATTTGTCCGGAAAGTCTCTGCGCGCCTGCTTGGTGCTGGTTGCCCTTTGCTCTCTTGCTGGCTGCAACAACTCGGGCATGCAGCCGATTAACGGGAAAGTGGTTTGGAGCGACAACGACCAGCCTGCAACGGAACTGGCTGGCTCGCTGATCAATTTTGAATTGAAAGAAAAAGAAACGAGCTCGCGAGGGCAGATCAAACCCGATGGCTCATTTCATTTAACCACGATCAGTGAAAACGACGGAGCGCCCCTCGGCGTTCACACGGTGCTAATTATCGAAATCGGGCGCCAGCCGGTACCCGGCAGCACGATGTTGGCGCCTGGCAAGATTGACACTCGCTATGCCACCCCCAACACCTCGGATTTGAAAGTGACGGTCGAAAGGGGAATGAAGCAGCCCGTGCTGAAAGTCGACCGGTTCAAGAACTAAGCAAGTCCACTTATGACGTCTGCGTTGGCTTAGCCGCGTACTTTTTTGCCGCGCGCGTCCCTTTGCGCTTTACGCGTGGGCAGCGTGAAATCCGATGATGACGGTAACAGCCAATGTGGCTGGTAGTGCGAGTTGACCGACCCTCGCGGCGCGAACCTTCGTGCCGCAGTCTGTGCTAAAGGATTGGCGTGATGCCGAAGTTTGTGGCCCGGATCGATGAAGCTGGCGAACCTTATCCGCCGCATATGCCCATGCCGAAAACGGCTGCGAGCCATGCATCGACCGCAAAATCGTCACAGCTTTACGGCACTCGCGGGCTGGCCATCGTCCGCGGCCAGGCGCGACAAATGTTCCGCCCGATCGACGGTCCGGTCTTCATGATCGGCACCGCAGCTGATTGCGACCTGGTGCTGGCAGACAGCGAGTTCCCCGAGACTTACCTCTATATCTATCAAAAAGAGAATGCCATCACCGTTCGGCGGCTGGGCGTTGGGCCCGAGTTGTACGTCGACGAGATGGCCGTGGATGCGACGGAACTGAAGCTTGGTTCGCTGATTGAATTTGGGCCCTACGCTTTTCGCCTGGCCGAAGAGTCGGCCGAGAATCCCGGCAACGATGATGGCCCCGGTGGCCCCGACCGCAGCGACGACGATGAACCGTTTTTGCCTGCTGATTTTTCGGCTTGGGAGTTGAACGAGTCGGCCGCTGTCGACAAAGTTCGCGCGCTTCTGGCCGATGTCCACGCGAGCCTGCTCGCCGAACGAGAGCAACAAACGTTGCGTCTGTTCGGAGGTTCACAGGCTCAGCCAATCAGCAGCCGCCCCTTGCGACGACAGAGTGCCTGAAAAACTAAGCGTCTGAAAACTTGTGAGTTTTGAAACGAGTCTATGGTCCACGCAGCAGATACGATTTCCGGCCTGATCGAATTTGAGCCTACCGAGGCCCGGGCCGCTCTCTGTTCGCGCTGCGGCAACGATGACTCGCTCTCGGCCACTTTGATCAGCTTGGCGCAAGAACTCCTTAGTGACGTGGGTGATGACCCGAATTGCGGCTGGATGAGCGAGACCGAGATCTACGCCAACACCGATTCGCTCGAGCGTGAACTGCTGGTGATCTATCAGCGCGTGCAACGACGCGCGAGTTGAACTGAAAATCATGTTACGCGCGAGCAAAGAGTCGCAGCGCGTTGGCCGTCGTCAACGAGGCAAGTTCTTCCAGCGTGATGCCACGCGTTTCGGCCAGGCACTGGGCCGTGTGAACGACGAGTCTCGGTTCGTTCGGTCGCTGGCTGCGAAAAGGATGAGGCGTTAGATAGGGCGAGTCGGTTTCGACCAGCAGCCGATCGGCAGGAATGGTCTCAGCCACCGCACGCAAGTCGTCCGATTTTTTAAACGTCAGCATGCCGGCAAAACTAATGTGCATACCCACTTTCAGAAACTCGCCCGCTTGCTCGGCGGTGCCGGTGAAGGAGTGCATCACGCCGCGCAGTTCGCCACGCGTGCGAGCCTCCTGCAACATCGTCAGGATTTCGTCGTTTGTCTCGCGCAGATGAATGACGAGTGCCAGCCCAGTTTGCTGCGAGAGGCGAATGTGCCGATCGAAGTAATCTTGCTGCACTTCGAGCGGGCAATCTTTCCAATAGAGATCGAGGCCTGTTTCGCCCAGCGCCACGACTTCAGGCAAGGCGGCTAATTTCTCGATGCGGGCCCAATCTCCCGGCAATGCTTCGCCTGCGTGATTCGGGTGGATGCCGGCCGCACAGCGGATGACCTGCGGATGTTGCTGGGCATAGAGACAACAGCGCTCGCTGGAACCGGCGGTAGTGCCGACGGCGAGCATGCGCGTGACACCTGCCTGCCGGGCACGTTCGATCACGCCGGCCGTATCGATCGCCAGTTGCGGATCGAACAAGTGCGCGTGCGTGTCGTAAAGTTCCATAACGCGATCTGACCGAATCCGCTCAGACTGCGGCCGCCGTCAGGTCGGCGGCCACTTCCTGTAGATTCTCGAGATGCCCCTTGGCTTCGCCAAGGACTTCCTTGGCGACGGCTTGAGCATAGGGAGCCATCGCCAGTTTGCCGATGATGTTCTCGATGATGGCAATGGTCTTCTGTTGACGCTCGATCAGTTTGCTGACCAACCACTCCACCGATAGGTCGTGGTAGCCGGTGAAGAAAATGGGGAACTCGCCGTTATCGACGGGGCCCATCTCCAGGATGATGCCAGCGAGACGATCGATCGTACGCTGCTGATCTTCCACCATTTGCTCAAGCACAGCCATCGCCTTGGGATTCGCTGCGATTGCCCAGGGGCGAGCATAGCTGAGGTACATCGCTAGCGACTTGCTGTGCAAGGTTACCAAGTGGTTCAGAATTGCGTAGGTCGATTCGTCGGTCATAGCGGCAATCACAAACCGCAGGGTGCGGCGAGGAGGTCGGTGTGCGTTAGAACAATTGACTGGCTGCGGCCAAAGCGAGCCGATTGAGGCCGTCCCAGTTGATCATGAGGGCTGCCGTGGGGAGCGTGATCAACCACAGGAAGGCACTGGCGAGCGAGACATCGGAGAAGACAAATGGCCGGCGATCGCGAGGCTCTTCGTCAATCGTCATGATCTTCACCACTCGCAAGTAATAGAACAGGCTGATGGCCGTGTTCAAACCGCCAATGACAATCATTACGAGCAGGAAGAAGCCGTCTTGACCGGCAAGCTTGTAGGCTTCGACTAGCGAGGCGAAGATCGCGAACTTGCCCACAAAGCCCGACAGCGGCGGCAGGCCCACCAAGCTGAACAAAATCAGCGAGAAGCAGATCACCGTTAGCGGGCAACGCTTAATCAGGCCAGCGTAGTCGTTCAGATCTTCGCTGCGCATCGCATTGCGTAGAAATGCGACCACCGCAAAGGCACCGAGGTTCATGAACAAGTAAACCGCGATATAAATCGCTAGGGCTGCGATCGCTCGCTCGGCTCCGGCATTCGTGGCATCGGTGCCGCCCAGCACCATGACTGCCGCGATGGGCATCATCATGTAACCGGCATGGGCGATCGTACTGTAAGCGAAAAGCCGCTTGATGTTGTTTTGACCGTAGGCGGCAAGGTTACCAAAGGTGCAAGTAACAATTGCAAACAGGGCTACCAAGCGAGCAATGAACCAGCGCACGCGACCAAGGGCCGCATTGTGCTTGCCGCGAACCGCCGAGGGAGATTCTTCCACGAGCGGAGCGACGGCTGGATTTACCGATTCAGCTGGCTTCTCGGCAGCCACTTGCAGAGCCACCTGATACTTGGCCGGATCCAGATCGGCACGCTGCACGGTAGCTGGGCTGTTCACGGCAGCATCTGGCTTCCAGTTCGCCGTTCGCTCACCGGGGGCCACACTCGCGGGTGCAATAAAGCCCAGGCCAATTGTCACACGAACGAGCAGAGCGAGAGCACCGGCCTTGGAGGCCACACTGAGAAACGCGTTGACCTCGGCAGTGGCACCTTCAAACACGTCTGGGCACCAGAAGTGGAACGGCACGGCCGAAAGTTTGAAGGCGAGACCGACGCTCATCAGCAGACCGCCGAGGGCGAGGACCATCATTTCGCTACCGCTGAACTGTGGGCCTTGTTCCAATCGCTGAGCAATGGTTGCAGCCATCGTGGGCAGGTGAGCCGTGTTGAGCAGACCAGCGAGCAAGCTAATGCCATAGAGCATCACACCGGCAGCACCAGCGCCGAACACCGCGTACTTGAGTGCAGCTTCGCTGGCGACCCGACGACCCTTGAGCAAACCCGCAAGCACGTAGGACGGCACGCTCGCCATTTCTACCGCGAGAAAGATCGTGAGCAAGTGATTGGCCGAAGCCATCAGGCACAGGCCCAACGTCGAGCCAAGCACCAATGTGTAGACATCGGGGCCATCTTCCAGATCAGGAATGCCCGAGAGCCAGGTGAAGACAACGAACAGAGCGGCAAATAGCAACAGGGCGGCTCGTACGTACACCGAAAACGAATCGTAAACGAGCATGCCCGTAAAGATTTCCATCCGCGAGATCGCGGAGGGATTCACGGCGTCGGTTCCCGAGGGCAAAGAGAACAGATTGCCAGGGGCAGCAAAGTACAAAGCAATCAGGCTGCCCGCCAGGGCGATGTAACCCGTGTTCAGCTTGCGACCGAGGGCAAACAAGCGCACGAACAACATGAGCAGAATCGTGGCGCAGATGATCAGTTCCGGCAGAAACACAGCCAGGCTGGAATCGGGCGCGATCGATAGAAAGCTCGAGCTGGGCGAGCCCTTGGTATCGACGATCAGGTTGCTGACAAGCTGGTGAAGGTTCACGGCTGGCTATATCTCGTTCGCGTGATGGCTGGCTTAGGAATCGCTAGGGATGACCGCGGCAGCAACAGGTGTGTTGCTGGCAGGCAGACGAACGGACACTTTCTCGGCGTCGGCTTTCGCCTTGGCTTCGGCACGTTCCGTCTTTTTGGCATCGAGCATGGGCTGCTTGACCTCGGCGGTCCAGCGAGCCAGATCGTTCACCTGGCGATCGATGGTGGCGTCCATGTACTTCAAAACTGTTTGGTGAGGCAGCACGCCCAGCAGCATAGCGAAGGCAAGCAAGGTCATCCCGATTAGGTTTTCGCGAGCATTCGTCGGGGTGATGTGGTCGCCATGCGGACCCTTGTATTCAGGTCCCAAGTAAACCCGCTGGATGGCCCACAAGATGTAAGCAGCCGTGAGTACCACAACGCCAGCCGAAATGACCGCGAGGACCATGCTGAACTTCCATACCGAGAGCACGACGAAGACTTCGCCGATGAATCCACACAAGGCTGGCAAACCAAGCCCCGCGAAGAACAGGCCCATCGCCATTGCTGTGTAAACCGGCATGCGACCGAACAGACCACCGAATTCTTCAAGGTTCCGGTGATGCACTCGGTCGTAGATGATACCGACCATAAAGAACATGCCGGCCGAGCTGACACCGTGGCCAATCATCTGGAACATCGCGCCCTTGACGCCCATGTTCCAGTAATCGGGATTGAACATGTTGCCCGCTGTTGCCGACCACACGCCGATGCCAAGCAGCACATAACCCATGTGGCTGACCGAGCTGTAAGCGACCATTCGCTTGAAGTCTTTTTGAGCCAGAGCGGCGAAGGCACCATAAACCATGCTCACCACACCCAGTGTGCAGACGACCCACATCAGGTCGAAACCACCGTGGGGGCAGATGGGATAGCAGATGCGAAGGATGCCGTAACCACCCATCTTCAAAAGCACACCGGCCAGAATCATTGAGATGGGCGTGGGAGCTTCGACGTGAGCATCGGGCAGCCAAGTGTGAACCGGAACCGACGGCACCTTGATGATGAAGCCGATAAACAGCAGCAGGAATGCCCACCATTGCAGCGACTTGCCGAGGATTTCGTAATCGAACACCTCGGTGTGCTGGCCGAGGGCCGAGAGGGCGAGAATGTTGAACGTGTGAACGGGATTAGCCGCGACTTTCGTGGCCACGTCCACTACCGGAACCTGATAGGAACCCAGCGTGACTGGTTGATCGACCACCAGCGGTGCTGGGCCATCGCCACCGCGGGCAAAGAGCAGCTTCGAGGTAGCTTCGTTGCCGTTAATGGCAGCGGCAACATCGGCAGCCTTCGCTTCAGCGGCAGTAGTCACCGTGATAACACCCGAGGCAGCATCGTAGGCCACAGCGTTGGCGTCACCACTGACCGTTTTCACTTGCAGCGCGCGGTCAGCTGCTTCTTCCTTGCGGGAAAGAACAAGGTAGCTGTTCTTCTTACCGAGCACCTTGATGCCCAATCGATCGCTGACCGCTTCGCCAAGCTGCAGTTCTTCCCAGCGGATGGGCCGATCGGTATCGGCAGGCTGAGCAATGTACTCCCCCTTCAGGGTGTGCAGATCGCTGGCGAAGTAGAGCATCAAAATAGCGATCAGCATCAACACCGAGCCGAGCAGGGTGTAGAGGAAGAACTTGATTGCGGCGTACTCCTTGCGAGGGCCACCCCAGACACCGATGAGGAAGTACATCGGTAGCAGCATCACTTCCCAGAAGACATAGAACAGGAAGAAGTCGAGGGCCATGAAGACGCCCAACATGCCCGTTTCGAGCAGCAGGAACAGGATGCAGTAACCCTTGACATACTTGGTGATCGACCAGCTAGCGCCCATCGCGAGCACGCTCACAAAGGCGGTGAGCATCACCAGCGGAAAGCTGATGCCGTCGAGCCCCATCAAAAACTCGATATCGAACGAGGGAATCCAGGCCACGTTGAACGTGTTCTGCATTTGGGCTTCGGCCACGTCGTAGGCCGTCGGCGAGTTGCCGAGGAAGCCCACCACGCACAGCACCAGCACCACGCCGGTGGCTGCGAGCGTGACGTAGCGGATCATGTCGACCTGGTCAGCGGGAATGAGCGCGATGATGAGCGCTGCGATGACGGGCAGGAAGACGATGAGCGAAAGTAACAGGAGTGCGGGATCCATAATTCCAATCCAAACGGATGATGTGCTCTTCGATTGATCGTTACGGCAAGCAACGCGTGACTAGCGAGCCAGCAGCGGGGTCCAGAAAAAGCTGATCAGTACGAAAATGGCGATCGCACCAACCACAATGAACATCACGTACTGACGCAGCTGCCCGGTTTGCACTGTCCGCAAACTAAGCCCTGTCGAATACGTCCAACCAGCAAAAATATTGATGCTGCCATCGACAATGCCGCGATCGGCAATCATTTCGAACTTCTTCGAGAACCAGACCACCGTGACGGCCAGCCAATCGATGAAGCCATCGATGTAGTTCCGGTCGATGCCCGAAATGATCCGCGATTTCATCAATACCGGTTGCACGAAGATGAAGTTGTAAAGTTCATCGAAGTAGTACTTATTCACCAGCAGGTTGTAGATCGGCGAGAACTGACGGCGAACGTCTTCCGCGTTCAGGTATCCCAAGCCATACATGAGTGTGGCGAGGCCGATGCCGGCGATCCAAGTACCCGTGGCGAGCAACGTGGCCGGGGCGACAATCGAGCGAAAACTGGTCGGCAAGTGAGCCGTGTGCTCGGTCGGCCAAACGGCCTTGGTCCACTGGCCGTGCATATCAACGGCGTTTCCGACTGGTTCTGCCTGGGCCAGCAAGCCGCCTAGAGTCAGACCGCTAGTGGGAATCACAAACATCAAGATTGTGCCGCCGATCAGCGACGTCAGTAGCATCGTCACGACCCAGGGAGTGGTTAGCGTCAAACCGCCGTGGTGGTCGTGGGCATGATCGTCATGCCCATGAGCATCATGGTGAGCAGGAGCATGACTGTGGCTGTCGTGGCCATGAGCATGATCGTCGTGTCCATGGGCATCGTGGCCATGGGAATCATGACCGTGAGCGGCATGCGCTGAACCCTTGAACCAGCCGTCGTTCAGCCCCTTGGCAATGAAAAACGCAGCAGCGATGGCACCGAAGCCGAGCAAACTGGTATTCCAAGCAACCGCGATCGCGAAGACCGAGAGAATGATCAGCGGCAGGTACATCACCGGCGGCGATTCGTGAGCGTGATCGTAGGCACGAGCATCGCGCGGCTTGCCGACGAAGGTCATGTACCACATGCGGAACATGTAGAAGGCAGTGACCGCAGCGCCACCGGCGGCTGCGATGAAAAACACGCCGGCCCATGGCACCCCGGGATTAGCCAGCCAAAACGACAGAGCCTGCTCGAGGATCATGTCCTTTGAATAGTAACCGCTGAAGCCGATGAGGAATGGCACACCCACACCGGCGATCGCCAGACAGCCGATCAGCATGGTGATGGCCGTGACGGGCATCTTGGTGAGCAGGCCGCCCATCTTGCGCATGTCGTTGGTATGCACCGCGTGAATGACCGACCCCGAGCACATGAAGAGCAAGCTCTTGAAAAACGCGTGGGTGATTAGATGCATCAGGCCAGCCTTCCAGCCACCGACACCCAAGGAGAGCATCATGTAGCCCAGCTGGCTGATCGTGGAGTAAGCCAGAACTCGCTTGATATCGGTCGCAGTGATGGCAATCGTGGCAGCCATGAAGAGCGTAATGCCACCGATCACAGCAATCACCAGCAAGACTTCAGGAACGAAGAACGGAAAGAAGCGGCCGACGAGATAAACGCCGGCAGCCACCATCGTCGCGGAGTGTACGAGCGCCGAGACGGGCGTTGGACCTTCCATCGCGTCGGGCAACCAAGTGTGTAGCGGGAACTGAGCACTCTTGCCAACGCAGCCGCAGAAGATGCCGACGCCAGCGACAAACAGCAGCCAATAACCAAAGCCCTTCTCTCGCCAACCCGGCACCCGCGAAGCGATCTCTGCTTCCGCATTCACCGCGGCATTGGGGACGTTGCGATGATCGCTAATGATCGCCGCAATCTCGTTCTTGGCTCGACCATCGGAAAGAACCATGCCGGTCGGAATTTCGATGGCATGATGGTTTTCTTCCGGACGAACGAGCGAGAACAAACCGCGTTCCGATGTCTGAATTCCCTTTTCGCCATTCGCTTCGATATCACCAAAGGCGAACGTGCCCAAGCTGGACCACAGGGCCAGCAGACCGATGATCATGCCGAAGTCGCCGACGCGATTGACGATAAACGCCTTGTTCGCAGCGGTCGAAGCACTCTTCCGCTCGACATAAAAGCCGATCAGGAAGTACGAGCAAATGCCCACGAGTTCCCAGAAGCAGAACACCATGGCGATGTTACCCGCCAGCACTAGCCCGAGCATGCTGAAGCAGAAGAGCGACAGCGCTTGAAAGAAGCGCGGGAAGCGGCCGGGACGATGCAGATGGCTGCCGTCCGACATGGTCACTTCGTGATCAGTGATATCGTGCAACTCATCGTGCATGTAGCCGATGGCATAGAAGTGAATGCAGGAGGCAATCAACGTCACCATACAGAACATGACGATGGTGAGCGAGTCGATGTAATAGCTGATGGTCACGCGCAGCTTGCCGAATTGACCCAGCAGGTAGTACTCGCCAGTCAGGGGCGCAACAGCAGTGCTGTGGTGCTCGTCGTGTCCGTGACCGTGCTCACCCGAGGCAGCATCGGCGTGGCTGTGACCGTGGTCCTTGTCAGCATGGCTGTGATCTTTGTCGGCGTGGCCATGATCGTCGACCTTCTTTTCGAAGCCAAGCTGATCGGAGCCGGCATCTGCAGCCTCGGAGTCGATGGCACCGTGTGTTTCTGGTGGCGGGAAGTGATTCGGCAGCCAGACAAACAGCAAGGCGATGAACGAGAGGATGGCCGACCCCAGGATCGCACCGGTAGCCACGAAGGCCCCCGCTTTGCCGAGGTTGAGCCACGTCGCGCCAATCAAGATGACGAAAAACGAAGCCAAGGGCAGGAGCACTGCCGCCGCCAGGATGTATGGGAGGACGTCCATTAGCCCTTCAACTCGTCTGCAGAATCGACGTCGATCGTCGCGTGATTGTTGTAAAAGTTCAGGGCAATCGCGAGTGCTACCGCAGCTTCGGCCGCGGCGAGCACGATCACGAACAGTGCCATCAACTCGCCATCGAGGCCGAGTGTCTCTTCACGCAAATAGCGGCTGCCA
Organism: Anatilimnocola aquadivae; assembly: GCF_049819085.1. Lineage (GTDB taxonomy): Bacteria > Planctomycetota > Planctomycetia > Pirellulales > Pirellulaceae > Anatilimnocola. The sequence continues at coordinate 5,336,984 of NZ_CP187419.1, forward strand.
AAGGCGATAAAGTTGAGGTTCGCCCCGTTCAGCACCAGCTCAATACCCATCAGCACGCCGAGCGCATTGCGCTTGGTGGCCATGCAGACGACGCCGAGCACAAAGAGCACAGCACCGACCGCCAGGTAGTGAGAAACCGAAACTGGATCAGCCAGCGGATTCATAACTATCGCCAAACTGCAACAGGAAAACAAAAATCAAAAACGGGGAGTGACTGCTAATCCATTTGCGACCAAGAAGTCGGACGACCCGTGGCCACGCAAAGGAAAATCAGGAACACCACGGGAATCAACATCGACAGCGACAGGAGCGCTGCGAGGCCAACCCCCACACCAGCGTTTGTGAGCAACAGCAACTGCACCAACGGCACGACAACGAGGCCAACCAATCCCCACCGCTGCCAATAGTACACGACCATTAGCAGGACGATATTGGCCAGAAACGTCAGCACCAGGGCCGGAAAAATCCAATCGGGAAGGGCATCGACGCCAGCGACGAACGACTTCGTCCACTCGCCGACCTTGCCACCTTGCGGCAGCGGAACCTTGCCCGCCATGAAGGCCAAGGTGGAACAGATCAGATACAAGTTGGTGAGCACGCCCGAGATCACGCCGCCCACAATCGAGGCCGGCATTTTGCGATCGGGATTCACGGTGCGAGCCGGAGTATCGACGAGAACACGACCAGCCTTGACGCGTTTGGTGCGGGCCATGTAGCCGGCACCGATGAGCACGGTGAGCAAGTGCATCGAAACGATCACGAACGGCAGCAGATAGCCAGACATGCCATCGCGACGCAAGCCGGTCGCTTCGAGCTTGTCGACACGGACTCCGGTGAGCGCCAGACCAATCTTGGTGCTGTTGTGCGAGTCGAAGGCATCCACCTGGCGAGCGACAACCGTTTCGCCTTCTTTGGGCGGAGCCGGGTTCCAAGCTTCAACACTAAAGCCGGCTCGCAGCAAGAGCAGCAGCAGCGAACCACCGACAATCAGACTCAGAACCCATTCGCCCGCGCCGGTCTTCATCGAGATGAAGCGCTCTTGCGCGGTGAGCATCACGCCGAAAATGAGCAACACGAGCGTGCCACCGACATAAATCATCAACTGCATGGCACCGACAAATTCGGCACCCGCAAGGAAGAACAACCCCGAAGTCGCACCGAGGCACAACGTGAGGTAAAAGGCCATGCGGACGATGTTCGTCGAGGCTACAACCGCGGCACCAAAGCCGCAGGCGAGCAACGCAAAGAACATAAACGTGAACGTGTGCCAGTTCAAAAAATCAGCAGCCAAAAGGTTCATCGGGCCACCTCCGGGCTAACGAGCAGGCTCACATGACCCTCACTGATTTTTTCGGCAACAGGCTTGGTCGCTTGCTTGGTCTGCTCGACGGCAGGCTCGGCTTTCGGCGAAGCTGCGGGCTTGGCAGCCAGAGCCTTACCAGCATCGAGCACCCAGTTCTCACGGACGCCAGCGCGGCCAATCCAGGGGCCGCGAGTGCTCGTGGCGGGGAGCCAAGGCGTAGTTTCTTCTGCGCCAGCAACCGGAGCGATGGCAGGCTCAGGTTTTGTCCAACTGTATTGCTGCGGGCCGGGAATTAGCGAATTGGGAGAGGGCAAGGCAAGCAACTGCCAGAAAACCGCGCCCAGGAAGCAAACTGCCGCGAGTGGCACGCAGTACTTCAAGCAGACGGTGAGCACCTGGTCGATACGCAAACGAGGCAAGGTCCAGCGAATCCACATCATGATCGTGACGAACAGGGCCGCCTTCAGCATGATGTTGTGGACGCCACCCACTTGCGACAGGAAGCCCGTGAGCCGCCACTCGGTTTCGCCGGGCTTGTAAGCCCATTCGATGCCGGTAACTGCAGGCAAAATCTCGGTGAAAATTGGGATCGGGCCGTTCCAGCCACCGAAGAACAGAATCGCGGCGAGCACGCTGACCGAGAACATCGAGCCGTACTCGGCCATGAAGAAGAAGCTCCAGCGAAGACCCGAGTACTCGGTATGGAAACCGGCCACGAGTTCGCTTTCAGCTTCTGCCAGGTCGAAGGGGGCGCGATTCACGCTGGCGATGGCACAGGTGAAGTAGACCCAAAAGACAAAGAACGTAAACGGATCGTGAAAGATCAGCCAATTGGTGAACCAGCCATCCTGTTGGTTGCCAATGCTCGTCAAATTCATGGTGCCGGCGATCAGCACGGGAACCACAATACACAGGCCCATCGGCACTTCGTAGCTGACCACTTGGGCCGCTTCACGCATGCCGCCGAACAACGACCATTTCGAACCGGAAGCGTAACCGGCGAGAATAACGCCGAAGACTTCCAGGCCGAGAATCGCCACAAAGAAAAAGACGCCGACATTCACTTCGGTCGCCGACCAGCCATTGGCGAACGGCAACACCATGTAGGCTGTAAAGCCAGCGGCGAAGCTGACATACGGAGCGAGCTTGAAGAGCATCACGTCCGCATCTTTAGGAATCAGGTCTTCCTTGGTGATCAACTTGATGCCGTCGGCCAGGGTTTGCAGCCAGCCGAACTTGCCGCCGACGCGTGTCGGACCGAGACGGTCCTGAATACGGCCGGCAACCTTCCGTTCGAGCCAGATGAAAATCAGCGCGCCAACGGCGACGACCTGAATCAACAGCGCGATGTGAACAATCGCCGCAAAGGCATAGCCCCAGAAGTTATCGGGAGCCACGGAACCGCCAAACCAACTGGCGATCCAATGCAGGATATGAGTATTGATGAACTTGGCCACTGAGATCCGGTCCCACTCTTTGCCAGAACGCTATTGAACGTGCAAAAGTCGTTTCTGCGAATCAACTTCCGTGTTCCGTCGGGCTGGCGCAATGCAAGCTAGCCCGTGGTCTCCCGGAAAGATCGTGAAATATGGCACAAGCAACCTTGCATCGACAAGCCCCCGGACGCCCATTTTTCCAAAGTGGAGGACGATTCTTGAGCGGGTCGGGAGCGTCGTAACCCTAATCTAGCGAATCAGTAATCTGCGGCAGTTATGAGGGCACTTGGTGAAAGTGGTTTACCCCTTCTTGGTTAACCGGGCCGCTGGCGGCCGTTGAGCAGCTAGTTCGCCAGTTTGGTAGTTCGCCAGCGCAAGCGAGTGGGTTGACCAGCAAGGAAGCCCGAGCGAGATCGATAGATCGACTACTTTCCGGCCCGAGCCGCGATCACAGCCCGGTCGGCTGCCAGCACCCTGCCATCGCGCCTAAAAATCGTTACGAGCCATGCAATAAATAGTTGACAAAAGATCACCATCATGGGCTAAGGTGAATGCAAACTTGAAGTGCAACGCAGAAGTGCCAGCAGGTGCCGCTACCAGGTGTCAGACAGCATTTTTGCGGTAGCAGTGCTTAGCGAAGTCTCGATCAAGCTTTGCGAATAATAAGTAGACGATCCCAGACATCAGCAATTGCCGACGATTCCATGCGGTATTGCACTTCAAGTTTGCATTCACCTAATCACAGGAAGCTCTCCGTTTGGTGGTGCAGGGCTGTGCGCGCGGGCGACGAGCCTGTTCAAGAAACCGCCCGGTTATTGGACAGAAAGAGCATGCTGCGAAAGTTGCATGCGAGTCGTAAGTGCGGCGGTTGCAGCAACTTCCGGCAGAACACCAAAACCAGTGCCTGTCCAAAAACCCCCGGTTGTTGGACGTTTCGGTGTTTGTTCGTGAGGGATCTGCCGGCGAGAACAGAACGAGCAGGCATCGGGCGTCAAAAGTACGGCTCGGGAGCTACGCAATCGGCGGCAATTTTGAGTAGTCGAAATTAGATTCGAGCGGTTCGAAAAAGTGGTTATCAAATGGTTATCACCTTTTCGTCAGAATGTTCGACGAAATTCTCGCAAGCGATTTCCAGGAAAGACGTTAGGGAAAATGGTTATCGCGAAAAAATCGCTGAAAAAGTTATCAAAACTGGTTATCAGACTGCCTGCGGGCCACCACACGGAAGGCCTGCCAGTGGTCGCTAGAAAGTGGTTATCAAATGGTTATCAGCGTTTCGTCAGAATGTCCGCTGAAGTTCTCGCAAGTGAATTGTCGCCTTGATGTTAGGAAAAATGGTTATCGCGCGAAAATCGCTGAAAAAGTTATCAAAACTGGTTATTAAAGTCGGTTTCGGGCCGGCTATCGCCGTGCAACTGTCGACACGTTTTCCCCAGAAACACGGTTAAATTTGCATTAAAAAGAGGTAAGGGAGGAAATCCCTCTTAGCGCACCCCGCGAGGGAGTGGCCTATGCTACAGGTTGCTAGGCCGCACCCTTTTTACACCTGCACGCGGAAAGCAAGCTCTGGAGACCCTTACGATGAAAAACTGTCTTCGTCCGGCGATGTGGCCCGCGGTGATCTTCACATTGGCTCTGGCGCTGTTCGCTCCGTCGGCCAATGCCCAGAAAAAGGGCTCAGCGAGCCAAGAGCCATCGGCCAAGGCTGCGGACCTGCAAGCGATCCGCGAGTCGGGCCAGGCCTTTTCGAAAGCTTTTGCCAAAGCTGACGCCAAGGCCATCGCCGCCTTGTGGACCGAAGAGGGCGAATACGTGGACGATGCCGGTAAGGTCTGTGCGGGCCGCGATGCCATCGAGAAGGAGTATGCCGAGTTCTTTCAGGCACACCCCGGTCACAAGCTGAGCCTGGTGGTGGATTCGCTCAAGCTGCTCAGCGACTCGGCGGCCATTGAAGATGGTCGCGCGTTACTGGATCCTGCTCCGCCCGGGGCACCCATGGTCAGCAAGTACACGGCCGTACACGTGAAAGTGGATGGCAAATGGCTAATGTCGAACGTGCGCGATACGCATGTCGAAACTCCTTCAACCTACCGTCAGTTGCAAAGTCTCGAATGGATGATTGGCTCGTGGGCCGCTGAAGAACACGGTGTAGCCACCGAGGCCACTTGCCGTTGGATTGCCAACAAGAGCTTCATTGAGCGGACTTACAAAGTGACCTCCGGCGGACAGGTGAAAGCCTCGGGCGTGCAGATCATTGGCTGGAATCCCCAGACGCTGGCCCCGCAGTCGTGGATGTTCTCTTCCGATGGCGGTCATGCCGTGGGGCAATGGTCGTCGCAAGAGGCAAGCTACGTGATTGAAACGCACGGCCTGACGGCTGATGGCACTCCCACGAGCGCTGTCACGCTGCTGACACCGCTCGACGAAAAAGCGTTCTCTTGGAAATCGATCTCGCGTTCGGCAGCGGGAAATCCTTTGCCGGACACCGACGAAATCATTCTGAAACGAAAGCCATAACCCAGTTGTCGATCGCTTGAATTGCTACTCGCCCAAACTCATCTGTCAAAATCGAGATCGCCATGAAACATCGCCTGCTCTTTACTGCTGTAATCCTTGGCTTGATTAGTCTCACTCCGCACTTTTGCTCGGCCCGTGGCTTCGGCGGCGGTGGTGGAGGGGGCGGAGGCCACGCTGGCGGATTTGGCGGCGGTGGAGGAGGCTTCGGCGGCGGCGGTGGTTCTCACATGGGCGGCGGTGGATTTGGTGGTGGTGGAGGGGGCGGCTTTGGCGGCGGGGGAGGTAACTTCGGCGGTGGCGGAGCGCGTCCCGGCGGTGGTGCTGGTGGATTTGGTGGCGGCGGTTTCGGTGGCGGAGCCGGCGGGATCGGTGGTGGAGGTTTCGGCGGCGGCGGAAACTTTGGAGGCGGTGGCTCTCGTCCCGGTGGATTGGGCGGCGGCGGCTTCGGTGGTGGCGGCGGCTTCGGTGGCGGCGGCTTCGGTGGTGGCGGCGGCGGAGCCGGTGGTTTTGGCGGCGGCGATCGCGGCTTCGGCGGCGGGAGTGGCGGCTTTGGAGGCTTGAATCAAGGTGGTTTCGATCGGGGTGCCGGCGGTTTTGGTGGTCAGGGAGGATTCGATCGTGGCTTGGGTGGCGCGGGTTTGAACGGCGGTATCGACCGGGGCGGTTTCGGCGGTGGTGCCAATAACTTTGGCGGCGGCGACCGCAATTTCTCTTCCCCCAATCGCTCGCAACTCAACAGCTTTCTCGGGCTTCCTTCGGATGAAGGAATGCACTCGATGAACTCGTTCAACAGCCATACGCAGAACTTTGGCGGTGCTGGCGACAACGTCGACGTGAATCACGGCTCGTACACGGGCCCGCGCGGTGGTACGGCAACGGGAACAACGATCACCGGACCGGGCGGCAATACGTACGGTCGCGGTGCTGCGGTTGGTCCCAACGGCGGTGCTGTTGCGGGCCGAGGTGTCGAGGGAGCTGGTGGTGGAGCAGCCGGTCAGGGTGTGGCGGTGGGACCGAATGGTCGCGTCGCAGCTGGTGGTGCGGCTCGTGGTCCGAATGGTGGCGAAGCTGCTCGCGGTGTGGTGGCCGGTCCGAACGGCATCGCCGCTGGTGGTGCGGCCCGTGGGCCCAACGGCGGTGAAGCGGCTCGTGGTGTGGTTGCCGGTCCGAACGGCATCGCGGGCGGTGCCGCAGTTCGCGGTCCGAATGGCGGCGCTGCGGCTCGAGGATTTGCTGCTGGTCCTAACGGAGCGGCGGCAGGCTTTGCGCGAGTGACTCCTTCCGGTCGCTATACGACGGCAGTGGGTGTGCGAACCAATTTCAATCATTGGGATGTGTACGGCCGAGGCTGGTATGGCAATCACCCTGGTGCCTGGTTCGCCGCTGGTTGGGCAACTGGTGCTGCCTGGCGTGCCTGCACCTGGGATTCGGTCGACGCCTGGTTTGCCTACGACACAGCTCCGATCTATTACGACTACGGCACCAACGTCACCTATCAAGACAACAGCGTGTATGTGAATGGCCAATCGGTCGGCTCTACGAGCGACTACTACGATTCGGCGGCTAGCGTGGCTTCGGCCGGCTCGGAGGAAGTTTCGAATGATGGTGATTGGTTACCGCTGGGTGTGTTTGCTTTGAGCAAAGACTCCAAGGCAACGAGCGACGTCGTGATTCAACTGGCCGTGAACAAGGCCGGCGTGATTCGTGGCAATTACACCGATACGGTCACCAACAAAACCCAGCCTATCGTCGGCAGCGTCGACAAGCAAACGCAGAAGGTTGCCTTTCGCGTGGGCGATAACGACACCGCCGTGATCGAGACGGGCCTTTACAACCTGACCAAGGACGAAGCACCGGCGCTGATTCATCTCTCGCCGGAGAAGACCGAGCAATGGCTGCTGGTGCGTTTGAACCAGGATGATAAGCAGCCACAGGCCGTGGACCGCTAATCGGTGAGTCTGGCTACAGTAACATTTTCAGTTGAAATGCGCAGGAAAGGAATGCGACGAATCAGCAATGGTTCGTCGCCACCATTCCGGATCCTGCCTTCACCTCGAAAGTTGCCTGTATGTCTCGCATGGTTGCCCTGTTGTATGGACTCGTTTGTTATTCGCTGTTTGGACTCGTATCGATTTGGGCGATGGCCTTTCTCGGCAACTTTTTGCCGAGCGGTTCGATCGATAGCCCAGCTCGCATAACTTGGCCGTTGGCCCTGACGATCAATCTTGGGTTGCTGGTCTTGTTTGCCTTGCAGCACAGCATCATGGCTCGGCCGTGGTTCAAGCGATCGTGGACGAAGGTTGTGCCGGAACCTGTGGAGCGCAGCACCTATGTGCTCTTCTCCTGCGTTGCGCTGGGCGTGTTGATTTACTGCTGGCAGCCAATGGGAGGAACTGTTTGGCAGGTACAATCGCCGCTGCTACGAACGGTGCTGTATGCACTGTTTTTTGGCGGCTGGTTGACCATCGTGGCAACTAGTTTTTTGATCAACCATTTCGATCTGTTCGGGCTGCGGCAAGTCTGGCTCTACTATCAAGGCCGGCCTTATACGCACCTGCCGTTTAAGACACCTGGCGTGTATCGCTGGGTGCGACATCCGCTCTACGTGGGCTGGCTACTAACTTTTTGGGCCGCTCCTACGATGACGATCTCGCATCTGGTGTTTGCCTTGGGCACGACCGCTTACATTCTGATTGCCATCGTCTTCGAAGAGCGCGACCTGCTTACCTATCACGGCGAACTTTACGCGAAGTATCGACAACGAACGCCAATGCTGCTGCCGTGGTTCAAGTCGAGGCCAGCGAAAGAGACCAAGGCCTTCGTCTAAGACCACTTCGCTTCGAGTTGCCTCAGGTCGTTGCGCAGGCGGGAAATCTCGGCCTGCATCTCAGCAACTTCGACGCGCAGCTCGGCGAACTCATCGGCCGTCACACCGCGCGGAGGTGGAACGGCCGGTGCCGCAGGACGAGGCGTTGGTGCCGACGGCGCGGCAGCAGGCGCTGAGTACGACGGAGTGGGTGCGGGGCGTTCTTCGTCGTGACCACGATCGGGAACATGGCCGGCATACTGAGTGCGCAGTTCGGTGATCTCGCGGTCTTTGTATAGATTGTGCGAGACCATCTGCCCGCGACCGGCGGGCGTTAGTTCGATCATCAGTTGCTTCTTGAGCAGGCCATCGACGATCTGCTTGAGGGCACCTTGATCGGCGATCGGTTCCATGCGGGCGGCTCGCGCGCGAAGATCTCCGAGCGTCTGTTCGCCGCGCAGGAGCAACTCGGTCATGACGCTGATTTCGAACTTGTCGACGCCCAACCATTCGTAAGCATGGTGGCGATACTTGGCGACGCGGCCACTTCCTTGCACCTCGGTCACCGCCGACATGCCGCGCAGTTCGTCGAGGATCTGCTCGACATCTTCGGCCGTGAGCGTCATCAGTGGTTCGCGATTGCTCTTCTGATTGCAGCCAGTGACGATGCCGTTGAGCGTCATGGGATACGCATCGGGTGTCGTCTTTGCCTTTTCGACGAGCACCCCAAAGACTCGCCGCTGCCGCGAGTTGAGCGCCTGCCATTGCCGCTTGGGTTCTTCTCCGCCCGCCTGCTCGGTCATGCCAAAATCCTAGTTGCCTGTTTTTGAATCGTTGGAGTCGAATGCGAACTACTTCGCCTTTTCGAGCCCGCCCTCAATCAACTGCTGATAGCCGGGCTTCAGCGGTCGCACGTCGTAGCCTTCCTTCTTGAGAAGTTCGCCACAGGCCAGAGCGCGGCCACCAGCTTTGCAGTGCGTGTAGATGATCTTGCTCTTGTCGAGTTTCTTCACCAAGTCGGCCAGCTTGGCTTTGTCGTCGAGTTGGCTCTTGGGCAGGTGAATGGCTCCCTTCACGTGACCATCGTCCCACTCGACTTTCTCGCGCACATCGACAATCACCGCTTTACCCGCTTCGACATTGGACTTTACATCCTGCACGGTGTCTTTGCTGTGTGTAGGCTTTTCCTGTGCGAGAGCTGTCCAGGCGACAAGTCCGGCCATCATCAGTCCGCTGACAATCGCTCTTAGGTTCAACATGTGCTTGCTCCAAGGGGGACACGCGCGGCAGTCGGTTAAAAATCAGCGCTGCCGGGTGTGCGTGGGAAAGGAATGACGTCGCGAATGTTTTGCATGCCGGTGATGAACTGAACCGCGCGTTCCAAGCCCAGACCAAAGCCGGCATGCGGCACGGTGCCGAACTTGCGGAGGTCGCAGTACCACCAGTAATCCTCCGGCCGCAGATGTTGCTCAGTCATCCGCTGCGTAAGGATATCGAGCCGTTCTTCGCGCTGGCTGCCGCCGATGATCTCGCCAACCTTGGGCACCAGCACGTCCATGGCTCGGACGGTGCGGCCGTCGTCATTCACGCGCATGTAGAACGGCTTCAGCGAGCGGGGATAGTCGTACAGAATCACCGGGCTTTGGAAGTGCTTTTCGGTAAGAAACCGCTCGTGCTCGCTTTGCAGATCGATGCCCCACTTCACCGGAAAATCGAACTTCTCGCCGCTCTTTTCCAGGATGTCGACGGCGTCGGTGTAGGTGCAGCGAATGAACTCTTTGGCGACGATTTGTTCGAGCGTGCTGATGGTCTCTTTGTCATAGTGCTCGACGAAGAATTTCATGTCTTCGTCGCACTGCGAGAGGGCATCGCGGAAGAGTCGCTTGAGGAACCGTTCGGCCAGATCCATGTTGTCGTTCAGGTCGTTGAAGGCCACCTCGGGCTCGACCATCCAGAACTCAGCGAGGTGCCGTGAGGTGTTACTGTTCTCGGCGCGGAAGGTCGGCCCGAACGTGTAGATTTTGCCGAGCGCACAGGCAAAGATTTCGCCTTCGAGTTGCCCGCTAACGGTCAAGTACGAAGGTCGGCCGAAGAAGTCGAGCGAGGAGTCTACCTTGCCATCTTTGAGGGGCAGTTTCTCAAGGTCCAGCGTGGTGACGCGGAACATCGCACCGGCCCCTTCGCAGTCGCTGGCAGTGATGATCGGCGTATTGATGTACAGGAAGCCTTCTTCCTGATAGAAGTTGTGAATGCTCCGGCTGATGCAGTTGCGCACGCGGGTCACGGCACCAAAGGTATTGGTTCGCGGCCGCAAGTGAGCCCACTCGCGCAGTTTCTCCAGCGAGTGCTGCTTCTTTTGCAGCGGGTAGGTTTCAGGATCGGCCCAGCCATGCACCGTGACTTTGCTGGCCAGCACTTCGGTCGCTTGCTTGCCACCGGAGGCCTTCACTTCCCCCTCGATGCTTACGCTGCAGCCGGCGCCCAGATGCTTCACTTCGCTCTCATAGTTGGCGAGCGCTGCCTCGGCAATGATCTGCAAATTGCCAAACGAAGAGCCATCGTTCAGTTCGAGGAACGAGAAGCCCCCCTTGGAATCGCGGCGGGTCCGGATCCAGCCCTGCACAAGCACTTGCTGACCAATCGATTCCTTCTGCCGGGCCTGTCGAACGCTCATTCGCTCCATGGCTGCCACAATCCTTTGTCCTAAACAGCGGGCAAAACTTGCCTGCGTAAGCACTTGCCGCTTAGCGCCGGGCTTGCAATCAAACCGGCATTCTGACCCGCCCGGGCAAAGATGGGAAGCATGGGAACCCAGTTTCTCTGGTCTTCCTCGTCACTTCGTCGGTGGGGCGGTTTTCGCCCACCCGTCTGGTTTTCTGCGCGAATGGGCCAGATATTGGAAACTGCAGGTGGAGTTCCGCCGTCTAATCTGGGACTGCCCGGTCGCTGGGCTTGAGCTATCGAGCCGGCGACACTTGTCGGCAAGCGATTCCCGCACACATGGTATGGTTCGACGTTGCTGGCTAAACGGATCTTTCGCCACGACTGACTTGAAGCCGTGATCTTAGAAGGCTGTGATTATGAACAGGAAGCAGTGGTTCGGTTTTTCTCTCGTCGGTGTGGCTTTGCTTGGCCTGCTTGCCACCGGTGCACTCTCGCAGGCTCCCGACCTGGGGCAAGTGCGAGCAAAATCGCAGAAGTTGATGAACGACGGAAACTTCGCGGAAGCCTATAAGGGATTCCAGCAGTTAGCAGTCGATCCGAAAAACGATCCCAAGCAGGTCGCCGGCGACTTGGAGCGGGCGGTTCAATGCTTGAACAATTTGGGCCGCACTAAAGAGTTCGACGAGTTGGTCGAGAACTCAATCAAAGCCCATCAGCAGAATTGGCGACTCTTGCAGGGAGCTGCCCAGCAATACATCAACGCCCAACATCAAGGTTTCTTGATCGCTGGCAAGTACGAACGTGGCCATCGCCGGGGCGGCGGCAAGGTCGTAAACTCGGTGGAGCGAGATCGGATTCGGGCTCTGCAGCTGATGCAGAGTGCCATCCCGCTGGCTGCTAAGGACGATGCCAAAGGCGAGGTCGCGCAGTTCTACTTGCAACTGTCGGAATTGCTCCTCAACAACCGGGGCATCTATGACGCCTGGCGACTGCAGTACCTGGCCGATTTGTCTCAGCTCCCCGATTTGGACGACGGTCACTTCTTCTATCGCGACTACCAAGGTGCCCCTGTCGACGAAGAAGGGAAGCCGGTTTTTCATAGTAGTTCCGCGACTTGGGAAGCGGCCAAAACCGATGGCCAGCGGTGGCGCTGGGCGCAAGAGCAAGCCATCGAAAACAGCCCGGCCATTCGGATGCAGGTCTGGACGCAGTTTGCTCAGTTCCTGGAACAGCAGTTTGGCGTGCAATCGATGCAGCAAGGTGGCTTCGGTCGCTTCTTCGCCGGACCGACCCGCGACGACGATACCAAGAACGATGAAAGTGGCACCTATGCTCTGCACACTCTGAAAGAAACCGAGACCATCGCCAAGCTGGCTAACGGCATCAAGCGATTCACGCTTCCCGATGAGTTCAATCACATCAAGCTGTTTCAAAAGATCGCCGCCGAAGACAAAGGTCAATTCGGCGAGCAGGCCCTCAATCAGCTAGCGCAGATTTTTGAGAATCGCCGACAATATCCAACCGCTGCCAAGTACTGGCAAGAGAGCATTGCCAGGCATAAGGATCAGAACGAATGGAAAAAGAATCGCCGCGAGCAGATCGTCGGCAATTGGGGCACGTTCGAGAGTGTTAGTACGCAGCCCTCGGGGAAAGGTGCCACCGTAGACTTCCGGTTCCGCAATGGCAAGAAGGTGAAGTTTGATGCCCGCGAAATCAAAATCGATACGCTGCTCACCGACGTGAAGAGTTATCTCAAGTCCGATCCGGGCAATCGCGTCGACTGGAACCGCATCAATATTGGCAACATCGGCTGGCAGATCGTCCAGAACAACGAACAGAAGTATCTCGGCGAGGCCGTCGCTGCTTGGGAGTTGGATGTCGAACCTCGCGAGAATCACTTCGACCGCCGCGTGACGGTTACCACTCCATTGCAGAAGCCGGGTGCCTATCTACTCACCGGCACGATGGTGGATGGCAACGTCAGCAAAATCCTGCTGTGGGTTGCCGACACCGCCATCGTGCACAAAGTGCTCGAAGGGAAGCAACTCTACTTCGTCGGCGATGCCGTCAACGCTACGCCCATCGCCGAGGCCAATGTCGAGTTCTTTGGCTGGCAACAACGCCACTTAGGTGGCAACCGTTTTCAAGTCCAGACGACGAACTTTGCCGAGAAGACCGGTCCCGATGGTCTCCTCACGCCTGACCCCAAAGATCTGAAGAACGACTATCAATGGCTCATCATGGCCCGCGGTGGCAAGGGGCGGCTCGCCTTCCTCGGCTTCCAAGGCGTGTGGAATGCTGCCATTCATGACCAGGAATACAATCAGGTCAAGATCTTCTCGATCACCGATCGCCCGGTCTATCGACCGAAGCAGAAGGTGAACTTCAAGCTCTGGTTCCGTACTGCCAAGTACGATCAGCCGGACAATTCGGAGTTTGCGAAGCGGACGTTCCCGATTGCAATCTTCAATCCCAAGAACGAAAAGATTCTCAGTAAGACAATCGAGACCGACGAATTTGGTGGCCTCTCCGGCGAATATGAATTGCCCGAAGATGCTCAGCTGGGGCAGTACCGCATTCAACTCGATGCCGGCCACAATCTTCGCTTCCAGGCGATGGGGGGCAATCACTTCCGTGTCGAAGAGTACAAGAAGCCTGAATTTGAAGTGAAGGTCGAAGCGCCCCAAGATCCGGTGATGCTGGGTGAGAAGATTACCGCCAAGATTAACGCCAAGTATTACTTTGGCGGCCCGGTGGCCAAGGGAAAGATCAAGTACAAGATCCTCCGCAACAGCCACAGTGGCAACTGGTTTCCCACGGCTTCGTGGGACTGGTGTTATGGTCCAGGCTACTGGTGGTTCGGCTACGACTACTCGTGGTACCGAGGCTTTGATGAATGGGCCGGCTGTCGTCGCCCGCTGCCGCCATGGATCTGGCGTGGTCCACAGCATCCGCCGGAAGTCGTCGCCGAGATCGAACGAGACATCGCTCCCGATGGCTCACTCGATGTCGAAATCGACACCGCTATTGCCAAGGAATTGCACGGCAACACGGACCACGAATACACCATTTCGGTCGAAGTGCGCGACGAATCTCGCCGCACGATCACTGGTGAAGGTAAAGTGCTGGTCGCGCGCAAGCCCTTCAAGGTCTTTAGCTGGGTGAACCGCGGATTTTATCGAGTTGGCGATACTGTCGAAGCCAATTTCAAAGCTCAAACCCTCGATAACAAGCCGGTGGAAGGCAAGGGATCGCTCACGCTCTTTAAGATTACTTACGACGACAAGCGTCAGCCTATCGAGACCGCTGTTCGCCGTTGGGATTTGAACACCAATGCCGAGGGTCTGGCTCAGCGACAGATGAAGGCGTCGGAAAAAGGGCAGTTCCGCCTCTCCTACACACTAGTCGATAGCAAGGAGCACAAGATCGAAGGTGGTTACATCTTCACGGTGATTGGTGATGGCAACGATGGGAGCGATTTCCGCTTCAACAATCTGGAGCTTGTTCAGGACCGGAAGGAGTATGCTCCTGGCGAAAAGCTGAAGTTGCAAGTTAATACCGATCGTGCCGACAGCACGGTTCTCCTCTTTATTCGCCCCACGAACGGCGTCTACTTGCCGCCGAAGGTTTTGCGGCTCAAGGGTAAATCTGTCGTCGAGGAAATTGAGATCGTCAAACGTGATATGCCGAACTTCTTCGTCGAAGCGCTCACCATTGCCGACGGTCGAGTACACGTCGAAACGAAGGAAGTCATCGTTCCGCCGGAAAGGCGGATTCTCAATGTGGAGGTGTTGCCATCGGCCACGACCTACAAGCCGGGCCAAAAGGCGAAGGTGAAGATCAAACTCACTGACCTGCAGGGCGAGAACTACAGCGGTTCGACGGTCGTTAGTGTGTACGACAAGTCAGTGGAGTACATTTCTGGCGGCAGCAATGTGCCGGAGATCAAAGAGTTCTTCTGGAAATGGCGTCGTCACCACAATCCTCAGACCCAGGAAAGCCTGGCCAGACAGTCGCAGAACATGACGCTGCCAAACAAGCCAGGGATGGACTTCCTCGGCGTCTTTGGCGCCAGTGTTGCCGATGAACTTGGCGAGTCCGAGCAACTAGCAGCCAATCTGGGCGGCGAAGGTGGCGGTGGCTTTGGTGGCGGTCGTGGTGGCATGAAGATGGCTCGCGGGATGGCCATGGACGGAGTCGCGATGGAGCGCGCTGCAATGCCGATGGCTGCTGCAGCGCCCGGCGGACCAGGCATGGCAAACGCCCTTGCAGATCAAAGCGGCGGTGAACTCCGCAAGAGCTTCGCTGGTGTGGAAATGCAGCAAGGCGGCCAAGACAAGCCGGGTGGCGCGGCGCCACTGGTGGAACCGTCGATCCGCACCAAGTTCGCTGATACGGCCTATTGGAACGCGGCGATTACCACCGGTAAGGATGGTACTGCCGAAGTCGATATTGATATGCCAGAGAACCTCACAGGCTGGAAGATTCGCGTCTGGGGTATGGGCCATGGTACGCGAGTCGGCAGCGGTGATGCCGAAGTTACCACGCGCAAGGATCTGCTCGTTCGCTTGCAAGCGCCGCGGTTCTTCGTGCAAAAGGACGAAGTGGTGCTGACCGCCAACGTCCACAACTATCTGGCCAAAGAGAAGGAAGTTACGGTCACGCTCGACGTGCCCGGCAATATCCTTTCGCCACTAAGCGACAAGACCGTGAAGGTGATGATTCCTGCCGGTGGAGAACAGCGCGTCAATTGGCGCTGCAAAGTCACCAGCGAGGGCGAAGCCGTCGTCCGCATGAAGGCTCTCACGGATGAAGAATCCGATGCGATGGAAATGAAGCTTCCCAGCTATGTACACGGCATGCTGAAGACCGAAAGCTGGGCCAGCACCATTCGGCCCGATAAGGAAGTGGGCAAGGTGAACATCACGGTGCCCACCGAACGTCGCGTCGAGCAGAGCGTGCTCGAAATCCGTTACTCGCCGTCACTGGCGCTCGCCATGGTCGATGCGCTTCCCTACCTGGCCGAGTATCCCTACGACAGTACCGATCAGACCCTCAATCGCTTTCTCCCCAGCGTGATTACGCAGAAGACCCTGCTCAAACTCAATCTGGATCTGAAGTCGATTGGCGAGAAGCGAACAAACCTCAACGCGCAAGAGATCGGCAATGATCGTGAGCGGGCCACACAATGGAAGCGGTTCGATCGCAATCCCGTGTTCGACGAAGCGGAACTCAGCCGCATGGTCAAGGAAGGGGTGAAGGCCCTGACCGATCAACAGATCAGTGATGGTGGCTGGGGCTGGTTCAGCGGTTTTGGAGAACGGAGCTTTCCACACACCACTGCGGTAGTCGTGCGTGGCCTGCAAATAGCCAAGGCCAACGATGTGGCCCTGGTCCCCGGCACACTCGAACGCGGCGTCGATTGGCTCAGACGATATCAGGCTCAGCAACTCGAATGGCTCAAGAACTTCGAGCAAAAGAAGGAAAAGGTTCCGGCCAAGCAATACGCAGACGCGCTCGATGCCTTCACCTACATGGTGTTGAACGATGCCGGCAGCGACAACGTCGAGATGCGGGACCGGATTTACCGCGACCGCATTCAGATTCCGGTCTATGGCAAGGCCATGTTTGGCCTCGCTTTGGAAAAAGTCGGTGACCGCGAGAAGCTCGACATGATTATGCGGAACATCGATCAGTTCCTGGTGCAAGATGCCGAGAACGAAACGGCCTTCCTGCAGTTGCCAGCGAACAACCCGTGGTGGAGCTGGCACGGCAACGAGATTGAAGCAAATGCCTACTACCTGAAGCTGCTCTCCAGGACCGATCCGAAGGGCGAAAGAGCTCCGCGACTGGTCAAGTATTTGCTCAACAACCGCAAGCATGCCACGTATTGGCAGAACACGCGCGATACCGCCCTCTGCGTCGAAGCGTTTTCCGACTACATCCGTGCTACCGGCGAAATGGAGCCGGAAATGACCGTTGAGGTTTGGCTGGATGGCGAAATGAAGCAGGCTGTTGAGATCACCAAAGAGAATCTCTTCACTTTCAACAACAAGTTCGTCCTCAGCGGCGCCGATGTGAAGGACGGCAAGCACGAGGTTGAGCTTCGTCGCCGTGGCAAAGGCCCGCTCTACTTTAATGCCTACCTGACGAACTTCACACTCGAAGACCACATCGAGAAAGCTGGTCTGGAAGTGAAGGTCAATCGCAAGTACTACAAACTGAATCCCGTCGACAAGAAGATTAAGGTGGCCGGCTCGCGCGGGCAGGCCTTGGATCAGAAGGTCGAGAAATACGAGCGCGAAGAACTGAAGGAACTGGCGACGCTCAAGAGCGGCGACCTCGTCGAGATCGAACTCGAAATCGACAGCAAGAACGATTACGAGTACGTGCTGTTCGAAGACATGAAGGCTTCGGGCTTCGAACCGGTCGATGTTCGCAGCGGCTACAACAGCAACTCGCTGGGGGCATACATGGAACTGCGCGATAATCGCGTGGCCTTCTTCGTGCGTGCTTTGGCTCGCGGCAAACACTCGGTCAGCTATCGTATGCGAGCTGAAATCCCTGGCAAGTTCAGCGCACTGCCGACGCGCGCCAGCGCCGTCTATGCACCGGAACTGAAGGGAAACTCGGACGAGATCAAGTTGCAGATTGTCGACTAACGGCAATTGCGAGTTTCAAGATTGAATTCGATCACTGCCTCGTCCATTTTGGGCGAGGCTGTTTTATTGCTGCTCGTAAAGGCTATTCCGAATGCTGGCGACCGCGATTGATCGATTGCTTTCCAAATCTAGCAACGATCTGGTCGGCGACGGAATCGATCTGTCGCTCGCGCCCACGTTTCTCTTCACCAAACAAATCTTGCTGCCGAGCTTGAGTCGCCTCGCTAATTCCATGTACTCCAAAGCCCAGCAAGCGAACTGGCGGATGTGAATTTGCCAGCTTCTTGTCGAACAGTTCGAGCGCTGCTTGCCAAAGTTCGCTGGTGATGTTTGTGGGTTCGCGCAGAGTGAAGGATCGCGTGACGGTCTGAAAATCGGCGTAGCGAATCTTGATTTCAATCGTTCGACCCTTCAAATCATAGCGTCGCAGTCGCCGCGCGACTTGCTCAACCAGTTCCGCCAGCCACCCACGCAACGTGTCGTCTTCGCGAATGTCTTCGGCAAACGTCGTTTCGTGCGAAATGGACTTTGCTTCACGATCGGTAACAACAGCTCGGTCGTCGATTCCCTGCGCTAACTTCCAGAAGTGCTCGGCCGACGAGCCCAACAGTTCATACACCTGCTTTTCCGGTAATGCGCGTAGTTGCCCAATCGTGCGGAGTCCAAAGCGGGCGAAATGTTGTCCGGTCACTTTGCCGACACCCCACAGCCGACTGATTGGCAGCGGATCGAGAAAAGTCTGCACGTTATTCGGTTCAACCACCACAAACCCGGCTGGCTTTTGAATGTCGCTCGCGATCTTGGCCAGGAACTTGTTCGGTGCGATTCCCAGCGACGCTATCAGTTTCAATTCGCCGCGCACCCGATTTTGAATCTGCCTGCCAATCGCAACTGCCGAACCAAACAGCGCGATACTGCCGCGCACGTCGAGAAACGCCTCATCGAGCGAGAGGGGCTCGATCAGAGGAGTGTAGTCGGCAAAGATTGCTCGAATCTGCCGCGAGACTTGGCCGTACAACTCGATGCGTGGTTTGATGATGACCGCCCGTGGACAGAGCCGCATGGCTCGCGCGGTGGCCATGGCACTATGTACGCCAAACTTCCGCGCTTCATAGTTGGCAGCAGCTACCACACCGCGACCAGCGGCCGATCCGCCGACAATCACGGGCTGGCCAACGAGCGCAGGATTCTCGCGTTCTTCGACGGACGCATAAAAAGCGTCCATGTCCACATGGATGATCATGCCCGGCGATTTTACCAGCCGCCCACAATGCAGGAAGCCAGGGAGTCGTAGACGGATTAAGCCAGGCCTGGCGTCAATTTGCCATAACTGTTCATTGCCGCCAGCGCAACGGGAGCAATAACCTGCCCGCCCAGTTCGTGCGCGGGGCGGGAAGGAAGGTTGGGCCGGTAGAAGATCGAGCGACAGTGGTGGTGGGGGAGAAAGGCGGGGCCGAGGTCGGAGAGGGATTCGGCGGAGCCAACGAAGAGGTAGCCGTCGGTGACGAGCGAGCGGGCGAGGCGCTTGAAGATGTCGGCGCGAGCGGCAGCGGTGAAGTAGATGACCACGTTGCGGCAGAAAATGATATCGAACGGGCCTGTTGCGGCGAACGGCTCCATCAAGTTCTGTTTGCCGAACGAGACGAGTGAGCGCAGTTCGTCCTTCACCTTGTAATTGCTGCCGCTCTTGGTGAAGTAGCGATTCAGCATCGGTGGGCTCAGTCCACGGCCGATTTCAAAGTCGGAATAGATGCCGCTCGAGGCCTGCTTGAGCGCCCCGTCCGAGATATCGGTGCCGAGGATGTTCACATCCCAAGTCGCGATGTTCGGAATCAGTTCGTTCAGCACCATGGCGATGCTGTAGACTTCTTGCCCCGTGCTGCTCGCCGCCGACCAGATGCGCAGCCGTTTGGGATGCGCGGTCTTGGCCTTCGCGTCGATCAGTTCCGGCAGCGCTTTGTGCTGCAGTGCTTCGAACGGACTGCTATCACGGAAGAAGAGCGTTTCGTTGGTCGTGATGGCGTCGATGATGCGGGTGAGGAGTGCGCGATCGCGATGAACGCGGGCTTGCGTCACGAGTTGTGCGTACGAGTTGCACTGGAACTCGGTGACCAGCGATTGCAGCCGACTCTCGATCAGGTAGCCCTTCGATTCGTCGAGCAGGATGCCGCACAGTTCCATCACCAGAGACGAGACATCAGCCAGTTCTTGCGAGGACAGGTTCATGCGCAGGCTCCTTTGCCAGCCAAAGAGGCACTGCCTGCTTGGGCAATCGCGGTGATTTCGCCTGCCATCTGTTCGAGGGGAATAATGCGATCAGCAAGGCCTTCGGCGATGACCATGCTGGGCATGCCGAACACCACGCACGACTCTTTGTCTTGAGCAAGGACCGGTGCCCCATGCCGCTTGAGCAAGCGGCAACCAAGCGTGCCGTCGCTCCCCATGCCGGTCATGATGACGGCCAGCACACGAGCGCCGTAGTGATGCGCGGCCGAGCGAAACAGGTAATCGACGGCGGGCCGGCAGCTATTTTCGGGCGGATCGTCGGTAATGTGCACCAGCGGCCCATGCTCGGTCCGCTCGATCTTCATCTGCTTGCCACCGGGAGCGACCAAGCAATCGCCGGGCTGAGCCAGTTGGCCATCTTGGGCTTCACTAACCCGTAACTTGCTGCGGGTGTTGAGATCGTCGGCCAGACTCTTGGTGAACAGCGGCGGCATGTGCTGCACGATGAACAGCGGTGCGGATAGATCAGCCGGCAGGCGGGGAATGACTTTATTGAGTGCTTCGGGACCACCGGTTGAGATGCCAAGGACGATCACTTCGGGGCGGTCGGTTAAGTTACTGGAGACAATCCGGGAAGCGCGCGGCTTGGGTACTTCTTGCAACGGCGTGCGAATGCTGGTGAGACCCAGGTTGCGACTCTGTGCGAAAGCGGCCACGCGATCGGCCAGTCGCTTGCGGAGTTGACTCGAACTATCGACGAAGTTGTCGGTGGCCGGCTTCAGCACGAAGTCGAACGCCCCCAGACGCAAGGCTTCGGTGGTGGCCGCAGCGCCGGCGGAGGTAAACGCGCTGAGCATCAGCACGCCGACGGGACTCGCGATCTTGCGCAGTTGTTTGAGCACGTCGACGCCACTCAACAGCGGCATCTCCAGATCGAGCGTGACCAGGTCGGGCTGCAGTTCCGCGATCTTTTCGAGCGCGAGCTGCCCGTTGATCGCCGTGCCGATCACTTCGACGCCGTCGATCTCGCGCAGGGCTTCTGTCACCACTTTGCGATAGATGGCGGTATCGTCGACCACTAAGACACGCACAGGCATAACAGCTCGATCATCAAACAGAGAAGAAGAGAAAGGCCCGAGGCCGGAAGATCAGCTGCCCACCATCTTCCGGCCTCGACCACGGCGACTTGCCGGTGCAAGCCGCCAGGAACACGTTCACTTTCGACCAGGCCTTACACCTGGAACTCGGTCACCAGGCTGTTGAGCTTGCCGGCAAGTTGGAACAACTGCGTGCCCGAAGCCTTCGTTTGGGTTGCTCCAGCAGCCGTGTTCTTGGCAGCTGAATCAACACTGGCGATGGTCCGCGTAATCTCTTGGCAAGCGGCGGCCGACTCGGTCACACCCCGCGAGACCGTACTGGCCGCGGTGGCCGTTTGAGCGACGTTGCGCGAGATCTCTTTGGTGGCGATCGATTGTTCTTCCACAGCGGCGGCAATGCTGCGGGCGACATTGTTGACGTTCTTGATCGCGGCACTGATCTCGGCGATGGCCCCGACGGTCTCGGTGGTCGAGCCTTGCATGGCTTGAATCCGCTGACGAATGCTGTCGGTCGCAGCCGCCGATTGCTTGGCCAGTTCCTTCACTTCCGAAGCGACCACGGCAAAGCCCTTGCCGGCTTCACCGGCCCGAGCCGCTTCGATGGTGGCGTTGAGAGCCAGCAAGTTGGTCTGGTCGGCGATGTCTTGAATGACATCGATGACCTTACCGATTTCGCTGGCAGCTTCGCCGAGCAGAGCCACCTTCTTGTTGCTGATGTCAGCCAGGTCGGCCGCTTGACCCGCGACGGTCGAAGACGATTCGGCGTTCTTGGCGATTTCGCTGATGCTGGCAGTCATCTCTTCGATGGCCGAAGCGACCGTCTTCACGTTGGTCGACATTTCTTCGGTCGAGCCAGCCATCGAACGCATATTCGTGGACATTTCTTCGGCAGCTGCAGCGACCGTAGCCGATTGCTGCGTGGTGCCGTTGGCATTCTGCGTTAGGTCATCGGCCGTGGCGGTCAACTGCGTCGACGAGGCGGTCAACGTCTGCGTCCCTTGCAGAATGTTCTGAATCACGCTGCGGAAGTTCTCGGTCAACTTATTCACCGCGGTACCCAACTGGCCGACTTCATCCTTCGTCGTCACCGTCACCTTCTGCGTCAAATCCCCCGCCGCCACCTTCTCGAGCACCTTCGCACTCTGCACCAACGGACGTGAAATCTGACCAGCAATCCACAAAGCGAGCAAACCAACAACGACGGCCGAGATCAAGGTAAATACACCGCAGAACCAGGCGAGCGAAGTGCAAGCTGCAAAAGCTTCGGACGAGTCTTGGCGAACGAGAATACCCCAGCCCAACCCGGCGAAGTCGCCTTGTGCTTTCGACGAAGCCACGCCATTCACCTGCCACACTTTGCGACGGAGGTGCATTTCGGTGGTGGCTCCCGTCTTTCCCTCGGTGATCATCTTGGCAGCGTTCAGTCCGCCACTCACCAAGTTCATATTCAGTTCGACCGACGGATCCTGATCGTGAAGAATCACGCCCTTCTTCGAGACAATGTTGCAATGCAGATTCATGTTGCGAGACTTGTTACGTTCCTGAGCATCCGCAACCAGTTCGCCAGCAACACGGTCGAAAGAAGTAAAGTTGGCCCACACGCGAACGATCTTGCCTTCTTCATCGCGCACTGGAGCGGAGAAGATCACCACGCTCGGATCGGTACCACAAATCTTTGCGACGCGTTCGTCTTTGACGACGTCTTGAACGGCCGCACCGTCTTTTACTTTGCCCGACACGATGTCGGCGAACCATGCTTCGTGCTTGACGCTCGTGCCAAGTAGTTTGTCGGTTGGAACTGTTTTGCCGTTGTAGTCCTTTTGATTCGTGACCAGCACCTTGCCATCGGCATCGGCCAGAATCATCAGGTCATAAACGCCGTAGAGCTTTACAAAGCGATCCATTTCTCCGACAACGCGAGAAGGCTCAAACTTGGCGAGCGGCAGGCTGGCGAACAACTGGATATCGCCATTGCGTTCCGCCATCACGCGATCGATTTTGTCCATCGACTCTTCGGCAACCATAGCCACGCGACCTTCGGTCTGCGTGGTGATCGTGGCCTTCGACTTAGCATATGCTGCGTAGCCAACGATGGCCGCTGGAGTTACACCCAGCAGCAGAAACCACACAAGCAGTTTTGTCTTTAGGCTTTTGAACTGAAAGAAAGCTAACTTCGACATGGCAGGCCCCAAATTGGAGAGAAACAGAAAAGGATGGAACGAACTTGGACGTGGTTAAGCGGCTAGCGGTTGGCCGAGCGAGAGGAGCGCTTCAGCGACGTTTAAAGTGACCAGCAGGCCCTGGTCGAGTTTGAAGACGCCATTGAAGTAACTGCTTTCGAGGCCACCGAGATTTTCAGGAATGGGGTCGATGCTATCGGCGCGGCAGGTGATGACATCGGCGACGTTATCGACCAAGAGCCCGATTTGTTCGCCACCGTGCTTGATAATTACATTGCGAGTTCCGCGAGTGAATTCGGCAGGCGGCATTCCCAGGACGCAGCGGAGGTCGATGACCGTCACCACTTCGCCGCGCAGGTTGATCACCCCGCGCACTGCCGTGGGAGCATGGGGCACCGGAGTCAGTTGCAAGTTGCGATTGATTTCCTGCACCTGGCAAATGTCGATGCCCAGCAGCAAGTCGCCAACTTGGAAGGAGGCGTACTGGACTTCGTTGGAGTTCACTGAGAGGTTTCTGTGCGATGTGGACATAGCGGTAGCTTGTTGAGGCGTAAAAGAGGTGCAAATGTCAGAGGAACCCGTGTAACTACACCAGGGCTCTGGCTGGCTTGGGCCGGCGAGTTTCTTTCAACAGGCGAGCGACAGAAGCGAGTAAGCGATCGCGATCCATTTTGACTTGATAATCGGTGATCCCCGCTTCACGTCCTCGGCGCACATCTTCTTCGCCGGCCAGCGAAGTGAGGGCGACAATTGGCAGGTGGCCGAACTCTTCACTCTGGCGAATCCGCTCACTGAATTCAAAGCCGTTCATATTCGGCATCTCAATGTCCGTCAGCACCAGATCAAACGGCTCGTCTTCGATCTGCAGCAGGTTCCAGGCGTCGAGGCCATCTTCGGCACCGACGACTTCATAGCCCTTGCTTTCGAGAAACGCGATCACTTGCGAACGGAAGAACGCGGAATCCTCCGCCAGCAAGATGCGCGTGGCCCGGGCCGGTTCCTTGGTCTTCGGAGTGGCAGTTCCTGACTTGGATAGCTGGGGGTAAGCGGCGGCGGCCAGTTCAAAGACATCGATCAGACGAATGGCTCGTTTATCGACAACGACCGAGCCGATGACACCTGGTTCGCGGAATGTTCTCGTATCGAAGTTCGTGGGAAGCTCGCGAATCTCGTTCAGATTCGGAACCATCACCGCCACCTCTCGCTCGTTGAAGTCGAAAATCACGACATACACCCAAGTCTGTTGGGGCCGGGGCTTGGCATTCAGGTGATCTTCGAGTGCGATCAGTGGCAAAGAGGCGTTGTCGTACTCGAGCATCGAACGCCCGCCAATCACGTCAATCTGATCGGCACGCACACGTTCCAGGCGCCGAATGACTGCCATCGGAATACCGAAGGTCTCTGTCGGATGATTGGTGAACAGTAGTGTGGCCTGCTTCTCGACCGAAGCTGTATTCTGTTGCTCATCTGCGGATTCATCTTCCGCCGATTTTGACAGCTTCATCTGAGCAGCGACGCCCGCAACGTCAAGAATCAGGGCGACTTGCCCATCACCCAGGATTGTTGCGCCAGCGAGGCACGTGCAGCCTTTGAGGTGTTGCCCCATGGGCTTCACGACGATCTCTTCCGAGTCGTGCAAGCCATCGACAACCAGTCCATAACGGATACTGCCGGTTTCAACGACAATGATATCAAGCCCACGGGCAGCGCCTTCGGCCGTCGCGGACACCTGACCCAGCGCGGCTCCCAAGCGAACGAGCGGCAACAGTTTGCCCCGCAGCTTCAGTACTTCCGCTCCTTGAATGATCGAGACGCGGGAGAGCAGCTCCGTTGCCTTGACACGCACCAATTCGTGAATGCTGGCCTGGCTGATGGCAAAGCGCTGGCTGCCGCCCCGAACCACCAACGAAGGAATGATTGCTAAAGTCAGTGGCAATTTGACGTGCACCTCGGTGCCGCGATCGAGCCGAGTTACGATTTCGACCGTGCCTCCAAGCCGCGAGATGTTGGACTTCACGACATCCATGCCAACACCGCGCCCACTCACATCGGTGACTTGCTCAGCGGTGGAGAAACCCGGATGAAAGATTAGTTCGATCGCATCGCGGTCCGACAATGCGGCCGCTTGTTCCGCGGTCAGAATGCCTTTGGACACTGCCTTGGTACGCAATCGGGCGGCATCAATGCCTGCACCGTCGTCGCGAACCACGATGTTGACTCGTCCTGCTTGATGGCTGGCCTCCAGCGAGATGGTGCCGGTCGCCTTCTTGCCCCGACGGGTTCGCACATCAGGAGTTTCAATGCCGTGGTCGAGCGAATTGCGCACCAGGTGAATGAGTGGGTCGCCAATGGCTTCGATGATGGTCTTGTCGACCTCGACCTCTTTACCGTGAATCTGCAGATCGATTTGTTTGCCCAGTTTGGCGCTCAAGTCGCGGACGACGCGTGGAAAACGATTGAAGACCTGGGCCAGGGGTTGCATGCGAGTCTGCATGATGGCTTCTTGCAACTCGCTCGTCACTTGATCGACGCGTGCGGCGGTGGCTTCGAGTCCCGCGTGATTCTCGGTTCCCACCGCCTGCAGCAATTGATTGCGACTGAGAACGAGTTCGCCGGCAAGATTCATCAGTTTGTCGAGGACTTCCACGGCAACCCGAATGTTGGCATCGGCCGCATGAGCTTCGGCGGCAGGTGCGACGACTTCAGTGGGCTGGGGCGGTGGCGAAGCGCTCGCTGCCTGTACGTTAACTGCTGTGGCGGTAGCTGTTCGAGTCGCGACTGGTGGCGACTGCGAGGCTGCAGCAGCGGCCGTAGGCTTGCCGTTTTGGCAAACACCATGCGTGTGAAGATAATCGAGGGCCGTGACAAACGAGCGAATATCATACGAGTCGTGCTTGTCTTGGCGGTCACAGCCAATCGCGTCAATGAGCGTGCGCAGGAGGTCGGCCGAACGCAGCAACAGGTCGATGATCTCATTGTTCGGGGCCAACTCTCGCACGCGCATTTGGTTCAGCACATTCTCGAGAGCATGTGCCAGGTCGTTGACCTTGGTTAAGCCGAGAAAGCCTGCGCCACCCTTGATTGAGTGAATGGCGCGGAAGACGCTGTTCACCGCTTCTGCGTCGATGTTCGAGCCGCCAGCTTCCATAGACAACAGTAGGGTTTCCACGTCACTCAGGTGTTCCTTCGATTCAACGACGAAAGAGTCCAAAATTGCTTTGTCTTCGAAGAACATAGAGAGGCCTCTTCGCGCACAACGTCCAGAGACGCCGTTGCGAACGGTAAACGACAGGTGGGTAGAACCGGCAGGTTAGTAGGGCAGGAGTTCAACGATTGGTCAGCGAAGACACTACTCGACTTCGCCGATTACGTAGAACTTGAAGGGGGACGGAGAACCGTACACCTAGAAATGAGCACGTCAAGAAGTCGCCCGTTGCTCAAGCCTGCCTGTTCTTTGCAAACCATATAACCGGTTGTTATTTGCCGCCGAGTCGGTGGCGTGGGAACAGCCTTGCGCGGTGACGCAATTACGTCAAAGTGCTTCCGTTTACCCTATCTCTTCGCTACTTCAAACACGTTTCACATGCCGTATGGGCGATGCGCAACCTGCTTACTTTCGCGATGGATTCGCAGAACCCACCTATCGAAGTGGGTAAGGCGGTCGCAAAAAATCTGCGAACTTTTTTGATTGCGAAGCGATTGACGCGGAGCATTCAACTGCGAGTCTTCGTAAGCAAAATGAGCATGTGAAGCGAATATTGGCGCGAGTTAGCCATCGTGGTTCGGTAGCTGATTTTCATCGATTTCCCTGGGCGCTCTGGCCGATGTCACGACTGCGATGCGCTGCTTTCTTGCTCGAACATCGCAAAGCTCACTGCCGCCGCATTGGGCTTTTTTTATGTAGATTTCGCCTGCCTCTTTGCGAGCTAAGCTTCGCCCTACCAGTTTCCCTGCGCTGCCGATGATGTCATGATTCTCGTCAGCAGATTGGAAAACCTCTTGCTCGCTGGCGAGCCCAACGGTCGGTACGTGGAAGCATATGGGAAAGGCACCAAAGCGCCGAGAATTCGGTCGCTGGGAGATTCGGACGAATCGCGCATTGCAGTTCTGGCAGCGAATCACGCCGCCGCAATTCTTTGTGGCCTCTTTTGCCGTCTTGATCCTCATCGGAACGCTCGGCCTGAAGACCATCCCCGGGATATATACGGGGGAGCCGCTCAACTGGTTGGACGCACTGTTCACCGCGACGAGCGCCGTCTGTGTCACGGGACTCTCGACGTTCGACATGGCGACCCGCTGTACCTGGGCAGGTCAAGCCTGGATCCTGCTTTTGATTCAACTCGGCGGCCTGGGAATGCTCACCTTCGCCAGCATGATTATTGTCGCGTTGGGGCGCCGGCTCTCGCTGCGCGGCGAAGCGACGGCCGTCAGTGGCCTGGAAGCCGCGCCGCACATCGATCCCAAATTGCTCACCTTTGACGTCGTGCGCTTCACTTTCTTGATTGAAGGCGCTGGCGCACTCGCTTTGTACCTGTTGTGGATTCCCAAGTTGGGGTTCGGCGGGGCGCTGTGGCCCGCAATCTTTCACTCGATCAGTTCGTTTTGCAATGCCGGCTTTTCGGTGTTCTCCGATTCGTTGATGAGCTACCAGCGATCTCCATTCGTGCTACTCGTACACATGCTGTTGATCGTCGCCGGAGGCTTGGGTTTTCTGACGATGGAAGAGTTGGTCATCCGCTATCGCGCCGGAAAGCAAAGAAAGATCTTTCGGCTTTCGTTGCACAGCAGAATCGTCTTGATCACTTCGCTGGCACTGCTCGTGATTGGCTGGATCTTGTTTTGCATCTTCGAATGGGATGCTACGCTGCGCGAGTTGCCCATCGTTCATAAGCTTACGAATGGCCTGTTTATGAGCGTGACGAGTCGCACCGCCGGCTACAACTCCATCAACTATGGCGAAGCGACCGATGCCAGCAATTTTTTAACGATCATCTTAATGACGATTGGTGGCTCACCCGGTTCAACGGCGGGCGGAATCAAAACCACCACGTTCGCGCTCATTGGCTTGCTGGCGTTGTCGCGTTTGAAGGGAGATGCCGCCACGACATTCTGGAATCGCTCGATCCGCAACGAGACCACGGCCCGTGCGGTCGGGCTGTTCGTCATCTCGTTTGGAATCGTCACCGCAGGCATTTTTGTGCTGACGGTCACGGAAACCTTTCGAAACAACGACGCTCATTTTCTCGATTGCATGTTCGAAGCAGCCAGCGCCTTTGGCACCGTTGGCTTGTCGACAGGCATCACTCCACAACTGAGTGTGTTTGGTCGGTGGACAGCCATTGTTCTTATGTTTTTAGGACGCGTCGGCCCCCTGACATTGACCGCAGTGTTCATGGTTCGGCAGTCCAAAGAAGCCAGTTTTCGCTACTCCTACGAGGATGTAGTTGTCGGTTAGACCGTTCTGGTCGGGAGAGTTTCATGAAGCGGTTTGTCGTCATCGGTCTGGGTAACTTTGGTTCCAGTGTTGCTGAGTCGTTGCATTCCAAAGGGCACGAAGTCATCGCCATCGATCCGAGTGAGATCGCCGTCGACCGGATCGCGCCCTTCGTCTCGCGGGCTGCCGTCGGGGACGGGCGCAGCATTCAAGTGCTGGAAAAGATTGGTGCCAAAGGGGCCAACGCCGGTGTGGTGAGCACCGGCGATGACATTACTGCCAGTATTTTGGCCACCATGGTTCTTCACGATCTGCAAGTTCGCGACGTCTATGTCAAAGTGATTTCGCGTGACCATGCGCGCGTGATGGAGCGCATTGGAGTGACCGAGTCGATCTTTCCGGAGCGAGAGTCGGCGCTTAGCCTGGGTACGCGGATGTCGGGAAGCGCGCTGTTGAACTATGTTCAACTCGGACCTGGCTTCAGCGTGCAAGAGATGGCTGTACCGCAAATTTGGAGCGGCAAAACGCTGCGAGCTTTGGAACTACGACGCCGCTACTCGATATCAGTGGTTGCCGTTCACGATGTGTTGACGGATCAAATTACCGCCACGCCCGATCCCGATGCTCCTCTCAAGGATTCCGACGCGATCCTCGTGGCAGGCAAAGACGAAGACTTGGCGAAGGCTGCGCAATTGGTCTGATCAAGCACGCTTTGCCCATCGCCTCGTACTTGCAATGTGCGGTTCGCTAAAGGATCATTCAGACGCGATCGGTCTGTTTTCCTTTAACTTGCCCACTTAGCTCCCACCATGAAAACCTCTCTCCTGTTCTTCGTTTCGTGGCTCGTACTTTCGATTCCGCTATCCGCCGCTGATGCACCTAGCACGAATGCAGCGGATCGCCAGGTGCAGCCCGGTGTTCCGCAAGGGAAGGTGACCTCGGGAACATTCACCGAGAGCGAGATATTTCCCGGCACCCGCCGTGACTACAGCGTGTATGTCCCGGCGCAATACTCGGCTGACAAGCCTGCGAGCCTGATGGTGTTCATGGATGGCAATGGCTACGCCAAGGTCGATGGCGCGTTTCGCGTTCCCGTGGTATTCGACAACTTGATTCACCAAAAGGCGATGCCGGTGACGATCGCCGTGTTTGTCAGTCCGGGCACGATCCCGGCGCTCAAGCCCGGAGCCAAAGATCGCAGCAATCGTTCGTTCGAGTACGACTCGCTCGGTGATCGCTACGCGCGGTTTCTCGTTGACGAGTTTATGCCCGTGGCACTCAAGGGACTGAATGTCACCAGCGATCCCAAGCAGCGGGCGGTGAGCGGTATTTCGTCTGGTGGTATTTGTGCGTTCACGGTGGCTTGGGAGAAGCCTGATCAATTTGGCAAAGTGCTGAGTCACATCGGCAGCTTTACGAATATTCGTGGAGGCTGGGCCTATCCTGGCTTAGTGCGCAAGACAAAGAACGCGCCAAAGCCAATCAAGGTTTACATGCAAGACGGCAAAGACGACCTGAATAACCTGTTTGGCAATTGGCCACTCGCCAACGAAGATCTCGCAGCGGCGCTACGATTCGCGGGCTACGAACATCGGTTTGTCATGACTGGCGGCGGACATAGCGGCGGTCCAGGTGGTGAGGTCCTCCCCGAGGCATTGCGTTGGTTGTGGTCAGAAGAAAAGCAAGTTGCGGAAGCGACTCCCGCCGTCGCCGCCAAACCCGAGCCTTGGAAACCACACCCCGATGCAATCGAGCGCGATGATGTCCCGCATGGTGTTGTGGAGGATATGCCCGCTTTTGAATCAAAGATTTTTCCCAATACGACCCGCGAGTGGGCTGTTTATGTTCCCGCTCAATACAAAAAGGACGAGCCGGCAGCCCTGATGGTGTTTCAGGACGGACATAGCTATCGCGACGTCAAAGGTCGCTGGCGCGTGCCAGTCGTGTTCGACAATTTGATTGCTCGCGGTGATATGCCGCCGACCATCGCGGTGTTCATCAATCCGGGACACGACCAGTCGAAGGGGAAACCCGAGAACCGCTGGAAGGCGTCGAACCGCGGTTACGAGTACGACAGTCTCGGCGATCGCTATGCTCGCTTCTTGCTGGAAGAAATCCTGCCGGAAGTCGAGAAGAAGTACAACGTGTCGAAGGATCCCGAACTGCGAGCCATTTGCGGTGCTAGTTCAGGCGGTATCTGCGCGTTCACCACTGCCTGGGAACGTCCGGATTCCTTTCACAAAGTCCTCTCGACCATCGGCAGCTTTACAAACCTGCGCGGCGGCAACGTCTATCCCTCGCTGGTGCGCAAAACCGATCCGAAACCGCTGCGAGTCTATCTCGCCGATACGAGCGGCGATGTCGACAACGTGGCCGGCAGCTGGCCTTGGGCGAACCGCCTGCTGGCTTCGTCGCTGCAGTACATGGGCTACGATGTCCGTTTCGACTGGGCCGAAGGTTATGCCCATAACGCCGATCACGGCGGCGCGCTCTTTCCCGAAGCCTTGAAGTGGCTGTGGCGTAAAGAGAAGTATCAGCCCGTTGTCGACACACGCGGCGATCTTGGCGGCGACTTGACGCTGTTGAAACTGTTGATTCCTGGTCAAACCTGGGAACCCGTCGCCGAAGGGCTTGGTTTCGCTGATGCTCCCTGTGCCGACGCGGAAGGAAACTTCTACTTCTCCGACATGAAGGCACCTGCCGTGTACAAGGTGAACGCGACGGATGGTGCACGCGTGGAAATTGCCAAGGAAGCCATCAGCGGTCTGAAGTTCGGGCCCGATGGCTTGCTGTATGGCTGCCAGGGTGCGAAGAGCCGCGTGATTTCGCTCGATCCAAAATCAGGCGCGATCAAAGAAGTGGCCACCAATGTCGCCCCGAATGATCTGGCCGTGACAGCCGATGGTTACGTGTACATCACCGAAACCAAACACCAGCGCGTCACCCGCATCACGCTGAAGACGGGCGAAGTGGCTCCGGTGGGCGAAGGCATTTCGCGGCCCAACGGGATTGCCCTTTCCAACGACGGCGGCACCCTGGCAGTTTCCGACTCCGGTGGCGAGTACACCTGGACCTTCCGCACACGACCAGATGGTTCACTGGATGCCAAGATGCCGACGATGACGATGCGATTGGCGATCGACCCCAAGGGAGAATTCAAGTTCAACGAGCCACCGCCATATCAGACAGCCTCACGCGGCGACGGTATGGCCGTCGACAAGGCGGGGCGGTATTACGTGACGTCTGCCGTGGGCGTGCAGGTGTTTGATCCTACCGGCCGCCAATGCGGAGTGCTCCCCAAACCGACCGAATCCCAGCCTCTTACCAGTTGCGTTTTGGCAGGACCTAGCCACTCCTACCTTTATGTCACCAACGGCGACAAAATCTTCCGCCGCAAATTGAAACTCGACTAGCTTTGATGCGGGCTAGGAGAAAAACATTTTCTAAAGGCGTACCGATCCAAAGTCGACCTACGCTTCCAGCCCCGTCATCGTTCCCGTGCTGGTTGCGAACTTCTCAAGTTCTAGTCCCGTCCGCTGCAGTACCGAAAGATATAGATTCGGCAGCGGATAATTCTTGGCGCGATTGAACGCGAGATGCTGCCCATGCCGGAATCCGCCACCGGCAAACAGCACCGGCATGTTCTTGTTGTCGTGACTCGAAGCATTTCCTAGGTTGCTCGTCAGCAGCACCGAAGTGTGCTCGAGCAAGTTGCCGCCATGATCGTCGGTCTCTTTCAGCCCTCGCAGGAAGTCACCCCAGGCAAGCACGATTTCTTTTTCAACCAGGGCTAGTTGACGCAACTTTTCATCATCCTGCCCGTGATGGCTCAGGTTGTGATAACCTTCGTCGACTCCTTCAATGGGCACGACTCCGCCGGAACCTCCCAGATGCAACGTGATGAACCGTGACGAATCGGTCGCAAGTGCCAGTCGCACCATGTCGCTCATCAATCGCTGCCGGCCGATAAAGTCGTTCGGGTTGCCGATATCAATCGGCTTCGAAATATCGACTTTCGGCTTCGGCCGATTGGCCCACGCTTCCGTTTCTTTCAGCCGCCGCTCTAATTCACGAACGCTCGTGAAGTAGGAATCGAGCCGGTCGCGATCACTAGCGCCCAATTGCGACTGAAGCGACCGCGCATCTTCGGCCACGAGGTCCATCACACTTTGACCTTCGCGAGCCCGGGCTATTTGCTTCTTTTGTTCTGCAGGCGAATCGCTGAGAAACAGTCGTGTGAACAGACGTGCTGGCGATTCTTCAGCCGGGATCATCGACCCGTTTTCGGTGTACGAAGGGCTGTTGCTGCCCGAGAGACTCAGCGTGAGGGAGGGAAACCGTGTGAGATGCCCCAGCTGTTTCGCCAACAATTGATCGAGCGATACGGTGTTTCTCGAAGCTGCGGCCGCACTCATCGGAGCCGCGCTGAGCAAGCTGGCTTCCGCACGATGGCCGCCCGTAACACCTGGGTGCGAGGTCCCGGAAATGACGGTAAAGTCGTTGCGGATATTTTGAATGCCCTCCAAGTAGGGCGACGCCGCATATTCCTTTCCGCTCCCCTTGGGAAACAGGCTCTCGGCATGCAGGCCGAGACCCAACGTCATGGCGACAAAGCGGCGCGGCGTCGATGCTGCCTGGTCGGCACCAAACGCGGGTGCCATGGCCGTCAACCACGGCATGGCGAGCGAAATGCCTGCCCCGCGCAGGACCGTGCGGCGACTGAGTTGGCGTTGCACATTGAACTGAATGTCTCGATTCATGAGTTTCTCCCTGCGTCATCCTACCCGGATCGGCCGTGTCTTACTTCCTCAAAAACAGCTCGCTGGCAGCCACTTCCTTCACGATTGAACGGAATCCGAAGTCGTCCTTAGACGCGGCACGAACAATCCGTTCGACTTCCTCGCGATCGGCAAAACCAACCGCCCCGCCGGTTCCATAGGTGAGCAACTTCTCAGCCAGGTTCGCTGCCAACTGCTGGGGCTGGTCGGCAATCAACCCGCGGAAATCATCCACATCCCTAAAGGCCCGGCCATCCGGCATTTGGTAGCTCGCATCGATCTTCGGGCCTTGAATTCGTTTGCCACCCGACAGCAGCACGTACTTCTCCCGCCATCGTCCGGCGGGATCAAAATTCTCCAGCGCAAATCCCGGCGGATCAATCTTTACGTGACAGCTGGCACACGCATCCTGCGAACGATGCTTCGCCAATTGTTCGCGCACACTGGTCGCGCCACGAATATCGGGCTCGATCGCTGGAACATTGTCCGGCGGCGGTGGTATCGGCACGCCCATCAATCGTTCCGAAACCCACACGCCGCGGACGACGGGCGAAGTGTTCGAACCGTTGGCCGTCACCTTCAAAACAGCGCCTTGGGTCAACACTCCGCCGCGATGACTTTCGGGCTCGAGCTTGATCTTCCGCAATTCGTCGCCGGTCACGCCGTCGATATCGTAGAACCGAGCAAGTCTGCTATTCAAGAATGTGTAGTCGGACTTGATGAGCCTCGTCACGCTTTGATTCTGCTGCAGCATCGTGGAGAGATACGTGTGCGTTTCGTCGAGCATGCTGTTCTGGACGATCGCGTCAAAATCGGGGAACAGCTTGGAATCGGGCTCAGTGAAGTCGATCAATTCCAGATCGAGCCACTGGGCAGCAAAGTCGACGACGAACTGCCGACCACGATCACCCGCAAGTAACCGCTCGACTTGCTGGCGAAGTATCGGCTGCTCGTGCAACTTGCCAGCATCAGCCAGCGAAGACAATTCCGCATCAGGCGTGCTGCCGGTCAGGAAATAACTCAGCCTCGCGGCAATTGCGTGGTCATCGAGTTTCCCTGGCTCTTCGGTCAGATACAAAAAGCGGGGCGAACAAAGCATGGCTCGATAGCCGATGCGCAGGGCCGACGAAAAATCAACTTTGTCCTCAATCGCAGCCTGCACGATTTCGACATACGGTGCCAGTTGTTCATCGTTGGCTGGCCGGCGAAACACGCGGCGGGCAAAGGCCTTGAGCAACTGGGCAGCATCTTGCTTGGGATTCTTTGTCTCAACGTGAAACGACTTTCCCTTTCTATCTGGCACTATTTTCAATGACCCGAACAGCAACTGCCTAATCCCTTCGTCTGTCGCGCCACGGTGAATTCGCTCCATCGTGATTTCTTCGATGGCAATGCCGGGGACATTCTGCGGGCCACCTTCTCCGGCACCGACTTGCCCACCATTGAATCGGCCTTTCTTTAGCGTGACGTCGCCCGGGCGAATCTCCAGCATGTGCTTCTCTGGTAGCCACGCTTCAAACTCAACCTCCTTCGCCGCTTCTTCAGCTTCGAACGCGGTGACCCAGTTGAGCAGCGGCGCACTCGAAACACCTAACCCGGTGCGAACGGTAGTCCACACGCCACCTGACTCCGGCAACTTCAAACCGGCCACGCGCACCTTGAAGCGATACCAGCCGCTCTCCTTCGCCGTCGTCACTGGCAGCCGGCCATAAAAAATCAAGCCCGAAGACCACGTCACTGCGCGGCCGTCGAGCATCTCTGGCTCACGGGTTCGCCGCTTCGGATCATTGCGGACGATCTCATCCGGGCCGAACACTTTGCGGTACGGCTCATGTGGTTCGAGTGCGCGGCGAAACGCTTCGTCGAGGGCCAGATCGACAACAGCCAGTTGCCGCTCCATCTGAAAGTGGCTCATCGCCTGACCATCAGCCACTGTGCTAAAGCCTGCCGTGCGAGCTTCTTCCGGCAGTTGATCGGCGAGCGGAATGTCGATCCCTAACAGATCGTGCAGCGAACGCTCGATCTCTCGTCGCGTGAGCCGGCGCGATTGCACGCGGCCGACTTTCGCCTGACGGGCGACCTGCGTCTCGCGAATCCAGTTGCCCGTAGCCTGCAGAAACTTCTTCGTCGCCTCAGCCGGCGGTCGCTCGGAATCTTTCGGCGGCATCTCGCCGCTTTGCACGCGGTCGAAGATGCGGATCCAAAAGTGCTCCGTTTTCTTGTCGTGCAGGTCAGCTCCCAGCTTCGTCAGATCGAGACCAGACTCGGCCGACCTGCCTGTATGGCAGTCGAGACAGTGCTCTTTGAGAAAGATAATTGCTGGGGCAGGAACGTCCTGCGCGCGGGCAATGCTGAGGCCAACGATGGTCAGCAGAATTGCGGTCGATTTGAGGAAGAAACGGGACATGCGGTCAACCAGGAAGGGACGGTGCCAATCGCGTCTTGGGCGGGACTTTCATCATACTCTTTGAGCGGTTTTAAGCCCACCTACTTTTTCGGATCGCGCACCAGTTCTTGAGTGACCGCACACAATCCAAGGCACTACAATGCGACGATTCCTTTCCTGACCAATAGCGATCCGGTGTGAAACATGCCGTCCCTTCTCCGTTGTTGGATGTTGCCGCCCGCGGTGCTGGTGGCTGTACTCTCGTGGCCGGCGATGTCAGCCGAACCGCCTGCACGCAAGCCGTGGACGACCTCGCAGGTGGTGGGTTCGCCCGATCCACCGCCGCCGTACAAGGTCGTGCGGGTGCTGCCGAATCTCAAATTCAATCGCCCCCTGCTGCTCGTGCGCGGACCCGAAGGGAATCGCCTGTTCGTCGGCGAGCAGACGGGCAAACTATATTCGTTCACAGATGATCCTGCTGCGAAGGCCGAGCTGTTCATCGATCTGAAGAAAGAGATCTCAACAGTCAAGCTGCTGCCGAAAGCTAAGGCGGTCGAGATTGTCTATGGCTTGGTGTTTCATCCCGATTTTGCGAAGAACCGCCAGTGCTTTATCTGCTACACCCTGCAAGGAGATGGCCGGCTGCTGGAAGGTACGCGGGTCTCCCGCTTCACAGTAACCGCCACCGATCCACCTCGAGTCGATCCCGGCAGCGAAGAGGTGGTGATCACGTTTCCCGGCGGAGGGCACAACGGTGGCGACCTGCACTTTGGTCCGGATGGGATGCTCTATATCTCCACGGGCGATGGTGCCGGCCCCACGCCACCCGATCGCTGGAACACGGGGCAGGACATTTCCGATCTGCTCTCTTCGATCTTGCGCATTGACGTGGACAACAAGGACGGCGGAAAGAACTACGCCATTCCTAAGGACAATCCCTTCCTCGATGTGCCTGGGGCTCGCGGCGAAATCTGGGCCTACGGATTTCGCAATCCGTGGCGCATGAGCTTCGATCGCCAGACAGGCGATTTGTTCGTAGGGGACGTCGGGTGGGAGTTGTGGGAAATGGTTCATCGGGTCGAAAGGGGCGGCAACTATGGATGGTCGGCCATGGAAGGGCCGCAGCCTGTGAAGCCGGAGAAAGTCGGCCCCTCGCCGATTCAGCCGGCATTGATCGAACTGCCCCACACGATGGCTTGCAGCATCACGGGCGGACTGGTGTACCGCGGCAAGCGATTTCCGGAACTCCACGGCTCCTATCTTTTCGGCGATTGGGAGACTCGCAGGCTGTGGGCGGCACGCTTCGAAGATGGCCGCACGAAAGAGATGCCGGAACTCGCTCGGCCTTCGGTTCGGTTTGTGGCCTTCGCTGAGAACCATGCAGGAGAGATCTATTTTCTCGATGAAGAAGTGGGGACGTTGCACACGCTCGAGAAGAACGATGCGAACTCGCAGAATGTTGGTTTTCCTACAAGTCTGTCAAAGACCGGCCTGTTCGCTTCGGTCAAGGATCACCAGCCGGCTAAAGGTGTTCGTCCCTTCGCGGTCAACAGTCCGCAGTGGCAAGACGGTGCTACCGCTGACCGCTGGATTGGCTTGCCGGGAACGTCGACTGCGACGCTTCACGCAACCGGTAAGCCGATCCCTGGGTTCGTGTCGTGGCACAATTTCCGTATGCACTTCCCGAAGGATACCGTGCTGACGCGCACACTCTCGTGGGCGCAGCGGCGAGTGGAAACGCAGCTGTTGCACTACGACGGGCTCGATTGGCGGGCCTATACCTACGCCTGGAATGAAGATCAAACCGATGCTCAGTTAGTGCCCGCCGATGGCGCAGAGCGAGAAGTAACTGCCGGCAAGCAGAAGCGACTCTGGCAATTCCAAAGTCGCAGCCAATGCCTCTCGTGCCACAACAATCAGTCGCAGTACGCTCTCGCCTTCGAACCTGCGCAGTTGAATCGAAACGGTGCCGACGGCAAGAATCAACTCGTCTCGCTCACCGAAGGGGGCTTCGTTCACCGTGCCGACAAAACGGGGAAGCCGCAGCCGCCATTCGATGCGGCGTCGGTGACTGCGGAGGCAAGTCTCGGCGACCCCAGCGACGACAGCCAATCGCTCGATGCTCGGGCTCGCGCCTACCTGCATGCTAATTGTGGCCATTGCCATTCCGAGCATGGCGGCGGAACGGTCGCCTTGCGCTTTGGCTTTCCGACGCCCGTCGCTGAGATGAAGGCCGTCGACGCACGGCCGACACGTGGCGACTTCGGCTTGCCCGATGCGCGGATCATCAAGCCAGGCGACCCGTACACTAGCACCCTGTTCTTTCGCATGGCCAAACAGGGCCGCGACCGCATGCCTCACATCGGGGCCGAACTGTGCGACGAAGCTGGCCTGAATTTGATCGCCCAGTGGATCGAAAGCTTGCAACCTGGCTCGGTGTCGCCGGCAACCGACATCACTGTCGATGCCTCGCTCGCTGAACCGAAATCGGCACTCATCCTTGCACGCAAGCTGGGACGCGGCGAGTTGAAGACCGCCGAACGCGAGAGCCTGCTAGCCTCCGCAGCCAAGCTGCCGGCGGGCAACACTCGCGACCTGTTCGAGCGCTACTTTCCAAGCGACACCCAGGGGCCGCGCAAGCTGGGCTCGAACCCTCGGCCGCAAGCCGTGTTGGCCTTGAAGGGGAACGCCGCTAAGGGTGAAAAGCTGTTCTGGTCCCAGGCGGTCAACTGCGGCAAGTGTCATCAAGTGGGCCAGCGCGGCTCACCCGTAGGGCCCGAACTTTCCACGATCGGCAAGTCACGCTCGCGCGAGGATCTGCTCACGAGCTTGTTGACTCCCTCGCGTCGCATTGAACCGAAGTTCGCCACCTATCTCGTGCAAACGACCGACGGCCGATCCCTGGCCGGTGTCCTCGTCAAACGCGATGAGAACTTCGTCGTGCTCCGCGATGCTCAAGGAAAGGAAGTCTCCCTAGCGACTGCCGATGTCGAAGGACTCCGCCCTTCGCACACATCACTCATGCCCGAGGGACAGTTAGCTGGCTTGACGCCACAGGAAGCAGCTGACCTGCTCGAATTCCTTTCGATCACTTCGTCGGAGCAGCGGCCTTCACCGTGACTTCGCTCTCAGGCAACGCTTCGATCTTCGCATCAACACCTTTCAGGTGCTTGTCGTAGAACGTCGAGGTCAGTTTGGCGATGGCGGGTAGCGCGAAAGCGGCGCCGCCGTGACCTGCGCCAGGAAGCCTCTGCAGTGTGACTTCTACGCCTGACTTGGTGAGCAGGTCCTTCAGTTCCACACTCTGAGCGTACGGCACAAGAGTGTCGTGGTCGCCATGCAAGATGAGGAACGGCGGGTTATCCTTGCTGACGTAATTCACGGGGCTGACCGCATCGCACTTCTCTTTGTCCTCGCCAAGCTTCGCAGCAATCAAGCGGGAGTAGGGATCGCCGGCGTTCCACTTGAAGATGTTTTTGACGAGCTCGTCGTCTTCGGCTTGTGCGATGACGGTCCAGAAGTTCGTGGGACCGAACACATCGCAGACTGCCTGCACGCGATCCGATTGGTCTTCGTTGCCGCCGATCATCGGAAAGGCCTTCTTGCCGCCGCTGGTGCCCACAAGTGCCGCGAGATGGCCACCGGCCGAAGCACCACCGACGCCGATGCGCTCGGGATCGATGTTGTACTTCTTGGCATTAGCGCGCAGAAAGCGAATCGCTGCCTGGCAATCTTGAATCTGTGCCGGGAAAGGTGCCTTTTGGCTGAAGCGATACTCGATGCTCGCCGCGACGTAGCCGCGTGGCAGTTGCCCCAAGTAAGGCATGCCCGCTTTGCTGCCACCGCTCCAGCCCCCGCCGTGAATCCAAATCAACAGCGGCAGCGGTTTGTCTGCCGCAGTCTCATGAAAGTAAATGTCCAGGGCCTGTGCTTCGTCACCGTCCGGCACGTACTTCACGTCGTACTCGGCCACATAGCCCTTCGGCAGCATCGGCCGCTGCGCGGCTTTCTGGGCGAACACGCTGGGAGCGATAACGCTGCAGCAGAGCAGTGCCAACATCGCTGTAAAGAGATGAAACGTGCGCACAGGTAACTCCAGGTTGTTGAATCTCAAAGGATCAATTCCACTCTCCAATACAAGCACGTGCACTTGCCCGTGCTTTGCATCTATCCATTCGCACGACTACTTCGGCGTCGGCAGCATGATGAGCGCGCCTTCGGCAAACGTGACTTCGCCGGGCTTGCCATTCAGCTTGTACTGCACCTTCAGCTTCTTGTCGCTGCCTGGAGCAGGGTCGCCGCCAAAGCTCTTGTTGTAGGTCGTTTCGGGCAACGTGATCAGCGGCATGTCGGTGGCCCGCTTTTGCAGAATCGCAGTGACATCCTTCTTGCCAGAATCGCCGCCGTATTCGGCCTTCACGATTTCCACTTTCACCTTCTCGATGCCTGCCTTGGCCAGTTGGTCCTTCACATCGACGCCCTTGCTGGCCAGGCCCTGAGCAATCGACATCGCCGTGGCCGTGGCGTCTTCTTTCAAATCGGCAACTTGCATACTGCTGAGCGCCATCTTGAGATTTGCCTCACTGGGATATCGCTGCAGCACCACCAGCACTAGCTTCTTGTCGGCTGGTGCCTTCGCGGCTTCCATCGCCCTCAAGCACATCTCGTGGCGTTGATCGTCCGGCAGTACGAACTGGCGGGCGATGCGAATGTAGCCCTTGATCGCGCGGCCTTGATACTTGTGACCAGGCATTTTTGCCAAATCGAGCAGCACTGGTGCGGCGTCTTCGGTAGTCCATTCACCAAGCAACTTGGTGCTGACGTCCTGCAGTTGCGGGTCGCTGCTCTTGCCAGCAGCACCCACGGCTGCCAGGGCCTTCGTGCCACCGACTGCGCCGATGACTTCCAGCAACTTGATCTTGGTGGGCAACGATTTCGCTTTGTCCGCTGCTGCCGACAGTTCGGCTGCGCACGCTTCACGATCGGGCATGCGAATGCTCGCGGCGAGCAAAGCCTTCTCAGCCGCGGCGGCATCTTCCGCGCGTTTGGGAGTTGAAACTTGCGCGATCAGCACGGGCAAGCCTTTAGCATCAACGGTCTCGCCGAGCGCCGTGAGCGCTGCGGTGCGAACCGCGGCCTCGTTGCTATCGAGCGCCTTCAGCAGGGCGGCCGTTGCTTCGATTCGCCGCGCGCCCACCAACTCGATCAGCAGTGAGAGTTGCTTGCCCGTAGCTTTGGGCAGTTGCGCCGCAATCTGCGAATTGACTTTTTCACCCTTCAACTCGGCGAGCGTGGTTTGGGCAGCCTTGGCCAGGTCAGCATCGTTATCGAGTGCCGTTTCGAGCAACGAGGAAACAGACGACGCATCGCCCACGCGGCTGAGCGCACTAATCGCCGCAATCCGCACTTCCTTCGGACCTTCGCTGGCCGCCTTCACCACAGCGGGCAGCACGATCGTATCGGGACGATCAGCCATCGCCCCGATGAGCAGGGCTCCGCGATCAGGATTCAAATTCGTCACTTCTTCCGCAAGTGCCTTATCGACTGCGTCGCCCGGGAACTCACGGGCAGTGCTCAAAGCGAGTTGAAACAGGCTCTTTTCGGGCGAACGCAACTGCTCGACGAGCAGCTTGATGCCTTCGTCTTTGCGGGCGAGGATCGCGCCGCGAGTCGCTTCCAAAAATCGCTGCTTAGGAACTTGCGCGATGCGGATTTGATCGTAAATCTCAATCGCTTCTGCCGCCTTGCCAGCAGCGAGACGTTGTTCGGCACACAGAATCAGCCCTTCGGCCACCGCGGAGTTTACCGGCTTAGCAGCATTCGGCAGCGCTTCGCGTAGCGTCTTGGTTGCGGCCGCATCGCCGATGCGTCCAAGCGCTACCGCTGCGGCCGAGGCCACTTCGGCATCCTTGCTGTCCAGACGCTTGGCCAATTGTTCGACGGCCTTCGCGTCGCGGCGAATGCCGAGCGAGTTGATGACGCCGATGAGCAAACGCCCGTCGAGCGCTTCGCTGGCCTTCCGCAACGATTCATCAGCCTCGGGGCCAGGAATCGCTTCGAGTGCGATCCGTGCCCAAGAGTGAAGCTGGGGATTGGTCAACAACTTGGCAAGATCGGGCACAGCGGCAGCGGAGCCATCGATGGCCAGCTTTTTGCAAGCCAGGGCTTTGTCAGCGGCCGGCGCATCGGAGCGGAGGATCGCCAGTTGCTCCTTCTCGATCTCCGGCGAGACTTTGATGCCATCGGCAGCGAGGAGTGATGACGCGCAGAACAAGAGTAGGGCAAAACAATGAAAATGTTTGATGTGCATAGGAGAGACCTGAGTTGAGTGTTTTGAAATGGCGAGACGGGCGAGGTGCTGGCCGAGCCAGATTTACAACCGCCACGGTTCGCGCAGCGATTCCGAGCGCATGCGATTCGCTGGCTCGTCATCGATAAACGCGTTCGTAGCCAGGTCGTACTTCACCGGGCGATTCAAAGCGAGCGCCACATTCGCTGCATGGCAGGCGATGTGGGCATTGCAGGCCGCTTCGGCATTCCCCTTCGGCTTGCCGCGCGACTTCACACAGTCGAGGAAGTCGCGAACGTGGAACGTCGCCGGGTAACCGCCGATCTCTTCGACTTGCCGGCCAGCGAGCAACGCTGGTGAACTGAGCACCATTTTGCCGCTATCTCCCGCTTCGACCCAGCCTGTCTCTCCTTCGAACCGCACCGGGCACGAGCCGAGCGGAATCCAACCCTTCTCGCGGAAAATCAACTCGACGCCATTCTCATAACGGCAAACGAGCTCGCCATCTTTCGGCGGATTGTATTCGACCGGCGGCGGACAATCGTTGACGGCCCATTGGCACAAGTCGACGCAGTGCGAACCCCACTCGAGCACGCCGCCGCCACCAAACGCACCGACCAGGCCGCCACCCTTTTCAAAGTTAAAGCCGTTCAGCAGCGCCGGGTTGTAAGGACGCCAGGCCGCTGGTCCCAGATACATGTCCCAGTCGACGACTTCTTTCTTCGGCTCTGGTTGCTCGGCCAGCCAGGCACTCATGATGGCCTTCATGCCTG
Organism: Anatilimnocola aquadivae; assembly: GCF_049819085.1. Lineage (GTDB taxonomy): Bacteria > Planctomycetota > Planctomycetia > Pirellulales > Pirellulaceae > Anatilimnocola. The sequence goes on from NZ_CP187419.1 coordinate 5,379,535, forward strand.
CGGGGTGGGCATAGACCTTTTTCATCTTGCCAAGCTTGCCGGTGCGAGCCAGTTCGCAAGCGAAGGCGAAGTGTGGCAGGTTCCGCCGCTGAGTGCCCGCTTGAAACACGCGGCCCGTGCGAGCCATCGTATCGCGCAGGATTAGGCTCTCAGCGATGTTCTTCGTGCAAGGCTTTTCGCAGTAGATATCCTTGCCCGCCTTGGCAGCGTTCATCGCCATCAGCCCGTGCCAGTTGGGTCCGGTGGCAATTAGCACCGCATCGAGGTCGGTCCGATCGAGCAGTTCGCGAAAGTCGCTGAACATAGCGCAGCTGTCATTGCCATATTTTGCATCGGCGATCTTCTTCACCGCCAGGCGGCGCGATTCCTTGATATCGCAGACCGCCGTGAACTGCACATCTTTCTGTTCGAGAAAGCAACCCAGGTCGTAGGTGCCGCGGTTACCAATGCCGATGCCGCCCACCACGATCCGCTCGCTAGGCGAGACCGCGCCATCGCGGCCGAGTGCAGAGCTGGGAATGATCGTGGGGAGCATCGAAGCCACGCTGGCCGCGACGGCCGCTTTCAACACGCGACGTCGTGAGAGAGGCACTTTATTCTGGTTCATGTTCACAAACTCCTGGTCAGAGAGGATCGCCCAGCCGCTCAGTGTTTTCAGCGTGCTGGCCTAGGTGCCGACAGCATACTCTTTCGCCAAGCTCTTGGCGATCATTTCGAATTGGGTACCAATTTTGGCGATGATTTTGGAACCAAGCCGTCTGCCAACTCGTTGAGGTAAAACTCCAGAAACGAGTAGCCCTCATGGCGATCGCCTGGCGAGCCACCTCGGGCGACGAGTCGCGCGCCGTCCGTGGCATTGTTCGGATCGAGGCCATGTTTCGCTTCCCACGAGTCAGGCAGGCCGTCGTCATCGGTATCGGTCGGAGCTTTGCCCGTTGCAAGCCCCTCCAGATACCATTCATCGCTCAGTTCGGCCGGCGCGTTTCTTCCCCATTTACCGACCTTACTCTTCACTTCCTCAATCGTTCGCTTGGTTACTCGGTCTCGCGGCCAGCAACCCGCGTTTGCGAGCACGAGCGACGGAACTTCGCGGGCATCGACCATTTCGATTCGTGGCACTCCGGCGGGCTCCGCGAGTTCACCACCGTTGTTGTTGAACTGCAGCCAGCGCGGCGTAGTGCCACCATACCGCCAGTGCTTGGGATGGTGTTGATAACCCCAGTCTTCAAAGTAGTTATCCCGGACGTAGTAGTTCATCTGCGGCGAAAGGGCATACGGATACATCCGCTCTGCTGTCTGCGGACCGCGCAGGTAATAGTTGCGGTGCAAATTGACCGGGCTCTTCGCGCGGGCTCCGTGTCCATCGTCGACATATCCGCCGCGGCAGTTGTAGATCAGGTTGTTGCAGAAGTCGCCCGCTGCCTGCTCGCGATACGGTGCCAGACAAGGGACTCGCCGCGCGTGGTGTGCCCACAGGTTATGGTGCAGCGAGATCGCTCCGCTATCCTCGGCAGCCGAGATGAGCCCGAAGTTATGGGCCCCTTTGTCATGCCCCTGTTCATCCGATTCTTCCAGCGTGGACCACTGCACGGTCACATCGTGGGCGTTGTAGAGGTCAATCAGTTCGTCGCTGCCCCAACTGAGCGATAAGTGATCGAGTATGATATTGTACGTGCCTCCTTGCTTGGGACCGAGGCCCCCTAACTGCACGCAGTCGCCTCCGCTCCCTTTGCTGGGATTTCGCCGCACCCGCAGTTGGCGAATGATCACGTCATGTACACCATGGTCAAAGGACGAGATCATCCCTTCAATCGTGATCCCGACACCCGGGGCGGTTTGCCCTGCAATGGTAAGGTGCGGATGCGTGATCCGAATATCGCCGCGAATGACTCCGCCGACCTCGAACACAACGATTCGTGGACCTTCCGTCGCACAGGCTTCGGCCAGACTTCCCGGACCGCTGGAGTCCAGATTACGAACCTTGATCACCTTGCCGCCACGACCGCCCACGCTCACCGCTCCCCAGCCCTCCGCGCCCGGAAATGCAGCCTGTTTGGAAAGTTCCGCTTCGGCGCGCACTGTCGACTCGCCCGCCCCGACGATCAATAGCGCAAGTCCGAGCAACGCCCTCCAATGGAGGCCGTGTGCTACGGCCGTCAAGCTTCCCTTACGCGAGCTTTCTCTCTCGCTGCTGAACAGCCTCTGACGACCAAAAGTTTGATAACTTTTTCGCGCGTTTTTTTGCATTTGAACAGCCCCATTAAACCCCGTTGCAATAACCACTTCGGCACACTGCTAGCTAGTTATTGCCTCGTTTCTTGATAACCGTTTGATAACCATCCAGCACTGCCATTTTGGCGGACAATGACTTCTTGAGTACCTGATTTCTTTTGATCGCTAGGGAGGTGAGCGATCCCTAAACATTCCAACGTTCATGCATTGTACATGACCACTTAGAACCGCCATCCGCACACTGGTCTGGTTCGGCTGAGATGACAGCTGGCCAATTCGCGTTGGAAGCTGAGCCAAGGAGAAGTGAGAAATGTCTACAATCACAATCGACTACACACTCGATAGCTGTTCCGGCTCCCATGTCGCGCCATCCAACCGCTCGATGCCAGCCTTCATTCGATCCACCAATTTGTCGAAGATCAATCCGCAATTGGCGCAAAGTAGTGATTCATTGTCAACACACTTTCCAATTGAAAGTGGCCACATAGACAATACATCCAGTGGTGGAATTGGCTACTGACTGTTTGACTGCCGGACCTGAATCACACCGCCACCCGGTACGGCATCGAACCGCAGCTTGCCACGCTCGACGGCGACTTCAATCGATTTGTCGCCCTGTGTCACCACGGCGTGCTTCCAGGTAGGGGGGACTTGCGTGATGAGGGTGAGAGGCAAGTCGTAGTATCGCGGATCGGCCTCTGTGGTGAGTTCGAGGCGAATCAGCCGCTCGCTGGCGGCGAGCACCTTCACCGCCGCACTCGTGCGTTCGACTTCGTACTGATGCTGGGAAATATGGTCGGTGATCCAGAGGCTTCCGTTGTCGCTCCGCTGTTGGAGGCCGTCGAGAAGTTGAAAAAACACTTCCTGCTTCAAGGGCCAAAAGTCCTGATAGCCCCAGTCAGGCTTAATGCGTTCGACCCCGTGAATGATGACGTACTCCATCCCTTGGTTCGCAATCGCCTTGTCGGCCAGAGCGAGCATATCCGGGGCTGTTTTCAGATGATAAACGGCCCCGTGATCGGTAAACGGCGGACGATCGATCAAGTGATGCTTTTTGAGAAGTTCCGTCAGCCCCTCGGCCGACAGATTCCAATCGCTGGCTTGCACACCAGGCTGCGCGTAAGACACCAGCCGGTCGGCCTTGCCAGGCGAGATCTTGCGAATGATACGAGCGCACTCGCCGATTTCGTAGTCGGCAGTCGTGTAGTCTTTCACCCCTTTGTGGGTCATGGTGTGGTTGCCATACACCATCCCTTGCTTCCAAACCTTCTCTTCCCATACCTGTGTGAACTTCTCGTACTCCCCTTTGCCAGGACAAATATAGAAGGTGCCGATCAGTCCGCGCTTGGCCATTTCCGGCACGGCGACCTGCCAATGGCTCGGCCAACTATCGTCGAACATCAACAGAAACGCTGCGGTCCGATCATCCTTCCACCGTGCAACACGCGTAGCGCCCAACTTTGACTCCTCCTCTGCCTGGACAGTAGACATGTGTCCCCAGGCCGAGAGCGACGCCAGGGCAATCGCGAACATTCCCCAGCGGTTGGCACGAATCGGCATTGTCATTTCCTTGCGGCGGTTATTGAGCAATGACAACAGCTTAAACCAGAAACACGCAGGTGCGCAAGGCTTGCAGATATTCCTCTGCGGCCATTCGTTGGTAAGATGTGTACCTTCGCCCGGACCATAAGGTGCGGGCATGTTTGACCTTTCCCCTGGAGACCAACATGATTTCGCAATTTGTGCTCGTCGTCGCTTCTTTGCTGCCCATGGCGGCACCCGATGGTGGCACCCCTGCACCCAAAGAGGCCGAAGGTATGAAGTCCCTATTCAACGGCAAAGACCTGACAGGCTGGGACGGCGATCCCAAATTATGGAGCGTGAAGGACGGCGTCATTCACGGTGAAACCACTGCCGAAGTTCCTGCCAAGGGCAACACGTTCATCATCTGGAAAGATGGCACCGCCAAGGATTTCGAACTGCGGTTTTCGTTCCGCTGCAGCAACACCAACAATAGCGGTGTGCAGTATCGTTCGAAGCACATCACCGAAGGCAAGGTCAACAACAACTGGGTCGTGCGCGGCTACCAGCACGAACTGCGTAACGAAAACAAGCTGCCCAACGTCGCTGGCTTCATCTACGACGAAGGTGGCAAGCGCGGCCGCATTTGCCTCGTTGGCGAAAAGGCCACCTGGGAAGCCGACGGCAAAAAGCTGATCAGCTCGGACCTGATCGATGCCCCCGCATTCGCCAAGCTGTTTAAGCTCGATGACTGGAACGACGTGGTCATCATCGCCAAGGGGAAGCATATTCAGCACTACCTGAACGATCGACTGACGCTCGACTTCACCGACAATCACCCTGAGTTGGCCCTCACCGAAGGAGTGCTTGCCCTGCAGCTACATGCGGGCAAGCCCATGTGGACCGAGTTCAAGAACATCCGCATTCGCGACTTGAAGTAAGTTGTGCAGGTCGCTTTGGGAGGGTGAGGTGCCTCGCCCTCCCTCCGCGGGATTGACGATCGTTCAGCTTGCTGCGGAATGCCCTGGCCAGCTACGATATAGCCATTGAAAGACTCTCTCTCGGTCTGCCCAATGGTAGCTATGTTCTCTTCTGTATCTCAGCGCGTGACTTGCTGGCGCAGCGTCATCTTGGCGGCGCTCGCGGTCTGCTGTTTTGGCTGGCAAGTGCAAGCGGAAGATCCGCGGCCAAGCTTTTATCGCGGCATCAACCTCAACGGTCCGCCGGTGAAGATCGACGGGCACGATTGGGAAGGGGATGATGCCGATCATAAGCCTGCGAACTTTGCCACGAACGACAAGGCCTTTGCCAACCAAGATGTCAAGCTGAATCCACCGACCGACCCGGACCGCGCGAGAATGATTCGCAGCAGTCGCTGGGGTGGCAACAAGGTGACGCTGAGTGGCGTGCCAGCCGGCAAGTACTCAGTGTTTGTCTACGTCTGGGAAGACAATAACAGCGAGACGTTTCGCATTGCCATCAACGGGCAAGATGTGCTTCGCTTCTATCAAAGCGGCACTGCGGGACATTGGGATCGTCTGGGGCCGTACGTAATTGATGTCAAAGCTAAAGAGAACGACGGCAGCGTTCAAATCACCAGCCGTGGTGGCGCAGCGAATTTTTCCGGCGTCGAAATCTGGCGTGGCGAGCACGATGGCTCCCCCGCTGATCTCACGCCAGAAAATGTTGCCTTCTTCGAGAGCCGCATTCGCCCGCTGCTCGTCAAGCATTGCTACGAGTGCCATTCGGCCGATTCGAAAGAACTGCAAGGCGAACTGCTCGTTGACTCGCGCGCCGCACTACGCAAAGGGGGCAGCACCGGACCTGCGATCGTCCCTGGAGATCCCGAGCAAAGTCTGCTGATCAAAGCAGTTCGCTTTTCTGATGAACTGCAGATGCCGCCGGAAAAGAAGCTCTCGAAAGACGATATTGCCGACCTGGAGAAATGGGTTTCGCTCGGCGCGCCTGATCCACGGACGAAGGCGACGCGGTATGTGAAAAAGAAGATCGACCTGGCGGCTGCGCGACAATTCTGGTCATTTCGGCAGATTGAAAATCCGGCTCCACCCGCTGTGAAGAACGACGCGTGGCCGCAGGGAGATATCGATCGCTTCATTCTGGCCGAACTCGAACGACGCAATTTGCAGCCCATTCAAGCTGCTGACAAACGGACACTCATTCGCCGCGCCACCTACGACCTGACTGGTTTGCCACCATCACCCGAAGAGATTGCTGCGTTCATCGGCGACGACACTCCGCAGGCTTGGGAGAAGGTCATTGATCGCCTGCTCGCTTCGCGCCACTACGGCGAACGCTGGGGCCGCCACTGGATGGACCTGATTCGGTACGCAGACACCGCTGGCGATAACTCGGACTATCCCGTGCCGCAGCTGTATCTGTATCGCAATTACATCATCGATTCGCTCAACGCCGATAAGCCTTACGACCAATTCCTCCGGGAGCAGATTGCAGGCGATTTGTTGCCCGCGGAGAACGATTCGCAGCGAAACGAACAGATCGTTGCCACCGGCTATCTGGCCAGCTCACGGCGATTTGGCTCGCTGGTGGACAACTACCCGCAGCATCTGACCATTGAAGACACGATTGAGAATCTCGGCCGCACGGTGCTCGGGCTCTCCGTCAGTTGTGCCCGCTGTCACGATCACAAGTTCGATCCCATCTCGAACGAAGACTATTACGGTCTGTATGGCATTTTCGCGAGCACGCGATACCCTTTCCCTGGCATCGAACTCGACAAGAAGCCGCGCGACTTTGTGCCGCTGCTAGAGAACGGCAAGCCGGGGAAGCAGGTTGCGTATGCGATGGCAGATAGCAAGGCGACCGATGCTCACGTGCAACTGCGCGGCGAGCCCGACAAGCCAGGCGATCAGGTACCGCGTAAGTTTCTCGATGTGCTCGGCGGGCAAATGCTCAGCGACAAAGAGGCCGAGCAAAGTGGTCGCGTGCAACTTGCCGATTGGATCACCGACGCGCAGAATCCGCTGACCGCGCGGGTGATGGCCAATCGCGTCTGGCATTATCATTTTGGTTCCGGGTTGGTGAAGTCGCCCAGCGACTTCGGCGCGCGAGGTCAGCCGCCTACTCATCCGCAGTTGCTCGATTGGCTGGCGACGCGTTTTCGCCAGGATGGCTGGTCGCTCAAGCGACTTCACAAGCTCATCATGCTCAGCAACACCTATCAGTTGGCATCGGTGGCTCGCGCCGGCGAAGCTCTGCTCACGGCCGCTCTCAGTCAGGATCCCAATAACGATTACCATTGGCGATTCTCTCGTCAGCGACTCGATGCCGAGTCGCTGCGAGATTCGCTGCTGGTCATCAGCGGGCAACTCGACGACACGATGCCGCGCGAGCCGCATCCTTTTCCGCCGGTCGACAAATGGGGCTTCACGCAGCATCATCCATTTCGAGATCGCTACGACAGCAACCGCCGCAGCGTGTACTTGATGACCGCCCGGCTGAACAACATTCCGTTCTTTGCCACCTTCGATGGCGCAGACCGTAACACCAGTACGCCCAAGCGAGACAGTTCGGTCACCACCGTGCAGTCGCTCTATCTGCTCAACAACGAATTCCTCGACCAACAGGCGGCCAAGCTGGCCGGACGGCTCTTGAAGGAAGCGACCGACCCCCAAGTTCGCCTGGAACGAGCGGTCGCCTTGACGCTGGGCCGCCCAGCAACCGATATTGAACAAGCGGCCGCGAAAGAGTGGTTTGATTCCCTCGAACGAGAGTTCGAAATGGCCGCTGTCCCCGCTGCCGACCGCCTGCAACAAGCGTGGACCTCGCTTACCCGCGTGCTGTTCCGCTCGAATGAGTTTTTGTACGTCGATTAACGAGATTCGCCCGTGACATCACCTGCCTACTTCTCGCGCCGCAACGTCATCCGCTCGCTCGTCAGCGGTGGCCTGCTCATGCCCGGCATCTTGTCAGAGTTGATGGCGGCAGACTCGGCGCGCACGGCTGTGAACAACGGTCCGCTGAGTGTGAAGGAGCCTCACTTTGCCCCCAAGGCCAAGCGGGTGATCTTTCTGTTCGCAACCGGCGGCGTTTCGCACATCGACACGTTTGATCCGAAGTCGACCGCGAATGGCCGCGACGGCACGGGCAAAGAAAAATTGATGGGGAGCCATTTCAAGTGGTCACCTAACTCCCGCTGTGGTACGGTCGTCACCGATCTGTTCCCGTACCTGCGCGAGCAACTGGACGAGATCTGTGTCATTCGCTCGATGAAGTCGGCCCACTTCGATCACACCGAAGCGGCTGTTGGAATGCATACAGGTTCGGCGACGTTCACGCGCCCCAGCATGGGCTCCTGGATCAGCTATGGCCTGGGAACTGTCAACCAGAACTTGCCATCATTCATGGTGATTGCCCCGCACTTGCCCTATGGCGGCACGCAGGTCTACGCCAGCGATTTCTTGCCCGCCTATCATCAGGGAACTCGCGTCATTCCCGGCAAGGCACCGATCGAGAACCTCGTCCCGCGCACTCCCCAACAACGAGTGCAGGAGTTGGAACTCGGCCTGCTCTCGAAGTTCAATGGCTCGCACCTGCAGCAACGGCAGGATGACTCGAATCTGGCTGCCCGGATCAAGTCGTTCGAGACGGCCTTTCAAATGCAAACTGCCGGTCCCGATGCGTTTGACGTGAATCAAGAAACAGATGCCACGCACAGCCTGTACGGTTTGAAGCGGGGCGAAACCTCTAGCTTTGGTTGGCAATGTCTGGTCGCTCGCAGGCTCGCTGAGCGTGGGGTTCGATTCATCGAACTCGTCGATACTGGCTCGCGTCCGAATTGGGATTCGCACGGCGATATGAAGGAGCACGTTGGCCTGGCGAAATCGGTCGATCAACCCATGGCTGGACTCATTTGCGACCTGAAGCAACGCGGCCTGCTCGACGACACGCTCGTCGTTTGGGCGACGGAATTCGGTCGCACGCCCGCCAAGGAAGGGAACAACGGCCGCGGTCATCACGGCGGCTGCTTCTCGATCTGGCTCGCCGGCGGCGGCATCAAGGGTGGCATCGTCCACGGTGAGACCGACGACATCGGCCGCACCATCGTCAGCGGCAAGGTCGACGTCCACGACCTGCACGCCACCATCTTGCATCAGCTGGGCATCGATCACACGCGACTCACCTATCGCCACGCTGGCCGCGACTTCCGCCTGACCGACGTCCACGGCAAGATCGTCCGCGAGATCTTGGCGTAAAATGTAGGCCAGCACGCTACGCAAAGAGCGCTGGTATCACCGAGCCTTCTCGCACGATGGTCACCGGTCGGCCTGTGCTGGTGTGATATTCCTTGCGGAAGTCGATGCCCAGGCTGTGATAAAACGACGCGGCCAGCTGATCGGGAGTGAAGCCGTCGCCCGCGGGGCCCTGGCCCTTGTCGTCGCTGGCACCAAGAACCTGCCCGCCTCGGATGCCGCCGCCGGCCATCAGGGCGAACATCGCGCGGGGCCAGTGATCGCGGCCCGCTTTATCGTTGATCTTGGGCGTGCGGCCGAACTCACCAATCACAAAAACCGTCGTCGAGGCAAGCAGACCTTTTTGATCGAGCGTGGTGAACAGCCCCGCCAAGCCTTGATCGAGTTCCGGCAATAGGCTCTCTTTGCACTTCTTGAAATTGCCGGTGTGCGTATCCCAACCACCAAAGCTGACGGTGGCAAAGCGTACGCCTGCTTCTACCAACCGCGTAGCGAGCAGACAGCTTTGCCCGAACTTGGTCGTGCCGAAGGGCTCTGCGATTTTTGGATCTTCCAGGCTGACATCAAAGGCTTCGCGAGCCCGCGGGGAACTGATCAAGTCGAAAGCCTGCTGGCCAAAGCGATCGAGTCCTTCGACCAGCTTGCTGCTCCTCTTGAATTCGTCGAGCCCCGTATCGAGTTGTTCGAGCAGCACATTTCGCTTGCTGAATTGCTCCGGCGTCTTCCCGCCACTGAGCGAAATGCCCCGCACGCTGAACGGTTGCCCAGCCATGGGCGTGCTGTTCGTCTGCAGCGGAGCGTAACGAACACCGAGGTAGCCCGCTCGCTGTGGTGTATTCGGAATGGCAACAAAGTGCGGCAAGTCGGCGGCACCGGCCAGTTCTCGGCTGATGACCGAGCCATAACCCGGATAAAGGAGTGAAGGCACCGGGCGGCTACCGCTGTTCACATAGCTGGTTCCCAGTTCATGCCCGGCAAGTGTATGCGTAATGCCACGCACGACGGCGAACTTATCAGCGCACTTTGCCAGTCGCGGCAGATGCTCACAGATCTGCAAGCCAGGCACGTTGGTCTCAATGGGATTGAATTCCCCTCGAAACTCCGCTGGCGCAGCAGGCTTCATGTCGAACGTATCGAGATGGGGCGGACCACCACCCAGATACACAAAGATCGCCGACTTACCCGCAGCAGGCTTCACTTCGCCGGCACTTGTCGCCCGCAGGTAGCTTGCCAGGCTCAGCCCTGCACTGCCGAGCGCGCCGATGCGAAGGAAATCACGCCGGGCAATACCGTCACAGTAGCGGTGAGTGGTCATGGGGAGGTCCCAGGTGAGGATCGGGAGTCGGAGGTCAGGAGTCAGGGCAGATCGCAGCAATCAGGGGTCAGGAGTCTTTGGCGAAGGTCGATTATTAATGATGGAAACCTTATCCTCGCCAAAGCCCCCCGACCCCAGCCTGTCAGCGGTTCACAATAAACTCTTTGGTATTTAGTAACGCCCACAGCAGGTCGCGTAGTCCAACGAGCGGATCGGCGGCGTTTGACAAAGTTGCCAGAGCAACCTTCTCTTCACTTTCGCTCGGCAAGCGACTCAACGTGCGCAAGTAAGCCTCGCGCACGAGCGCGTGGTGATCGAGCGGCTTAGCATCAATCGATTTGTTCTTCTTTGCAGGCTGCGTACCACGAAGCTGCTTGAGCCAACCCTCTTTGCGATCGAGCAAAGCGTCGATCTCTTGATCGTTACGCAGATAGACAAGTTGCAGCAGATTAGGCTCAGCCGAGCGTTCACAGTCGCAATTGATTGCTCGCGCTGGCTTGCCAAACAGGTTGACGGCATAGCTGCTTGCGCCGGCATCGCGGCCGTTCAAGCCACTCACTTCGCCAATCGCTCGCTGCGTGGACGGCTGGGCATCGAGCATAGTGCGGGCTTCATCGCTGGCGGTGGCATAGGCGAGTGCATCGTAGGTGACTTCCGCGGGCAGGCGACGAATCACCGCGCGGCTGTAGTTGCGTTCGTCCTGTTCGTTGGTGTCATTGGGGCGGCAACTCAATTGATAAGTGCGGCTACGGGCGATCTCGCGATGCAGCCATTTCATATCGTACTTTTGGCGAATGAACTCGCTGGCGAGATAATCGAGTAGCGCCGGATTGCTGGGCGGGTTGGCCAGATTGAGATCATCGGGTGGATCGATCAAGGCGACGTGAAAGTAGTTCGCCCAGACGCGATTCACGAAGGCCCTGGCAAAATATGGGTTCTCCTCAGCGCGCATCCAGTCCATCAAAGGCTGACGCGGATCGGGGTATTCATTGGTAAGTACCTCTTCCCCGCCGAGCACGCGCGGCGTGATTACTCGGCCCGCCTTGTTTGGCCGCGGCTTGCTGTTTTTGGCGTTCTTGTTGGGCCGGGGAACCGTCAGTTCCTTAAAGGGCAACGTCTTCCCTTCCTGCAGCAGCGTGACGAAGCGGCGTTTGTAGTCGCCACTATCTTCGTCCATCGTCAGCCCGTGTTCTTGCTTCATGGCCGTTGTTTCGTCGCGACTACCGGGGCCGTAGCGAACGCCATCGAAGAACACGGCGAACTGGTCGAAATCCTGCTTCGTCCACTGATCGTACGGATGCTTGTGACACTCCGCACATTGCAAGCTCACGCCCAAAAACGAATAGGCAAAGGCGAGAGCTTTGCCCGAGGAACTGCCCAGCTGGCGACGCGTCCAGTAATAGGGCATGGTTTCGCTCTCGGCGAAATCAGCTGGCTCGTTCGCGCGAAAATAGGCACTCATTTGTGCTGTGTAGTCCGCGAATGACTGCTCGGACGGTTTGCTAACGGCGAGCACGATTCCTGCGACCAGTTTGTCGTAGGGCACATTCTGTTCGACGCGCCGGGCAATCCACGCGTGCCATTGCCGCGACTTGGCACCATTGAGCAACTGCTCGCCACCTTGGGGACCGAGCGCACTCGTATTGCCCGTGATGTCGCACAGTTTGGTAGCCCACCACGCAACGTACGCCGGGCGAGTAAGCAGTTCGTCGATCTTCCGATTTCGCTTGTCGTTGCCTGTGTCGGTCAGGAACGATTCAATCTCGTTTGGTGATGGTAAGGTGCCAGTCAGATCAAGACTCACGCGCCGCAGAAACTCGCTGTCGGTACAAAGTTCAGCCGGAACAATCCCGAGCTTACTCAGCTTAGCGATGACCAACTCGTCGATTTTCGTCGGGGTAGGAACCGCCGGATAGTTGCCTCCCAGTTGATCGGTAACGGGCAGAAGCACCTGCACCGGCAAGACGCCGTTGTCGTAGAAAGCGACGACGGCCGTATCGCCAGGGCCAACCGAGGTGACGAGTCCTGCTTCATCGATGGTTGCCATCGATTCGTCATTGCTGCGAAAGCGGCAGATGGGCGTGACATCCTCACGCGTGCCGTCCGACCAATGGGCAATCACTTTCAACTGGACGGTCGCCCCTTTTTTCGCGAATACAATCTCGCGAGGCGAGATTTCGAGACCGGTGATCTCGGCTTCGTCTTCGGCAACCGTCTTGGCTCCGGCAGCGACCCAGCGTTGTAGCAAATGATGTTGCCAACTTCCTTTTTCAAATCGCTGGCCACCGTCGTGATCGATGGCCAAGAGCGGCTTTTGAAGGATGAGACTGTCGGCCGGATTCTTCGTGTTGGTACGCGGTTCATCGCCGCCGACAATTGCGGCGTGGTCGGCCGCGAAATCGTAACCAAACAGCGAGAGCCGAAAGCCACCTTGTCCTTGAAACGAACCGTGACACGCTCGCCCATTGCAGCCCAGGCGACCCATCAGCGGCAGAACGTGGCGTCGCAAACTAGGCTCTTCGTCACCGGTGGCGGCAGCGAACCGCTCGTTCACTGCTGGTAAAACCTCGGCCGCGTTTGTGAGCGCCACAAACAGGCTAAACAACAGCGTCAGGGGGACCAGCAGTTTCGATGGCATCCAAAACTCCTGCAGGGGAGAGCGGGCAGGCGATCTTGAGGCGGGCAAGCAGGTAGATCAGCAGCGTGCCGTATCAGTCTATATTGGTTCGATGTTTCAAGTCGACCGATTGTTGGAGCGTGCAGGGCAAAAATCTTGCACGGCATCGATTATCATGCTGAAACCTTTCCCTCCCTTCTTTCGACTGCGTGAACTGTGATGATCGATTGTTCCCTTCGCCGTGGAACCATGCTCCCGGTGGCAATGGCCATCGTTGCCGCACTTCTCTGTGTTTCGAGCGCGGACGGGCAACCCGATAGCACCAACGCGTTCCCCAGTCCGTTTGGCATCGGGGCCAGCCATGTGAGAAACCGTTCGGCTGCCGATAACGCCGCTTGGATTCCGCAAATGGGTGCCATCGGACTGCATGTGTTTCGCTCGCCGCAAGTGGGCTGGGGCGGGCTTGAGCCCGAAGAGGGAAAGTGGAAGTGGGACGAACTCGACAAACAGACGGAGTATCTGGCCGAGCAGAAATTCGAGTTCGGCATGCTGCTGATGGGCAACACGAAATGGAATCAACTCGATCGCCCCGGCACGTTGCCCGTCAACAACCTGCCCGCGTGGTCGAACTACGTTTCTCAAGTTGCCAAGCATGTGAAGGGTAAATCCCGGAACTTCGAAATCTGGAATGAACCGCCAAACGGGACCGGCAAAGATCAAACGCCGGCCGACTATGCCAAGATTGTCGTCAGTGCTTATGACGCGGCCAAAGCGGCTCAGCCTGATTGCCTGGTGGGGCTTTCGGCCAAGAGTGCTCATGTGAATTACCTGGAGCAGGTGATTCAGGCCGGGGCGAAAGACCATTTCGACTACATCGTGCTGCATCCATATGAAGTGCTGAATGGTGTGGCCAATAACACCGGCTCGGAAGCGGTGTTCATGAACATCGTTCCCACGGTGCGGAAGATGCTCGCCGCGCAGAACCCGAGCAAGGTGAACGTGCCGATCATCTTCACCGAGCTTGGTTCTGACTCGAGCAAGGGCGCCGACAACCAAGCGCATGCGCTGGTGAAGGCTTACACCATGGGAATCGCCCAGGGAGTAGCTTGTATTCAGTGGTTCGAAGGGCGTGATGGCGACAGCGGTCCGCTCGGACTCATCGATGCTAAAGGAACTCCTCGCCCCGCCTACACGGCGATGGAACAGCTGATTCGCTACCTCGGCGATCGCCCGAACTATCTCGGCTGGGTGCTGCTCAATGACCAGCACTACGGCTTTGTCTTTCAGGGTGCTAAAGGAACCGTACTTTGTGCCTGGTCGCGACCCGGCAAACCGCAGCGTGTGGAGTTCGGCCGCGAAGTTCGAATTGCGAATCCGCTGACGACCAACATCGTCGAAGCACGCAGCTACGAGTTGACGGTCGCTCCGATCCTGGTCCTGGATGTTCCTGAGACGTTCATCACTCAAGCCAAGGCTAACAAGAGCAAGCCGTTCCCCTGGGGCGGTGATTTCACCGATGCAAAGTCGGTTTCGATCACGTTCGGCGAGAAGACTATTGAGAGCGGTTTGCATACCGGTGCGGCAGCGGACGTGGCGGCAGCGGTGATTGCTTATGGCGGCTCGTCCCGCGCTGGCGACGTTCCCGGTGGGAACGTATTTACCGTCGATCCCAACTTTTTGACCTACACCACGGTGCCGCTCGAAATCACGGCCGTGGTCCGTCGCAATCCGGCCAACGAGAACTCTGGGTTCAAGTTGGTGTATGAGTCGCAGGACGGTTTTAAGACCGCCGGTGGTTGGTACACCGTGCCCGACAACAAAAAGTGGCACACGGTCACGTGGAAGATCGACGATGCCCAGTTCGTCAACTATTGGGGTTTCAACTTCAACCTGGAATCGGACGGCAACAAGTTCAACAAGTACCTCATTCAAAGCGTGACGGTGACGAAACGAGATCCGTAGCGGAGCTATCGTTCGTGATTGTCAGTTGCGGACGACACGCCGGATAAGCGCGATGCCGATGGCCATGCAGACGAGGTTGCCGAGCCAAACCGTGGCTGGTGGCGTGACGCCGTTCTTGCTGTACTCGAGTCCTGCCGAGAAGAGCGGATAGTAGAGCACGAGAATCGGCACAAAGCACAGGCCGAACGTGGTGAGATAGTCGGCGCTGCGCCAGAGCATCGCCAGCGGAGCGCCCATCAGCACGAATGCCAGGCAACTGAAGCCGCTGGCCCAACGTCGCCACGGTTCCGACTGCAAGCGATAGAGTCGGATGCGAGCATTGGCGATGCTGTTCTGGCGCTTCTGCCAGTTCTGCTGCTCAAACAGTTCAAAGTCGCCCGTCATCAACGAGAGGCCCGTTTCGGCCGCGACCGATTGCTCGAGTTCGGCAATCGTTAAGCGCTGCGCGACGATCGCCGAGTCCATTTTGCGTAGCGGTAAGTGCGCGGGACTGCTTTCCCCCACATCTTTCGCGGCCGCAAAGGCCAGCGGAATATCCTGCACGGTTCGCCCCGGCCAATCGAATCGCAGTCCTTCGTCGGTTTCCATCTGGCAATCGATCAGAATCAAACTGAGGGTGTTCTCTTCCAGGTTCGATCGCAGTTCCGCTTCCGACGCCGTGAGCGTGAAAGCCGGCATGTCGTTGTTGGGCTGGAAATTCATGATGGGGCGGATCAGTCGCCGGCCATCGACTTCTTTGACGATGATCGAGAAGCGGGGATTGGCGAACGACCGCTGCGTGCGGAGCATGCCGTAGGCGATCTCTTCGACCGATTGGATCACGACGCGCTGCATGCCCGTGAAGCCCCACGAGTAAGCCACGTCGTTGAGCCAGACCGAAACCAGGCTGAGCAAAAAAGCCAGCGCGAAGGCTGGGGCGAGCAACGTGAGAGGCGAGATACCCATCGACTTGACGGCGACCACTTCGTTGTCGGCTGACATGCGACCGTAAACGAAACAGACCGAGAAGAGAATCGTGCCGGGCACGGCAAACGCCAGTGCGTTCGGCAGGGCAAACGGAATCAGCTTGAGCGTCGGTCCGACGCCGAGATTCATCCGCACCGCTTCTTGCCCAATGCCAATCAGCACCATCACAAACGTGAGAATGACCAACCACAAGGCGAAAACCTTGATGAGGTCAAACAGGATCGAGCGCGAGAGCGTATTCACGTGGAGTTGCGAATGCTAGCAGTCGGTGCGGGGATTGGAACACTTCAGCGGGCGTACTCTAACAAAAGTCGTGCTATCGCCAAACGACAGATTCTGCTCGCGCCAGCGCAAATTCCGGGGGCATTGCATTGGGACCACATGCCTTCCCAACTGCCTCTGCGGGCTACTTGAGTTCCGCGAGCGCCTTCTTCACTCGCTCTTTCACGGCCACGGCTACCACGTCGTGCTGCAGAACTTGTTCGCCGGCGGCGGTCTTCTCTTCGGGCGTCGATGTAGGAAGGCCGCAGACGGCGTCAAACAGTTCGGTCACCATCATGGCCCCAAACACACTCCGCTGCGGTGCGGGTTGAAGTTGCTTACGCAGTAGCGCAGCGGCCTCATGGCGAACGGCGATTGCCTCGCTCGTCTGCTGCTGCGCGTCGTGCCAGCCGGCAATGCGGTTCAGCAGTTTGCCCTGTTCGTAAGGCGCGGCGACGACGAACTGCTCGCGAGCGAGCTTGATGGCCACAGGATAATCGTTCTTGGCCGCGTAGTAATTGCTGGCGATGTCGAGGGCCTTTGCTTGCTGCTCCAGCGAGGAGTAGGCAACCCGCTGAAACTCTAGCAATGCCGCCGCCACTTGCTCGGTGGTAGCTGCCGGATCGAGCGCCGCAATTTGCAGCTGTTGCAACAAGGCAGTGGTGCGTTGCCAGGTTGTGGCCTCGGGATCATTCTTCGCGGCAGTGCAGAGCGTCATCGCTTCCAAGTATTTCTTTTGGTGCAGGCGCAGTACAGATAGCAAATTGCTGGCCTCCACTCGATAGACTGCTGGCGACGATGGATCGTCGAGGTACTGCCGTGCAGTTGCTTCCACTTCCTTTGGTTCGCTGCGATATGTCTTCAGCCAGTTCGTCCGGAATGCAATCAGGCTGGCGTTGTCATTGCCGCCTCGCGAATCTTTCGGATCGGCCGAAACGAACGTCGCTCGCACCCAGGCTCGCAGCAGACCGCGGCCGTAACTGCGAGCCAGATTCGCATCGAGCGGCACGTTGGGCTGCGTGTAGGGAATCTCGAGTGTCGCGGCAAAGAGACTGTCCTTGCGCAAGGCAAAGTGGTGCGAGTTGATCGCAGGATTCACCGCGTTCGGCTTGCAGGGATCGGCCAGGACGTTGACGGGGGCCATCACCAACTGCGGACGTTCTTCCTTGATCCAAGCGATGAACTCGTTGACGTTGTCCTTGATGTGCGGCAGCCCCAGCCCCAGAAAGTGGAACGCCTCGTGAATGTCACCGCGCAGCGCCGGGCAATGCAGATCGAGCGCGTACTGCACCTGCTGTGCTTCGCCCAGGTTTTGAATGGCGGCAATCTCGGGATAGATCGGCATCGGGCCGTAGTCGCGATTGTGATCGTGGGGCGCGCGATTCTTTCCTTGATCGCCAGCCTGCACTCCGTCCTTGTCGACCAGCGGAACTGCAAACAGCACATGTCGCTGGCGAAACAACTTGCCCGCCGGCGAATCGGACATCGCTTCCGCAAGCCAGCCCTCCATCACATAGCTGGCCATCGATTCGCAGGCATGATGCCGCGCGGTGAGAATCATCGCCTTCACATTGGGCCCCGGCTCGCCAATTTGCAGCACTTCGACGGGCGTCCCATTTTGTGTCTTCGCCAGCGGCAATTGCTGCAGGTGCTTGTTCGCGGCATGCTCCTTCAGGAAGGCCGCGAAATCGCTGGCCAGGTAAGGAATTGCCACGGCAAGGCGAACCTTCAAATGCTCGGCGGTGAAGTCGTAAAAGAACGACTCCCGCTGAGATGCTTCGCCATTGCCCGGCGGGGCTGCGTACTGCACATGTTCGGCCCCCAGCCATTGCCAGGTGTTCCCGTCGTCCGTGCTGTAAGCCGGGCCGCGCACACCCACGCGCTGAGCAGCGGGAAAGGTAAAGGTCACTCGCCCAGGCTGCGAGGCAGTTGCTTCCAAGTGCCAATAAAACCAAGGCTTGCCGCCGCGCAGATCGGGCTCGATCTGCACCTGGGCTCCTTCGTTCTTCAGCACCCTCACGTTGCCGCCGGCAAAGTCGCTACGAATCGTAACGACGATCTCAGCAGCCAGCGCGGAGCACGAAAGTGCCGAGACGAACACGAGCGCAACAGCAGGAGCAACATTCATGCGGCAGAACGACTTTGTTAATCACGGCGTTGACTATCACGGTCCTCGCGGACGATCCGGTTCGTCGGCAGGAAGCGGCTTGTAAGTGTTAAGCGCCGACGGTGGCACTCGGTTCGTGATCAGGTTGTTCTTCAGATTCTCACGCCACTTTTGAATCGAAGGAGCGTTCGAGGCCAACGGCTTCTCGGGGCGATACATGAGCATCATCCCCGTGATCCGCCGCAAGCTATCGAGCGCGACAACACGCACATCCACTTCGTTGCTTTCCAGTGCCTTCACTAGCCTTTCGGCCGATCCGTTGAGCAACTGTTCGTCGCTGGCTCCTAGCAGCATCTCGTAGATCAGCTTGCCGTTCTCCGGTCGTTGATTCTGCAGCGTGGCAAACACGCGGTTGGCCGATTCCGGACTGCGGGCAATGGCGGTCCGCAGCGAGTCGATATCAGCCGCCCAGTACGAGTACTGCCGCGGGTCGTTGAGCTCGGCAATGAGTGGTTCGAACTGATCGAGAGCGGCCAGTGAACGAGCGGCCAGCGAGCGAATTTCAACGCGGCGACCGGAAGCGTGCTCGGCCAAGGTGATATCGAGCGGCTTATCGAGCGGCAGTTCCGCTTCCATATCGAGCGAGGCGCGACGTTCGATATCGGGCAAGCTCTTGGCATCGGTCCAGGCCGGTGGTTCGAAAGGTCCACCGATGCGAGGCAGCTCTTGAGCCACGTACGAGACTACTTGCGAAACTGGAATATCGATCGGCTGTTCGTCCTTCGCTTGCCAGACCACACGGCCGCCGAGTGCGAACAGATCGATCACGCGAACCAGTTCGGCTTTGGGATCGTCCGCAGCAATACCAGGAGGCAGATAGCGACGGACTTCGATCGCGACGGCCGCATCAGCATCGGCTAGCATGATCGTCCCTGGCTGACCGGCGAGGTCCAGTTCGACTTGGCCACCGGCAGCACCCACGGAAACGAACATCAGGCGACCATATTCCACGGCGACGCGTGAGCCGCCCATTTGCGCGGGCTTTTCCAGACGGATAGCCGATTCGCCCACCACAGTCATCTGAATGCCGGACGGCAAGGTGAACTGTGGGCGATAACTGGGGAGCACCAACAGCCGCTGGCCGCTGGTGAGGACCGATCGCGGGGCCAAGCGGTACCACAAGTTGGTCTTCATCTTCGGGTCATGCATCTGTTGCACGACCATGTGCTCATCCGACGTAAAGCGGCCCGCATCGACCGTTTCCGAAGGATCATCCAGCGGCGCGGGTGGTGGTGGAGTTGGCAGGGGCTTCGGCTCGACCGGCGCGGCAGGTTCCGTCGTTTTGTTGGGATCAACGGGCATCGGGCCTGGCAATGAACCGGGGACCGGCATGGGCGGCGGTGGCACCTCCGGGCGCAGGGCCAACTCGAGCACGGGGCTACCCTCACCAGGTGCTGGCTCGACGGGGGCTGGAGGCATGGGCGGCATCGGCGCTGGTTCAACCGGCAGACCCTCGTTCGGCTGCGGCATCGGTGGCTGCAGCATAGGAAGTTGATCGCTGGGCAAGGTGCGATTGGGTTCGACCGGTGGGACGGCTGGAACTACTGGAGCCGGAACAGGCGGGCTCGGATTCACCGCCGGATCGACCGGCTGTTCGGGATTCGAAGCGACGGGTGTGCCGCCCGCTCCCATCATCTGGGCGATGGGATGCGTGCTGTCGAAGGGGCCCATCAATCGCAACGCGGCGAGGGCGATCAACAGCACGAGCGCCAACCCAGCGGGCAACATCCAACTGTTGTTTCGCCGGCCCGCCAACAGGTAATCGGGCACAGCCATCGTCTTCGCGACGGGCGGTGCCGCAGGCTCGACGGCCGCTTTGCCGTTTTCGCTCGGAGGGATGAGCATCACCCCCGAAGTGGCTGCCGTCGAAGGCTTGGGCGGCGCAGGTGGCGCGCCGTCGTGAATGGGCGTGTGCGCTGGATCGAGCCGAGCCGGACCAGCCAGCCGAGCGGCTTCGGCTTTTTTTGCCAGGTCGTAGACCCGTTCGCGCAGTTGAGCGGGAACGTCGGCCGGCTTGTTCAGCACCATCGCCAGCACCTGGTGGCACGAAGCGACCTCGGCCAGTTGCACGTCCGACTCCAGGCAGAGGCGTTCGAACTCGCCGATCCGTTCCGGGGCCAGCGTGCCATCGAGATACTCGGCGACTGAATTGGGATCGCGTCCCAACCCTTTTCCTTCGACCTTCGGCGCACCCATCCGCAATTTGCGGCTGATGCTCCGAATGCGCATCACCAGCCCCGAGGCAAAATCGCTCTTGTCAATCTTCTCTTTCAGGGCCTCGGAATCGGCCGGTTCCAGGACGTTGTCGAGATAGGCCAGCAGGGTGGCAAGGGTCAGTCGCATGATCGGTAGTCCTCATCGCAGGTGTGCCGCCGTTCACGCGCCGGGCAGTGGTCCGGGGCAAAATCAGTGGCTACTAGTAATAGTGCGAACTGGTCGCGATTTTCGTACATGCGGCCGAAAAAGAATCTGTCGCCGCGCTCCCTTCGCGACGTAAGTCTGCGTGCCAAAGCTCGCAGCAGGGATCAACTTGTCCAACTTCGCGGACCATCGTTGACCGGCAACTGCGATATCTCTCGGCTGCGGCACGAATTCGTGCTTCCCCAATCAACTCAAAGTTGAACACCCCTCCTTTGCGGTCAACTTCGACTTACGGCGCCCCCGGCCTGCGGACGGCAGGTAAAAAATAGCAACCTCGAGCCGCAGCCTTGTTCAGCACTTCGACTGAGGCCAGTCGAGTTCAAGCTCACCGCCGCGAGTACCCTTTGAACAGTCCCCGTTCAGCCCTTCCGACACCCCGCTTTTGATAACTTTTTGCACGAAAAACTGAATCCACAACATCACCATAACCTGTTATTTTTAAAACACTTGCGGACACAAATAACCGCGAATCGCCCGTTTCCTGATAACCGTTTGATAACCACTCGTACCCCTGTTCGAATCGCACCTCTGAACAGGCCCTAAACGGGTGGTCTCCTCATTCGTGGCGGCAGACCTCCTGGTCTGCAGATTCCGTCCCTCCATCCTCCGCAGCCCGCCGTTGAACAGTCCCCATTCAGCCCTTCCAACACCCCGCCTTTGATAACTTTTTGTGCGAACAATCGCAACCAGGATATCGCCATAACCTTTTATCAATAAACCACTTGCGCAAGAATTTTTCCGCGAATCGCCAGTTTCCTGATAACCGCCTGATAACCACTCGCACCCCTCCTCATATCGCACCTCTGAACAGGCCCTAATCGGGTGGTCTCCTCATTCGTGGCGGCAAACCTCCTGACCTGGCCCTATCTCGCCTCTCGCCTCTCGCCTCCCAGAAACCTTAAAATGTCCTTGACACTAAGTCAACACATCGTAACAATAATTCGGGCACGCGGCATTGCCGCCCCTGAATGATGGGCAAGAGCGAGTTCCAATGAATCCGACGTTCGAACTATTGTCACCTCGCCTACGACTGCGTCGGCTAGAGCCAGATGATGCCGTGGCAATTTGCCGGTATCGGTCGTTGCCGGAGGTTGCCCGTTTCCAGTCGTGGCAGTCGTTCACTATTGAACACGCGGCAAGCTTAATCGCGGACCAGGAACTGATCACCCCGAATACACCCGGCACCTGGCTGCAGTTGTTGCTAACACTTCGGGAGCAGGGAACGGTTATCGGAGACTGCGGCATCCACTTTCTCGGGCACGACACACAACAGGTCGAACTGGGAATCACTCTTGCGCCCGATTATCAAGGTCAAGGACTAGCGACGGAGGCCCTAGCGGCCGTGCTGCGTTACGTCTTCGACTCGCTCGGCAAACATCGGGCACAAGCCACCACAGACGCCGAGAACCTAGCTTCTGCGAATCTGTTTCGGGGTTTGGGGTTTCGCCAGGGGCGCACTTCGTCGAGAACATCTGGTACAAGGGAGCCTGGGGCAGCGAGTTCGCTTTTGCGTTGTTAAAGCGGGAGTGGCAGAGCCTCGTGCCGGTTGCCAAGCTACACACTGAGATGCCGTCGATCCAATGAACCCCACGAAATAGTTTCCGCTGGTTGGCAGGGGTTTAATCAGTGGCACGCACGGTGTTCATCTATGAGTTTCTGACCGCGGCAGGCTGCTGGTCGCTCGGAGATGCAGCGCCCGGTGGTTCGCTGCTGGCCGAAGGGCGCGCGATGCGAGATGCGCTCGCGCGGGACTTTGCCGCGATGCAGGACGTCGACCGACTGCTGTTGATGCACGACGAACGATTGCCCGCACCCAGCTTGCCGAAGCAGCAGTTGCAACGCGTGCAGTCCGCAGCAGACGAGCAACGCCTGTTTCAGCAATTGGCTGCCGAAGCAACAGCGACGGTGATCATCGCCCCTGAGTTCTCGCAGTTGCTACTGCAGCGCGTGCGCTGGGCCGAGCAGGTGGGGGCGACACTGTTATCGCCGGGTAGCCAATTGGTGGAACTGGCGAGCGATAAGCAGCGGACAGCGGACCTGTTGTTGAATCGCGGCGTGAGAACACCGCGCGGCATTTCCGTCAGTAGTGATTCCGCGACGATCGATGCTCGCCTCTTTCCTGCCGTGGTGAAGCCCAACGATGGCTGCGGTTCTCAAGGTGTGCGACAGATCGAGTCGGCCACTGAATTAGCGACGGTCGACTGGAGCCAGTCGCCGAGTTGGCGGCTTGAACCGTTCGTTCCCGGAATCGCGGTGAGTGCAGCGATCGTCGGCGGCCCAAAGGGCGTCGTGTGTTTGCCGCCCTGTGAGCAGCGATTGAGCACGGAGGGGCATTTCGTGTATCAGGGAGGCCGCTGTCCCTTGCCGCCGAACCTGGCCGAGCGGGCCACGAGTCTCGCGCTCGCGGCGGCTCGATCTTTGCCGAAAATGTGCGGCTGGATAGGCATCGACATGGTGCTTGGTTCCGCACAGAATGGTGCCAGCGATTTCGTGATCGAAATCAATCCCCGCCTGACGACGTCTTACATTGGCCTGCGTTGCGTGTGCCGGCAGAATCTGGCTGAGTTAATGTGGCGCGTCGGGCAAGGTGCGGCGGTCGAGGTTTTATCGCCGACTCGCGGCGTTGAGTTTCAAGCCGACGGAACCGTTCGCGAAATCCCCTTCGTTTCCAGCCCGTAGGCCCCGCTCGAGTCAGTGCCTTCATGAGTGCCAAATACCTGGCGTTGGATATCGGCGGTGCGAATATCAAAGTGGCCGATGGCCTCGGTTATGCCGAGTCGTACTCGTTCGCCCTGTGGCGAGATCCGCAGGCCCTGACGCAACAGATTCGAACCATCATCAGCGAAGCGCCCGTCAGCGATCACCTGGTGGTGACCATGACCGGCGAACTGGCCGACTGCTTCACCTCAAAGGCCGAGGGAGTAAAGTTCATTCTGAAGTCGGTGGCAGCAGGAGCCGACAATCGACACACGCGGGTCTATCGCGTCGATGGCAAGATGGTCAGCACGCAAGTGGCCTCGAACGATCCGCTGCTGGTGGCCGCGGCCAACTGGCACGCGCTGGCGACGTTCGCCGCTCGCTTTGCGAACAAAAAACCTGCGATCTTGATTGATGTGGGTTCGACGACGATCGATGTGATTCCCATTCGTAATGGCCAGCCTGCGACGACAGGTAAGACCGATACCGATCGCTTGCTGGCCGGTGAGTTGATCTATACCGGTGTTGAGCGCAGTCCCGTCTGTGCGATTACTCCCACAGTGCCGTACCGCGGCGTCACCTACCCGCTGGTACAAGAATTGTTTGCCACCACGCGCGATGCGTACATTTTGCTGGAGAAGCTGCCCGAGAACTCGCTGGCCACCGATACAGCCGACCATCGTCCGGCGACCAAAGCGAACTCACGGCTGCGATTGGCGCGAATGATCGCTGCCGATCAAGAGACCTTCAACCACAAAGATGCGGTGGTGATGGCGACGCGCATTGCGGACGCGCAGACGCAGATGGTGCGCGAACGACTGCTGCGGGTCATTGGCAACATGCAAGAGCCGCCAGCCAAGATCATTCTGTCGGGACATGGCGAGTTTCTCGCGGTCGCAGCGCTCGAAGGAACGCCCTATGCGGCGTTTGCCCGCACCTCGCTCAACAAAGAAATCGGCCCCGAGAGCAGCCGTTGCGCGCCGTCGTTCGCACTGGCAGTCCTCTCGCGCGAAGCTGCCCAGCAATGAGCCAGTGGCCGGTGCGCGTGGTGAAAGTGGGAGGGAGCCTGTTTGATACTCCCGACCTGCGACTTCGGCTGCAAGCGTGGCTGTGCAACGAACCGCCGGCAGTCAATGTGCTGGTGGCTGGAGGCGGTGAGCTGGCAGAGTGCATTCGCCGCTGGGATGCCCGGTTTTCGCTCGGTGAAGAGCGGTCGCATTGGCTGTGCATCGAACTGTTGGCGGTCTCGGCCAAAGTGCTCAGCGACCTGCTGATCGACTGCCGCTGGGTGACGCAGTTTTGCGATCTGCAGCGGCTCGTGATCGCTGAACAAGACCGGACAAGGCGTGAGCCGATTGTCTTCGACTTGCAGCAGTTCTTGCGTGAGCTTGAGCCGCAGCAACCACCAGAGCCGGTGCCGCACAATTGGAGCGTGACAACGGATTCGCTCGCGGCGAGACTGGCGGAGGTGCTTCAAGCGGACGAGCTCGTGCTGCTGAAATCGGTGTTGCCGAGTGCAGCCATGGACGACTTCGAGGCGCTGTGCGCGGCGGGCTATGTCGATGGTTACTTTCCGCGCATTGCAAGCCGAGTGAAGTGCGTGAGGTTTGCTCAGGTAACCCGAAGCGTCAGTGAGGGGAGCGCGCAGTAGGCTCTGTAGCTACTTTTCTCGAACTTCGTTCGTTGGATTCAGCACCCTTGAACGCGAGGGAAGCTAAACGAATGGGCTTTCGGCGTTAACGCCTCGAGTGGGCGAGAGCACACTCCTCGCTAACGCTTCGGGTTGCCTGAAGAGCCGAAGCGCTGGAGGAGTTGTTTGAGTCGCCGACGATAGGCGAAGAACTCGACTTCGAGATAGTGACGCGGCGAGCGGTCGTAGTGAATGCCGCCCCCGAGGTCGTCGTGCCCGCGAGCTTTGAGTTGGCGAAACCAGTCGGCCTTCCCAGCTTGGTTTGAGGTTTTGATAAAGGCCGCCATCAAGCGACTCTGCGCATCGACGAGCGGCCAGATCGCGCCGTTCGGCTGAATCAGTCCGGCGACAAACAGCTTGTCGTGCTGCGGATGAAAGGCATTGAGAAACAACTTCGGCGAACCGTTGTCGTTCATCAGCAGCGATGAATCGAGAAAGGGGAATGTCGTCTGGTAACCCGTTGCGCACAAGATCACATCCACTTGTTCCTCGCGGCCATCGGCGAAGGTCACGCGGTTGCCTTCGAGGTGCTTGATCGCGGGGCGAACATGCACGTGACCGTGACCGACGGCGTACAGCAATTGTGAGTTCACAATCGGATGTGTTTCGAACAGCCTATGATCCGGTTTGGGAAGGCCGTAACGCTCCGGGCGACCCACAGCAATCTTCACCAGCCAGGCGGTGACGCGTTGCTGCAGCCACATGGGAACGTGATAACGATCGAAGAGTTCCCCGCCGGCATCGAGCGGTCCGCCGAACAAAAACTTAGGCAGAAAATGGTAGCCGCGGCGCAAACTCAAAAACGAAGCGCTGCCGTGCTGTGCTGCTTCGACGGCCAAATCGCAGCCCGAGTTTCCGCCGCCAATGACCAGCACCCGCTGGTCGCGAATCTGGTCCGGCGTTTTGTAGTCGCGGGCGTGCAGCATTTTTCCGGTGAAGTTACCCGGCAGCTGCGGCCAAAGCGGATCGTGATGGTGCCCGCTGGCAACTACCACGCCGGCATACGTTTTGACTTCACCGCTGGCGAGCGTGATTTGCCAGCGCTCGTCGCGCGAGTTACTTTCCGGCGCGAGTTCCACGCGGCTCACACTCGTTTGAAAGCGGGTGACGTCGTATAGGCCGAAGTGCCGTGCGTAGTCGCGCAGATAAGTAAGGACCTGGGCATGATGCGGATAAGGAGGAAATTCCTTGGGCATCGGAAAGTCGGCCAGCTGCGACATCCGCTTCGAAGAGATCATGTGCGTCGAGTGACACACACTGCTGCTGGGGCGACCAAAGTACCAGTTGCCGCCGACATCGTCTTCGCGCTCGAGCAACTCGACCTGCAGGCCGAGTTGGCGAAAGTTCTTGGCGGTCGCCAGTCCCGCAGGACCGGCGCCGATGATGGCAAACGTATCAGACATGGCCCATTCGCTCTACGGCGACACACCATGCTGCTTGAACCACTCCTGCAGTCGCTTCCAGCCGTCATCGGCTTCCGCCTTGCGATACGTCGGGCGATAGTCGGCATGGAACCCGTGCGGCGTCTTCGGATAAAGCACAATCTCGCTCGGCTGCTTGGCTTCCTTGAGTGCGGCCTGCATCTTCTCGACCGTATCGTTGGGAATGCCCATGTCATCGCCACCATACAGACCAAGGACGGGGGCCTTCAGCGAAGTGACCACATCGAGCGGATGCTTGGGATGCAGGTCGTCAACGGCACTCGTCAAACGGCCGTACCAGGCCACGCCCGCTTTGACGTCTTTGCTATGAGCCGAGTACAGCCACACAATGCGCCCGCCCCAGCAGAAGCCGGTGACAGCCAATTTGCTGGTGTCACCCTTGCCGCTCTTCTTGGCCCAAGCCACAGTGGCATCCAGGTCGCTCATGACCTGAGCATCTGGCACCTTGGCGACGATCTTCAGAATCTCGGGAAACTCGGTAAGCTTCGAAACATCACCTTGGCGAGCGTACAACTCCGGAGCGACGGCCAAGTACCCAAGCTTGGCCAACCGACGGCAGATATCTTTGATGTGCTCGTGGACGCCAAAGATTTCTTGCACAACGAGTACGACGGGAAACTTTTCTCCCTTGGCAGGCATCGCGTGATAAGCAGGCATTTCGCCGTCGGCGGTGGCAATCTTCACTTCGCCCGCTTCGAGCCCTTCGCTGCTGGTGGTGATGGTCTCGGCCGACACTGGCTGCACGGCCAAGGCAAAGCCTGCGGCCAGCGAAGTGACGACGAAGCCACGGCGGGTGAACTCGGATTTAGGCAGCAGGCTGAGTAACTCTTCGTGCATGAAGCAGATCCTGTCTGGAAGGTGCGGAGATAACGATTCGGCAGCAACTTAAGCGGAAAACGCCTGTCGAGTGCGCTCGACCAGTTCGTTGTCCTTTTGTTTCGAGCCACGCAAATTGTAAACGCTCGTAGCGAGGAAGCGATCCCGCCAAGCGGGCGATAAATGCCGGTAATCTTCGAGCACCGCACTGCTGAACTTGTAGTCGTGCGAGTCGCGTCCCTTGAGGAAGACCAGCAGTCGAGCGCGGCGGATGAAGTCGTCGGCGTGCTCTTCGTTTTGGGCATAGGCAAGTGTCGCGCGCGCGGCAGCATCGCGATCGCCGCTGACATTCGCAAAGATTTCGTCGAGCGACGCGGAGCCTTTCTCCGCAGGCTCGAGCTTCAAGACGTCCGCGTCGGAAATCTTGCCTCGCTTCACCATCGCATCGCGGAACATGGTGAGGAAAGCAGCATTTTGCAGAAGCAACAAGCGGCGAGTTTCGTCCTGCTGCGCATTTTGATAGGCATAGTGAATGGCATTGCCGGTCGTCAGTGTATGCAGACCGACGATGCCAGGCTGACGCATCAACAGTTCGCCACCACCCACCAGCATGCCATCCCAAATCGATTGTGGACTCACGCCCTGATTGAGCATCTGGACGACGGCATCGCAGATCTCGCCATGAGATGCGGTGCGCAGCGCGGCAAGCAGTTCCTTCGTCGCGCCGGCATCGACTTTGCCATCTTGCCAGTCGGCGCGAATGGCTTTGATCCGCTGCTGGTTTTCTTTGAAGGGTCGATCGGCAGCAAAGTCGTTATTGGCCGGATTGTCTTCTCCCTGATGATTCAAAATCGCATAGGCGAGCGAGCGCACGACCGGCTCGGCATGTTGCCAGCCCATGACCTGCAGCGCGCGGAAGGCATTGGCGACATAGATGATCTTGTGGCCGATCGCGCGGAAGTCTCGCGCGGCATAGCGGCACAGAAGCTCGAAAATTTCGCCAGCGCTCCCGGTGCGAGAAAGGATCGCGGCCGCGACATCGGCTTGTTCTTCGTCCCATTTGTCGAGCGCGGTCACTAACTGCGCGCGAGCTTCGTGGGCCGCGGGCAGCTTGCCAGCGCGCACGGCGGGCATCGTCCAGTTCCCTTCGCTCACGTCTTTCGCTTGGGACTCTTTGAAGGCATCGATGGCCCAGAAGATCGGCAGCCAGCGATGCTCGTCCGCTGAAGCCAGGCTGGCGAGGTGCGCACTGTTTACGACCAATACCGCGTGGAACTTAAAGCCGACCGAAGGCCGAGGCTGAACATTGCGAATGCCGGCGAGTTGCAGAGCTGTCACCACTTGTTGATAGCTGAGCTTGCCCTGGCGAATTCGACTGGCGACTTCTTCCAGCACCTTATTCTGGGCAGTGTTTTCCAGCAGTTGCACAGTCGGTTCGATATCGGCCGTGAAGACCACCGACTTGGGATCGGGCTTGGTTTCTTCGGCAGAGACCGTCGGCACGTTCTGCAGCCAGCTGGTGCCGAGTGCTCCGATTGAACCTGCCGCAGTTGCCGATTGAAGAAAGGTGCGACGAGAAAAGGAATCGCGCATGAGAGAGGCTCCTGAAGCTGGCTGAGAAGATGTTCGCGGCAATCCCTGCCGGCCGTTCTTTGTAGCATAGAACGAGCGGCAACCGCGAACAATCAGCGGACAGCTGCCAGCTGTGCCAGCGAACTTCCGTTCGCGACTCTATTTCTCACGCCCGCCTGAAGGCCAGATCTTCAGAATCACACTGTTGGAGTCGGTGCCAGGCATCGGATATTCCAGAGCCGCTTTGATTTCGAGATCGCGAAGCAGACCGCGACGCTTGGCTTCAACTTGCTCTTCGACCCACTTTGGTCCCTTGATGAGCAGCATGCGCGAGATGAGCGACCAATGCGGCCGGAACCAAGTGAGAAGCTGCGCCAGCGGACCAACCGCGCGCATGGTGAGTGCATCGTAGCGAGTATCGTCCAGCATGTTCTCGGTGCGGCAGGCAAAGACCGTCACGGGGAGTTTCAACTGCTTGACCATGTCCTCCAGCACGCGAGCTTTTTTTTGCGTCGTATCGGAGAGGGTGATTTCCAAATCGGGCCGCACAATCGCCAGTGTCAGACCGGGCACGCCACCACCGCTGCCACAATCGAGCACTTCTTCCTTCGGGTGAATCAGCGTGGCGAGTTGCAGCGTATCGACCAGATCGCGGCTGACGAACTTCTCGTAGGTCGTGTGCCGCGTCAGATTGATTTTCTCGTTCCAGTTCCACAGCAGCTTGCAGTAGTGATCGAGTTGCTTGATCTGGTCCTGCTGCAACGAGATCTGGTGCCGCGCAAGTGCTGCCACGAGTGTGTCGTTGGGATAGGGATCGACGACGGGCTCCTTGGCGGCTACTTCGGTAGCAGGCACGGCATCGGCAGCAGGCACCACTTCGTCCTGCTCGGGCGTTGCGGGGAGCGAATCTGCAGGCATGTTTTCGGGCAAGTTCTCGTCGATCACTCGGGCGATTTCTGGGAATGGAGGATGGAGTACAGGTGTCTGCGGCGAGTCATTAATATGACGCGTCCGAGGCGAATTCGTAAGGGCTACGCTACTTTGCCTACATTGCGGGATCGAGCAAGTCTGGCAAGCTGTTGTTGTTGCGATCGAGCGGCAAGGGATCCTCGCGGTCTTCGCGACCGTCGCCATCGGCATCGTTGCCTGCCTGCAGGTAATGCTCGGGGACTGGCGCGTCTTCCAGGCGGCTGCGAATGGCCAGCCAAACGTGCTGTACCAGTTCGGCACGAGTCAGCGGCAAATTGCCCCGGGCAACCAGCCCCGCGCTGGGCTTCAAACCCAGATTGTTCATCCAGGCATGAAGAGTTTTCCAATCGGCTGGCTCATCGGGCGAGAATTTGTCGTGAGCGGGGAATCTCACTCCCCAAGCGGGCAAACTTTCGATCGTCACAAAGTCCGGATCGCTGACGGCAACATCAGCAAACGATGGTGCAGTCGGGCGATGCCACTCCGGCGCTTTCGGCAACAGTCTGCGCGCTCGCGCCAGCGTGACTGCCAATTCGCGCTTGCTGACTTGGTCAAACGCAGCGAAATCGACATCGTCTTCAACTCGAAACACACCGGTTACCGCGAGCATATTCGCGGCTTCAAAATGCAGATCATCGGGTCGCAGATCTTGATAGGGCCACAGCAGCACACCCGGATTGCCAGCGACTCCACGCACCAGTGCCAATTGCAACTCGCGCACCTGTTTGGGGTTCGTCGCCAGCTCTCGCGGCTGAAGATCTTCCTGCAAGCAATGCGCAGCGACCGTGCCCGCGGCCTGTCCGCTGAGCATCATCTGGCCGTGCAAGCGAACCGCCGAGCTGACAATGCTGGAAACGCCCAAGTTCTTCGAGGCACCGAGCAGTCCATTCATTTCGACAGGAATCAACGAGCGCAGGGGAAATGCGGCCCGGTCGGTGTGCGTCGACCAGTTCCGATTAACCGTATGCACGTTGACCCAAGGCTGGCTGCGGTCGTCCTTCAAAAAGACACGCCGCGTGGGATGAAAGTCGATGTTGAACTGGAACGCAAACACGCTGTCGGGCGTCATGTGGCGAGCCCAACGCGGCTCCTCCTTTTGCATCCGCAAATCACCCTCGCGCAGCATGTACAGCGATTCCAGCCGTAGCCCTTCGCGCACATAAGGCTTCGGTGGCAAGCGATCAGCAGTGCCAAAGTCTTCGACAAGTTCCAGGCGACGAAAGTCGACCTGCTGGGGATCCAGCTTCTTCTGCACCGTCGTTTGCAAGTGATAAAGCATGCCCAGGGCGTGCTGCTTGGCATCGGCAAAGACAATCTGCCGCTGCTCGTACGTCATATCGACAATGTTTTTCGATGACGCTCCTTTTTCACTCGCTTCAAGCTTGTCCACAACAGGCTGCGGAAAGTCGTACAGCGGGTAATCCTGCGTGGGCCAATTGACGAGGATCGTCTCCTTGTTGGGTCCCAAGCCAAAGTGCCTGGCATCGACCAATCGCCGATGCGTGTACAGACTGACCTGCGACGAGTAGATCCCCTCGGGATAAGACGTCGCAATGAACGCCGGCACATTCATCTGCTGAGCCTTCGGCGGCCAGCCCAGTTGTTTGAACTCCGCGGTGGTGGCATTCGTGGTGCCGAGATAGGTCCGCTCGTCGTAGCCAGCGGGTTTCTCAATCGTGGCATCTCGGCTCGTTTCGCGCAGGACGAGGCAATAACTGATGGGGTTCATTTCGTTTTTGTCGTTCGTTAGCGGCCCTTCCGGCGCGTTCGGCTCGTTGAAACGAGCACGCAGGTCAGGACCAGCAGCGTACTTCGCACCCGAGAGCCGAATCACATCGCCCCAGTCGCTGGCGTCAATCGTCAGCCGAGCTTGCACCTCGCAACCGGTCGAGTTCTCGGTGGTGCTTTCGAAAACGACACTACGGATGGACCCCTTATCGACGCGCACTTCCGTGGGGCGAAGTCCACGGCGAATCTCGATCTGTCCCGTGCCACCTTCGCTATAGGGCTGGACCCAATCTTCAAAAATGCGCGCCGCTGCTGCAGGCTCGATTGTCTCGGACGAACAAAAGCCATTGCCCGGACGAATGAGGCCATGCCGACGACCGTTGGCCTGATGCACTCGGGCCAGAATCTCGCTGAACGTGCCGCTGCGAGGGAATTCGACGCGTTTTGATTTGTAGGTTGTCCATTCATCCAGCGCGCCGACGCCTTCAGCACTGAACTGACCGCCCAGCATGTCGATGTCGTTCACCAACACGATCCGTCTCACCCCGCAGCGGGCCGCTTGCACCGCGGCGGAAACGCCCGCTTCGGTGCCGCCGACGACAAGTAAGTCGGCTTGGATCACCTCGTTGGCCGTGACAGTGGCCAGCGAACCAAGGAGCAAGAGTAGAGAGGTGATGCGCATGAGAGGCTTTCATATCAGGAGTGGCGTATCAGAAGTGAAACGCGGATAGAGCCGCAGCACGTAAATGTCCAACTATTCCCGGGGTTTTTGGACAGGCACTCATTCTCGGGTTTTGTCGGAAGCCTTGGTAGCTCTGACACTTGCGATTCTCGGGAAACTTTGGCAACTCACTCTGTTTGTCCACCAATTGGGCTAATTGTTGGACACGCTCCTCAATCGAAGCAACAAGTTCGACAGAACCCAAAACCGCGCCGCACGGCCCGCACCTCAGCCACCAAACTGTGAGAGAACATCCCGAAAATTAGCCCACAGTGGTGATCTGTTGTCAAGAATCTGTTTTGTTATTTGTGATTACATTTTAATAACACAGCGCCACCGCACCACAGCGACACCGTGCTACTTCACAGTCTTCTGCACCAGTTGCGTGAACCGTTCGTAGGCTCCATTCCATGGCCAGGTGTTTTGCGGCAGAAATTGCTGCACCGAAAAGCTGTGGCGAATAACTTCGCGCGCCTGAGCGATACTGCCGACCGCGCCATCGGTCACCGCTTGCAACATGACGTTGCCAATGGCGGTGGCTTCGACCGGCCCGGCAACCACGCGGCGATTGCAGCAGTCGGCGGTCATCTGGCAAAGCAAGCGATTCAGCGAACCGCCACCCACAATATGAATCGTCTTCAATTCGCCGCCGACGAGTTCTTCAAGCAGGCCCAGAACCATCCGGTAACGTAGCGCCAGGCTTTCGAGTGCACAGCGAATGACCGCGCCTTCGCTTGGCGGCACAGGCTGCCCCGTTTGGCCGCAATAGTCGCGGATCGCAGCCGGCATATCGCGCGGGGCGACAAAAGCCGGCGCATCGGGATCGACCAGCGAGAGGAGCGGTTGCGTTTCACCGGCGCGGCGAGTCAACTCTTCCCAACCAAACTCGTGCCCCTGCTGTTTCCACAAGTGGCGACATTGCTGCACCAGCCACAATCCGGCGATGTTCTTCAGCACGCGAGTGGTGCCGCCTACGCCACCTTCGTTGGTGAAGTTCAACTGATACATGCGGTCGTTGATGATGGGCTGCGGAGTTTCGACACCCATCAGCGACCACGTGCCACTGCTGATGTAGCACCAGTCGGGCTTCGCGCCCGGCACACTTGCCGCTGGCACCGCCATGACGGCACTGGCCGTGTCGTGAGTGCCCGGCAGCACGACCTGCACATTGTGGAGGCCCGTTTCTTCGGCCACCGATTTCTGGATTGGTCCCAATTTATCTCCGGGCTTTACCAGCGGCCCGAGAATATTGGTCGGCAGGTTAAACTTCTCCAGCAATGGCCGGGCAAAGTCGCCTGTTTGCGGATTGTAGAACTGTGAGGTCGAGACATCCGTATATTCATTAGCCTTCACACCGGTGAGGAGCCAATGAAAGAGGTCCGGAATCATCAGCAGGTGCTCGGCCATTTCGAGCAGTGGGGAGTTGCTTTGCCGCATGGCGATCAGCTGATAGAGCGTGTTGAACTCCATGAACTGCAGACCGGTCTGGGCAAAGATCTCGGCGCGAGGAACCGTTTGGAAGGCCTTTTCCATGAGTCCGACGGTGCGGGTATCGCGGTAATGATACGGATTGCCTAGCAATTCGTCATTCCGGCCCAGCAGGCCGAAATCGACACCCCAGGTATCGACACCCACACTCCGAATTTGCCCGCCGTGCTTCGTAGCGGCAGCCCGCAATCCCTTCACGACATTCGACCATTGATTGAGCAGGTCCCAATACAGATGTCCGCCAGCAGCGACGCCCCCGTTCTCGAATCGAAAAGCTTCCTCGAGCGTGACCTTTTCCCCGTCAAACAAACCGGCAACTACTCGTCCGCTGGAGGCCCCCAAATCGACCGCCAAATAAGCCTTGCTCTCCGCCATGCATCACCTGCTACCTGAAAACTCGAATCATCCGTTGCTTGTCTAAAGGGGCCAATCTTAACTGCTTCCGGGGCTTGCTGCATTCCGCCAAACCAATTCAATCGGCAAAGCTGTTAAATTGGGATGAACTTTCGGGCGATTCGCTTGCACTAACCAAGGGAGGAATAGAAACCGGCGATCTCAGCGGCCGGGAAAAGTCGGGAAATCGTTCCCTTTACTTAACACAACACTTTCTGGGAATTAGGCTTAGTTCGTGACCGCTGCGAGTCCCTCTCCTCTCCGCTCGTCAGCAGTTTGCCCCGTCCTGCCGCCTGTTTTCGTGCAGTGCGAAACGTGTCTGCCAGCTTCCACGCCCACCAAGGACAGCCCAATCGATGAGCGACGACCAGAACACGCCCGCAGCCGATGCTTCGGCAATTCGCCGATTGAGTGAAGCCCGCGAGAAGATTGTCGAACAACTATCGCAGGTGATTGTCGGCCAGACGGAAGTCATCGAGGAACTGCTGATTTGCATGTTTGCCCGGGGGCACTGCCTGCTCGAAGGTGTGCCTGGCCTCGCCAAGACGCTCCTCATCAGCACGCTGGCTCGCTCGCTCAACCTGTCGTTCCAGCGGATTCAGTTCACCCCCGACTTGATGCCCGCCGACATCACCGGCACCGACATCATCGAAGAAAACCGCTCGACCGGCAGCCGCGAACGCCGCTTCCTCGAAGGCCCGCTCTTTTCGAACATGATTCTGGCGGACGAAATCAACCGCACGCCCCCCAAGACCCAAGCGGCTCTGTTGGAAGCGATGCAAGAGCGCACGGTTACCGTGGGCCGTACTCGGCATCTGCTCAGCGATCCCTTCTTTGTGCTCGCCACACAAAACCCGATCGAACAAGAAGGAACGTATCCGCTGCCCGAAGCGCAGCAGGATCGCTTCATGTTCAAAGTGTTTGTGAACTACCCGAGCTTCCTCGAAGAATTCGAAGTGGCTCGCCGCACGACGGCCGTGCAAGTCGACCGCATTCAGCCGGCCCTTTCCGGCGAAGAGATCATCGCGCTGCAAAAGACCGTCCGCGAAGTCCCCGTCAGCGATCACATCATTCGCTACGCCCTCTCGATCGTCCGCCAAACCCGCATCGGCACGCCCGGCGTTCCTGACTTTGTGCAGGATCAAGTGGGCTGGGGTGCTGGTCCCCGCGCTGTGCAGTTTTTGATTCTCGGCGGTAAGGCCCGTGCCCTGCTGCACGGCCGCACGCATGTGACAACGGACGATATCGCCGCCTTGGCCAAGCCAGTGCTGCGACATCGCATCGTGGTGAATTTTGCCGCGCAGAGTGATGGAATCTCCGCCGACAAGATTATCGATCAACTCGTTTCGGTTACCCCCAGCAAAGAAGATGCGCTGACCAACGATGCCCGATTCAAAAAGATTTTTGCATCCTGAGGCGATCAAGCGGATCTCCCGGCTGGAAGTTCGGGCGCGGCACATCGTCGAAGGGTTTCTTTCGGGTATGCATCGCAGCCCCTACTTTGGGCAATCGGTCGAGTTTCTGCAGCATCGCGAATACGTGATCGGCGACGATCTGCGGCACGTCGACTGGAAAGTCTGGGCGCGGCAAGATCGTCTCTACATCAAGCAGTTCGAAGAAGAAACCAATCTTCGCTGCCACTTGCTCGTCGACATTTCGAAGAGCATGCAGTACGGCAATGGCACCTTCAACAAGTTCGAATACGCCAGCACCCTTGCAGCCACGCTCGGCTACATGGTGCTGCGCCAGCAAGACTCAGTCGGCTGCGTGACCTTCGACGATCGCCTGCGAACACAGGTCCCGAGTCGTTCGCAGCACAATCACATTCTGGCGATCACCGCTGCGCTCGCGACCCAAACGCAAACCGACAAAACCGACATGTACGCGGTCTTGCGCAACGCCGCCGAAGGTTTGCCGCGCCGCGGACTCGTGGTACTCGTTTCGGACTTGCTCGCCGATCGTCCTGGCCTCATCAAA
This sequence comes from Anatilimnocola aquadivae, assembly GCF_049819085.1. Taxonomy (GTDB): domain Bacteria; phylum Planctomycetota; class Planctomycetia; order Pirellulales; family Pirellulaceae; genus Anatilimnocola. Next base: position 5,415,721 of record NZ_CP187419.1, read on the forward strand.
GGTTTGCGGATGCTCCGCCAGCGCGGTCACGACGTGCTCGTCTTCCACGTGATGGACGACGACGAACTCGATTTTCCCTTCAACGGCCCGATGCGTTTTGATGGTCTCGAAAGCGATGACTTTTTGAACTGCAACCCGCGCGCACTTCGCGAAGGCTATCTCGCTGCACTCCATGCATTCCTCGACGAAGTTCGTCGCGAGTGTGCCAAAGCTGCTTGCGACTACGCTCTCGTCCGCACCAGCGACCCGCTGGATGCGGTGCTCGCTACGTACCTCAGTAAACGACTCGCGGTGATGAACAGATACTAACAGTTCGAAGTTTGCAGTTCGTAGTTCGTAGTTCGCAGTTATTGTCAACGAACATCGAACTCCGAGAACTTCAAACTACGAACTAGGAACTTCAAACTCGTTTCATGCAATTCGTTCACCAAGCTCTGATTGGCGGTTTTCTGCTGGCGATACTGCCCGTGTTGATCCATTTGATCAACATGATGCGGCACAAGCGCGTGCAGTGGGCCGCCATGGAGTTTTTGCTGCAGAGCTATAAGAAACACCGCACCTGGGTGTGGCTCAAGCAGTTACTGCTGCTGCTGTCGCGAATGGCGATCATCGGCCTGATCGTGGCCATGCTCGCGCAATTAAAGACGCGCGATCAATGGCTGGCGATCTTTGGTGGCAAGGTCACACACCACTACATCGTCATGGACGATAGCTATTCCATGTCGGACCGCGTTGCTGGAGCCAGTGCCCTGGATCTGGCCAAGCAAGTGACTCGCTCGGTCGTTGCTCGCGCGGAGCAGCAAGATGGCCAGCAGAAGCTCACGCTGATTCGCTTCTCGCAGGTGAAGTCTCCCAGCAGTACAGACGCCGAAGCATCCGCCACCAGCCAGGCTGATTTTAATGCCGAAGTTTTAAACGCCGCCTTCGACGAAACACTTGAGCAGAAGCAGCGGCTGTTTGAACCGACCGCTCTGTCACTCTCGCCGCTCGAGTCGCTCCAAGCGATCAAGCAACTGATGGGCCAGGGACGCGACGAGACCAGCATCGTGTATTTGCTTTCCGACTTTCGCCAGAAAGATTGGGAAAGCCCGAAAGAGCTGCGGCAGTCGCTGCTCGACATTCAAACGCTCGGTGCCGAGATTCACCTTGTTGACTGTGCTCGCAGCGCCTCGGCGAATCTGGGCATTGTCGATGTATCTCCTGCTGAGGAAACCCGCGCTGCCGGCGTGCCGCTGTTTGTCTTCGTCAGCGTGCGAAATCACGGCACCAAGCCAGCCAGCAAAGTGCAAGTGAAAGTCCGCTCGACAACCTACGAAGACGCCTCCGCAACGGGCGCGAGTCCCGAACAGCTAGCCAGTTCCACGGAAGAAATCGCCACACTCCTTATCGACGAGATCGGCCCCGGCGAAACGATCACGCGCCGCGTGCAAGTCTTTTATGAGAAGCCGGGCAAGCATGTTGTCGAAGCGATCCTGCCGGAAGATCCTGTCTTGGCCGACAATCACCGCTGGTGCGTGGTCAATTTTCCTGACGGCGAAAAGACACTCATCATCGACGGCACCACCGAACAGCTGAATGCGTACTACCTGGAGGTTGGCTTTCGTCCGTTGCAAAAATCCAATACCGGCATTCGTCCCGACATTCAGCCTGTCTCGTTTCTGCGCGATGCGACCCCGCAGACGCTCAACGCTTATTCGACGATCTACTTGCTCGATGTCCCTCGCCTCGATGGCCGAGCGGTCGAATCACTAGAAACCTACGTGCGCGGCGGTGGTGGCGTAGCCATCTTCGCAGGCCCGGCAGTGTTGACCGATTTTTACAATCGCAGTTTGTATCGTGATGGCCAGGGGATGTTGCCCGCTCCGCTTGGCGACGAAGCGACGCTCGGCGAAGACATTGACGGCCAAACTCCAGACCTCGACTTGGACAAACATCCGATTTTCAACTTCTTTCTGACGGAAGCCAATCCGCTGATTCGCGGTGTCACGGTCTTCAAGTTTCGGCGTCTGCTCCCCAGTTGGAAGCCGGCACCGCAAAGTGGCACCGAAGTGATTGCCCGCCTACGCGATCGCAGTCCTCTGTTTGTCGAAAAACAGTTTGGCGAAGGAAAGGTGGTTCTGGCACTCACAACCGCTGCTCCGCTTTGGAATGACTGGGCAAAAAACCCCAGCTTTGTAGTTCTCGCGCTGAAGATGCAATCGCACCTGGCCAACCCCAAACGTCTCGACGACCCACGCCTGGTCGGCACACCGCTCGCTCTGCAACTGCCGGCCAGTCAGTATCGCAATGAGATCAGTTTCGTGCTCCCCGGTAAGAAAGAAGACACACGTTTCAAGATTGCTCAAATCGCTGAGAAGTCGGCCGACCAGCTGACCGCTGGAGTCGGTGGTGGCCTGCTCGATGGCCGGCGCAATACCGAAACCGATCTCGCCGGCATTTACGAAGCGTGGCCCATTTCGCTGAAGGGTGATGTCGACCTGCGTCGTTGGGCGCTCAACGTCGAACCCGAAGAGGGAAACCTTGCTCGGCTTTCCAGCGATACGCTGCTCAAAACGATCGAGCCAGTGCGAGCCTCGCATCATGTGGCCGAGCAATACCAGCAGGGCGAAGCGGTCGCTTCCGGTTACAACCTCAGCTTGCTGGTCATGGGACTGCTTGTGGCTTTGCTAATTGGCGAACAGGCTCTTGCCTATTCGGCCAGCTATCATCCGTTTCAACGCCTGGTCGGAGGGTCGCGCGTATGATCACTCCAACCATCCTCGCTGCCGACAATGTGGGCGGCGTCTATTACCAGTTAGCTCGACTGCAGTCACTCTCGGAGTGGTGGCAGTGGCTGCTGCTCATCGCCGTGATCGCGGCCATCGTCAGCTACGTCGTCTGGATGTATCGCAAGGACAGCATCGAGCTATCGACTGGCCTGGCGCTCCTGCTGGGCGGCCTGCGCTTGTTCGCGCTGCTTGGTATTTTGCTGTTCTTCTTCCAACTCGAAAAGCGAACGCAGAAAACAATCGTCAAAAACTCGCGGGCCTTGCTCCTGGTCGATACGAGCCAAAGCATGGGGCTGCGCGATGCCGACTCGACTTCGGTTCCCGCCATGCCCAGTCGGCTGGAACAACTGGTGCTTGAGCTGAAGAACGGCAAGCTGTTGCCGGAACTTCGCAAGCTGCACGACGTAGTCGTTTATCGTTTCGATGCCGCTGAAGCACCCGTCGAGGTTGCTTCACTTCCCAAGCTGCCGAGTGAGAACGCGGCTGACGAGAATCAAACACCGCAGCAGGAACTGCTCACTTCGCTCGCCAATTCTCGCAAGTTAGCGCTACTGGCAGCAGGCGTTCTGCTCGTCGCGATCATTGCGGGCGTTGTCTATCTGCTCTGGGGCAGGCCCAGCGCGGCGCAATCCGCAGCTCAGCGAAAATCGGGGGCAGAGCAAAGTGCCTATTCCCTGCTCGTGAGTGTCGTCTGCCTCATCATCGCCGTGGTGATCTTTGGAACCGCGAATCTGCTCCATCCCGATATCAGTATTGCTGCCATCCTCGGACTCAGTGAACCGAAGGTGAAACAGGCGACAGAAACCGACAGCAAACCAGTTGAACTGCCACCCATCGATTGGGCAAACCAGTTGTTGCCACGCGGTGTCGAAACTCGCTTGGGCGACAATTTGAAGTCGCTCGTCGACAAAGAACGGGGCGGCCCGATTGCCGGCATCATCGTGTTTTCGGATGGTGGTCAGAACGCTGGCCTCGATGTCTCCGTCGCCGCAACCGTCGCTGCCGATTCTCTCATCAGCGTGCACGGCGTCGGCCTCGGTTCCGACAAGCGTCCGGCCAACGTCCGTGTGGTCGACCTCGAAGCTCCCGAAAAAGTCTTTCCCGGCGATAAGTTCACGGTCAGTGGTTACGTTCAAGGTGTTGGCCTAAATCAGACTTCACTAACGGCCGAACTGGTCTCCAGCGACGCCGACGGCAACCTGGAACAAGTCGAAGATCAAGTCACCGTCGATATCGGCAAGACAGGCCAGATCATTCCGGTGAAGTTCGAACTCAAGCCGGAAGAAGAAGGCATTCGGCTCTACAAGCTGCGGGTCGCACCGCAGGCCGGCGAGATCGAAAAACGAGACAACGAGAAGACGGCCAAAGTCGAGATCGTCGACCGCAAGACCAAGGTGCTGCTCATCGCCGGTGGTCCCACTCGCGATTTCATCTTCCTGCGCAATCAACTGTTCCGCGATAAAGAGTCCACCGTCCACGTGCTGTTGCAATCGGCTCGACCGGGCATTTCGCAAGATGCGCACGAGATTCTCACGTCATTCCCCACCGATCCCGATGAACTCTTCGAATACGACGCGATTGTTGCCTTCGATCCCGATTGGGAAGCCTTCGACGAGAAGCAAGTCAACCTGCTCGAACAGTTTGTTGCCGAAAAAGGTGGCGGCTTGGTTGTCGTCGCGGGGCCTGTCTTCACGCCGCAGTGGAGCAGTCGCCGTCGCGGCGATCCACGCATCGATACGATCAAGAACCTCTATCCGATTTCCTTTTACTTCCAGGGTTCTGCCACCCTCAGCTTGGGTCGATTTGGCTCCGACAAAGCGTGGCCCATCACGTTCACTCGGGAAGGGGACGAAGCTGAGTTTTTGTGGATTGACGAAACGGCTGAAGCCAGCAAGCAAGCCTGGACCGATTCGGGCGGAGTGTTTGGCTACTACGCGGTGAAAGATCCCAAACCGGGCGCTCGTGTTTATGCGCGCTTCAGCGATCCCGATACAGCCCTCGATAACGAACTGCCCGTGTACTTTGCTGGTCATTTTTATGGCTCAGGGCGCGTGTTCTTCATGGCCAGTGGTGAACTGTGGCGCGTGCGAGCCGAGAATGACGTTTATTTTGAGACGTTCTATACTCGTCTGTTGCGCTGGGTTTCCGAAGGTCGCCGGCTGAGAGATTCCAGCCGAGGTGTTTTGCTGACGGATAAAGACCGCGCACTCTTGGGCGATCCCATCGCTGTTCGGGCCGTGTTGCAAGACGCTCAGTTCAAACCGCTGCAGGCCGAACAAGTCGCGGCGACGATCATTCAGCCCGACAGCACCCGCATTCCATTCACCCTGCGTAAGACCAAGGATGCCGATCGTCAGGGGACCTTCACCGAGCAGTTCATTGCCCTGCAAGAAGGCGACTATCAGATTCAGCTGCAACATCCGGCAGCGGCCGATTCGCTGTTGGTTCGCGATGTCCGTGTGCGGATGCCGGCGCTCGAAACCGAGAAGCCCGAGCGAAACGACAAGCTACTGCGAGAATTGACCGATCGGACCGGAGGCCAGTATTTCGTTGGCCTCGATGCTGCCTTGCAGAGCAAGTCCGCAAGTAACAAAACGCTCGCGGAACTCATCAAACCGCAAGATCAATTGAATGTGTTGCCCGGCACACCCGATCGCACGTTCGACCGCCTGTTGATGATCTGGCTCATGGCACTCATTTGCGGTGCCCTGTGTCTGGAATGGTTGTTCCGTCGCTTGAGCAAATTGGCCTAGAGCATATGAGCACCACTACCGCCAAGATGATTCCGCTGGCCGACGACTTTCGTCGTGTCTTGGCTGGTCTGCGCGCGCGGATTCGCTTGTACGTTTGGCTGGAAGGTTTGGCGCGCGGCGTGATTTGGCTGGGCATCACCTTCTGGCTCGCCCTGGCCCTCGACTATTTGCCGGTGATTGTTGGTGCAAGCGAAATGCCACTCGCAGCCCGCGCGGTGATGTTGCTGGTGATGGCGGGTGGTCTGGGCTACATCTTTTATCGCTACATCGCTCAACGGGCCTTTGTGCAACTGAGCGATGAGAGCATGGCCATGCTGCTGGAGCGGCGCTTTCAAGATTTCAACGATACGCTGATGACCTCGGTCGAGTTGGGCCAGCGACATCCGGATGAAGTGGAATTCAACACCGCAATGTTCGACCGCACGTCGAACGAAGCTCGGCAATTGCTTCCCAAGGTTCGTTATGGCCAGGTCTTCAACCTCGCGCGACTCTTCACCTTGCTCTTTCTGGCGCTGTGCCTCGTTGGTTCGCTGGCCGCTGTTGCTTTCGGCAGCGAGCAATCCTTCAAGACCTTGCAAACCGCCGTAAACCGCCTGCTACTATTGCAAGATGAACCCTGGCCGCGGCAGGCGCAGATTGAAGTGGTGGGGATCGATGTGCAGCGCACACCCACGGCAGACGATCCGGCTCCTCGTCCTCACACGATGGAGTTCGTCAACAATCACGTGAAGGTGGCTAAGGGAGCCAATATCACGCTCCGCGTCCGGGCGGCACTACCAAGCTCGCCAACCGAAACCTCGACGGGCGAGCCCGCCTCAATCGTGAAGGTCGTTCCCCAATCCTGTACCGTCCATTACTTCAGCCAGGCGCGCGAAGGCGTACGTAGCGAACGAGGAAGAGTTGCGATGCAACAATTCCGCGATCAAGGCTCGTATCGCAATTTCTGGCTCGAAGAAAAGCCGTTCAAAGGAATTCTCTCCACGCTGCAGTTCGATGTCGTCGGTTACGACCATCGCGTGCGGAACTACGTGATTGATGTCGTCGAAAGTCCCGCTGTCGTGGAGACGCTGCTGGACCTGGTCTACCCGGCGTATATTCGCGATGACGCCACAAGTAGCTATCTTCCCAAGCTCGATAAGACCTACCTGCCCTCCGGTGAGTTCCAACCAGCCGGAACCCAGGTCACGCTCAAGTTCCGCTCGAGCAAGAACCTGAAAGAAGCGACCGTCATTGATCCCACAGCGATGAAGGAAGCGGAAGAAGTTACCGATTCGGCAGCCAAAGCCAAGATCGTTTGGAAGTACCCTGCGAAGCTCGATCCACAGGACCCGACCCGCTTCACCTGCCAGATTCCCAGCCTGGATAAGAACGTGGCGCTCGAGGTTTCGCTCGTCGATACCGACGGTGTTACGACCGAACAGCCTCACCGGGTATTTCTCTCGGCCATCGAGGATCAACCGCCGCAGATCGAAGTTTCGCTGAAGGGAATCGGTTCTTCGGTGACGCCCAATGTGCAGATTCCGATTCGCGGCACGATCAACGACGACTACGGCATCGAACAGGGCAAAAGCGGGTCTCAACCGGTCGCTCGCCTGCAAGTGCAAACCGCCGATAGCGCTGATCCGCGTGCATTGCCTTTCGATCTGGGCAAGGGAGGCGCGGTCGAGCAGGAGTTCGACTTCCGTGCGCTCCGATCGCAAGATAAATCGTATGAGTTGCAGCCCAAGGGGAAGCTGATCCTGAGCGTGAAAGCCAAGGATCGGTTCAATCTGAATGGCAAAGAACCGCACGATGGTACCGGTCAGGTGTATGCGCTCGACGTGGTGACTCCCGAGGAGTTGCTCGCCCAGTTGGAAGTACGCGAGATTGGCCTGCGACGGCGGATGGAACAGATCATCGAAGAAATGAACCAACTGCGCGATTCACTATTGCGGGTGAAATCGAGTTTGGGCCCCATGACGGCTGGCAATGTCGACCCCGAGGAAGTGCGCAGTGACGATAGCGGCGACAAGCCAAAGTCTCCCGAAGATATTGCCAAGGCGAGGGCCGAGTTGCGGCTGATCCGCGTCCAGCGAGCCTTTCAACAGAGCCAGAAGTCGGGACAGGAAACGCTTGGCGTCGCCGGTGGGTTCGCCGATATTCGCGAAGAACTGATCAACAACCGGGTCGATACCGAAGATCGCAAGCAGCGGCTGAAGGAACAGATCGCCGACCCGCTGCAGACCATTTGCCAGACCTCGTTCCCGGCCCTCGACGGTCAGTTGCAGGCCCTGGAAGAGGCGCTGGGCAAGTTGTCGCCCATGGCCACCGATTCGCCTGCCCTGGCGGATGACGCACTGCAGCAGGCCACCGACACAATCGCCGAACTCGATGCGGTGCTGCAAAAGATGCTTGATCTGGAAACATTTAACGAATTGCTCGATATTGTTCGTGACTTGCTGGGCGAGCAGGAAAAGCTGATCGACCGCACCAAGCAGGAACGACGCCGTCAGGCACTGGAAGATTTGAAATAGTTGCTGCGTAAATCGTTGGAACGAAAGCAGAAAAACCGGTACAACGAAGGTCTGGATGATGATTCCAGCTTAGGAGGGTTTGCACGATGGCTACAGGATTCTCAGCTACCCGGTTGGCGAGGCAGTCGCTCGCCGCTTGTGCCGCTCTCGTTGCTGGTTCCTTCGTTGCACTGCTGCCCGTAAACGCCCTGGCGCAAGAAGCGAAGCCTACAGAGGCAGCTTCGCCCGGCACTCCGGCAGTTACCGATGACATCGCTCTGGAGCAGGAACGAGTCGCCAGCAAGTACGCCCGGCTTGAGGAACTGCTCCTTAAGATGTCGTCCATCGAGCAGGCGAACAATCCGCGCCGCGCGGCGCTCCTGCTGCGAGCGATTGAGCAATCGAAAGAGAAACTGACCAAAACACAGCTTGAATCGGTCGTGAAGCTTCTTGGTCAAAAGCAACTCAAGCGGGCTCTCGATGGACAGTCTCAGGTTCAAACCGATCTCAAGTCGCTCCTCGACCTGCTGATGAGCGAAGATCGCAGCGATCGGCTGCAGAGCGAACAAAAGCGAATCAAGGAATACATCAAAGAAGTCGAGCGTCTGATTCGGCTGCAGAAATCGCTGGAAGGGCAAACCGAAGGTGGTGCCGATTTGGAACGAGTTTCCAAAGATCAGGAGAAGCTGGGCGAGCGGACCGGCGACCTCGCCAAAAAGATCAAAGAAAACGAAGAAGGGGGCGAGCAGAAGCCCGGCAAACCGGATGCTGAAGATCCCGATGGCGAAGCCAAGAATCCAGAAGACAAACCTGGCGAACAGAAGCCCGGCGAACAAAAGCCCGGCGAACAAAAGCCCGGTGAGCAGAAGCCCGGTGAGCAGAAGCCCGGTGAGCAGAAGCCCGGTGAGCAGAAGCCCGGTGAGCAGAAGCCCGGTGAGCAGAAGCCCGGTGAGCAGAAGCCTAGTGAGCAGAAGCCGGGTGAGCAGAAGCCTGGTGAGCAGAAGCCCGGTGAGCAAAAGCCGGGTGAGCAAAAGCCGGGTGAGCAAAAGCCGGGTGAGCAAAAGCCGGGTGAGCAAAAGCCGGGTGAGCAAAAGCCGGGTGAGCAGAAGCCCGGTGAGCAGAAGCCCGGTGAATCAGGCGAATCCAAGCCGGGTGAGCAGCAGCAACAAGAAGAACAAGCGAAGCAAGAAAACCCCGCTCGCAAGCGACTAGAGGCAGCCGAGGAGAAGATGAAGGCAGCTCAAAAGAAGCTGGCCGAAGCCAAGCGGAAGGAATCGGCTGAGCAGCAGCGCGAAGCCAAGGAAGAACTCGAAAAAGCGAAGGCAGAGCTCGAAGAAATCCTGCGTCAGCTGCGCGAGGAAGAAGTTCAACGCACCTTGGCAGCTCTGGAAGCTCGCTTTCGCAAGATGCTGGAGATGCAACTGAAGGTCTACGAAAGCACGCGGCGTCTCGATCAAGTTGCTGAGCCTAATCGTGGCGATCAGTACGTGGTTGAAGCCGGTCGCCTGGGTTTCGAAGAACGCAAGATTGCCGTCGAAGCCCGCAAGGCACTCACGCTGTTGCAGGAAGAAGGTTCGAGTATCGCCTTTCCCGCCACCGTCGCTCAGATGGAAGAAGACATGCTGCAAGTCTCCGAAAGACTGGCCGAAACGAAGATTGACGATATCACGGTCGGTCTCGAAGAAGACATCATCGGTTCGCTAGAGGAATTGATTGCCGCTCTGGAAAAGGCCCAGCAAGACGCCGAGCAAAAGAAGCAGCAACAGCAACAACAGCAGCAGCAACAACAGGAACAAGAGAAGCCGCTTGTCGATAAAATCGCCGAACTGAAGATGATCAAATCGCTGCAAGAGCGAGTGAACAAGCGAACCGTTCGTTACTCGCGCCTGCTGCAGGACGATCAAGATGTGGTTGGTCAGGCCGATAGTGCCGATCTGCTCGCTGCCTTGAAGGCGCTGGCCGATCGTCAGAAAGAAATCTTCGGGATTACCCGCGACATCGTCCTTGAAAAGAATAAATAGCAGGACCGCGTTCCAGCCTAAGGCTTGCCGGAGGATTACCTATGCAACGCATCATCTACCAGCCTCGCTCCAGCACTCGATTGCTGCTTGTTGCGCTGGTCGCGTTTGTGACCGGGATGGCTTCAACTGGCGTCGCCGCCGACGCGCCAGTAGGCGAACTGGAAAAGAAGGCCAGTTGGTCTCCGCCCACCACCGCAGAGGTAAAGAAGCAGCTCGAAAACCTGCTCGTCGACCGCAAGGCCGATGAAACGCAGAAGCTGAAGGTCTCGGCACTGTGGCCCGACGATGCTGCCGTCCTCGATCCCAGCGACATGCTGGATCGTGTGGCCGCGTCCCTCGCCGTGATCGATGCCGAAGCTGCCGCCGTTTACGAAGCGACGCAGCAACCGGCGGACGCTCTCAAAATTCCAGCTCCCGCGATTCTCTCCGACGAAGCGGTGCCGCTGTTCGTGCGCGGCAACCTGCGCCTCGTGATTGCTCGCTGGCTCGCCCAACACAATCTGGTTGATGAAGCACTCGTTCAGCTGCGCGGACTCACTCCCGCCGATGTCGCCGATCCCGCTTCGCTGTTGTTCTATCAGGCCCTCGGGCAACATCGTTTGCTGGAGAAAGAGAACTGCCTGAAGAACGTCGCGTTGCTCCTGGAAAACGAAGCGACGATTCCTCGCCGTTACGCCACGATCGCCCGCCTGATGGAAGCTGACATCAAGCCGCTGAAGGTCGATTCCCTCGATGAAGTCGCCCGCCTCATGGACGATATTCGCCGCCGCCTCGATCTGGGCCGCGCCGGCAAGAAAGTGCGCGAAGAAGAAGAGCAGGTCATCGCCAAGCTCGAAAAAATGATCGAGGAGATGGAAAAACAGCAGCAACAACAGCAACAGTCTGCGGGCAGCGGCAGTGGTTCGCCCACGCCATCGAGCCCGATGCAAGACAGCCAGGCTGCGGAACTGAAGGGGCCCGGCAATGTCGATTCGAAAAGCATCGGCAAGAAAGAGGGCTGGGGCAATTTGCCGCCGAAAGAACGCCAGGAAGTGCTGCAGCAAATTGGTCGCGACCTGCCTGCTCACTTTCGCGAAACGATCGAAGAGTATTTTAAACGCCTCGCTCAGGATGGCGTGAAGTAAGCTGGATGAAGAAGGGTAACCGACTGCTCATGGGAACGATTTCTGTTTGCTCGCTGCTTTGCTTGCTCGCCGCTGCGCCCGCCGCAGACGTGCAGGTGAAACTATTGCGCGGCGATCAACTGACAGGCGAACTAGTCTCCGCCTCGGCCGAGAAACTGACGATCCGCACGCCAGCGGGCGAGCAAGTGATTCCCGCCCCCGAAGTACTGACGGTCGATCTATCTTCGTTGCCGGAGCAGGAGACAGCACGCGTGTGGCTGCAGTTGCTCGATGGTTCCGAGATCGCCGCTGCGAGTGTTTCACAACTGAGCGGTAAAGCCACCATCGAGATGCTCGGCGGCGACAAGCTGAGCGATATCCCTTCTCGCTCCATTCGCGCCATCCGCTTTTACGATCCCACCAATAATGAACTGACTCCTGCCTGGAACGAGATTCTGGCTGGCACTCGCTCGGGCGATGTGCTGGTGCTTCGCAAAACGGCGACGCAGGAAATCGAAGAAGGCGGACAGACGAAAACAGTGTCCACGCTCACGCTCGACGAACTCGAAGGGACCGTGCTGCAGATTGGACCCGACAGCGTCAAGTTCGATTTCGATGGAGACGTTGTTACCGTCAAGCGAGAGAAGCTTGAAGGCGTCGTGCTGTTTCAGCCTGTGAAGCGAGAACTGCCTGCCGCGAATCTGAAAATGACCGACGTAACCGACAGCAAGTGGCGGCTCAAGTCGGTCGAAATTGCCGACTCGCAACTCTCGGGGGTAACGCCCGCTGGTGTGAACCTGGTGATGCCATTGTCGCGCGTCAAGCAACTGAACTTCTCCTCGGGCAACGTGGCCATGCTCGCCGAACTGCCGATGGAACTGAGCGAAGCGTCCGGCGCGCTGCTGCCCAAGGGGCTCTCCGCCGCTGCCACGGGCTGGTTCGGTCCGCTGGCGGGTAAGCGTCCGGGGCTCTCCAACAATGTGGTGGCTAATCCCACAGCTTCGATCTCGCTAACAGGCAAGAGCCTAGCGACCTATCGAACTCCCGAGAACTTTCGCTGGTTCCGAGCCGGCGTCATGCTGGGCAGCAAACCGGGCAGTGGTAGCGATGTCGACGTCGTGATCTTGGGAGACGGCAAGGAACTCGCGAAGCATCATTTGCCCGCTGGCGGAGAACGCAAGCCGCTGCTGATCGAAGTCGACATCACCGGCGTCCACCGACTCAGCTTGCAAGCGATTCCCAGCAGTGCTCAAGGCTTGGGTGCTCTGGTCGACTTCCAAGATGCGAGGTTCACGAAATGAGTCACGCTCGCCAACGATCTTTGCTGCCTGTCATTGCCGCGTTGCTAACAATCGTTTCGCTGGCTGCGGAGGCCTTCGCCCAGGATGTTCCAGCGGCCGTTATCTCGGCCGAACGTCAACGGATCGAAGCAATCGCCAAAGCCAGTCGTTCGGCAGTGGCGGTCTTTGCCAATGGTGGCAATGGCGGTGGCTCCGGAGTGGTGATTTCGCCCGATGGCTACGCTCTGACGAACTTTCACGTGGTACAGCCTGCGGGCAGCTACATGAAGTGCAGCATGAACGACGGCCAGCTGTACGACGCGGTCATTGTGGGCATCGATCCCACCGGCGACGTCGCCGTCATCAAGCTGCTCGGCCGCGACGATTTCCCCACGGCCAAGATGGTCGACAGCGACCAGGTAAAAGTCGGCGATTGGTGCTTTGCCGTCGGCAATCCCTTTCTGCTCGCCACCGATTTTCAGCCTACGGTCACCTATGGCATTGTGTCGGGTACCCATCGCTATCAATACCCTGCGGGAACCCTGCTCGAGTATGCCGACTGTATTCAGACCGATGCAGCGATCAACCCGGGCAATAGCGGCGGGCCGCTCTACGATGCCAACGGCGACCTGATTGGCGTAAACGGCCGCGGCTCGTTCGAGAAACGCGGGCGGGTTAACGTGGGTGTTGGGTATGCCATTTCGATCAACCAGATCAAGCACTTTCTGGGCTGCTTGAAGAGTGGTCGCTTTGTCGATCATGCCACCGCCGGCTTTAATGTCGGCACCAGTGAAGATGGCCGCGTACTCGTCTCGAACATCCTGGAAACGTCCGACGCTTATCGTCGTGGCCTCCGTTACGATGCCGAAGTGGTTTCGTTCGGCGGTCGGCAGATCGACACGACGAATGCCTTCAAGAATGTGCTCGGGATTTATCCCAAGGGCTGGCGAGTGCCGCTGACGTATCGTTACGACGGCAAGACCGTCAGCACGCACGTTCGGCTCAGCGGCGTGCATGCGGAAGAAGAACTGCTGGAACTCGTGCAACGCAAGCCCAAGCAGGCTCCGCTGCCCAAGCCCAAACCGGGTGACAAAACTCCCGATAAAAATCCTGACAAGTCTCCCGAAGGCAAAGAACCCGAGAAGATGCCGGGCGAAAAGAAGCCGGCTCCCGATCGTCCCCTGCCCAAGCTGCCAGGTGCCAGCGAAAAGCCCAAGGCCGAGCCGCCGCCGCCCGAAGTGGCCAAGCTGATTCAAGCTCGCCGAGGTTATGCCAACTACTACTTCAACTTGCAGAACCGCGAACGAGTCTGGAAGGCTGCCACAGCGGGCGCCGACTTCAGCAACGCCAAGGGGCAGTGGAAGCTTAAGGGCCAACACTCGCGCGGCGGTGCCATCGAGTTGACGCTGGCAAACGACAAAGCCGAAGGCATCTTCCCCGCCGAGAAGGCGACCATTGATTTGGCGAAAGACCTGGACGAGCAACTGGCTCCGGCCGGCAGCGGCGGACTGCTGGTCGCACTCCATTTGTGGCGGCAGCTCCTGGTCGAAGGTCCCGAGAAGTTTGGCGATGTCTACTACTATGGCACCGCGCCGCAGCGAGATATCGAAGGTCTCTCCGATGTCATGATTGCGACGCGCAATGTGGTCGAAATGCGCTTGGCCTTTGATCCCACCAGTGGACATTTGCAATTGCTCGAAATGGTCGCCGATCCCGACGAAGACCCCTGCGAAGTTCGCTTCAGCGATTATCGCGAAGTGAACGGCCGGCAGTTTCCGCACTCGCTCGAAGTTCGCCGCGGCGACTTTGTCTACGGCAAACTCACTCTCAGCGACATTCAATTGCAACCGGGCGACGAGGGAGCCTCCAAGTGAAAAACGTCCGCTCGGTTCTCGCAATGCTGTTGCTGTTAGCAACTGCCGGCTTGCTGCAGCAACCATCGGCACAGGCTCAAACCTCGCTCGCCGGGGTCATCAGCGGTGTGCAGCCGCGCATGGTCAAGCTCTATGGCGCGGGCGGCGTGCAAGGTTTGGAAGCCTATCAAAGCGGTTTCGTCATCAGCAGCGAAGGTCACATCCTCACCGTTTGGAGCTATGTGCTCGACGCCGACGTGGTCACCGCGACGCTCGACGATGGCCGCAAGCTGCCCGCCGAAGTCGTGGGCATGGATCCCCGCCTGGAGATCGCCGTCCTCAAGGTCGACGCTCAAGACCTGGCCCACTTCAACCTGGACGAAGCGATCCCGCTGGAACCCGGTAACAAGGTGCTGGCCTTCAGCAATCTTTATGGCGTGGCCGCCGGTAACGAACCAACCAGCGTGCTGCGGGGCATCGTCTCGGCCAAGAGCGATCTGGCTGCTCGTCGCGGAGCTTTCGAAACCAACTATCGCGGCAAGGTCTACGTCCTCGATGCCATGACGAACAATCCCGGAGCAGCCGGTGGGGCGCTCACCAATCGCAAAGGCGAGTTGGCGGGCCTGCTGGGAAAGGAACTGCGCAATTCGCAAACCAACACCTGGCTCAATTACGCAATTCCCGTTTCGGAACTGGTGCAGGCAGTCGTCGATATTCGCGCGGGCAAACTTCGCTCGGCCGCCCGTGACGAAACGGTGAAGAAGCCGAAAGAGGCTCACACCTTGGCCGCCTTGGGTGTGCAATTGGTTCCCGACTTTCTTCCCAAGACACCACCTTTCGTCGAGTCGGTTCGTCCCATGTCTCCCGCTGCCAAGGCCGGCATCCGCGCCGACGATCTGATTCTGTTCGTCAACGAGCAATTGGTCCCCTCGCACAAGCAGGTGGTCGAAGAGTTGACGTTCGTCGACCGCGTCGACATGGTCCGTCTCACCATTCAGCGTGGACAGGATCTGCTCGAAGTCCAACTCTCGCTCGAACCGTAACGATTGGCCGCTATGACGATCTCTCAACGATTCTTGTTCGTGTTTTGCCTTTGCTTGGGACTTCTTCCCACGATACAGACACGCGCCCAGGACGATGTGCTGGAACTGGAAGAGCGAGCCATCACCGCTGCGGCCGCCAAGGTTGCACCGTCGGTCGTCCGCATCGAAACCGTCGGCGGACTGGAACGCGTCGGCAAACTCCTCGTCGCGACGGGGCCTACGACTGGGCTGATCGTCAGCGAAGATGGCTACGTCATCTCGAGTGCCTTCAACTTCGTGCAGAAGCCGACGTCGATCCTGGTCTCGCTTCCCGGCGGCACGCGTTCGTCCGCGACGATTGTCGCCCGCGATCAGGCCCGGATGCTCGTCCTGCTGAAGGTAAACACGACCGAGAAATTGCCGGTGCCGACCGCCGTGCCACGCAGCGAGATGCAAGTTGGCCAATGGACCGTGGCCATTGGTCGCACCTTCGAGGCGGGCCAGGTGAGCATGTCGGCCGGCATTCTCAGCGCCAAAGAGCGCATCTGGAGCAAAGCGATCCAGACCGATGCCAAGATCTCGCCGATCAACTACGGCGGTCCGCTCATCGACATTCAAGGTCGCGTGCTGGGCGTGCTCGCTCCGCTCTCTCCGCAAGGGCAAGGTGGCGAACTGGGGGGTGCCGAGTGGTACGACTCGGGCATCGGCTTCGCTGTGCCACTCACCGATATCCTGGCGCACCTGGCCACGCTCAAGGCTGGTAAAGATCTGCATCCAGGCTTGCTCGGCATTTCGCTCAAGCCGGGCGATATCTACGCCCTGCCTGCAGAAATTGTCGCCGTGCCGCCGAACTCGCCAGCGGCCAAAGCAGGCATCAAGGCCGGTGATGTGGTCACCGCCATCGACGGCCAGCCCATCGTGCGACAGGCCCAACTCAAGCACGCCCTCGGGCCGAAGTATGCTGGCGAAAAAGTGAAACTGACCGTCACGCGCAAGGTCGACAAGCAGGACGAAAAACTCGACCTCGAAGCAGAACTGACCGATGTCCTCATCCCTTACGAGCATCCGCTGCTCGGCGTGTTGCCGCTGCGGGGTGTTAAGGAGAAGGGAGTCACCGTTCGCTATGTTTTCCCCGGCTCGCCCGCAGCCGAAGCAGGCATCCAGGCCGGTGATCGTTTCGTCGAACTGGCTGGCAAAGAAATTACCGATGCCGCTCTGATGCAGCAACTGGTCAGCAGTGCCGATCCTGCCAAAAAGGTGAGCCTGAAGTTTCTGCGCGGCGGAGACGAACAGACAGCCGAAGTCACGCTCGCCAAGTTGACTGCCGATGTACCCAAGGATCTGCCGGCAGCTGTCGCGGGTGAATTGGCTCCTCCGGCCGAGAAGCCCACCACGGGCTTGATCGAAATCAAATTGCCCGAAGAAAAGAACCAATGCCTGGCTCTGATTCCCGCTAACTATCATCCGCAAGTGGCCCATGGCGTACTGATTTACTTGCCACCGCCGGGCAACGTCGACCGGGAAAAGCTCACGGCTCGCTTTCAGGCGATTGCTTCGAAGAACCAGGCGATCGTGCTCGTTCCTCAATCGGCGGACGCCAAAAAATGGGATCCCACCGAGAGTGGCTTCATCCGCAAGACGCTGGACGACTTGATGGCCCATTACACCGTCGACCCCACCCGCGTTGCCATCTTCGGCGCTGAGGCGAGCGGCACGATGGCGTTCCTCACGGCGATGGAACAGCGCGATCGAATTCGCGGCCTGGCGGTCACCGAAGCGACTCCCCCGGCTCGCTTGAAATTGCCGGAGACCGATCCGGTCAATCGACTGGCAATCTTGCTGGCCGCCGGGGACAAGTCGGCGGTGAAGGCGACGATGACCGCTGTCGAGAAGAAGCTGACCGAAGCCAAGTTCCCCGTCGTCGTTCACAGCCTGGGTGACAAGGCCCGTGAGTTCACCGCTGCCGATGACGAGTTCCTGTTCCGCTGGCTCGATACCCTCGACCGGATCTAGTTCCGTTGACGGCCACTTGGCCGTCAAAGAGATTCAGTTCTTACGACAGGCTGGTATTCGGAATCGGCCAAGTTGCGAACTTTCAGGCGTTCAAGCAAGTTAATTTCTGATCGAAATTGCAGCCGCTCATCCGCGGTCTCGAATAGTCGAGAGAGCGACAAATCAGTCTTAAGCAGCACGGAGAGTTCTTGGCACCAAGAGTGGTCTAGGTTTAATTCCAGACCTTTCTCATTTCGAAATCGCTTCTGGCGTTTAAGCCAACTCAATATCTCAATTGCGACGACGAAACTCGCCTGCTCGCCAACAAGATCAACGAAGCTCCCGAAATCGCCTGCTTTGCACCGAGTCTTTACAAACGTGATCATGTCCTTCATTTACGGTACTTCCACGCAGAGTCACTAGCTGCAGCGATTGAATTGCAACAGTGCTTGAATGGCCGGGAACTCAACTCGTCTTCAACTCTTGTGCCTGAGCGCCGTGGCGGCGCGCTGGCATCACGTGGATTATTATTACGATGTCTTGACTTAATGTCAATCAAATTATAAATTTCTTGAGGGTAGGTGAAGTCAAGTTTGAACTGCAAGACAGCAATGTTTTGAAAGGGCTTCGTGGGGTGTTTGAAAATCCAGTCGTTTTCGAGGTCGGTGATTGAGTTTTTCCTGGACGGCTTGGACCTCGTAGCGAGTGACCTGGCTGAAGCGCGTGCCTTTCGGGAAGTATTCGCGGACCAGGCCGTTTGTGTTTTCGTTCGTGCCGCGCTCCCAAGGTGAGTGCGGATGTGCGAAGAAGATCAGCAGGGTCAGGATCCACTGCAGCCATTCCCAGCGGCTGAATTCGGAGCCGTTGTCGAACGTCACGCTCTGACGCAACTCACGCGGGTGTTTTCCCAGGCGAACACGAATAGCGCTCATCACCACGTCGGACGTTTTGTTGGGAACCAGGATCAGTTCGACGTAGCCCGTTTGACGTTCGACGAGACTCACCAGCGAGAACTGGTCATGACCGCCGCTGCAAATCAAATCTCCTTCCCAATCGCCGCAGCGGCCCCGTTCGTTAATGATCGCGGGTCGTTGTTCCAATTGCGGGCAGATCCGCTCTTTTCGCGCGCGGCAACGGCGTTTGTGCAGGTGATAACGACGCAGGCACTTCTGCAGTGGGCGTCCGTGGTCGTCACGGCGGAGCGAGTTGTAGATCGTCTGCCGCGAGATCCAACGGCGCGGATCCTCGGGAAACTGACGCTTGCTCACACCTGCGATCTGCTCCGGAGACCAGCCTTCTTGGAGTTGCTTCTTGACCGCCTCCCGAATCTCTGGCTGCTCGAACTTGCGACGCGGCCGCCCAGCCGCCGCCCGCCGACGCATCGCCAGTCCCTGGGCCACCGATGCCGAGTAACAACTCCGCGGCCGATTGCGACTCAATTCGCGACTGATTGTCGAAGCATCGCGATGAGTCGCCTCGGCGATGGCAGCCTGAGTACAACCCTGAGCATTCATCGTCGCTATGATTTCACGCTCCTCAACCCTAAGCTGCTTGTAAACCATCGCTGGGCCTCCGTTTGAGTATCTGCAAGTGAGATTCTGATATTCAAACACCCAGCGATGGCCTTTCCTACTCTCAGCCACCATACGCTAGCTTGCACTTCAATTTTGCACGCACCGTAAGGCGAGGCGATTGAGCTGCCCGTCTTTACCCAGGCTAGGCGGACCAGAAGGCAAACCAAGAGGTCTGCCGCCACGAAGAGAGACCCACCCGGTTAGGGCCTGTTCAGGCTAGAGTGTGAACAGGGCCGGAGTTGGTTATCAAACGGTTATCGGAAAACGGCTGATATCCGAGAAGTTATGGGCGTAAGTGATGGAAATAGAAATAGTTATGGCGACTGGATGGTTTCGTTTTTTCGCTCAAAAAGTTATCAAAAGAAGGCTGCTGGGAGGGCTGCACATGGACTGTTCAGCCG